>NZ_JBQCUV010000002.1:228796-229111 GCF_051962915.1 Neisseria sp. P0006.S009 | reverse complement strand
AAGAGCATTTCCAGGAGCGCTTGCGTCTTGCCAAACAGTTGGAGGGTGAAAACGGTATTCAGGAACAGAACAATGCCCGATATTGGCTAGGCCGCTGTTATTTTGAACAGGCGATGCAAGCCGAAGGCGAGGATTCTGAACATTTGTTTGGGTTGGCAGTTAAGCATTTCCAACAGCAATTGAGACTTGCCAAACAGTTGGAGGGTGAAAACGGTATTCAGGAACAGAACAATGCCCAATATTGGCTAGGCCGCTGTTATTTTGAACAGGCGATGCAAGCCGAAGGCGAGGATTCTGAACATTTGTTTGGGTTGG
>NZ_JBQCUV010000002.1:228613-228696 GCF_051962915.1 Neisseria sp. P0006.S009 | reverse complement strand
CAGTTAAGCATTTCCAACAGCAATTGAGACTTGCCGAACAGTTGGAGGGTGAAAACGGTATTCAGGAACAGAACAATGCCCAA
>NZ_JBQCUV010000002.1:227865-228513 GCF_051962915.1 Neisseria sp. P0006.S009 | reverse complement strand
AGCATTTCCAACAGCAATTGAGACTTGCCGAACAGTTGGAGGGTGAAAACGGTATTCAGGAACAGAACAATGCCCAACATTGGCTAGGCCGCTGCTATTTTGAACAGGCGAAGCAAGCCGAAGGCGGGGATTCTGAACATTTGTTTGGGTTAGCAGTTAAGCATTTCCAACAGCAATTGAGATTTGCCAAACAGTTGGAGGATGAAAACGGTATCCAGAAACAGATTAATGCCCAATCTTGGCTAGGCAGTTGCTATTATGAACAGGCGAAAAAAGCCAAAGGCGAGAATTCTGGACGGTTGTTTGAGAGTGTCATTAAACACCAGAAGCAGAGGTTGCGTCTTGCTAAACAGTTGGAGGGTGAAAACGGTATCCAGAAACAGATTAATGCCCAATCTTGGCTAGGCAGTTGCTATTATGAACAGGCGAAAAAAGCCAAAGGCGAGAATTCTGAACGGTTGTTTGAGAGTGCCATTAAACACCAGAAGCAGCGGTTGCGCCTTGCCAAACAGTTGGAGGGTGAAAACGGTATCCAGAAACAGATTAATGCCCAATCTTGGCTAGGCAGTTACTATTATGAACAGGCGAAAAAAGCCAAAGGCGAGAATTCTGAACGGTTGTTTGAGAGTGCCATTAAACACCAGAAGC
>NZ_JBQCUV010000002.1:8370-227765 GCF_051962915.1 Neisseria sp. P0006.S009 | reverse complement strand
AGCGGTTGCGCCTTGCCAAACAGTTGGAGGGTGAAAACGGTATCCAGAAACAGAACAATGCCCAATCTTGGCTAGGTCGTTGCTATTTTGAACAAGCGAAGAAAGCCGAAGGCAAGGGTTTAGATAATAAAGAGAGAATTTCTTTTCAGCAAAGAAAATGGCAAAGATATTTTGACTGGAAAGTGAGGAAAATACAGGAAGATTTATCTAAAACCGATGTGAAAAGAAGCTTAACTAGAGTTATATCGGCTATTCTAGCAGTTTTAAATATTACGCCTAGAGAATTGGGAGCAATTCCCATTGCACATTACACTTCGTCTGTTGTATGTGAAAAATTATTTAGTATCGGTAGTGATAAAGAGACTAGTCCGATGAGGATGGGTAGCTCCACTTATATGAACGACCCTACTGAAGGAGAAGGGCTGTTAGAGTTGCTGAATCTTCAGGATTTAGAATTGGATAATAAGGTTGATTGCCCTGTTTATAATGCTTTCTTTACCTGCTTTTCCAGTCGTGTCAACGATTTGAACCAGTTCCGTCTGTATGGTAAAGAAAATGGTGTGGAGGCATCGGGCTGTTGTCTCGTATTTAATAAAAGAAGGCGTTGGTTGAAAGATCCAGACATTTCAGCTTCATTTCGAAGTCTTACAGACACATCGAATGAATCCACTGAAATATCAGCAGGAGTGTCAGACTTAGTAGATGCTAACTTGCCGCTTTATCAGGTGGCTTATATTGCTTATCCAGATGAATATATTGCTGAAGAAAAATGCAAAATTTGGTTATTGAATAAAAACAACCTAAAATTTGGCATTCGATTAAAGCCTGTAGGGGAAAATCCAAGTTGGCATCAACTTCGTATGGGAAAGCTTGAAGAAGCATTGAGGCAGTTAATTAAAAGTTTCAAGGGTAAAGCTAAAATTGATGATGAAGACAAAAAAGCTTTGGAATATATCCGCTATCTGTTTAAAGATTTTGCTTTCCGCGACGAGGAAGAGTTTCGCCTGCTGAAAATTGAACAAATTGGTTCTAAAGAAATTGAATATTGTCAGGATACAAAATCTGTCTATCTGCCTTACGCTGATATACGCGATATTGTTGATGAAGTAATTTTGGGGACGAATTACGAAAAGAGTGGAAATCATCGCAAGGCTGAAGTGTTTCAGCACTTAATGCGCAAGCATTATCCAAATGTTAAAGTGTCCCGCTCATCGTTGCCGATCAATGCCAATCCGCCGATTAAGAAGGATTAATCAATCCAAGGCCGTCTGAAAATCCCTAAACATTTTCAGACGGCCTTTTTCTATGCTGATTTTCTATATTCTATTCGCCGTATGCTTTTATTCTCGGCCTTTTGTCTCTTTTTTTCATGAATAATGTTGCCGGTGTTACAATCGGCATATTCTTATTGTTATCAAACAGGTGTTTTATGCAGTTTTTCGGCCTGCTTATTCCTATTATTATCGGCTATTTTGTTGATGAGATGTTCACCGGCGTCATTATTGGGTCGTTGTTTTGGCTGGTTGCTTGGTCGATTGCGAAACAACGCCAAGAAGAGCGTTTGGCTGAATCTGCTACGGCAGGCGACAGGATGCAAAAGCTGGAGCAGGAAATCGAGCTGCTAAAACAGCGTTTGTCGGTGTTGGAGCATGAGGTTGTCCGTGATGAGGCGAAGGTAGGGCAGGGGCTTGAGGTTCGGCCTGTTGCCGATGTTCAGACGGCCTCTGAGCCGCTTCATGTTCGGGTTGAGCCTGAGGCGGAAGCTGCGCCTGTTAAGCAGAAAATTGAAGAGGTGTTTGCCCCTTCTTTTTCTATACCTATTGATCTTGTACCTACCAAAGCTTCTGCTTCATCTGAGCCTGTTGTGGAAGAAGTTGTCGAGGCGGTTGCTCCGGTTGCTGCTAAACAAGAAGAGCTGCTTAAGGAAGAGGCTGTTGTTGCTTCGATGCCGTCTGAAAGCGAAGAGGCGCCATCGCGTCAATTCGTTATCCATAAAGATAAGGTGGAAGGCGGAGAGTATAAGTTTTCCGACAATCCGATTGTCGCTTGGTTCTTGCGCGGCAATCCGCTGTTAAAAACCGGTATTGTGGTGCTGTTCCTCGGCTTGGCGTTTTTACTGCGCTATGCTTCCGAGCGGGTTCATGTGCCGGTGGAGTTGCGTTATCTGACTGTGGCTGGCGCGGGTTTGGCGGCGGTGGTCGGCGGCTGGAAGCTGCAAAGCCGTAAGCGTGAATATGGCTTGGTGTTGCAGGGTTTCGGCGTGGCGGTGATGTATTTGACGGCGTTGGCGGCGTTGAAACTGCATCCGCTGCTGCCTGTGTCGGTCGTGTTCGGGCTGATGGTGGCGATGGTTGTGCTGATGGCGTGGCTGGCGGTAAGGCAGAATGCGCAGATTATGGCGCAGGTTGCTTTAATCGGCGGTATGGCCGCGCCTTTGCTGACTTCAGACGGCAGCGGCAATTATTTGGTGCTGTTTTCTTATCTTGCCCTGCTCAACGGCGGTGTGGCCGCGATTGCTTGGTTTAAGGCATGGCGTCAGCTGAACCTGACGGGTTTTGTTGCTACTTTTGCCATTGCCGCGCTGTGGGGCATGCGAAGTTATACGCCGCAACATTTCGCCACTACCGAGCCTTTCTTGATTTACCACTGGCTGCTCTATACCTTTATCGCGTATCTGTTCGCACGCCGTAAGCTGACGGAAAACAGCGAAGACGGCGTTACGCCGATTGCCGACAATGCGACTTTGGAAGAAATCGGCAAGAGTATTTATACACACGGCCTGCGCGTGCATGTCCTCGACCATACTTTATTGTTTGGCACGATGGCGGCGGCGTTCGGCCTGCAATACCGCATGGTGGAGTATTGGCCGTCTGCGGATGCGCTTTCCGCATTGGGTTTTGCCGCTGTTTACGGACTGGCCGCGCTGCTGCTGAAACGTCAGCAGGGGCTGTATATTTTGCGTCAGGCATTTTTTGCGTTGGCGGTGTTGTTCCTCACGATTGCCGTTCCGCTTTATTTTGAACCAAGCAATACAGTTATTTTGTGGAGTGCCGAATCCGCGCTGGTTTATTTCTTCGGTCTGCGCCAACAGCGTCCGCATATCCGTTTGGGTGCGCTGATGGTTTATCTCTTGGCGGCGCTGATTCAGTTGGGCAATTATCAGGGCTTCGGCACGGATACCGTTCTGGAAGGGCAGTGGTTTACAACGGTTGTGGTGTTGCTTGGCGGAGCGGCGATTTATTTGCTGTGGTATTTCTCGCGTCGCGAAGGTTCGGCGCAATGGGAAAAATCCGTTCAGACGGCCGTGTTGTCTGCCGCCTTGCTGTACATCTCTATTTTGCCTTTGCTCTTCTTGGCCGAGCGCGGCAGCATTGTCGCTCTTTCCGCTTTGGCGGCGGCGTGGGCATTCTGTCGGCGCAAACACGAGCCGAATGTGTTTATCACATTTACCTTGGGCAATGTATTGTTCGCCCTGTTGCTGCAAGCCGGTATTATTTATGAATCCCAAGGTTTCCTGAGCCATCTGTACCTTATTGCCGCTACGCCTTTGCTGTTTGCGGCTGCCTACGCGCTGCAATATCCACGCGTGTCGGTTGCAACCGAAAAGCCGGAAGGAAACGAGGTTTACTTTGCGCAGGTTACAGGCTGGATCATCCTGCTTACTGCGTTGGCAACAGGCAGCTATGCCCTCTATATGCAATGGACAGGCGAGGAAACCCTGTTTACCCAGTTGTGGTTGTGGCCGATATTTGCCGGCCTGCTGCTGTTTGCCAAACGTTTGAAATGGGAAGAGCTTCTGCAAACCAATTTGGCATTCTTGCCATTGTTTGGCCTGCATTTCCTCTCCTACCATACCGAGCATGCGGTGACAGCCGCCGCAGCCTTGCCGCTTGTGGCCGCTACCGTATTGAACTTCATCATTCTGAACAACTATCCGCGCCATGATCTGGCTTGGTTGCATAAACTCAATATCACGATACTCGGCGTGCTGTGGACGCTTTGGACGGCGCTGTATGTCGGCGAGCGTTTTTACGGCGTTTGGGCGCAGCTTTCGTGGCTTGTCGTGCCTTTGGCGATGTGGATTGTTTTCCATACGCAACGCCACCGCGAATTTTTCAGACGGCATCAAGCCATTTATCAGCATTTTGCTATGCCGTTGTGCGCCCTTGCCGCTGCCTGTTGGATGCTGTGGACCAACTTCTCCACGCCGTTCCAACCTTCGCCGTTGCCGTATATTCCCGTGCTTAACCCATTGGAACTCGCCTGCGCCGGTATGCTTTGGTTTGCCCTGAAATCCCTGCCTGAAGCCTTACCGCCCGAGCTTCGCCGTACCACGGCAACCGCAGTCGCCGCCTTGGCATTTATGCTGATCAGCGCAGGCGTGATGCGCGTATGGCATTTCTACGATGGCATCACTTGGCGTCTCGACATCATGCTGCAATCCTTCGGCCTGCAAGCCAGCCTCTCCGTCGTTTGGGCAGTAACCGCCATCATCTTGATGGTACTCGGCAACCGCCGCACACAGCGTTCCTACTGGATGACAGGCGCGACGCTGATGGGCATCGTGGTCGTCAAACTCTTCCTGATCGAGCTTTCCAACAGCGGCGGTATCGAGCGCATTGCCTCCTTCATCATCGTCGGCCTGCTGCTGCTTCTGGTCGGCTGGTTTGCCCCCGTTCCGCCCAAAGCAGAGAATGATGGTGAACCTAAAGCCTAATCACTAATCCCCAAAGGAAAAGGCCGTCTGAAACCCCATTTAAGTTTCAGACGGCCTGAGACCTTTGCAAAGGATGGTTGAACAAATTATACATTATACCCGTGCAGAAAACGTGCTGCTTCATTGTTCCATTTGACCAAATGATCGCCTTTGGCCGTCAGGTTTTCAGCACCGCGCTCGCCCAAGATAATCTCGGAAGACTGGCGTTTGCCTGTTTTCAACGCAACTTTGGTCGGCAGGTTGTCACGTAGGCGGCCGCTGAGTGTTTTCGCATCGGGGCGTTGCGTTGCCAATAACAGATACATTCCTGCGGAGCGCGCTTTTTGTGCCAGCCGTACCAAATGCCCTTCTGCGTCACTGCTGACATCGATAAGGTCGGCCAGTTCGTCAATCACGATAACAACATATTTTGGACGGGCGTGCTGTGGGACTTCTGCAATATCCTTTGCAGCGTATTCGTCCATCAGGCGGTATCGTTTATCCATCTCGTCAGCAAAAGACGACAATATTTCAGCAGCTTCTTCCGCATCGCTGACTATGCGCCCCTGCCATAAATTCGGACGGTCTTTGAAGGCGGCGAAATCCGCAGAAACTTTGCAATAACACACGACGATTTCCGTTTCATTCTGAGGAGCGAGTTCGAACAGGGAAGCCAGCATTGAGCGCACCAGTACCGATTTCCCAGCCCCCGTTTCCCCGCCTACCATCACATGCGGCGCGGTGGCAAAATCTTGAAACACGGGTTCGCCGCGTTCGTCCAAACCGATACACACTGGCAATCTGAATTGCTGTGCCGATGCGCGGTATTGCTGTAAGGCCGTCTGAAACTCACTTTGCCCGTATTGCCGCCAAGTGTCTTGCGGGCGCAGGATATTGATGTGCCATGTATTGGCTTCGCCGCGTATGCGTCCGCAGCGCATTTCGTCATCGCCGATGCCTAATTCGGAGCAAATCTGGCTGTGGTATTTTTCCAAATCCACATAGCGGTCGAACTGCACGCGCAGGCAGTCGTAGCGTACGCCGCCGTATTCTGGTTGTATCGTGCCGCCCTTGCCGACTGTTTTGTCCAGTGCGGTTTTGAGTTTGATGCAGGTTTGTTCTTCCATAGCGGAAGCGGCCGGGTGCAGGCTGCCTGAAACGGCCTGTGTAGCACCGTCCGAACCACCGTCTCTGTGTTGCGCCGCCAAGCCGGCCAGTTCGTCAAAGAATATTTTTTTGGCTTCCACGATGCTGCCGTCACAGTAGTCCAAGGCTTTCCGGTAACGTTCCTCCAGCAGTTTCGCGCCGTTGTGCCATGCCAGTTGGATGTAGGTAAACAGGTCTTTTTTGGTGAATTTCTGTTCCGGCACTTCATCAAACATGCGCTGGCTGATGTAGGCTAGCCAAAATTTTTCTTCGCCTTTTTTGCCGTTTTGATTAAAGCAAGTGTTGAACGATGCGATTTCCAAACCACCGTCCATGCCGGGTTTCTTTTCCCAATCTTTGATATTTATATTTTTGGTTTTGGCAAAGCAGAAGGCGATGCACAGCCGCGCCCATTCATGGTTCTGCATTTTAGGCAGCACGCCGTCGCTTTCGAGCCGTTTTAGGATTTTGGCCGCTTCACCGCTGGATTTGATGTGGGTGTTTTCAGTCAGCGTTACCCAGTATTTGTCATTGCAGATTTTGTCGTCGTCCAATTCGTACATAGCGTTTCCCTTTATTCAAAATAGGCGTGCGGAGTAACGGTGGCGCATTTTCCACCGCCTTGCAGGATTTGAGAACGGATAAGGTAGCTCTTGCCGATGCATCCTTGTGCGTTGAGCTTTTGATAGGTTTCGGAATCGATTTCGGCACTCTGCACCAGAATAATCACTTGGCGGTTTAAATTCATCCAGTATTGCACTAGGTTGTCGCAATGGCGCGTGTCCAAAGATGTGAGCGGGGTATCGACCACGAAGGGAACTTGGTAATCGGTAATTTCAGCCAATGCGACAATCAGGGTCAGAACCAGTATTTTCTTTTCACCGTGGGAAAGCGGCTGGAAGTCGATAGCCATGCCGTTTTGACTGTACAGCGACAGGTTGCCATTTTCGTCGATTTCGATGTCGTCGATTTGTTTGTCATGGGCGATTTTCTTGTGCAGGCTGTTTACGGTTTTGCGGAATGCATCCAGTTTACTGCGGCGTAGTTGCACGGCCAAGTCGTCTATCAGGCGGCACACGGCCTCGGCACGCTCGGCCTTTTGCTGTTTGGGCAGGCTGTCTATCAGTGCCTGTTGCAGGGTTTCCCATTCGGTTTTCAGGCGGTTGACTTCGGTTTGGCTGCGCTCGATGCTGTTTTGCACGCCGCCGAGTTTTTGGTTGGCTTCGGCCAGCTCTTTCTGAACACGCTCCAATTCTTCGCGCAGGCGGTCGGAATCGACAAGCCTGTCTTTCTGCTGTTCGTAGCAGCGTTTCAGTTCGGCCAGTGTGGTTTCCTGGCGATTTTTCTCTTTGTTTAGGCTGCCGAGGTCGTTGTCAGGCGATGTGATGCGGGCGATGTTTTCGAAGGCAGCCTGAAAGCATGAATCGTCCAAGTAATTGTGCTGCATGGGGTCAGATGCATCTGGCGGCAGTTTATCGAACAGAACGTTCCATGATTCGTTCAGAGCACGTTTGAGCAGTTCGTCTTTCAGGATTTTCGGCGTCAGTAGTTCCAGCGTGTTGGGATTGTTGGAAAACGCTTGCCAGAATTCTTCCAACCGGTGCGCGTTCTGCTCTTTGCCCTGCTCGTGCAGCAGGCGGCGGTAATCACCGTGAAGCTGCGTTTTCAGGGCGGTGATATCGCTTTCAGGCAGTAGGGCAAGCGGCAAGGCTAACAAGGCTGCCTGAATGTTTTGGTTCAGTTGGGCGGTTTCGGCTTCACATTGTTCGATTTGGGCAATCAGCTCTTTGGAATGCTGAGTGCTGCCCGCGCCCCGCAACCGCATCTGCAAGTCGTCCTGCCGAGCTTCGGTTTCCTGCTTCTGCCGCTGCCACTGTTGCAGGGTTTCGGTATGACGCGCCAACTCTTCAGAGGCAGCCTGAAAACGGCGTTCGGCTTCAGAAAGCTGCTCTTTTTGCCTGCCACCCGCCTTTTCGCTGTATAGCTTCTGCCCGTATTCTCTCACCTCTGCCTGCAAGGCTTTAAGCAGGTCGATGCCCAAAAGTTTGTTCAGTGCGCCGCTCATCCAGCCGCCCGCACCAAACTGCTTGGCGATATTGACCAATTGTTCGCCATCAAAAAAGAAAAAAGCAGAATATTCTGACGGCAGGCCGTAATCTTCCAAATATTCTTGGATTTCTTCACCGTCTATAGGTTTTTTCAGGCCGTCTTTGCCTATGTAATACAAAAGCAGCTGGTTGCTTTCTTCCTGATAGAGGCCCAAATGGTCGAAATACCATTTACGAACAATACGGATACCCCGTTCGCCAAAGGCATAGCTTTCCATCAAATCCATTTCCAGCACTATTTCATAAGAGCGCGCAAAGGCGGCAGTGGCTTCCTTATATAAGGACTGACTGATGAAATCGCGGTATTTGAATCTGCTGTCGACCAAACCGGCACGCTGGAAATTGTCAATCGCGTCTTTGTCATACAGGCACAGATATATCGCTTCCAGCAGCGTAGTTTTGCCGTGCCCGTTTTCCGCCCCGACCAAAATCAGGTTTCGCCCTTTTTCAGGCGGGGGAAATTCAAATTCAGCTTCGGCGTAGGACTTGAAATTCTTCAGTTTTATTCGCTTGATATACACCTTATTTCCCCCATAAATCCTGTTGTTCGAAGATTTTGTCCAGCTTCTGCTTCATGCCGCCGTATTTGTCACCCTTGCGCCGCACCTGGCGCGCCCAAGCAAGAAGCTCCGCCGCCGCTTCCATTTTGACATTGTGTTTTTTTGCGGCCACTTCCAGCAAATGGCGCGCGTCGTGGTCGCGCCACAGCAGTAGGTCGGCAATTTGTGCTTCGGTTTCCGGGTTCATCGTCTGTCTCCTTGTTTCAAAATATCTTCCGTCCAAATCTGTTTGATTAGGTCGATTTCGTCCTGCGAAATCAGTTCTTCGCCGAAAGCAGCCTGCACTTTTAGCAGCTTCGCCAGCATTTCCTGCCGCGCCGTTATGGTGAACGGGCCGGGGATGTGTTTGCCGCCTTTGAACGTAAGTTTTCCGTTGCGCCGTTCGGCCTGGCGGTATTCGGGTTTGTTGCGGATGTCCACCAGCCAGTCGCGGTATTCAATTAACGGTGCAAATTCGGTTTTCCCCGCATCCACAAATCCTTGCAGGCTTCTATCTTTATTGACCACCGTACACGTCCAACAGCCGAAACGGCTAGAGTTGGTGCCACAGCCAGGGGCTTCTTCCTGCGACAGTACAATCGGGCATTCGCCGCCAGCGGCTTCGCGGTAGAGCTTGATTAAATCGCTGTGTGCGCCTCCCCAGGGCGGGTCGTTGGCAGCAAGGAATTCCCACACGTCGTCGGTACTCAAATCGACAATCGGTCGGTACACCAACGCGTTTTTCAAATCACTGTGCGGGGTCAGATTGCTGTTTTCCAAGTTTTGGTGGCTTTCGATACTTGCTTTGCGGGTGGCAGATTCGTCTTTGCGCACGCCCAGTACGATGATGGCTTTGCCGTTTTCGTTTACTTTTTGCAGGATGTAGCCGCTAGTAGGCTGGATTTTCAGGCGGTCGGTGCACCAGCGCATTGAGCGGTTGGGCGTGGGGTAGCCTTTGCCGATGAGTAGCGTCCAAAAGGTGTCCTGCAATTTCGGCACGGTGATTTCGCCGCTGACGGGCAGCCTGAAAATTTCAGCGGCACGCAGAATTTCTGCCAAAGATTGGCGCATGTGTTTCACTACCAGCGGGCTTTCCACCAGCGTGTCGTTGGAAATGAAGAACACCTGCCGCGTCCGCAGCATCGGCGGCAGCGAAAGCAGCATGTCAAACACCAAATGGGCGACAAGGGTGCTGTCCTTGCCGCCTGAAAAGGTAACAATCCAAGGGTAGTGCTGCGTTTCGCTCAAATATTCTTCAGTGATGTTTTGGCGTATAGCGTCGAACGGGTTGGCAGGGTGTATGGGTATTACGGTCATTTTATACATATTTCTTATTTGCACCTAAAACAGGTGCATGCGTGATTGTACCTAAAATCGGAGCGCATGAGAAATATTCGTTTGTCGGTACACTCTGCCGAACACACCTATTTGCGACAACTCCTTATCCGCAGAAGATTGGATTTGGGGTTGTCGCAGCGTGCATTGGCGGAACGGATGAATGTGGTGCATTCGTTCGTAGGAAAAGTGGAAACAGGTGACAGGCGGCTGGATATCTTTGAGTTTATTGATTATTGCCGCGCATTGAATTGGCAACCGGAGGAGGTATTGCAAAGTTTGCAGAAGGAAGCGGTATGAAAGATTTGGCAGCATTATTAAAATATGCGGAACAATTCCGCAGCCTGCATACAAGTTTTACACAAGCAAACAACCGTGCCCCGCATAAATTCATCCTTCTATACAGTTTATGCCTGCTGTATGAATCAGGCAGCCTGCACACAGAAAAAATTGATTTTTCGGATACGCTTTTGGAAGAATGGCAGGCAATATTCAGACAGCAATGGCAGCGGTGGGTGGCAAACGCATACCACCAAGAAAATTTCGGCATGCCGCTCTACCACATGAGGACCGAGCCGTTTTGGTATTTTTGTGTCAAACCTGGTATGGAAGATGCATTCGAACAAAAAAACCGCATGAAGGCTTTATCCAGCCTGCGTCAAACTGTTTCGGGCGTAGAAATCGATGCACTACTCGCACGGCTGCTTCGGCAGGCCGAAACGCGGGTGGTGCTGCAGGATGTGCTGTTGGCACAATTGTTTGAAATCTTATGAGCAGGGAAACGAGTGAAATTTAAAGTGCAGGCTGCTTTTTCATCGCCCCAAAAGCAGCAGCCGTAGGTCGGATTCTCGAATCCGACATTTTCCAACAGCGTTTTTTTCGGAAACGATAGACGCGTCAATGTTTTTGTTGGATACGAGTATCCAACCTACATTTCTACTTCTGGATTCCCGCCTGCGAGGGAATGACGGCGGAGGTTTCGGCAAAATTGCTCCTCCCGTTTTCAGACGGCCTCTGCCATCTCCCTTCTACATCTCTTCCAGTTTTGCAAACTTGGTGTCCAACTCTTTCACGCCCTGTTTGCCGAAGTTGATGGTCAGTCGGGCGGATTCGCCTTTGTCCACGGCATCGATGATGACTCCGGTGCCGAATTTGGCGTGGCGGACATTTTGGCCGATGCGGAAGCCTGCGTAGGTTTGCGGCTGTTTGAAGTTATCGATGATTTTGTCCCGTTGTACGGTGGTTTGGCGCGTGCTGCCGTAGCTGTCGTAGGCGGGTTTTTTGACCGACAGGTAGTGCAATACTTCGGGTGGGATTTCTTCGACGAAGCGGGAGACGATGCCGAATTGGGTTTGTCCGTGCAGCATGCGTTGTTGCGCCATGGTGATGTAGAGGCGTTTGCGGGCGCGGGTGATGGCGACGTACATGAGGCGGCGTTCTTCTTCGAGGCCGCCACGTTCGGCAAGGCTCATTTCGCTGGGGAAGCGGCCTTCTTCCATGCCGGTGAGGAAGACGGCGTTAAATTCCAAGCCTTTGGAGGCGTGGACGGTCATGAGTTGGACGGCTTTTTCGCCTGCGCCTGCTTGGTTTTCGCCGGATTCGAGGGCGGCGTTGCTGAGGAAGGCGAGGATGGGGAAGGCGGGGTCGTCTGAAATGTTTTCAGGCAGGGTTTCAAAGTTGCTGTCTTCGGGTTTGAACTCGATGGCGGCGTTGACGAGTTCGTCGAGGTTGTCGAGGCGGTCTTGGTTGTCGCCTTTTTGGGTTTGGTAGTGTTCGGTCAGGCCGCTGTCTTTGAGGATGCCGACGATGATTTCGGACAGTGGCATTTGTCCGACTTGGTTGCGCAGTGCTTCAATCAGGCGGACGAAGGCGGCGATTTTGGTGGCTTTTGCGCCGGCATTGCAGGCTGCCTGCCAGAGGGTGATGCCTTGTTCGTTTGAGGCCGTCTGAAGGTTTTCGATGGTGCGTGCGCCGATGCCGCGCGGTGGGAAGTTAATCACGCGCAAGAGGGCGTTGTCGTCGTCGGGATTGACGGCGAGGCGCAGGTAGGCGAGCGCGTGTTTGATTTCTTGGCGTTCGTAAAAGCGCAGGCCGCCGTAGATTTTGTAGGGGATGCCGCTGCGGAACAGGCTTTGTTCGATGACGCGCGATTGGGCGTTGCTGCGGTAGAGGACGGCGATTTCGTCCAAATCCCAGCCTTCGCGTTCGAGGGCTTGGGTTTCGTCCACGATGAATTGGGCTTCTTCGAGGTCGGTAAAGGCGGAGTAGTAGCGGATTTTGTCGCCTGCTTCTGCGTCGGTGCGCAGGTTTTTGCCGAGGCGTTCGTCGTTGTTTTCGATGACGGCGTTGGCGGCGGCGAGGATGTTGCCGACGGAGCGGTAGTTTTGTTCGAGTTTGACGGGCGCGTCGATGTGGAATTCTTCCATCAGCGCGGTCATGTTGCCGACGTTTGCACCGCGGAAACGGTAGATACTTTGGTCGTCGTCGCCGACAGCAAAGACGGCGGCGTTATTGCCGGCAATCAGTTTCAGCCATGCGTATTGCAGTTTGTTGGTGTCTTGGAACTCGTCGACCAGAATGTGGTTGAAGCGGTTTTGGTAGTGTTGGCGCAGGATTTCGTTGTTTTGCAGCATTTCGTAGCTGCGGAGCATGAGTTCGGCGAAATCGACCACGCCTTCGCATTGGCAGATTTTGTCGTATTCGGCGTAGCACTCAATCATGCGGCGTGTGTGCGGATCGGGCGCGCTCAAGACGGAAGCGCGCAAGCCTGATTCTTTTTGCGCGTTGATAAAGCCTTGCAGCGAACGCGGCGCGATGATTTCTTCGGCGATGTTGAGGCTTTTGAGCAGGCGTTTGATCAGGGAAAGCTGGTCGCCGCTGTCGAGGATTTGGAAGGAAGAGGGCAGGCCTGCATCGCGGTGGTGCAGGCGTAAAAAGCGGTGGCAGAGGCCGTGGAACGTGCCGAGCCACATGGCGCGGACGTTGACTGGAATCATTGCGCCCAAACGGGTTTGCATTTCTTTGGCGGCTTTGTTGGTAAACGTTACCGCCATAATGCTGTGCACGCTGGCTTGTCCGCTTTGCAACAGCCAGGCGATACGCGTGGTCAGCACGCGCGTTTTGCCGCTGCCTGCGCCTGCCAAAACGAGGGCGGATTGCGGCGGCCAGGTTACGGCGGAGAGTTGTTCGGGGTTTAAGCCTTGCAGGAGGTTGGGGGCGGATTCGTTGGGAAACATGAAGAGGCCGTCTGAAAATAAATGGGAATGCGATATTTTAAAGGAAATACAAAAGGCCGTCTGAAAAGATGTTTCAGACGGCCTTTGTGTTGGAAGCCGATTAGAACGGACGTACTTCCAAACCGAACATACGGCGAGCGGTGTTCAGCATTTGGCAGCTGAAGCCCCACTCGTTGTCGTACCATGCGAACACTTTAACCATTTTGCCTGCGGTGACTTTGGTCAGCGTAGAGTCGAATGTGCTGGCTTGGGTAGTGTGGTTGAAATCCATGGAAACCAGTGGCAGGGTATTGTAGGCCAATACGCCTTTCAGACGGCCTTCTTCGGAAGCGGCTTTCATCAGAGCGTTGATTTCTTCGGCGGAAGTGTCGCGACCTGCTTGGAAGCTCAGGTCAACCAAGGAAACGTTGACGGTCGGTACGCGGATGGCGAGGCCGTCCAGTTTGCCTTTCAGGTCTGGCAATACCAAACCGACGGCTTTTGCTGCGCCGGTTTTGGTCGGAATCATGTTTTCCACGCCGCTACGCGCACGGCGCAGGTCTTTGTGGCGTACGTCGGTTACCGTTTGGTCGTTGGTCAGCGCGTGGATGGTGGTCATCACGCCGTTTACGATACCGATGTTTTCGTTCAACACTTTGGCAACAGGCGCCAGGCAGTTGGTGGTACAAGACGCGTTGGAGATAACGGTCATGTCGTTGGTAATTACGTCGTCGTTTACGCCGTAAACGATGGTTGCATCAACGTCATCGCCTCCGGGAGCAGAAATCAGCACTTTTTTCGCGCCGCTTTCCAAGTGGATTTTGGCTTTCTCTTTGCTGGTGAACGCGCCGGTACATTCCATTACTAGGTCAACGCCCAATTCGCCCCATGGCAATTCGGCTGGGTTGCGGGTAGAGAAGTAAGGGATTTTTTTACCGTCGATGATGAGGTGTTTCTCATCGTGGGAAACTTCAGAGTTGAAGCGGCCGTGAACAGTGTCGAATTTGGTCAGGTGAGCATTGGTCTCGATGCTGCCGCTGGCATTGATGGCAACGATGTCGAGTTGGTCTTGCAGTTTGTAGTCGAAAATAGCGCGCACTACTTGGCGGCCGATGCGGCCGTAACCGTTGATGGCAACTTTGATACCCATGGCTTTTCCTCTTCTTTTGGGTTTGGGTTGTGGATTGAATGGCGGCAATTATAGCAAAAATGTAGTGTTGTGTAATTAATGTTTTATTGAAAAATTTAGGTTCGATTATTTTTGATTGTAGATGATTAGAGTAGAAATGCAGGTTTAAATTTAATGTTATTTAATATTTTTTGAAATTTTATTTTTATTAATTCCATTTTTTGGTGTTTTATGTTCGTTTTAAATCATGGTAATGAAGGAAACGGGAAAAGGCGGATTGTTTTTGTTTATATTAAACGGAATTTTGGGACGGTTTCTTGATTACAACATGCAACAGTGAAATTTTCAGACGGCCCGGATTGGACGGAAGGAAAACAGGCCGTCTGAAACATTTTGATGACGGGGGATTTGAATGCGTTGGGTTGCCGCTTTTCCTTACTGGATAAGGAAAAGGCGGTTTGCGGCGAGGGCGGCTGTCAGTGGGAAGGGGAGGGAAAAACGGGGCTTGGGTGTTGCGTTTGGCTTGTATATAAAGAAGTGTATGAAGATTTTAGTCGTAGTGCATGAAGATTTTCCTTGCGATTTTAATGCAATACTGACTTGCCAACAGTGTTAAATTTTTTTACGATAAGGTCAGATTATGTTTGCATGGCCATAAGCGGTGCATTCTTTAAATACCGGATATTATCCTTGTCCGAATATCTATTTTAACCGGCCGGTTTGTCCGGCCTGATTTCTAAATATATACGCGCAAGGCCGGGAGGCCTTGACGACACTCGATTTTTAAGAGGTTCATTGTGTCAAATTCTCAATCCAGCGAACGCGCGACGTTTAGCAGTCGCCGTGCCTTTATGTTTGCCGCCATCGGCTCGGCCGTGGGCTTAGGCAACATTTGGCGTTTCCCTTACATCGCCTTCGACAACGGCGGCGGTGCTTTCGTCCTCCCTTATTTGGTTGCGCTGTTGACGGCGGGTATTCCGCTGTTGCTGCTCGACTATGCCATCGGCCACCGTTACCGCGGCTCGCCACCTTTGGCTTTCCGCCGCCTCGGCCGTTTGTTTGAGCCGATGGGTTGGTGGAACTTCCTGACCAACGTCATCATCTGTATCTACTACGCCGTGATTGTCGGCTGGGCGGCAAGCTATGCCTATTATTCTTTGACTTCGGCATGGGGTGCGGATCCGCAGGCATTCTTCTTCAAAGACTTCCTGCAAATGGCCGATGCCAAAGACTTGGGCTTGGATTTTGTTGGCAAAGTTGCCGGTCCGTTGATTGCCGTGTGGGTGTTTACGCTGGCGATTATGGCTTTGGGCGTGCAAAAAGGCGTAGCCGGTGCATCCACATTCTTCATGCCTTTGTTGGTGGTGATGTTTGTCATCATGGTGGGCATTGCGCTGACACTGCCGGGTGCGGCAAAAGGTTTGGACGCTTTGTTTACGCCTGACTGGAGCCGCTTGGCGGATCCGAAAGTCTGGGTAGCCGCATATGGCCAGATCTTCTTCTCGCTCTCCATCTGCTTCGGCATCATGATTACTTATTCTTCTTACCTGAAGAAAAAAACCGACTTGGGCGGCACAGGCTTGGTTGTCGGCTTTGCCAACAGCAGCTTCGAGTTGCTCGCCGGTATCGGCGTATTCGCAGCATTGGGCTTTATGGCGCACGCGGCAGGCAAAGAAGTCAGCGAAGTGGCATCCAACGGTATCGGTTTGGCGTTTATTGCGTTCCCGACCATCATTAACCAAGCGCCGATGGGTGCGTTGATTGGTGTATTGTTCTTCGGCTCGCTGGTGTTTGCCGGTGTAACTTCCATGATTTCCATCGTTGAAGTGATTGTGGCCGCGATTCAAGACAAAATGAACATCGGCCGTGTCAGCGCAACGCTGATTGCAGGCGTTCCCATGGCGATTATTTCCACCTTGCTGTTCGGTACGACCACCGGCCTGCCTGTGTTGGACGTATTGGACAAATTCATCAATACTTACGGCATTGTGGCTTCCGGTTTTGTTTACGTTTTGGCGATTGTCTTGTTGAACAAGCTGCCGGAACTGCGCAACCACTTGAACGCGCTGTCTTCCATCCGTGTCGGCAAAGTGTGGACCGCCAGCGTGGTGGTTACTGTCGCTATGCTCGGCTATATGCTTTATCAGGATACTGCCGGCCTCTTAAAAGAGAATTACAGCGGCTATCCTGACAGCTTCCTCAATATCTTCGGTTGGGGTATGGTGGGCGCCATCCTCGTATTGTCAGTCTTGCTGTCGTTCTTGCCGTGGAAACACGGTCAGGGCTTCAACGTCAAAGACGAACATGAACACGAACGTGAAGGAGAAGAATAATGAGCACTTCAGCTATTGTCATGATGCTTGTCGCACTGATTGTCATTTGGGGCGGATTCATCGTCTCCGTCCTGCGCCTGCCTAAAGAATAAGGCTTGAGCAAATGAAAAGGCCGTCTGAAAGTCATTTTTCAGACGGCCTTTTTGCCGCATGGCAAGGGGACGGAAGAGGGGGAATCATCTTGGTGGACGGCATGGGCGAGATTTTTAATAATGGATGACCAGGTATGATGTATAAATTATATCTATTTGTTTTAAAAAGATTTAAATCCGATTATCGTGTTAATAAACCGTTGTTCCCTTCAATCTTTGCCCGCTGTTTTCTTTGTTTTAGAATAAAGTCCGCAATGCCTTTATGAGGCATTAGGTACAGTATCCGTTTATTTGTTAAGGAGAATTTTATGGCTAAAGTACATCAACCAAGTAAAGAAGGTGATTCTGAAGATTTTGTTATCCGCCTCGATCCGCGCGAATGGGACGGTACTTTTTCAGGAGAAGGCAAAGGTCCTAATGACAGCTATGATGATGACCATACCATCCGCCTCGATCCGCGCGAATGGGATGGCACTTTTTCAGGAGAAGGCAAAGGGCCTAATGACGGCTATGATGATGACCATATCATCCGCCTTGATCCGCGTGAGTGGGAAGGTTTCGAGCCTGCGCAGCCGGCCGCGAAGCCGATATTGGAATCCAAAGCTTTCGATGGTGATGAACTTTTGAGCCGTGCGTTTGGTGAGGCTGATCCTCTTGATTCTTCTGTCGGTCTTTCCTCAGACAATGCGACCTATTCAAGCAATGGTACAGGTTCATCTGCGTTGGATACCATTCATGATTTAGCAGAGGCTTCTATTTTCAAACTGTAATCGTTCCATAATATAAAAGGCCGTCTGAAACCAATATATGTTTCAGACGGCCTTTTTGTGTATGGTCATCAGGACGAAGCCTAACTCATCATCCAAATTACCAAATGCACCATGGTCGGGCCAAACAATACCATAAACAGTCCGGCCAAAATCATGGTCAGGCTGGCCATCACGCCTTCGGTTTCGTGGCGTTGTCCGGCGCGCGATGTGCCGAAGCCGTGGGCGGCATTGCCGAATGCCACGCCGTTGGCGGTGTGGAAACGGATGCGGGTGAAGGCCAAAAACAGGTCGCCGAATATCATGCCGACAAAGCCGGTGATGATGGTGAACAGGGAAACGAGCGAGGCTGAACCGTGGATTTCGCTGGCGAGGACGACGGCAAACGGCGTGGAGATGGAGCGCGCCATTAGGCTGTTGGTTACTTCGTTGTTGAAGTGGAACATATGGCTCATGAGGAATGCGCTGACTACGCCGACAAACATGCCCACCATAATGGCGATGGAGAGGATGGGCAGCTGGCGGCGGATGACTTCGCGGTTTTCATAAATGGGGACGGCAAAGGCAACGGTAACCGGAGTGAGCAGGAAGACGATGCCTTGGGTATATTTGTGGTAGGTGTCGTAATTGACGCCGAATGCCAGCAGCAGGAGGATGGTGCTGACGGAGACGGTAACGACGGGGGAGAAAATCATTAAGGGTTTTTTGCGGTGGATTTTTTTGGCAACGACATAGGCAAAGCAAGTCCAGATGAAGCAGGCGAGGGCAGTGTAGTCCATTTTTATTCTCTATTTTTAGGAGTGGAGTTTTTTGTAGAGGCGGCGTTTCCAGCGGTAGCAGAAATCGAGAGTCAGGGCGGTGCTGATCATCACGAGCGCGGTGCCGACGGCGATGGTCAAAATCAGCTGCCAACCTTCGGACATCAGCAGGTCTTGATATTGCAAGACGGAAACCATGATGGGGATGAAGAAAAAGACGAGTTCGCCCAATGCCCATTTTGCGCCGCGATCAACCATGCCCGGGCGGATGATGCCGAGCCCTAAAAGGGCGAGCATGAGGAACAAGCCCAATACGCCTGAAGAAACAGGCAGATGCGTGAAGCGGACGATAAGGTCGGAGACGCCCCATACTGCGCCGATGATGGCAAGCTGCAAGGCCGTCTGAAAAAATCTGGTGAGGGAATCCATGATATGGGTGTGTGTTGAATGAAAGGCTTGATTATAGAAACCTAATTTCTGCATAATATGAATTATTAAACGAATAATCATGCCTTAGAGGAATAATGGATTTCAAAAGCCTGCATTGTTTTGCCGAACTCATCCGCCTGCAAAGTTTTTCGGCCACGGCTTCCGCGTTGAATTTGACGCAGCCGACGGTCAGCAAAATCATCCAGTCTTTGGAAGAAGAATTGGGCGTGCCGCTTTTGTGCAGAGAAAACGGACGCAAAAAGCGGCAGGTGCAGCCGACCGCAATCGGCGAAGAAGTCTATCGCCATGCGTTAAACCTTTTACACGAACGCGATTTGCTGCTGGCCCGCGTTGACGATTACCGCCATGTCAAAAGCGGGACGCTGCGTTTGGGTTTGGCCTTGTTCGGCAGCGATTTGCTCAGTCATGCGCTGTTTGATTTCCACCAAAAATGGCCGGACATAGAATTGTCGTTTTTGGAACAAGGTTCGCTCGCCATCGAGCAATCCCTGCGCAACAACGAACTCGATGCCGGGCAGCTGCTCGCGCCGGTTCACGAAGACTTCGACAGCATCACGTTGTGCGACTATCCGCTGGTGGTCTTGATGCCGAAAAATCGGGCGAGACACGATGCGCTGACGCTCAAAAGCCTGCAACACGAGCCCTTCATCCTTTTTGGTGCAGGCTTTTCCCTCAACGAAACCATTCAGACGGCCTGCCGCAATCAAGGTTTTACGCCCAATGTTGTCTGCCGTACCGGACAATGGAATTTGGTTGCCGACATGGTGGCGCACAATATGGGCATTGCCCTGTTACCCGAATACTATGCCCGAAAAATCAATCCCGATGTCTTTGCCGCCATTCCTTTGGTCGAACCCGAAATCCGTTGGCAGCTCACCATGGCATGGAAGAAACACCAACGCCCGACGCCGGCCTTAAGGGCTTGGTTGGCCGTGGTCAGGGAAGCGTTCGGCAGGCGAAACAAATAAAATCAAATCATCAGGCCGTCTGAAAAAAAGGGTGTCGCTATCACCCGGTTTCAGACGGCCTTTCCCGTTAAAAATGGTAAAACGGCCTAAAAAAGAGTAGAATATGCACCGTTTACAACTCTGCGCCTCTCAGCAGGCTCGAATTATGGACCTTCCCAGTTCGCCTTTGAACTTCCCATCAGACACACAACAACCATAATCATCCCGCCGAAATGCCTTCCCGCGTCCGGCGGGCGGAGCATTTATGAGCATCGAACAAACCCCTCCGAATCTCGACCATACCCCCGACAATGAAGCGGTGGAAGACCGCATTTCTGACGATCGAATCTCTGACGATATCGACCGCATCCACGCCTTATGCGAAATCCTCGAGCCGTCCTTCGAACAAATCGAAGCAGGCGTGCCGATTGAAGACGAAAGCCTGCGCGACAAGTTCACCGAGCTGACCGTCCTCTTGGCCGAATTGCACCCTGCCGACGTGGCCGCCGTCTTGGAATCCCTGCCGCCGCGCGAGCGTAACATCGTCTGGCTTTTGGTCGCTCCGGAAGACGACGGCGAAGTGTTGTTGGAAGTATCCGACGCTGTACGCGAAACGCTGATCGAGTCCATGGACAAAGACGAGCTGTTGGCCGCCGTCGATGATTTGGACGCGGACGAATTGGCAGAGCTGGCAGACGACCTGCCGCACCAAGTGGTGTACGAAGCGCTGCAAACGCGTGATGAAGAAGAACGCGAGCAGGTCAAAGCGGCGATGTCTTACGAAGACAACCAAGTCGGCGCGATTATGGACTTTGAATTGGTCAGCATCCGCGCCGATGTGGCGTGTGAAGTCGTATTGCGCTACTTGCGCCGTTTCGACAGCCTGCCCGACCATACCGACAAGATTTTCGTGGTCGATGAAAACGACGTGTTGCAAGGCGTGCTGCCCATCCGCAAACTCTTGGTCGCCGACCCCGAAGACATGGTGGCGGACGTAATGGCCACCGATGTCGTGCGCTTCCGTCCGGAAGACGACGTGGAAGAAGCGGCGCAGGCGTTTGAGCGTTATGACTTGGTGACCGCGCCGGTTGTCGATGAAAACAAAAAG
The DNA here is from genome assembly GCF_051962915.1 of Neisseria sp. P0006.S009. NCBI lineage: Bacteria > Pseudomonadati > Pseudomonadota > Betaproteobacteria > Neisseriales > Neisseriaceae > Neisseria > Neisseria sp. P0006.S009. The sequence goes on along the minus strand of NZ_JBQCUV010000002.1, from coordinate 207,142 downwards.
TTGATCGGCAGGATCACCATTGACGAAATGGTGGACGTGATCCGTGAAGAATCCGAAGCCGACATGTTTAACATGGCCGGTTTGCAAGAAGAAGAAGACTTGTTCGCCCCGATTTGGGACTCGGTGAAAAACCGCTGGATGTGGCTCGCCATCAACCTGTGTACCGCCTTTATCGCCAGCCGCGTAATTGGCGCATTTGAAGGCAGTATCGAGAAAATCGTCGCACTGGCCGCGCTGATGCCTATCGTCGCCGGCATCGGCGGCAACTCCGGCAACCAAACCATCACCATGATTGTCCGCGCCATGGCGATGGGACAAATGACCAGCACGCAGGCAGGCCGCCTGCTGAAAAAAGAAGTCGGCGTCGCCCTCGTCAACGGCATTATTTGGGGCACGGTAATGGGCGTGATTTCATGGCTGCTCTACGGCAACATCGGCATCGGTTTGGTCATGGTGGCCGCGATGACCTTGAACCTTTTGCTGGCCGCGACCGTCGGCGTCCTCATTCCCGTCATGATGGACAAAGCCGGACGCGACCCGGCATTGGGCAGCTCGGTGCTGATTACCGCGGTTACCGACTCCGGCGGCTTCCTGATTTTCTTGGGATTAGCAACCATGTTCCTGTTGTAATAGGAAAAAAAAGACGTGTTCGATACGTCCTTTTCAAACCGTTTAAAAGGCCGTCTGAAATTTCAATTTTCAGACGGCCTTTGCTGTTTTTTAAAGCTTTACATCATGAGGGCGTTTAGTTTTGGGGCTGACGTAGATTAGCCCCTTGTTTAAAGCGAAGTCAGAAAAGTCAGAAATCCCAATATCACGCCGACTGCGTTGGGTATAATCAGAATCCAGTCTTTCCGGGGTTCTTTGCTCCAACCGTATAAAACCCAAATCAGACAGGATACTGCTGCAAACAGGGGTTGCCACGGCTGCGCCTTTGCCCCTTGCATATTGGCGATAATTTGGGGGATATAGGCGACAAATACGAAAATACCTATTGCCGCTCCTATGCTGCCGACAACGGTATTGAATTTTGCTTTGCTTATCATGCTGGTAAGTCTCCTTTTAATATGAAAATCGAGGCGGTAGATAATATGGGCAGGCTGATTCAGCCGAGGGAACAGCCGCAGCCGCAATGATGTTCGTGGCCTTGGCCATGTTCGTCCGAATCTTCGGCAAGCAGGGCTTCGTAGTCGCCGCTTTCAATCAGGCTGACCAGTTCTGCCGGACTTTCCGCGCCTTCTACCTAGTCGCAGGATAAATAACTCTATTCTACCGCAAAATATGTATGTCATCATCCATCATTTGGCCTTGGCTGCCGATGAGGTTTTCGAGGGCTCTGTCGAGCTGGACGAAAGCTATTTCGGCGGACAGCGTAAAGGCAGACGTGGTCGAGGTGCGGCAGGAAAAGTGGTTGTCTTCGGCATTCTGAAACGCAACGGACGGGTCTATACCGTTGTGGTGGATAATGCCAAGTCTGAAACGTTATTCCCTGTCATCAAAAAGAAAATCATGCCGGACAGCATTGTTTACACGGATAGCCTGAGCAGCTATGATAAGTTGGACGTGAGCGGTTTTATCCATTACCGCATCAACCATTCCAAGGAATTTGTCGACCGTCAGAACCACATTAACGGCATTGAGAATTTTTGGAATCAGGCAAAACGTTTCTTGCGAAAATACAACGGAATCGATCGCAAATCTTTCCCGCTGTTCTTGAAAGAATGCGAATTTCGATTTAACTTCGGCACACCGTCTCAACAGCTTAAAATCCTGCGAGATTGGTGTGGAATTTAGGGCTAATCTACGTCAGCCCCTTAGTTTTTGATGACGTTTACGGCGTAATGGGCAGTAGTGTTACGGCGGGCTTGGGCGCGCATCATATAGACCTGCACTTTATATTTGCCCGATTGGGTAGCGATACCGTCAAATTTATCGCCTTGTGCCGAACCGTTAAATACGGCTTCATCGTCTTTGGGTGCCCATACGTTGAAATAGGCGTTAGGGCTGCCGGTTTTACTGATGCGCAGGCGGTCGCCCTTGCGTACGGAGAACAAATGCTCGGCGGTTTGATAGCCGGTGATTTTGCCGGAAAAACGCTGCTTGGTTTGTTTGTGTGCCGAAGCTGGTTTTGAAGCTTCCGCTTTAGGCGTGGCGGCATTTGAATAAGTGGTAAACAGTAAGGGAAGGGCGGCTAACAAGAGAAATTTTTTTCATGGGTTGGGTCTCCGAATGTGGGGCGCCAATATGGCACTCATTTTGATAACCCATCAGTATGTTCATATTTTTATAAAGCCAAAGCCGAATAGGGCAATATTCATTTTTTCAATCAGGCCGTCTGAAAACAAATATTATTCAGACGGCCTTTTCTGATAATATAACAACGAATTATTCCTTTCGGAGCCGTTATGACCTTCCCGCCACTCAAATCTCCCCTGAAATTTTACGCCGTTGTTCCCACTGCTGACTGGGTCGAGCGCATGGTCAAAGCAGGTGCCGACACGGTGCAACTGCGCTGTAAAATCCTGCATGGCGACGAGTTGAAACGTGAAATCGAACGTTGCGTCGCCGCCTGTCAAAACAGCGCAACCCAGCTTTTCATCAACGACCACTGGCGCGAAGCGATAGAAGCGGGCGCATACGGCGTGCATCTCGGACAGGAAGACATGGACACCGCCGACCTTGCCGCGATTGAAGCCGCCGGTTTGCGCTTGGGCTTGAGTACGCACTCCGTTGCCGAACTCGACCGCGCCTTGTCCGTACACCCCAGCTATGTCGCCAGTGGCGCGATTTTCCCGACTACGACCAAACAAATGCCGACCGCGCCGCAAGGTTTGGACAAACTGCGCGAATACGTCAGACAGGCACGCGGTACGCCCGTCGTTGCCATCGGCGGCATCGATTTGAACAATGCCGAAGCCGTACTTGCCACCGGCGTTTCCTCACTCGCCGTTGTCCGCGCCGTGACCGAAGCGGAAAATCCCGAAGCGGTGGTTAAAGCGTTTCAGGCTTTGTGGAATGAATAAGGCCGTCTGAAAATAAGAAGTCTGACAAGAGGAGCAAACATCATGAAGATTATATTGAACAATGAAACCATCACATTAAACGGCACAACCGTTGCCGACCTTATTGCCCAAACCGTGCCGCAAAAGCCTTTTGCCGTCGCCGTGAATACTGGATTTGTCGCCAAAGGCGCGTATGCGGAAACGGTTTTGAACGAAAACGACAAAGTCGATATCGTGCGGCCGGTAGTCGGCGGCTAGGCGGTTTGCAATCAACAGGTCGGGTATTTGCGCCCGACTTTTGCCTGTTTGAATATCGGGCAGGGTTGCCCGATTGCCTTATGCTTAAAATCTAAAAAACAATACAAAGGAATCCATCATGTTTACCCTATACGGAGAAACTTTCCCTTCACGGCTGCTGCTCGGTACGGCTGCTTATCCGACGCCGGAAATCCTCAAGCAGTCTGTCCAAATCGCGCAACCGGCGATGATTACCGTTTCATTGCGCCGCGCCGGCAGCGGCGGCGAAGCGCACGGGCAGGGTTTTTGGTCGTTGTTGGAAGAAATGGGTGTGCCTGTGTTGCCCAATACCGCAGGCTGTCAAAGCGTGCAGGAAGCTGTGACCACTGCGCAAATGGCGCGCGAAGTGTTTGATACCGATTGGATCAAGCTCGAACTTATCGGCGATGATGACACGTTGCAGCCGGATGTGTTCCAACTGGTTGAAGCGGCGGAAATCCTGATTAAAGACGGCTTCAAAGTGCTGCCTTATTGCACCGAAGATTTGATTGCCTGCCGCAGATTGCTTGATGCAGGCTGTCAGGCGTTGATGCCGTGGGCGGCGCCGATTGGCACGGGTTTGGGCGCGGTTCACGCCTATGCGCTGAAAGTCCTGCGCGAACGTCTGCCCGATACGCCGTTGATTATCGACGCGGGCTTGGGTTTGCCTTCGCAGGCGGCGCAAGTGATGGAATGGGGTTTTGACGGCGTGTTGCTGAATACCGCCGTTTCCCGTAGTGGCGATCCGGTCAATATGGCACGCGCTTTTGCGCTTGCGGTCGAGTCCGGTCGTCTGGCTTATGAGGCGGAACCTGTGGAGGCGCGTGAGAAAGCGCGCGCCAGTACGCCGACGGTGGGTCAGCCTTTCTGGCATTCGGCGGAATATTGATAAACATTAGGGCGTGTCGAACACGCCCTTTTTTGTTGGTGAAAACTTGATTTCAGATTGAACAGAATGTTCAGACGGCCTTGGCCAAAAGCTGTTTCAGTGGCTTTAAGATTTGCCATGCCTGCGCTTTGAGTTGCGGCTGCATCAGCAGGCGGGCGGGGTGGGGAATGACGAAATGCGGCCGCTCTGCACACAATTCGTTCATCAGCCCGAGCATGTCGGGGCTGTCGAAGATTTTGCCGAGAAATAAGACTGCGCGCGCTTGCGAAGCGGTCAGCTCGTTTTGCATTTCGGCAAGCTCGGAGTGGATGTGTTCGGCATCGGGCAGGGCGGTGAACACGGGCGCGGTTTTGACCCATGCGGTTTTATGCGCCTGCTCGGGCTTGAGGCCGATGGCGGCGAGGATGTTGTCGAGAAGCGTGCCGACGTCGCCGCTAAACAGCGTACCGTGCAGGCTATCTTCGGTGGACGGGCAAATGCTGACCACCATGATTTCAGACGGCCTGATGGTTACGTCAAGACGGGGCAGATTGTCTGAATGCGCGGCTTTTTCTGTTTTTGCCGGTGTTTCGGCAATGGCTTTGGGTGATGCTTCGGGAGCGCGGACAGCAGGTTTGGCCGTTTGCGCTGTGGCAATGGCGGCAGTGCGTGCCTGATTGGCACCTGCGGATAAAGTACGCACGGCTTGCGCGGTATCGGCAGCAATGGCTTTGGGGCGGACGGGTGCGGCTGATGCTGCGGTTTGAGGCGCGGCATGGATGATTTTGGCGTTTTGGTTCAGCCACATCGGGCCCAAGCCCAAGGCTTCGTGCAGGTGCAGGTAGCGGCTGCTTAACATGATTTCTCCATCAATACGGCATCTTCGCTGCCACCGTCGGGCAGGACGTAGTAGTTTTTGCGGCGGCCGCAGGTTTGGAAGCCGTGTTTGCGGTAGAGCCGTTGCGCGGTTTCATTGTTTGCGCGGACTTCGAGCAGCAATCGGGTTGCGCCTTGCTGTTGCACTGCGTTTTGCCAGTGTTGCAGCAAGGCGGACCCAATGCCTTGGCGGCGGTATTCGGGCGCGACGGCAATCAGGTGCAGCTCGGATTCGTCAAATACGGTTTGCCATACGATAAAGCCGGTAATTTGGTGGTCTGCCTGGCTGAGCCAAACGCTGTCGGGATGGTGTTGAACCGCTGACTCAAACTGCTGCGCCGTCCACGACGAAGGATTGCCTTGTGCGTCGATGGAGGCAAGGATGGGGCAGTCGGCAAGTACGGCTGGGCGCAGGTTCACGGTTTGGCCTTTTGTTGGGCTTGCTCTTGCGCGGTCAGGGCAATTTTGTTGCGGACGTAGAGCAGCTCGGCGTGCGCTGCGTCAGCAGCAGGATAGCGGCCGCTGTGGGCAAGTTTGAGATAGTCGGCGGCGGTCGGCATATCGGCCTGACCGTCAAAAGGCGGCTTGTCGGCGAGGGCAAAGGCATTGCCGATGCCGCCGGTAGGCGTTTTGCCTTCGGGCGCGGCAATGGCGGCGGCTTTGCCAACCGTATAGTCGCTCAAGCGGACGTGGTTTTGCGTATCAAACCATGCGTAGAACACTTCGCCCATACGCGCATCGGTGGCCGCCAGTACGCAGCTTGATGGCGGTAGCAGCGAAGCTGTGGCATCGAGGCAGGGAATGCCGATCATGGGCGTGTCAAACGGTGTGGCCAAACCTTGTGCAACCGCCGCGCCGATACGCAGGCCGGTAAATGCGCCGGGGCCTTGTGCATAAACGATGCAGCCCAAATCGGCAGCCGTGATGCCCACTTCTTTGAAGAGGCATTCGATTTGCGGCAGGATTTGTTCGGATTGCTTGGTGCCGACGTTTTCGTGGAACAGGTAGATTTCGCCTTGATGTTCCAATGCGATAGACAAAAAGGATGTGCTGGTGTCGATGGCAAGAGTCGGGCGGTTGTCGGTTGGCATGGTGTTATTTTTTAGAAAGATATGGATTGCCATTATAGTGGAACAGCGAGGGGGAACAAAGCACTCGGGCGGCGCTTGGGTAAAAACGCCGTTTACCGCAAAGCTGTTCGATAAGTGAACCAAGGTTTCAGGCCGTCTGAAAACGTTTCAGACGGCCTTGTTTTATTTGTCGAGTTTCAATAAAGGCGAACCTGCTTTTTCAACGGCGCGGCGGTAGGCTTTATGCGCTTCGATGCGTTGCAAATAAGCGCGGATATTGGGGTAATCGGCAAAATCGAAGCGGTCGGCCGCGGCTTGCAGCGGATAGCTCATCATGATGTCGGCACCGCTGAGGCTGTTGCCGACCAACCATTCGCGGTTTTCCAACTCGCTGTCGATATGGGCAAGATGCAGCGCGGCTTGCGGATGGATAAAGCTGCTTTTGACGCTGCCGCTGATTTTGCGGGCAATCGGTTTGACGAAAAACGGCATGGGCGCGCTTTCAATTCGGCGGAACACCAGTCCGAGCAGCAATAACGGCATCAGCGAACCTTCGGCATAATGCAGCCAGCGTTGATATTGCCAGTATTCGCGGCTGCCGCGTTCGGGCATCAGACGGCCGTTGCCGTAGGTTTGAATCAGATAGTCGGTAATCGCGCCGCTTTCCGCCAAGATAAAGCCGTTATCATCCAATAAAGGCGATTTGCCCAAGGGATGGATGGTTTTGAGTTCGTCAGGGGCGAGCAAAATGTCGGGATGGCGGCGGTAGGTTTGTAGACGGTAAGGCGTACCGAGGATTTCAAGCAGCCAAACAATGCGCAGGGCGCGGGATTGGTCGAGCGAATGCAGGGTAATCATGAGGGGCTTTAAATATTGGTTTGTTTGAGGCCGTCTATGCTGATTTGGCAGGCATCGGCGTATTTTTGCAGGGTTTTGGCCGATAGTTTGACGAATACTTCGGGGCGGAAATGCCGCCGCAGCTGCCATTTCCATACGCCTGCCGCCATGGCTAAGCCGGTTTCATCATAACGGCAGCGGAACATATGGTAGTACAGCGGCGAATATTCGCCTTTTTCGACGGCTTCGCGCGCGGCCTGCGTTTGGGCATCGAGTTCACACACCGCCATTTCGGTGGCGTAGGCTTCGTCCTGCCAACCGTTGCTGGTGGCCGCTTCGTAGTGGCCGTCGCGGGTGCCGTAGATGACTTTGCGGTGGCCGTGGTAGCTGGCGCTGTTGTCTTGAGGAATGTCGTCAATCTTCATTCAGACGGCCTTTACTGCTTCCAAAAGCATGAAACATGTTGAAAAACGGCCGCTTTCCGGAACGTAACACAGGATTTTTTGGCCGTGTTCGATGGGAAAGGTGCGCATAAATTCTTCAAGGATGATGTAAATCGAGGCCGAACCCGTGTTGCCCTTACTGTGCAGATTGGTAAACCATTTTTCCTGCGGAATGTCGAAGCCGATGTTTTTCAGGCCGTCTGAAAGGCGGTCGCGGAAAAAGCCGGAAGAGTAGTGTGGCAGGAACCAATCGATTTCTTCGGCGCGGATGCCGTGTTTGGCGGCGATTTGGGAGAGGGGTTTTTCCACTGTATAGCGGACGATGTTTTCGTTCAGCAGTTTGACGTCTTGTTTGACCGCCATCAGGCTGTGGCGGCGGCCGTAATCGGCATCGGCGTGTTTCCAGCCTTCAAATACGCCGTCGCGGAATTCTGCGCCGGCATACATGCAGGGCGGCATTTCGTTGGCGTAGGAAAGCAGGTCTATCCAATGGATTTTCAGGCTGAGGCCGTCTGAATTGGGGCGGTCGGACAGATACACCGCGCCTGCGCCGTCAGACAGCATCCAGCGCAAAAAGTCTTTTTCAAACCCGATTTCGGGGGACGCGTTTTCCAGTTTTTTATGGTCGGTTTCACTTTGGAATACTTCGCCGCGCATGACCGCCGAGGCGTTTTCGGAAGCAACGGAAACCGCATGTGCGTGTTCGCCGGTGCGTACGGCGTTGTAAGCGTGTTTCATCGCCGCCACACCTGCCGCGCATACGCCTGCCATGCTGAACACTTCGCAAGGCGGCATATCCAGCAAACCATGCACCATCACGCCGTGTCCGGGCATGGTTTGGTCGGGATAGGAAGTGGCGCATGCCAGGCTGCCGATGGCTTCTGCTGGAACGCCTTGGGCAAACAGTCCGTTGACCGCTTCGGCAGCCAATTCGGCATTGGTGTGCGTCGTCCGGCGACTTTCGGGATCGATGGCGTAATGGCGCGACAAAATACCGTTGGAACGCAAAATCATACGGCGCACGCGTGAAGGTACATCGCCTGCCATGCCGAGGACGGCTTCCATTTCGTCATTGCCGACGGGGGCATTGGGCAGGAAGGCAGAAACGCGGTTGAGATAAACGTCTTTGAGTGTGTTATTCGATGTCATGATGTGTTTGTCAAAATATTCAACCGATAAACCGCGCCGCGTAGTCGCAGCTTGCAGTCAACGGGATGTAGTGTGTTTCGGCGTACTCCATCAGCGCGCTCACCAGCAGTTTGGCAATGCCGCGATGACGGAAGTTGGGCGAGACCTCGGTATGGTTTACGTCCCAGCCGCCGTTGTGTTCGGTATAGCTGATATAGCCTGCTTCCAAACCGTCAATGTCGATTTGAAAGCGACGGCGTTCGGGGTAGTGGATAACTTCGGGCATGATGGATTCCTGGTTTGAAGCCGTCTGAAACAGATTATCTGCCTGACGGTTGTTCATAATAGTCCGCCAGCTTTTTCAGACGGCCTTTGAGCAGCGGATGCAGCAGTTTTTTCAAAATTACACTGATGGGTAAAACCACCAAAATCATCGCCAATAAAAAGACGATGTAGAAGCACAACAAGGCACGGCGCAAGAGCGGAGAAATACGGCCTGCCGCCATCAAAAGCTTGCCCCAGATGAAGAAGCTGCGACCGGCGGCGCGTTCGCTGAAAATCAGTTTTTCATTCACTGTCGCCGCACCCATATTTTGAAACAGGGTTTCGTCCAAAGGCTGTTGGTTCAATAGTGTATCGCGCAATTTCGTCCCAAACCGCGCCGCATCCGCCAATTCTTCTTCAGCAATGCCGGCGGAGGGCAGGGAGCGGAAATAGCGTTTGTCGCCGGTCAGCATCCATGCGGGCGTGGTAATGAAACTTGCCGCGCTGTTGCAGTCATCGATTTTTACGATGTTGCCGATGAGTTTGGCGCCGTTTTGTTTCAGCAAAGATTTCATTTTTTCCTGCGCGCCCAGCCACATATTGCGGCAGCCGATAAGCGTGATGACCGGTTTGCCGTCTAACAGGCGGCGCGTTTCTTCGCGTTGCAAAAAGGCGGTAATCGGTTGCGAAGGAGAGAGGAACCAAACGGTGTAGGCAATAACCACCACATCGTAATCTTCGGATGGAATTTGCGGTGGCAGAATCGGGGCGGGTTTTAAATGGACGGTTTCAGGAAAAGTATCGAAAAAACGCCAAAACGGCCATGGAAACGGAAATGCCTGCTCCGGTACGATATTGACGCAATCGACCTGTATCCCGGCTGTTTGCAACGGCGCGGCAAAATTTCGCGCCAGGCTGGAGAGCTGCCCCGTTTGCGAGTAATGCATAATCAGCACTTTTTTCATTATCTTCCCTGCAATGAGTAAGTTATGGTTGGTTTGGACGGTATTATATAGTAAACCGACCTGCCTTGAACTTTATTCATATTCAGTATGTTCACGAAGGTTTCAACCGATTTGGATGGAAGCGCCGTATTCTGTCGGAATGGAGCGGAGAAGCGGATTTTTATGCCATGCCAACATGAACAACGGCCGTCTGAAATTTTTCAGACGGCCTTGTGTGGAAATCGGGACGCATGGTCTGGAACGGGATTTGCGCTTAAAACATGCGTGCAAATTGTATAGACAAAAAAATAACCGCTTCAATGCGGTTGGTGGTGGCCAGAGGCGGAATCGAACCGCCGACACACGGATTTTCAATCCGTTGCTCTACCAACTGAGCTATCTGGCCTTCGCGTGTTTCGTTGCGAGATGTGAATTAAACCAAATTTCGTTGCCTTGTGCAAGCGTTTGTAGGCTTTATTTTTGAGGCGGTAAATTAAGATTTTGTTTTGTATTGAATTATTTTTCGTTTTAATTGGCGGTTTTTAGGTTTGCTGGTTTGATTTTCAGACGGCCTAAGATACAATCGGCTTTTTTGCTTTGGATTTATGCCATGCTGTATGTGTTTGTTCGTGATATGTGGGATGTTTTGCGTTTGCGCTATCGTTCGCCGGAGACGTATTTGTATTCACCTTTGGTGATGGCGGCGGTGTTGCTGCTGTTGGGTGTGGTGAACGCGGCCAGCATGTCGCCTTTGTTTGGCAGTGGCGCGGCGGCGGTGTGCCTGTCGGTGATTTTGGTGATTGTGAAATGGTTGGTGTTGAGCCGCTCGATGCGCAAGGTGCTGCATTATTACGGTGCGCCCCGGTTGCCTTTGTGGGGCTTTATTTTGGTGTCTGAGGCTTTGCTGCTGCCGCTGTTGCTGGTGTTGTATGTGCCGGCGTTGGCTGCGTTTGCGCTGCTGTGGCAGGCTTGGGTTTTTGTGGTGCAGGTACGCGGTTTGATGTGGATGGGGAATGCGACGGTAGGCCGTGTTTTGGTGGGCTATCTGTTGTATGGTATCGGCGTGCTGTGTGTGGGTACGGTGATTTTGATGCTGTTTATTGCCGCCGGTTGGTTGGACATGGAAACGTTGAATCAAAACCTGCAGGCGTTGACGTCTGCCCGTAAATAATCAATGAAAATTGGAAGGCCGTCTGAAATGTTCGGACGGCCTTTGTTTTATGTGTTTGTTTCGTGGTCTTGCAGGATTTTTTGATAGACGGGGTCGGGGAGGTAGCGGCCTATCATGTCGCGCCAGCCTTGTGGGCCGACCAGGCCTTTGACCATGGTGGAGGATACTTCGGCTATTTCGCGCGGCGGCATCAGGAAGACGGTGGAGATTTCGGGGGCGATGTCGCTGTTGATGTAGCGCATCGAGCGTTCGTATTCGTAGTCGGCGGCGGAACGGATGCCGCGGACGATAAAATTGGCTTTGGCTTCGCGGGCATAATCGACCAAAAAGCGGTTTTCAAACACGCTGATGCGGACATTGGGGAAGGGGTGGGTAATGGCATCGAGCATGGCGCGGCGTTCTTCTATGGTGTAGGTGCTGCGCTTTTCGGGATTGGTGCCGATGGCGACAATGAGTTCGTCAAAGAGGGATTGGGCTTCCTGTATCATCCACAGGTGGCCGAGGGTGGGAGGGTCGAAGCTGCCTGCGTACACTGCACGGCGCGGAGTGGTCGTGGTCATTTTGGGTTGGGAATGGGGTTTGTGTACGTTCAGGATAGGGGAGTTTGCCGGTGATGTCAAAAATCAAAAAGGCCGTCTGAAATTTCAGACGGCCTTTGCGGCTTTATCAGTCGTCACCGCTAATAGAGATGAGGATTCTCAAGAGGCTGCTGAAAATGTTGTAGATGGAGATGAAGATGGTCAGCGCCGCGCTGATGTGGCTGTCTTCACCACCGTCGATAACGGCACGCACCTGCCACATAATCATCAGGGAACTGAAGACAACGAAGCCGGCCGCGATGGTCAGGCTCAGGGCAGGGATGTTGAGGAAGATGTTGGCCACAACGGCAATCATGAGCACGATGGCGCCGGCACCGAGGAAGCTGCCGAGTTTGTTCATGTTCATTGTGGTGCGGCGTGCCATAGCGGACATGGTGAAGAATACACCGGCGGTCATGGCGGCGGCTGTGCCGACGATTTGCGCGCCGTTGTTAATAGACAGGGTGTATTGCAACATAGGGCTAATGGCAAGGCCCATACCGAAAGTGAAGATCATCAACAGGGCTACGCCGACGTTGCTGTAACGGTTTTTCTCGATCAGGAAGGTCATGCCGTAGAAAAAGCCGAAGAAGGCGGCCAGGGCAACATAGTATGAACCGAACATGGCGAAAATGTTAAAGCCTGTTTTGGCGGAAAAGAATGCGCCGGCAATGGCAGGAATGAAAGACAGGCCGAGCAGGCGGTAGGTTTTTTGCAGGACGGTATTTTTGGCAACCGAGCCTTGCGAGGTATAGTCGTAAACGTCGTTTTGCATGGCGTTTGCTCCAGTGTGGATTGAAATAAATGAAATTTGGATTCTAACAGAGAATCATGGGTTTGTATGATTTATCTGTTCTATTTGCCTAATATGCGGGGCAATCGGGAATTTTAAAGGCCGTCTGAAAATCGGGTTTCAGACGGCCTTGGCTTTTCAATGCTTATTTAGGCTCTTGCGGAACGTAGCCTTGTACGGCATCTGCTCCGTCGCCGAAGAAGTATTGTTCCATCTGCTGGGCGAGGTATTCGCGCGCGCGCGGATCGGCAAGGCTTAAGCGGTTTTCGTTGATCAGCATGGTTTGGTGACGGGTCCAAGCCATCCATGCTTCTTGGGAAACGTTTTCAAAAATGCGTTTGCCCAATTCGTTGGGCAGCGGCGGAAATTTCATGCCTTCGGCTTCTTTGCCGAGTTTGACGCAGTGAACCATACGGGTCATGGTGGTTTCCTTATGTGGGGTTGCAAAGGTTGGTATTTTAGCCGATTGCACGGATAGGGGAAAGCGTGGGTTTCAGACGGCCTGAAACCTTGCTATGATGGTCTTTTCTGTTTATTCAGGCAAAGATTATGAACCGCCTCGATACTGCCCGCCGTTATTCCCTTTTTCTCGCCCGCCAGCTCGACAACGGCAAACTCAAGCCTGAAATTTTCCTGCCCATGTTGGACAAGGTTTTGACCGAAGCTGATTTTCAAGCTTTTGCCGATTGGGACAAAATCCGCGCGGAAGAAAACGAGGAAGAATTGGCGCGGCAGTTGCGCGAGTTGCGCCGCTATGTCGTGTCGCAGATTATCGTGCGCGATATAAACCGCATCAGCGATTTGAACGAAGTAACCCGCACGATTACGCTGTTTGCCGATTTTGCCGTCAATACCGCATTGGACTTTTCCTACGCCTATTATCGGGATATGTACGGCACGCCGATCGGGCGTTATACGAAATCGCCGCAGCATTTGAGCGTGGTAGCGATGGGCAAGGCGGGCGGCTATGAGTTGAACGTGTCTTCCGACATCGATTTGATTTTCGTCTATCCCGAATCGGGCGACACCGACGGCAGGCGCGAACGGGGGAATCAGGAGTTTTTCACCAAAGTCGGGCAGAAATTGATTGCATTGTTGAACGACATTACCGCCGACGGGCAGGTGTTCCGCGTCGATATGCGGCTGCGGCCGGACGGCGATTCGGGCGCGCTGGTGTTGAGTGAAACCGCGCTGGAGCAATATCTGATTACACAGGGGCGCGAATGGGAGCGTTATGCGTGGTGCAAAGGCCGCGTGGTTACGCCGTATCCGAACGACATCAAATCGCTGGTGCGCCCCTTTGTGTTCCGCAAATATCTGGATTACAGCGCGTATGAAGCGATGCGCAACCTGCACCGCCAAATCCGCAGCGAAGTCAGCAAAAAAGGTATGGCGGACAACATCAAACTCGGCGCGGGCGGCATCCGCGAAGTCGAATTTATCGCCCAAATTTTCCAAATGATACGCGGCGGACAAATGCGCGCGCTGCAACTGAAAGGCACGCAGGAAACGCTGAAGAAACTTGCCGAGCTGGGCATCATGCCGTCTGAAAACGTCGAAACCCTGCTGGCCGCCTACCGATTCCTGCGCGACGTCGAACACCGCCTGCAATACTGGGACGACCAGCAAACCCAAACTCTGCCCACCTCGCCCGAACAGCAACAACTGCTCGCCGAAAGCATGGGTTTCGACAGCTATGCTGCTTTTTCAGACGGCCTCAATGTGCATCGGAACAAAGTCAATCAGTTGTTCAACGAAATTTTGAGTGAACCCGAAGAGCAAACGCAAAGCAACAGCGAATGGCAATGGGCATGGCAGGAAAAACCCGATGAAGAAGAACGGCTAGGCCGTCTGAAAGAATATGGGTTTGATGCCGAAACCATCGCCACGCGGCTTGACCAAATCCGCAACGGCCATAAATACCGCCACCTTTCCGCCCACGCCCAGCCGCGTTTCGACGCCATTGTGCCGCTGTTGGTACAGGCGGCGGCCGAGCAACCCAACCCGACCGACACATTAATGCGGCTGTTTGACTTTCTCGAAAACATCAGCCGCCGCTCCGCCTATCTCGCCTTCCTCAACGAACATCCGCAAACCTTGGCTCATCTGGCACAAATCATGAGCCAAAGCTCATGGGTGGCGGCGTATCTGAGCAAATATCCGATTTTGCTGGACGAACTCATCAGCACGCAGCTTTTGGATACCGCGTTCGACTGGCCGGCCCTTGCCGCCTCACTTTCAAACGATCTCAAAGCCTGCGGCGGCGACACCGAAGCACAAATGGACACACTGCGCCATTTCCAACACGCCCAAGTCTTCCGCCTAGCCGTTCAAGACCTTGCCGGATTGTGGACGGTAGAATCACTTTCCGACCAGCTCTCCGCACTTGCCGACACCATCCTTGCCGCCGCCCTGCCGTGCGCGTGGGCGGATATGCCCAAAAAACACCGTGATGCGCCGCAATTTGCCATCATCGGCTACGGCAGACTGGGCGGTAAAGAGCTCAGCTATTCCTCCGATCTCGACTTGGTCTATCTTTATGACGACCCTCATCCCGATGCAGGCGACGTGTACAGCCGCCTCGCCCGCCGCCTAACCAACTGGCTTTCCGCCGCTACCGGCGCAGGCAGCCTCTACGAAACCGACCTGCGCCTGCGTCCCAACGGCGATGCAGGTTTCCTCGCCCACAGCATCGCTGCCTTTGAAAAATACCAACGTGAAAACGCATGGACATGGGAACACCAGTCCCTCACCCGCGCCCGTTTTATCTGCGGTACGCCTGATGTTCAGATGGCCTTCGATCGTATCCGTACTGAGATGCTGACCGCTGAACGCGACCAAACCGTTTTAGCAGGCGAAATCATCGAAATGCGCGAAAAAATGTTTCCCACCCACCCGCCTGCCGACAGCAACGTCAAATACGCGCGCGGCGGCGTGGTCGATGTTGAATTTATCGTCCAATATCTGATACTTGCCCATGCCCGCCAGTATCCGCAACTCCTCGATAACTACGGCAACATCGCCCTATTGAACATCGCCGCCGACTGCGGCCTCATCGACAAAACCCTCGCCGAACAAAGCCGCACCGCCTACCGCTTCTACCGCCAGCAGCAACACAACACCAAACTGCGCGATGCCAAAAAAACCGAAGTAACGGACGAGTTGCTGACCCACTACGGCAATGTGCGAAAACTATGGCAGGAAGTATTCGGGGCAGAAGTGAAGTTCGGATAAGCAGGCAGGCGTATTTAACGCGTCAATATAATTTGATTTGCCGTCGCAACACACTCACTTCAAATAGTAGGTTTTATGTAAGGAAGATATTTTTATAAAAGCTGATTGGCAGCTTGAAGCGGTAACTGTCGGGTATAGAGGGAAGCTTTTTGTTTGCGTATTACTGATTCAGTTTGAGCATGGTATGCAAAAACTGTTCTCATTTTGTGTCGATATTGTGATATAGCAAAACAAGTTCTAAAATATGCTGCTTATTTATATATTAAAAACAAGGAGAAACTGATGTCTAAGGTTACGGTACTCGGTGGCGGTCTGTCGGGCCGTCTGATGGCGTTCCAACTGGCAGAGCAGGGCATTTCGGTCGAGTTGTTTGAGAAAGGCGAACGCAACGGCGCGCAAGCCGCCGCTTATGTTGCCGCGGCCATGCTGGCGCCGTCTGCCGAAGCGGTGGAGGCAACGCCCGAAGTCATCCGTTTGGGCAAACAAAGCATTGCGCTTTGGCGCGCGATTGTCGGCCGCCTGAATACGCCGGTGATGATACAGGAAAACGGCAGCCTGATTGTCTGGCACACGCAGGACAAGCCGCTTTCTGCCGAGTTTGCCCGTCATTTGAAGCGCGGCGGCGTGGCGGAACATGAAACCATACGTTGGAACGCGGATGAAATCGCAGCCAACGAGCCGCAACTGGCAGGGCGGTTTTCAGACGGCCTGTATCTGCCGACAGAAGGGCAGTTGGACGGACGGCAGGTATTGAATGCGTTGGCCGATGCTTTGGAGTCGATGAATGTAGCGTGTCATTGGTCGTGCGAACGCGAAGTCGAAGATTTGGCAGCGCAATACGATTGGGTCATTGACTGCCGCGGTTATGGTGCAAAGAGCGCGTGGAACAGGCCGTCTGAAAGCGTTTTGCGCGGCGTTCGCGGCGAAGTGGCGCGCGTTTACGCCCCCGAAATTGAGCTGTCCCGCCCCGTGCGTCTGCTGCATCCGCGCTATCCTTTGTATATCGCGCCGAAGGAAAACCATATTTTTGTGATTGGTGCGACCCAAATCGAAAGCGAAAGCCAAGCGCCGGCCAGCGTGCGTTCCGGTTTGGAACTTTTGTCCGCGCTGTACGCCGTGCATCCGGCATTTGGCGAGGCAAACCTTTTGGAACTGACCACCGGCCTGCGCCCGACTTTAAACCACCACAACCCCGAAATCCGCTTCAACCGCGAACGCCGCCTGATTGAAGTCAACGGCCTGTTCCGCCACGGCTTTATGATTTCCCCGGCCGTTACCGGCGCGGCCGTGCGTTTGGCCGGTGCGCTGTTTGCCGGAAGCGACATTCCCGAATACGACGAAACCAGTGGTTTGCCGTATATCCGCGCTGCGAATTGAAGCTGTTGCGGACGAAGTGGCTTGAAAATCGGGCAAATTGTTTGTGAAAGACAGCCACAGGCCGTCTGAAAATGATAAAATCGCCGTCAATTCAATTAACCTTGCGTCTGAAAACCGCATGATGCCGTATTCAGACGTCAACCAATTTCCTATTTAACGATAAGCACATGACAACCCAAACCCTTTTAATCGAACTTCTCACTGAAGAACTCCCGCCAAAAGCCCTCAATAATTTGGGCAACCATTTTGCCGCTTCCGTTGCCGAAGGCTTGGAAAAGGCGCAACTGATTGACGGCGCAGCCGAATACACTGCCTACGCTTCTCCGCGCCGTTTGGCCGTTCAAGTCAAAAACGTGAAAGCCGTTCAAGCCGATCAAAAAATTGTGAAAAAAGGCCCTGCCGTGGCGAATACCATGAAAGACGGTGCGCCGACTAAGGCTTTGGAAGGTTTTGCGCGCGGTGCGGGTGCGAAAATCGAAGACTTGACCATCGTCCACGACGGCAAGCAAGACGTGTACGCCTACGAATACGTCCAAACCGGCAAACCGCTGGGCGGGCTCTTGGAAGATATTATCAATCAAGCGGTTAAGAAACTGCCGATTCCGAAAGTGATGCGTTGGGGCAGCAGCACGTTTACCTTCGTGCGCCCTGTTCACGGGCTGATCGTGCTGCACGGCGGCGACATCGTAAACGTCAACGTCTTGGGCCTGCAAAGCGGCAACAAAACATTGGGTCACCGTTTCCTCTCCAGTGGCGAAATCGCCATTGAAAATGCCGACAGCTACGCCGCACAAATGCGCGAGCAAGGCAAAGTGGAAGCATCGTTTGCCGAACGCAAAGCCGCCATTCAGACGGCCTTGAACGAGCAGGCAGGCCGTCTGAACGCGACCGTTGCCGCCGATGAAGCATTGTTGGACGAAGTGACCGCATTGGTCGAATGGCCTGTGGTATTGGAAGCCGGTTTTGAAGAACACTTCCTCGCCGTACCGCAGGAATGTTTGATTCTGACCATGCAGCAAAACCAAAAATACTTCCCGCTGCTCGACCAAAACGGCAAGTTGATGAACCGCTTCCTGCTGGTGTCCAATCTGCAAACCGAAGATTCGTCACACATCATCCAAGGCAACGAACGCGTTTTGCGCGCGCGCCTGTCTGATGCCGAGTTCTTCTACAAACAAGACCAAAAAGCGACTTTGGAAAGCCGCCTGCCGAAATTGTCCAGCGTGGTTTACCACAACAAAATCGGTTCGCAAGCCGAGCGCATCGAACGCCTGCAAAGCATTGCCGCCCATATCGCCAAAGCTTTGGGTGCGGATGCCGCCGCAGCCGAGCGCGCCGCACGTTTGGCCAAAGCCGACTTGGTAACCGAAATGGTCGGCGAGTTCCCCGAACTGCAAGGCACCATGGGTAAATACTATGCCCGCTTGGACGGCGAAACCGAAGAAATCGCCGAAGCCATCGAGCAACATTACCAACCGCGTTTTGCCGGCGACAACCTGCCAAAGGGCAAAGTGGCAACCGCCGTTGCTTTGGCCGATAAACTGGAAACCTTGGTCGGCATTTGGGGCATCGGCCTGATTCCGACCGGCGACAAAGACCCATACGCCCTGCGCCGTGCCGCCTTGGGTATTTTGCGTATGCTGATGCAGTACGGTTTGGACGTAAACGAACTGATTCAGACGGCCTTCAACAGCTTCCCGCAAGGTTTGCTCAACGAGAAAACGCCGTCTGAAACCGCCGACTTCATGCAGGCGCGTTTGGCCGTGTTGCTGCAAAACGATTATCCGCAAGACATCGTTGCCGCCGTATTGGCGAAACAGCCGCGCCGTTTGGACGACGTAGTGGCCAAACTGCAGGCCGTTGCCGCGTTCAAACAGCTGCCCGAAGCCGCCGCATTGGCCGCAGCCAACAAACGCGTGCAAAACCTGCTGAAAAAAGCCGATGCCGAGTTGGGCGCGGTTAACGAAAGCCTGTTGCAACAAGACGAAGAAAAAGCCCTGTATGCTGCCGCGCAAGGTTTGCAGCCGAAAATTGCCGCCGCCGTTGCCGAAGGCAATTTCCAAACTGCTTTGTCCGAACTGGCTTCCGTCAAGCCGCAAGTCGATGCATTCTTCGACGGCGTGATGGTTATGGCTGAAGATGCCGCCGTGAAGCAAAACCGTTTGAACCTGCTGAACCGCTTGGCAGAACAAATGAACGCAGTTGCCGACATTGCGCTCTTGAGCGAATAAGGCCGCGTTTCAGTTGCCCCTCTTTTCAGGCTGCCCGATGTTTCAGGCAGCCTGAAGTTTTTCGGGCGTATCCCTTACATGGCGTTCAAGGGTATAATTTGGCAGATTTGTCGCACGACAAATCGCGCACATAAACAATTTCCCACATTCAAGAGGCAGATTATGAATATCCCAGCCATCCGAACCGCACTCGATGCCGTGTTGATTCCCACCACAATACGCACTTTGGGCAGCGAAAAAGCCGTTTCGCTTCTGGAAGAGCATTCAGACGGCCTGCATATCGGCCTGAAATTCGCGTTCCCAGTTGCCCATATTGCCGCAGACATTGCCAACGCCGTTCAAGAAGCCGTCATTTCGCATACCGGCGATACCCACATTCACTTGAGTATCGATACCGAAATCGGTACGCATAAAGTTCAACCCGGCGTAGCAACCATCAAAGGCGTGAAAAACATTATCGCCGTTGCATCGGGCAAAGGCGGCGTCGGCAAATCAACGACCACTGCCAACCTTGCCACCGCAATGGCCAGAATGGGCGCGCGCGTCGGCGTACTCGATGCCGACCTGTACGGCCCAAGCCAGCCCACCATGCTCGGCGTACAAGACCGCAAATCCGACCAACAAAACAAAAAACTCATTCCCGTTGAAGCCGAAAGCGGCATTCAAGTGATGTCCATCGGTTTTCTGGTCGATACCGACCAAGCCGTCGTTTGGCGCGGCCCGATGGTCAGCCAAGCCTTGCAACAGCTTATGTTCCAAAGCGAATGGGACAATGTCGATTATCTCTTCATTGACCTGCCGCCCGGTACCGGCGATATCCAATTGACCCTGTCGCAAAAAATCCCCGTAACCGGCTCCGTTGTCGTCACCACGCCGCAAGACATCGCCCTGATTGATGCACGCAAAGCCGTGGATATGTTCAACAAAGTCAATATTCCGATTTTGGGCGTTTTGGAAAACATGTCTGTCCATATTTGCACCAACTGCGGCCATGCTGAAGCAATCTTTGGCGCAGAAGGCGGTAAAAACCTGGCAGAGCGTTTGAACGTACCATTGCTCGGCCAGCTTCCGTTGAGCCTGCCTGTACGCGAAGCCATGGACAGCGGTACATCTTCGGCCTTGTTTGAAAACAACCAAACTATCGCCGACATCTACACCGAAGCCGCCTTCCAAATTGCACTGGCCATTGCCGATAAAGGCAAAGACTTCAGCAGCCGCTTCCCGAAAATCGTCGTCGAATAAAAAAGTTTAAAAAAGTGTTGACAGCTGTGTGCCCCATCTCTATAATGCACAGCTTATCGGGTCGTTAGCTCAGTCGGTAGAGCAGCGGACTTTTAATCCGTTGGTCGAGCGTTCGAATCGCTCACGACCCACCAAATATAAAAACCTGCTTTGAAAAAAAGCAGGTTTTTTTGCGTTTGAATTTTGGTATTTTGTTGAGTATATTTTGTTATTGAAACAATCCATAGCATATCAAGCATCAGGCCGTCTGAAAGATAATTTCAGACGGCCTGAAGTTTTATAGGAATGGTTTTGAGAAATAAGTTTTCTACTTCGGGCAGACAAACGTTTAAAACCTTACCTGCGTCTGCAACTGCCTACGATAAACCAATACGGCAGCAGTCAGTGTGGTAAAAGAGAATGCAGACAATAAGAGCAGATACTGGCCGATTCCATTCAAGCCGCTGCGGTTGAGCAGTAATTCCTGAAAAGCCTTCAAGCCCCAAGCCATCGGGGAAATCCAAGTAAGTTGCTGCATGGTTTCGGGCATGACGTGAGCAGGCACCATAATGCCGCCGATTGCCGCCATCAGGATAATGCCGCCGCCGCCGAGGACGACGGCGTGTTCGGTGGATTTGGAGCAGACGCTGATTAATAGCGCGTAGCCAAGGGCGGAGGCACTGACGGCAGCGGACAGCAACGCGTAGGGAACAAGGCTGCCGTTGAGTATGAGGGCGGGTACGCCGATTTCGGGTAATAGGTAGCGGCCGAGCAGCAGCATTCCGACAAACTGAAGCTGGTTAATCAGGAAATAGGGAACGAGTTTGGCGGCAATCAGGCCGGACGCGGAGGCGCGGGCGAGACGCAGGCGGGTGATGGTGTTGGTCTGGCGTTCCAGCGCCATAACGTTCGACAGCGGTATCATGATGAAAAACATACCGAAAATCAGCCATGCGGGAACGCTGTGTTGTACGGCGTTGGGTTTTTCCACCGTGCCGCTGCCTGCACTCAGATAGTGTTCTTCCAGCATTTTTTTATCTAAAAAGCTGCGCACGGCGGCGAATTGTTCGTCGTTTTTTTCATCGACTTTTTTCTGGATGTCTTTACGGATGGAGCGGGGCAGTTTTTTATTGTCGATTTTGATGCCGTCGTTGTTGTCGAAATAGGCGTCTAGCCGCGTTTCGGTGTAGTGCTGCTGCAAAACGCCTTTGACAGCCGCCAGCCATGAAGGCTCGGTATCGGGCGGTACATAGATTTGCAGGGCTTTGTCGTCGGCGATTTTGCCGGAAGCGGGGTTCGGGTTGTGCAGCACCAGTTGAAAACGCTTGTCGTGTAGGCCGTTTTGCGCGTCGGTCAGTTTTTCAGACGGCGTCCGCGTAACATGAATCTGCTCTTTTTCCAGAGCGGCGGCCAGCGCGGTATTGATACTGTCGTTTGTTGCACCAACCAGCGCGATACGGCTGTCAGTGTGCGGATCTTGGTCGCGGCTTAGCGCCAACGACATAATCAGCATGAAGGCGATGGGCATCACAAACAACACGGCCAAACCGTGCAGGTCGCGGCAGAGCAGTTTGAGTTCTTTGAGGAGGGAGGAAATCGTCATTGTGGGTTTTGCTTATCTGTTGCCGGTTCATCTTTGCGCAGGAAATCAAGGTAAAACGTTTCCAGCGAACCGTGTCCCTGCTGGAAGTAGCGGATTTGCGCGCCGCTTTGTTGCAGGGCGGCGTAAACGGCGGCGGCATCGTGTGTCGTTTCCATCATGCCGCGGTTGTCCACTTGCTTGGCACCCAAAGCAGCCAGCGTTTGAGGCGGCAGCGGCGGTTCGACGGTAAAGCGCACGACACCGGTTTGTGTACTCAGAAGCTCGTCCAAACCGCCGTGGTACACCAGCTTGCCGTGTTGCAGCAGCGCGATTTTGCCGCAAAGCTGTTCGATTTCCGACAGATAGTGCGAGGTATAAACCACCGTTACCCCCTGCCGCGTCAAATCCGCCACGCTGTCGAGGATAAAGCGGCGCGACTGCGGGTCGATGCCGACCGTGATTTCGTCGAGAAACACCAATTGCGGCGTGTTAATCAGGCCGATGGCAAAATTCAGACGACGTTTAAGCCCACCCGAAAGATGCTTTGCCGCTTTGTTTTTATGGACGGTCAGGTCGGTCTGTTCCAACAGCGCGTTCAGACGGCCTTTGTCGCGTACTTTGTAAAGCGAGGCGAAAAACAGCAGGTTGTCCCACACAGAAAGCTGCGGATAAAACGCGAAATCCTGCGGCACTAAACCGATTTTCTGCCGCTCGCTGCGGCTTAACAGGCGCAAAGGTTTGCCGTCAAACAAAATTTCGCCCTGCCGCACTTCCTGCAAGCCGGCCAAAAGCGACATCAGCGTTGTTTTTCCCGCACCGTTGTGGCCGAGCAGCCCCAAACATTCGCCGTCGGCAATGTCGAACGACACATTGTCCAGTGCGGCAGTTTCGGCCTTGGGATAACGGTGGGAGAGGGATTGGATTTGAATCATGGTTTCAGACGGCCTTTCGAGCGATATTTAAATCGCAGCACCCCATAAATAACGGCGCTGGAATTTGCCGTCCTTAAATATAAAGCAGACGCCGAAAGGATCGCCGTCTGAACCTTGTCTGCCAAACAGATAAAGCGTCTTATCATTGCCGCGGTAATAGGCTTCCCAGCCTTGATATACATTGCTGCCGCGTGCGGTGGCGGCAAAATCTGGTGAGAACAGTCCTTGCAGTTCGGCAGTGGGAACCGCTTGACCGTTTAGCGTGATACGCTCAAGCGCGAACACGCTTTGGGGAATGTCGTAGTCTGTACCATAGAACGGCTTGCCTTGATAGAGCCGCGCGGTGTATTTGTCTTTGCTGATGCCCGAGAAATCACTGCGTTTTGGGTGAATGCGGCGGGCTACGATGTGTACCTTTTGACCGTTGCCGGACAAAGTCAGCGTATCGTCATGACCGGATTGTTCGCGCAGGCGGACGAAGTTTTTGTTGGAGGCGGGAAATATCAGACGGCTGTAATGGATGAAACCGTAGTCTTCTGCGGCAGGTTGTTGCAGCTGGGCAGTACAGAAACTCAGGCTGCCTTCACCGCCGTCACCCAAACATTCCAACGGTGTGCCGTTGGGGATTTTTGCCAAAACTTTGGCTTTCAAATCGGGGCTTTCGCGTAAGTTGGTGTGTCCGTCGGCATCATGAACCAAGGCAAAGCCGTTCGGCGGCGCGGCATGGGTTAAGGCGGAACACAAGAATAAGACAGTAGCTAGGTAACGCATTTTTTATTTCTTTTAGTTTTCAGACGGCCTGAATGTCAAAATAATTTACGGTAGATTAATCTGGATCGAATAAATCCTGATTATTTCAACAATCCCCGCCACAAAGCTTCTTCATCATCCGCAATTTTGCGCAGAAATTCGGCGATGTTGCGGCAGCCGTTTTCGAACGGTTTTTTGCACTGTTTCACGCACATGGCTGCGAATTGGCGCCATTGGTCGCCGATGGCGGTCATTTGTTCTGAGGCCGTCTGAAATGCAGGTTCGTTGCAGATATGGGCGGCTTGTTCGAGGAAGTAGGCGTAGATATAGCGGAAACCTGCGCCGCCGGTACCGATTTCTTCCTGCATCCGCACCAAATGGCCGAGAAACAGTTTTTGGTATTTGTCGTTTTGTTTGGCAGGCAGGGATTCGATTTTTTTGGCCAGCGTGCGGATGCCTTTGACGCCGATGAAAAAGACCGGTGCGAGCATATGTTTGGCGTTTTTGCGTATGGCTTTGCGGATAATGGCAGGCAAGTCTGCCATGATTTTTTCAGACGGCCTGTTGTCTTCCAAGGTGTACATCATGCCTTTTGCCGCCAATACGCCTTTGGCAAAGCGCGCCCGTTGCAAATCTTCGGCGGCGCAGCGTTGTACGGTTTCAAATACGGGGTCGCTGATGAGGTAGTCGTTGCCGTCTTTGCCGTACACCAAAAGGTTGTGTGCGTTGAAATGGAAGCGCATTTGCGGCGGGAAGTAGGGCAGCCAGAAGACGGAGGTTTGCAAACCGGCCAGTTTGCCTGAAGACAGCGCGGTATCCAATGCGGCTTGTCCGCTTTGTGCGTCGGAAAATTTGCGGACGGATAATTTCAGCCCCAATGCTTTGCAGGTGTTTTTGATGATGCTGCGCGGCGCGGTACGGTAAGAAACCAGCGGCATGCCGTTTAATTTGATCAGCGGCATCCAGACAAATGTCAGCGCATGGGCAATGCCGAAAATCATGGCTTCATCTAAATTGTGGCCATGGTATTTGAGCAGGGTGGACATCACACCGCTTTCGCAATGGGCGGTATGCTGGTGTGGAAATTCTTGTGTGGTCATAAAGTTATTGGTTTTCGTGCAATGTTTTCAGATGGCCTGATGCGGTCGGAATGGTTTGTTGTTTTGGAAATCAGCGGGCTTCTTTGGCCGCTTCCTGCTCGGCTTTGTGACGGCGCAGAAATTCGATGGCGGCGGCTTTTTCGGCTTCGTTGCCGTATTTGGCATCACGTTGGGCGCGGCGCAGTTCGGCGCGTTCTTTAGCTTCTTCGATTTGTTGCGCTTTGAAGTCTTCGCGGTTGTCGGAGGAGACGAGTTTATCCTGTTGTGATTGCGCTTTTGCCATGGCTTTGGCAATCAAATCCATGGGGTTGAATGCGGCGCTTGGTGCGGCTGTTTGGGTTTGTGCCTGTGCGGCCTGTTTGGCTTTGACGGCGGCTTCGCGTTGCGCCAGCAGGGCTTTGCGTTCGGCATCGTCGCGCTGTTTGCGCGCGGTATGGCGTTCGAAACGGCTTTGTGCGTGTTCGGCGGCGGCAAAGCGCGGTTCGGCAGAGGTGCTGAAACGGCGTGCGGACGGCAGGAAGGGCTGCGATACGGGAACCATGTCGATGCAGTCGACGGGGCAGGGGGTAACGCACAAGCCGCAGCCGGTGCATTCGTCGCTGATGACGGTGTGCATCAGTTTGGACGCGCCCATAATGGCATCGACAGGGCAGGCGCGGATGCAGGCGGTACAGCCGATGCAGACGGCTTCGTCAATCAGGGCTACGGCTTTGATTTGTGTTTTTGCCGGAGCGAGGTATGGCTTGCCCAACAGGTTGGCAATGTCTTTCATGACGGTTTCCCCACCCGGCGCGCACAGGTTTACCGGCGCTTCTCCTGCCGACAGGGCGCGCGCATAGGGTAAGCAGCCTTCATAGCCGCACTCACGGCATTGGGTTTGCGGCAACAGGCGGCTGATGCTTTGGATGGGAATGGTCATCATGGATAGTCAAAATCGAAAAGACGCATTATATCAGATTGTTGCGTTTATTTTGACGAAACCCGCTTTGCTTATTTTAGCGAAACTCGCTACGCTCGTTTTGGCGAAACTCGTTACACTCGTTTTCAGACGGCCTGAGTCGGGTTTGCGTTATAATTTTGAAATGGATTTATTCGGATAATTAGGAATGACGGCTACACTTTGCCCCTGTCAGTCGGGGCGTGTTTATACGGAATGTTGCGCACCGTTTCATGCGCGTGAGGCGGCGGCTTCGACGGCGGAAGAGTTGATGCGCTCGCGTTACAGCGCGTATGTTTTGCAGGAAATCGACTATATCGTGGACACGACCGTCCCTGCGCAGCAGAATTTGTTGGACAAGCAGGATTTGGCGGCATGGAGTAAGCAGACGCAGTGGTCGGGATTGAAGGTTATCCGTCATGTGCCGTTTGGCAAGCTGCATGCTTTGGTCGAGTTTGAGGCGTATTTTGAAGAGAACGGGCAAACTGAGTGCCATCATGAATTGTCGGCGTTTGTGAAAATAGACGGGCGTTGGTACTTTATTGATCCGACCGTTGCTTTGCCGACGATGAAACAGCCTTGTTTGTGCGGTTCTGGCAAAAAGTTTAAGGCGTGTTGCGGACAGTTTTTCAAATAGTAATGTAAACAGGCCGTCTGAACGTTCAGACGGCCTGAGCTGTTTTTTCAGATAAAAAAAACCATTCATACTAAGGGAGAAGTATGAATGGCCAATACATTGCGGGAAAACGTCTTACTTGCTGCACCGCCCAAAAGGGATGAAAGAGCGGTGTTGTGTCAGCGATTGATATTCTACCGTTTTTAGTATTAAATGCTGTTAAGAAGTGAAATAATTTCAATAAGTTGCAAGATAATCGTGATTTTTTGAAGATAAACGGTATTTTTACTGATTTTCGCGAATCCATTTCACCCATTGTTGAAACAGCTCGGGTTGCAATGCGGCTATGACGGAACGCTTGAATACATGTTCGCCGCTCCAAAAATCGTCGCCCTCCAAAGTGGTCAGACAGCCGCCGGCTTCTTCAAAAATCAATGCGCCGGCAGCGTAGTCCCACAGCTTTTGTCCGCCGTGGATGTAAATATCGTAGCGGCCGCTGGCAAGGTAGCACCAATCGAGCGTGCTGCTGCCCATGCTGCGGATTGTGCCGAATGGGGCAAGGGTATTCATGCGGCTGGCGAGTTTGCCCGAACGCAGGTATTTGATTTCCACGCCGGCAATGGATTCGTTGAGTTTTTTGTTTTCCGAACGCAGCGGCAGCGGCGTGCCGTTGAGGAATGCGCCTTTGCCGCGTTCGGCGTAGAAACATTCGCCGCTGACCGGATTGTAAATCACGCCCAATTCGGCGTGGCCGTTTTTAACCAGCGCGACGGATACGGCAAAATGCGGCAAACCGTTGACGAAGTTGTTTGTGCCATCGATAGGGTCGACAATCCACAGGCCGTCTGAATGTTCGTTCCACAAACGGGTTTGCTCCTGAACGCTCATCTCCTCGCCCAACATCGGACGATCCTCCAATAAGGGCAGGGCGGCGGCAAAAGCGGTTTGTGCGGCCAAATCTGCTTCACTCAAAACCGAACCGTCTTCCTTGCGTCGTGACGGCGTGTTCAGAAAACGCGGCATGACTTCGGTTTGGGCGATGTGGCGGACGACTTTCTGTAAACGGTATAGCACGGCGTATCCTTGTTTTTTGCAGTTTTGCGTGACAGTGGATTAAAATTCAGGAAGTTTTAAATTATAGTGGATGAAATCGAAATCAGGCAGGCAAGAGGATGTCGCCGTGTTTCAACTTCGTTCACGAAAGTTCAAATTATATACATGAATAAAGCAGGAAACCATGCCCCGATTTTACGTTGATTTTGCCTTAAGCCCCGACAGCGTGGTCGAATTGCCCGATAATGTGGTGCGCCATCTGAATGTATTGCGCGTGAAAAATACGGAAGAAATCGTGTTGTTCAACGGCAATGGCAAGTCATATCCGGCTTTGCCTGAAGTTTTGGAAAAACGCCGCGCCAGCGTGCGGATTCTGCGTGAAGAGGCAACGGACAACGAATCGCCGCTGAACATTACGTTGGTACAGGCGGTATCCGCCGCAGAGCGCATGGATTTCACTTTGCAGAAAAGCGTGGAATTGGGCGTGGCAGAAATTCGCCCGGTCATCAGCGAACGCTGTGTCGTCCGCTTGAGCGGCGAACGCGCTGAAAAGCGGGTGGCGCGTTGGCAGGAAATCGTCGTTTCGGCGTGTGAACAAAGCGGCCGCAATATTGTGCCGAAGGTTTTGCCGCTGACGACTTATGCACAGGTATTGCAACAGTTGCCGCAGGAAACAACCAAACTGTTGATGAGCTTGAACCGCGCTCAAAAGCTAAGCGATGTTCGGCCGCAATCCGGCAAAGTCGTGTTTATGGTCGGTCCGGAAGGCGGCTGGACGGAGAAGGAAGAGCAGCAGGCATTTGATGCCGGTTTTCAATCCGTTACGCTCGGCAAACGGGTGTTGCGTACCGAAACCGCCTCACTTGCGGCCATCGCCGCCATGCAGACGCTTTGGGGCGATTTTGCATAAAGTGGGCCGTCTGAAAACGAGCGTAGCGAGTTTCGCTAAAACGAGCTGTTGCTTCATGATATAAAAATGGGAGTTTAAAAATGTCTTACACCTTTACACTGGCCGAGCACGAGCTGGAAACGGAATTGAAAAAGCTAATCGTGCAAGAGGCCGATAAGGCTGACGATGTGGATATGGATGATTTCACCGACGATGCACTTTTGTTTGGCGATGACAGTCCGGTTGGTTTGGATTCGCTTGATGCGCTGCAGATCAGCGTTGCCTTGCAACAGTATTTCCAAGTGCGCCTACAGGGCGACCGGATGGTGCGCAAACATATGATGTGCGTACGCGATTTGGCGGCGTTTATCCGTGCGGAGCATGGCGCGTGAGTTGGGTTTGCGGTACGGCGGCCACTTCTGCCTTGAATCCGCAAACGGATTTCAGACGGCCTGATGCGGTGTCTTATACGTTTTTAAACCAACCGCAGCAGGCTGCTTATTTTCGTGCATTTGCTAGCGACAGTTTGGGGCGGAAGGAATTGGCGGATATCGCCGAACAACATTTGCGCCTAGCTGCCGAAAATGCAGGCTGGCCATCTGAAAGTTGGCATGATGCGCCGGTGTTTATCGGGTCTAGTTCCTATTCCATCTCCGAATATGAAAACTGCCATTTTGTGGGCAATAGGGCGGAAGAAGAACACAATCTGCTTTATCTCGCCGAAGATTTGCGCCGGCGCAGCGGCAATCGGCAGATTTTCAGTTTCGCTACTGCCTGCACTTCATCCGCCCATGCGCTCATTCAGGCGGATAACTGCTTGCGCGGCGAGGCGGAGCGTGCCTTTGTGCTTGGGATTGAAAACCTCAACCGACTGACTTTGCTGCATTTTCACAGTTTGGGTTTGCTGGCAGAACACTATCAGCCTTTTGGCGGAAACGGTTTGATTTTAGGCGAAGGTGTTGCCGCACTTGCCTTATCTTCCGTTGCTCCCGAATCTTCTTCAGGCCGTCTGAAACTTATCGGACACGCTGCCAATACAGGCAATGACCTGATTCAAAGCGATGGCCAAGCGCAAGAGCAGGTGATGCGCCGTGCGTTAGATATTGCAGGCATCGCTCCTGAAAGCATTGCAGCCGTTAAAACACACGGCATCGGCACGGCTGACAGCGATGCCGCTGAATTGGCCGCACTGGAAAATATATTCGGTGCACTGCCGCCTCTGATGGCGTTTAAGCCGCAAATCGGACACACGCTTGGCGCAACGGCAGCCCTTGAAACAGCCCTGCTTTTATCCGCTTTAAAACAAGGTGGAAACAGCGATTATCAGGGGCGGGAAATTCGTTTTTCCGAGTGCGCAGCTTCACAAAAAGGCGGTTTTTTCTGTTTGGCCAATCAGTTTGGTTTTGGCGGCAGCAACACATCTTTGGTATGGAAATGGCAACCGTAAATCCTAATATCCGCATTACCGCCGCCGTGCGTTTTGATACGGACGCTGGCACCGGTGGTAAAATTCTCAAACAAACCTTAAAGCAGCAAAACGGTATAGATACCCGCCGCCTCAGCCGCTTGAGTTTGATTGCCGCGCTTGGTGCAGGGCAACTGAAGGAACAAAGCAAAATTTGCCCTGATTGCACCGTTTTTCTCGGTACGCTGTTTTCTTCGCCATCCGTGTTTGAAAAAATGGCAGACAATGTACTGAACCATCACGCTGCGATGCCGTTTGACTTTATTGCCAACCTGCACAACGCTCCCGTTTTTCATGCTGCTCAAGCGTTAGGAACGCATGGTGCAACTTTGGTCGTAGCTGTCGACAACAATATGGATACCTGCTTTCATCCATTGTTGCTGGCGATGCAATCTGTGCAAAATGGCGGACAGGCTGCGGTTGGCTGGGCATATGAACATCAAGCAGCACATGCCGATACCCATGAAGGCAGTATTTGGATTGTGCTTGAAGCCGGTGCAGAGCAGGGTGTTCCCGTTGTGTTGAATGATGAAGTGATGCAGACTGATAGGTCGTCTGAAAAGCCGCAATATTATTGGCAAAATATCGCCGATTGGATAGAAGCAGTAATGGCGCACGAGGGTAGGGATGTGAAGAAATGTACTTTGGCGTGATCAGCAAATGATTTTAGAGAAAGTATTTGTCTGTTGAATAAATAAGGTTTGTACCATTAAAAAGGCCGTCTGAAAATGTTTTCAGACGGCCTTTTTGTATAAAAAACCAATCAACGAGACATCTCGCCTTGAATAGCGCGGATATTTGCTTTACGGGCGTTGATGGTACGGGTCAGTTGTTGGATTTTAATCTGATCGCCTTTTTGTTTGGCCGCATTCAGCTGTGTTTGAAGGCGGGTAATAGCGGCCTGTTCGTTGCGTACTTCGGTCTGCAATATTTGTTTGCGGGTTTCCTTAGGACTTGGCTTAGGAGCCGGCGTAACCACAGGAGCAGTACGGATCACAGGGGCTTTGTATTTGCTGTATGAAGAAGCGCGTGATTTACCCGGACGGTTGCGCAAGATAATATTCAGACGCGGATTGGCGGCTTCGGCTGTGTTGGTTACGCTGGTAATCGGAATATGGGGCAGAATTTTGATATCGTTGTAAACATTGCTCGGATCGAACGGAATATCGGCAGCCGGCTTATATGCATTAGGGAAAGGCGTTTGTACGGATGTTTTGCTTTGATCTACCGGGGAAATCGTTGCAGCAGGTTTATTTGGTACATTTGATTCTGCTGTTGGTGTAACAACGGTTTTAATCGTTTGTTCGTTAGCCGTGTTTGTGACGGCTATTTTTACAGTTTTGGTGTTTTTTGCATTACGTAGGGTTGGAGTTTGGGCTTTGCCTTTACGCTTGGTTTCAACTTTGATAGGTGTTTTGTCAAGTGCTTCATCTGAGGCAGTTACGGTTTGGTTATTTTGTTTGGCCGTAGTGCGATCAGGTGTTTTCGGTAAAACAACAGGATTCTGAATAATTGTTTGGGGAGCTTGAATCGCAGATGCTTTCGGGCGGGTTTGCGTAATAGGAGTGGTAATGGAGTCGGGTATATTGTTTGGAGTTTGATCAGCCGCAGTTTGAGGTTGTGTGGTATCAGGCATGACGTTGAGAACGTCAGTAGTGTCAATTTCAGGTTTTATTGTAGATGGGGTTGTATCACCGAGAATGGCAAGGCCGTCAGCAACATTTTTATCAATTTGAGAAGTTAGACGTGCTTGTGCCATCGGAATGGAAATAGGTGCAGGGATACCGTTTTCATTTCGAGTAACAACGACTGGGGTTTGTACCGCAGGCATTGCTTGAGAAGCATGAACGTAGTCAGTGGCAGATGCTTTAAATTCTGTTGTTTGTACCGTTTTTAAAGCGGACATATCGTTGAGGATAGCAGAACCATTTGTAACGGATTTATTAGTTGGTTCAGATTCAGTGAATACGTTAGGTTCTGCAACAATGCTGCTCTCTGTGGTGGTGTTTGTGTCAACTACGCGGCAGGTATTGTTGAGTGGGTATGAAGCATAAACAGAGATGCCTTCAACATTGCAGACATACTCGGCAGCGTTGGCGGCGGCGGGGAGGGTCAGGCTGAGGGCAATGGCGGTTTTGCAGAAAAACGGTTTCATAAAAGCAATAGAATCAGGTTGTTTGTTTAAAGTGTAATTATACTATGTACACTGTCAGCATCCGCCAACTTATTTTTAGGCGGTGTAAAACTGTGGCTGAAAGGTTGAAAATTGGAATAAAAGGTCTTAGGCCGTCTGAAACTTGTCATATAAAGTTTCAGACGGCCTTTGCTGTCATAGCGTATTAGGCGTTTAACAGGCTTTCGTCCAATGTCAGCTCTTCGTTTTTATTGACGGCTACTTTGCGTGCCAAAACGTTTTGGGCGATTTCGTGCGCTTCGGCAAGCGAGTGCATCAGATAAGTACCGCATTGGTATTCGTTCAGCTCGGGAATTTTGCTTTGGTCTTGAACGGTCAAAACATCCTGCATTGAAGCGAGCCATGCATCGGCCACTTTTTGCTCGTCGGGCGTACCGATGAGGCTCATGTAGAAACCGGTACGGCAGCCCATCGGGGAAATGTCGATGATTTCGACGCCGTTGCCGTTTAAGTGGTCGCGCATAAAGCCTGCGAACAGGTGCTCCAGCGTGTGAATGCCTTTTTCAGGCAGGATTTCTTTGTTGGGAATGCAGAAACGCAGGTCAAACACGGTAATAGTGTCGCCTTTGGGCGTGGTCATGGTTTTTGCCACGCGTACGGCAGGGGCGTGCATACGGGTGTGGTCGACTTTGAAACTGTCTAGTAGGGGCATTTGGGTGTCCTTTGAGGTAAATAGATTTTTAGCTAGGGATATTTGGAGACTGAATCACAATTCCGCAATCTCAACTGCTTCGCCCGAAGCCGCGCTTAGTGCTTCGTTCAAAACGTCGTAGAAATCGCGGCTGTCGCGTGTTGCCAGCCATTTGCCGTTTTGCTCGGCGAAATGGTAGCCACCGCTTTTTGCGGCAATCCACAATTCTTGGTTGGGCGTGTGGCGGTTGACGATGATTTGCGTGCCGTTTCCGGCTTCGATGGTCAGGACGTTTCCGGCAAACTGGCAGTCGAAATCCCAGCCGTTTTCGTCGATTTGGTCTTCGATGTGTTCGAATAATTCTTCGCTCATGCGGATGAATTCGCTTTCGGTCATCATGGCTTTTTGTGTGGTTTTTGTTTAAGATACCGAATCTTGCCACATTCGTAATGATGAAGAAAGTTTTACTGATGAAATACGGCGTATTTTTTGCAGCGGCAACGGCTCTGCTGCTCTCTGCCTGCGGCTACAAAGGCGACCTCTACCTGCCCAAAGAAGGCGACAAGGCGCGCTTCGGCGTGATTCAGACCGGCTTGAAATTCGATACGGCAAAAGAGCCGACCACTCAAACCAACGATTAAAAAAGACTTCACAAACATGACCTTATCCTGCGAACAAATCCCTTATTCCCACCTTGCTGAAGAGTTTGGTACGCCGCTTTATGTGTACAGCAAATCTGCGCTGACCGAGGCGTTTGAAAACTACCAAACCGCGTTTGCTGCTTTAAATCCGCTTGTCTGCTACGCGGTTAAAGCCAATGGCAACCTGAGCATCATCAAGCACTTTGCTTCTTTGGGGAGCGGTTTTGACATTGTGTCCGGCGGCGAGTTGGTGCGTGTTTTGGCGGCCGGCGGCGATGCGGCGAAAACGATTTTTTCCGGTGTGGGCAAGAGTGAGGCAGAAATTGAATTTGCGCTGAATGCAGGCGTGAAATGCTTCAATATGGAAAGCATTCCCGAAATCGACCGTATTCAAAAGGTTGCCGCGCGTTTGGGTAAAGTCGCTCCGGTTTCCCTGCGCGTCAATCCTGATGTCGATGCCAAAACCCACCCTTATATTTCCACCGGTTTGAAAGCCAACAAATTCGGTATTGCCTATGCCGATGCGCTTGAGGCCTATCGTCATGCTTCCCGACAAAGCCATTTGAAAATCGTCGGTATCGACTGCCACATCGGCTCGCAACTGACCGACCTCAGCCCGCTCATCGAAGCCTGCGAACGTATCTTGGCCTTGGTCGACCAACTGGCAGACGAAGGCATTGTGTTGGAACACTTGGACTTAGGCGGCGGTGTCGGCATTGTTTACCAAGACGAAAATGTGCCTGATTTGGGCGCGTATGCCCAAGCCGTTCAAAAACTGATCGGTACGCGCCGTCTGAAACTGGTCCTCGAGCCAGGCCGTAGTTTGGTCGGCAATGCTGGTGCGTTGTTGGCGCGCGTCGAGTTCGTCAAACACGGTGAAGAGAAAAACTTTGTGATGGTCGATGCAGCGATGAACGATTTGATGCGTCCGGCACTTTATGATGCCTATCATCACATTGAAGCGGTCGAAACCAAAGACATTGAGCCTCTGACGGCCAATATCGTCGGCCCGATTTGCGAAACCGGCGACTTTCTCGGCAAAGATCGCACTATCGCCTGCGAAGAAGGGGATTTGCTGCTTATCCGCAGCGCCGGTGCGTATGGTTCAAGCATGGCGAGCAACTACAACACGCGCAACCGTGCGGCGGAAGTATTGGTTGACGGCAGCGAATGTAAACTTATCCGCCAACGCGAAACCGTCGAGCAGCAAATGGCCAACGAATTGGCTTGTTTGTAAGGTTTGATTGTTTAAAAGGCCGTCTGAAAGCTTGACTGACTTTCAGACGGCCTTTGTTATGAAAGGAAAGGGCATGTATCCAACACGCCCTTTTTCAGTTCATCAATAATGCGGCGGAATCTCATCGCGCAGGCTGTATGGTTCGCGTTCGCCGTTTGCGCCTTTGTCCTGAATCCGTTGATACAGAAGCCGCAACTGGCCTTGTTGCAAATCCAAAGCCTGCTGCATCTTGGCGATGGTGTCGTTCAGGCTGCCGATTAAATCTTCCTGCAAGGCCGTCTGAATTTCCAGCTCCGTGACGCGGTGTTCCAATTCCTGAATATCGCTCATATTACAGCACCATCGCGGCAATCCAGCCGGCAGCCATCAGCGGGATATTGTAGTGGATAAAAGTCGGGATAACCGAATCGCGGATGTGGTCGTGCTGACCGTCGGTGTTCAGACCCATGGTTGGGCCGAGCGTTGAGTCGGAAGCAGGGGAACCCGCATCACCCAGCGCGCCGGCGGTGCCGACGATGGCCACGGTAGCCATTGGGGAGAAGCCCAAGCTGATGCACAAAGGCACATAAATCGCGGTAATAATCGGCAAGGTGGAGAAAGACGAGCCGATGCCCATGGTTACCAGCAGGCCGACAAATAGCATGGTAAAGGCGGCCATGCCTTTATTGCCGCCGAACAAAGCCATGCTGTGTTCGACCAAAGGCTGAATCTCGCCGGTTGCGTTCATTACAGCGGCGAAACCTTGTGCCGCAATCATAATAAAGCCGACCATCGCCATCATTTTAATGCCTTCGCCGAATACATCGCTGGCGGCGGAGCGGTTCATCACGCCCAACATCATAAACACGGCAAAGCCCAACATCGCGCCCAATACCAATGAGTTTTCATACATAAGCTGGATGGCAAAACACACGGCAATCGCCACGGCCGCTACCAAGCTGCGATAGGTTGAAGGCTCTTGTTGTTGAACTGCCGCACGGTTGTCTTCCGTGTCAGTAGTATTGTTTTGATAAATGCGTGGTTTGCGGTAGTGCAAAAAGGCCAGCAGCAAGCCGGAAACCATGCCCAAAGCCGGAATCGCCATTGCGTGCATCACATTGATGCCGCTGGTGTCCATGCCTGCCGAGCGGATATTGCCCAACATGATGTCGTTCAAGAAGATGGCGCCGAAACCGTAAGGCAGGAACATATAAGTCGTTACCAAGCCAAACGTAATCACGCAGGCCACCAAGCGGCGGTCGAGTTTCAAACGGTTGAACACCAACAGCAGCGGCGGAATAATCATCGGGATAAACGCAATATGAATCGGCACAACGTTTTGGCTCATCACACCCATGCACAAAATAATCGCCAGCAGCAGCCATTTGACCGCGCCTTCGCCTTTCGCATTGCCTTCACCGCCGTTTAGTTTGCGGATAATCACGCCGGCGAGCTGTTGCGGCAGGCCGGAATGCGTGATGGCCATGGCAAACGCGCCGAGCATGGCATAAGACAGCGCGATTTGCGCCCCGCCTTTCAGACCTTCGTTAAAAACAGGAATAATCCCTTGCTGCACCACATCGCCGGCCGCGTTGGTTACATTCTCCAAAGGCATACCGGCCACCAAGCCGCCGACAAACGCGCCGACAGCCAAGCTGAGCACCACATGCACGCGCGATAAAGACAGCACAAGCATGATGATGACCGCAATTACAACCGCATTCATATCGTTCTCCGTTGTTTCAGACGGCCTGTTATGTAAAAACAGGCAATCATCTGTTTACATATTACAAATAAACATCATAACCCAAGCATGAAGCCTTTGCAAAAAACGGCAGGCCGTCTGAAAAACAGACCATCGGTTTCAGACGGCCTGCCGTGAACCCTTATTCAGCGTTTTAATAGGGCGTGCGGTTCTGGCGATAAAAATATCTAAAAAATACGCGCTTCCTATTCTTTGCATATGGTACCAATGTTAAAATCGACACAATGTCTTGGTTTCAGGTTTGTCACTGAAATTAAAGCAGTTATTGATAAAATCCAATTCAATAATACGCAAACAAAGGAAAGAAGTGATGGATATTTTGACGCGGCTGCACAATCTGCCGCCCTCCCGCTTTCATTACAAACTTCTGGTTTTGGTCGGCATAGGCTGGTTGTTTGATGCTATGGATACAGGCTTGGTGTCGTTTGTATTGCCGGCTTTGGGCAAAGATTGGGCGCTGGCTCCGGCGCAGTTGGGTTGGATTGTCAGCATTGCCTTTGTCGGCATGGCTTTGGGCGCGGTATTTAGCGGCTGGCTGGCGGACAGGTTCGGACGGAAAACCGTTTTTGCCGGCACGATGGTGGTGTACAGCATTGCCACAGGTTTGTGCGCGCTTGCGCCTGATTTGACGGTTTTGCTGGTGTGCCGCTTTTTTGTCGGCGTCGGTTTGGGCGGCCAACTGCCCGTCGCCGTGTCGCTGGTCAGCGAATATGCGCCGCCGAAAGTACGCGGCCGTTTTATTGTGTTGCTGGAAAGCTTTTGGGGCTTGGGCTGGCTCTCGGCCGCGCTGGTGTCTTATTTCTTTATTCCGCAAACCGGCTGGCACAGCGCGTTTTTATTCGGCGCCTTGCCCCTGTTTTATGTGCCGTTGGTGTTGAAATTCGTTCCCGAATCCGTGCCTTACCTGCTTTCCCGCGGCAAAACCAACGAAGCGCACCGTTTGGTATCCGCGCTGGAAATACAATCGGGCATCATGCCGCAGACAGAAGCCGTTGCCGCACCGGCCGCCCCGCGCGAACGCATCCGCTTCGTCCAACTTTGGCAACATCCGTTTGCACGGCGCACGCTGATGTTGTGGCTGGTTTGGTTCGGCATCGTGTTTTCGTATTACGGCATTTTTACTTGGTTGCCCAAACTGCTGGTCGAGCAGGGCAATACCGTGGTCAAAACCTTTGAATATGTGCTGGTAATGATTGTTGCGCAACTGCCCGGCTATATTGCTGCCGCGGCTTTGGTGGAAAGAATCGGCCGCAAAGCAACGTTGGCAGGCTTTTTGGCCGCGTGCGCCGCATGCGCATGGTTTTTCGGGCAAAGCACCACTGCGGCCGAAGTCATGATCTGGGGCAGCCTGATGTCCTTCTTCAACTTGGGCGCATGGGGCGTTTTGTACACCTACACCCCCGAACTCTACCCTTTGCGCTTCCGTGCCTTCGCATCCGGCTGGGCAGGCGCCATCGGCCGCGTTGGCGGCATACTTGCCCCCATGGTAGTGGCGGCGAT
The DNA here is from genome assembly GCF_051962915.1 of Neisseria sp. P0006.S009. NCBI lineage: Bacteria > Pseudomonadati > Pseudomonadota > Betaproteobacteria > Neisseriales > Neisseriaceae > Neisseria > Neisseria sp. P0006.S009. The sequence goes on along the minus strand of NZ_JBQCUV010000002.1, from coordinate 169,558 downwards.
GGTGGGCAACAGCGGGGGCTTCGGCAATATCTTTATGATGTTTGCGCTGGTTATGCTGCTGATTGTGGCGGTAATCTTGGTATTGGGTGAAGAAACTAAAGGTCGTACGCTGGAAGACATTAGCCAATAAACGGCAAAGCAAAAAAGGCCGTCTGAAAAATATTTTCAGACGGCCTTTTTCATTTACGTTTGTAATTTTAATACACCGATTTTCTGTTTTTATCTTAATTATCGAGGAAAGCGACGAAGAATAACCGTCTTTGTTTTTGTGTAGATAAAAATATTATACTTCAAAGAATTAAAATGAATAAACGATAAAATGGCCGTCTGAAAAGTTCAATCATAGTTTGTGATGTAGGTCAAAGCAAAATGTAACTAAATTACCTATAGTTATCGTAGTGAAAATTTATTGACCTTATTGCCACCTTTTATTAAGGAGATACACCATGAACGCATCAGCCGACAACGTCGTCAGCCCAGCCGTAGCCGAGGTAAACAGCCTGGTTGAAAAGGGTTTACGGGCGTTGGATGAGTTTCTTAAGCTGGATCAGGAGCAGATTGATTTTATTGTTGCCAAAGCCTCTATCGCCGCGCTGGACAAACATGGTGTACTCGCCATGCACGCGGTAGAAGAAACAGGGCGCGGCGTGTTTGAGGATAAGGCGACGAAAAACCTGTTTGCCTGCGAAAACGTCGTGCGCCGCCTGCGCGATTTGAAAACCGTGGGTGTTATCAGTGAAAACGATGTAACCGGCATTACCGAAATCGCCGATCCGGTCGGCGTGGTTTGCGGTATTGTGCCGACGACCAATCCGACTTCCACCACCATTTTCAAATCTTTGATTGCACTGAAAACCCGCAATCCTATTATTTTCTCGTTCCATCCGTCTGCACAGCAGTGTTCCGCCCATGCAGCGCGTATTGTGCGCGATGCGGCGATTGCGGCCGGTGCGCCGGAAAACTGTATCCAGTGGATTGAAAAGCCGTCTATGGAAGGCACTTCCGCGCTGATGAAGCATCCGGGCGTGGCAACGATTTTGGCGACCGGCGGCAATGCGATGGTAGAAGCCGCGTATTCTTGCGGCAAACCTGCGCTCGGCGTCGGGGCGGGCAACGTACCTGCTTATGTTGAAAAAACGGCGGACATCAAACAGGTGGCACACGATATTGTGATGTCGAAATCTTTCGACAATGGCATGGTGTGCGCCAGCGAGCAAGCGGTAATTGCCGATAAAGAGATTTACAAAGAGTTGGCCGAAGAGTTCAAATCTTACGGCGTGTACTTTGCCAATAAAAAAGAAAAAGCCATGCTCGAAGAGTTTATCTTCGGCGTAACGGCGAATTGCGCCAGCTGTGGCGGAGCAAAACTTAATTCCGCCGTCGTGGGCAAACCGGCGGCATGGATTGCCGAACAGGCCGGGTTTAAAGTGCCTGAAAAAACCAACATCATTATCGCCGAATGTCGCGAAGTCGGCCCGAACGAGCCGCTGACCCGCGAAAAACTTTCACCTGTTTTGGCCATGATTAAGGCGGACTCGACCGAACAAGGTTTGAAGTTCGCAGAAGAAATGGTTGCCTTTGACGGCTTGGGACACTCCGCCGCCATCCATACCGCTGACGAAGAATTGGTCAAAACGTTCGGCTCCCGCGTCAAAGCGTTGCGCGTGATTTGGAATTCACCTTCCACCTTCGGCGGCATCGGCGACGTGTACAACGCCTTCCTGCCTTCTCTGACCCTCGGTTGCGGCTCTTACGGTAAAAACGCCGTCGGCGGCAACGTCAGCGCAGTCAATCTGTTAAACATCAAAAAAGTAGGCCGTCGGAGAAACAACATGCAATGGTTCAAAGTGCCCGCCAAAATCTATTTTGAACGCGATTCCATCCAATATCTGCAAGACATGAAAGACTGCGAAAAAGTCATGATTGTGACTGACCGTTCGATGGTTGATCTGGGCTTTGTCGATAAAATCACCTACCAACTGCATCAACGCAAAAACAAAGTGACCATCCAGCTGTTTACCGATGTCGAAGCCGATCCGAGCGTCCAAACCGTCTATAAAGGCACGGATTTGATGCGCAGCTTCCAACCCGACACCATCATCGCACTGGGCGGCGGTTCTCCAATGGACGCAGCCAAAGCCATGTGGCTCTTCTACGAACAGCCCCAAGTCGACTTTGAAGACCTCGTCCAAAAATTCATGGACATCCGCAAACGCGCGTTCCGCTTCCCTGAATTGGGCCGCAAAGCCAAATTTATCGGCATTCCTACCACATCGGGCACCGGCTCCGAAGTGACGCCGTTTACCGTCATCAGCGACGGCGACAAAAAATATCCGATTGCCGACTACTCGCTGACACCGACCATTTCGATTGTCGATCCTGCGTTTACCATGACAGTTCCGGCAGGTGTAACCGCCGATACCGGTTTGGACGTACTGACCCACGCCGTAGAAGCATACGTTTCCGTACTGGCGAACGACTTTACAGACGGCCTCGCTCTGCAAGCCATTAAGCTCGTGTTCCAATACCTCGAACGCTCCTACAAACATGGTGCGGCCGATCCTGAAGCGCGCGAGCATATGCATAATGCCTCTACCATCGCAGGCATGGCGTTTGCCAATGCGTTCTTGGGCATCAACCACTCGATGGCACACAAAATTGGCGGTAAATATCATGTTCCGCACGGCCGCGCCAACGCCATCCTGCTGCCGCACGTCATCCGCTACAACGGCACGCGTCCGCAGAAAACCGCCACTTGGCCGAAGTACAACTACTACAAAGCCGACCTGAAATATCAGGAAATCGCCCGTACCTTAGGCCTGCCATGCAGCACACCGGCAGAAGGCGTCGAATCCTTCGCCCGCGCCTGTCATGAATTGGCGGTCAACGTCGGCATCAAAATGTCGTTTAAAGAGCAGGGCATCGATGAGAAAACCTTCCTCGACGGCAGAAAAGAGCTGGCCATGATGTCTTTTGAAGACCAATGCACCCCGGCCAACCCGCGTTTGGCATTGGTCGCCGACATGGAAGAAATCCTGACCAAAGCCTATTACGGCGAATAAAATCGGGGAGATAAAAAGGCCGTCTGAAACCTGAATATAGGGTTTCAGACGGCCTTTCGTATTAGAACTAAAGTTGATACTTATTGTATGTGGAATTTAATTTGCAAACATTAAGAATAGTCATCATGAAATCAGAAATTTTAAAACAATTTGGCAAACATGTTCGTCATTTAAGACAACTCCAGGATTTAAGTCAGGAAGCATTGGCTGAAAAAGCGAATATGCACCGGACTTATATCGGAATGATAGAACGTGGAGAGCGTAACCCCGCCCTATTAAATCTTATTCGTTTGGCTAGCGCATTAGATATTTCTTTACCTGAACTTTTAACTTTTAAGGACCATGTTAATGACGGAAACTGTGATAATGAATCTAACTGATTCATATGGTTTTTTTAGAGAAAACGTCGGAAGGACGCTAGGAGATCTAAAACTTGAATATCAAACCAGATTCCCCAAGTTCACCTCTGAAATGAAGATAAATAAAGGCGGCGTAGGGCAGTTTATCGAGAAATTGATAGGACTTAAGAATACAAATGCTTTGACAGATTTTTCTGATGGTGAGCTAAAAACCAATAAAGCAGATAAAGATGGTGCGCCACTAGAGACTATGTTTATCTCGCAGATTTCCAGTAACTTTGATCAGTTAATCAGCGATCAGATAAGCTTTGAAGATAGTTGGATATACCAAAAAATAAAGAATTTGCTATATGTTCCTATTTGTAAAGTCGACAACAATCCTGACAAATGGTACATACAGTCAGCCTATCATGTGCAAATAAATGAAGGGGGTGAACTTTTCAGACAGTTAGCTGCTGATTTCACGCAAATTAAAAGTAAGCTGTTAGCTGATATTAATTCCGGCGACGGATACATTCATACATCAAACGGTAGTTTTATACAAATCAGATCAAAAGATTCCAAGCCATACCATCCTATATTTTCTGCACAATATAATCGGAATATTTCAAATAAGAATCATGCATTTTATTTTAAAAAAGAATTCATGCGGGAAGTCCGTGAAATGGCCAGACAGGGTAGGGATGGTGTTGTTCGAATAATTTAAAATAAAATGGGGCTACAGCTTTTGTTGTAGCCTTTTCTTTGCCAATTCAAAAAAATCTTCTTCTAGTTCGCAACCACAAAATTTCCGACCATGTTTTAAGGCAGCAACGCCTGTCGTGCCACTGCCCATGAAAGGGTCAAAAATTAAATCTCCGATGTTTGAAGCTGAGAGTATGCAGCGTTCAAGCAAGGGGAGTGGTTTTTGTGTCGGATGTTTGCCGAATGTTTTTTCGGCTTTATTGGGAGGAGGGAATGTCCAAACACATTTCATCTGTTTGCCATTATTTTGTGCTTTCATCATTTCATAATGAAACGTATGTTTGGCTTTTTTATTTTTCTTTGCCCATAAGATTGTTTCTGTCGAATGGGTAAAAAAACGGCAGGACAAATTAGGGGGAGGATTGGGTTTTTCCCAAGTAATATTGTTCAAAATATGGTATCCGATGGTTTGCATCAGGTAGCCGATTAAATAAATATTATGGAATGTGCCGCAAACCCAAATTGTGCCGTTTGGTTTTAATAAGGCGTAACACAGTCGAAGCCATTCTTCGTAGAATTCCAAATCTGCCGCCATCCCTTTGGATTTATCCCAGTTACCCTTATTAACGGAAACCATTTGTCCACTTTGACAACTGAAACCGTCATTGGAAAGAAAGTAAGGCGGGTCTGCGAAAATCATATCAAAACAGCCGTTTGGATGTTTTTCCAATATCTTCCGCATGACGTTAAGGGAATTTTCGTTGTAGAGGACAAGGTCGTCTGAAACAATTTTTTTCAAACGACTTTGATAAATGGCAGCTTCTTCAGCCAGTTTGTTGAAATCACTCATAAATTGCCAATAATTCTCCGACTTTCTTACGACTGCTGCCTTTGGCGGCAATATTGCGCTGTACTTCAACCGTTTTCAGAATGGCAGAAGAATAAATATCTCTCGTAAATTCAGTATCATGATTTGAAATCAAAACGCCTTGAGAGTTAGGCGCAATTTGTTGGGCTGACTGGGCAAGACGGATTTGATCGTCTAAATTGAAACCTTCTTTGGCATAAGTGGTAAATGAAGCGGTTGGGCTTAAAGGTGCATAAGGAGGATCACAATAAACAGTATCTGTATTGTTTATCAGGGACAGGATTGTTTGAAAATCTCCGCACATTAATTCAACTCTGTCAGATTTTTGAATGAAACCTTCCATTTCTTGTTGGGGAAAGTAAGGAGATTTGTAGCGTCCAAACGGCACATTGAATGCCCCTTTGCTGTTGTAACGGCATAAACCGTTAAAAGCATGGCGGTTCAAATAAATAAATAGCGCTGAACGTTCGTGTAGATCTTGGCTGAAGTTGAATTGTTCCCGCAATTCATAGAATCTTGAATCGCTATTGTTTTCAGAAGTAAAGAAAGAGCGGGTATAGTCTATGAATCCGGATTTTTCTTCTTTTAGGATACGGAATAAGCCGATTAAGTCAGCGTTAATATCATTGAGCAGATAATGTTCGAAATCTAATGCAAGAGACAAAGCGGCAGAACCGCAAAAGGGTTCAATCAGACGTTTTCGTGCAGGAGTGGGTAGATTGTGTTCGATAAAGGGGACAAGTTTATGTTTGCCACCAGCCCATTTTAGGAAGGGTTTTGAAGCCATTAGGATGCCAAGTACAAGCGTGGTTGATTGGCTTCGAATTGTGCCAAAACATCGTGAGGAATACAACGGATTTATGTTTTTTGGGACGTGTGTAGAGTGATTCTAAATCCAATGGAATCTTTCCATCCCAATGTGTTATTGGGCTTATTAGTTTAATCTACCTTAAAAAGGCCGTCTGAAAACCAAGTTTCAGACGGCCTTTATCCGTATGGCTAAACCTTAAAAGCGGTTTAGACGACGATATTTACCAAACGTCCGGGTACGACGATGATTTTTTTAGCAGGCTTGCCTTCCATGAATTTTACTGCGCCTTCGTTGGCAAGGGCGGCGGCTTCGAGGTCGGCTTTGGATGCGTCGGCGGCGACGGTGATTTTGCCGCGCAGTTTGCCGTTGACTTGAACCATCACTTCGATTTCGGATTTGACCAAAGCGGCTTCATCGACTGTTGGCCAGCCTGCTTCCCACAGTTTCGCGCCGTTTAATTCGCTCCACAGGGTTTCGCTGATGTGCGGCACGATGGGCCACAGCAGGCGTACGACGGCTTCCAATACTTCTTGGGCGACGGCTCGGCCTTGTTCGCCGTTGGTGTCGGTTTTGTCGTATTGGTTGAACAGTTCCATCACGGCGGCGATGGCGGTGTTGAACTGCTGACGGCGGCCGTAGTCGTCGCTGACTTTGGCGATGGTGGAATGCAGTTTGTGGCGCAGGTCCTTGAGTTCTTTAGATAAACCGTCTTGGCTGCCTGCAAACGCTTTGACCGCGCCGCCTTGTTTCAGGTATTCGTAAACGGTACGCCACAGGCGGCGCAGGAAGCGGTGTGCGCCTTCGACGCCGCTGTCGCTCCATTCGAGGGACTGTTCGGGCGGTGCGGCAAACATCATGAACAGGCGGGCGGTATCCGCGCCGTAGGCGTTAATCAGCTCTTGCGGATCGACGCCGTTGTTTTTGGACTTGGACATTTTTTCCGTGCCGCTGATGACGACAGGCAGGCCGTCGGCTTTCAGAACGGCGGAAACAGGGCGGCCTTTGTCGTCGAAAGTCAGCTCGACATCGGCAGGGTTGATCCAGTCTTTGCTGCCGTTGGCGTTTTCGCGGTAGTAGGTTTCGCAGACGACCATGCCTTGAGTGAGCAGGCGTTCAAACGGTTCGTCAACATTGACCAAACCTTCGTCGCGCATCAGTTTGGTGAAGAAGCGCGCGTACAAGAGGTGCAGAATCGCGTGTTCGATACCGCCGATGTATTGGTCGACCGAGCCCCAGTATTTCGCGGCGGCAGGATCGACCATGCCGTCTGAAAATTTGGGCGACATGTAGCGGAAGAAATACCAGCTCGATTCCATGAAGGTGTCCATGGTGTCGGTTTCGCGTTTCGCCGCGCCACCGCAGCATGGGCAGGTGGTTTCGTAAAACTCAGGCATTTTTGCCAGTGGCGAACCCATGCCGTCGGGTACGACGTTTTCAGGCAAAACGACGGGCAGTTGGTCGGCAGGGACGGGGACGTCGCCGCATTTTTCGCAATGAACGATAGGAATCGGGCAGCCCCAGTAGCGTTGGCGCGAAATACCCCAGTCGCGCAGGCGGTATTGGGTTTTCGGTTCGCCTGCGTCTTGGCTTTGCAGTTTGGCGGCAATGGCGTCGAAGGCCGTCTGAAAATTCATGCCGTCCAAGTCGCCGCTGTTGACCAATACGCCGTTTTCTTTGTCGCCGTACCATTCTTGCCATTGGTTTGCGTCGAATGCGTTGTCACCGACGGCAATCACTTGTTTTTTCGGCAGATTGTATTTGGTGGCGAACTCGAAATCGCGTTCGTCGTGCGCCGGAACCGCCATCACTGCGCCGTCGCCGTAGCCCCACAATACATAGTTGGCAATCCACACTTCCAGCTTGTCGCCGTTGAGCGGGTTGACGACGTAGCGGCCGGTCGGCACGCCTTTTTTCTCCATTGTCGCCATATCGGCTTCGGCAACCGAACCGGCTTTGCATTCGGCGATAAATGCCTGCAATTCGGGTTTGTCGGCGGCTGCGGCGGTTGCCAGCGGATGCTCGGCGGCAACGGCAACATAAGTCGCGCCCATCAGCGTGTCGGGACGGGTGGTATAAACTTGCAGGAACTTCGCGTAATCGCCTTCCAAACCTTGTTTGCTGTCGTCTGAAACAGCAAAGCGCACGGTCATGCCGCGCGATTTGCCGATCCAGTTGCGCTGCATGGTTTTGACTTGTTCCGGCCAGTGTTCCAGCTTGTCCAAATCGTTGAGCAGCTCTTCGGCGTAATCGGTGATTTTGAAGTAATACATCGGGATTTCGCGTTTTTCGATCAACGCGCCCGAACGCCAGCCACGTCCGTCGATGACTTGCTCGTTGGCAAGGACGGTTTGGTCGACCGGGTCCCAGTTCACCGTGCCGTTTTTGCGATAGACGATGCCTTTTTCAAACAGCTTGGTAAACAGCCATTGTTCCCAGCGGTAGTATTCGGGTTTGCAGGTAGCGACTTCGCGCTCCCAGTCAATCGCAAAACCCAGGCTTTTGAGCTGGGTTTTCATGTATTCGATGTTGTCGTAAGTCCATGCAGCGGGGGCAACGTTGTTTTTCATCGCCGCGTTTTCCGCAGGCATACCGAACGCGTCCCAACCCATAGGCTGCATGACGTTGAAGCCGTTTAAGAGTTTGAAGCGGCTCAATACGTCGCCGATGGTGTAGTTGCGTACATGCCCCATGTGCAGCTTGCCGCTGGGGTAGGGGAACATGGAGAGGCAGTAGTATTTGGGTTTGGAAGCGTCTTCGGAGACGTTGAAAATACGCTCGTCGTCCCATTTTTTCTGCGCCGCAGGCTCGATGGCGGCGGGTTGGTAATGTTCTTGCATGGTCATTCTGTTTTTCGCTTGAAAACGTTGGAAAAAATAAAGATGGGATTATAGCAGGTTGTCGGGCCTGTCGGTTTGACAAAGGCCGTCTGAATGTTTGGATGTCGGAAAAGCACAATTTCAGACGGCCTTGAAAATACTGACTTGAGTTTTTGATACTCGCCCACATATCCCACCCAGTTTGAATTCATTCTTAACACTATCAAAATTATGAGCAATAAAGATTTTTACGAAACCCTTGGTGTTGCCCGCAGCGCTAGCGACGATGAAATCAAAAAAGCCTACCGCAAGCTGGCAATGAAATACCATCCCGACCGCAACCCTGACAACAAAGAAGCGGAAGAAAAATTTAAAGAAGTCCAAAAAGCTTACGACACCTTGTCTGACAAGGAAAAACGTACCATGTACGACCAATACGGCCATGCCGCGTTCGAACAGGGCGCAGGTGCGGGCGGATTCGGTGGCTTTGGCGGTTTTGGCGGCCAGGGCGGATTCGGTGGCGCGCAAGGCTTTGATTTTTCCGATATTTTCAGCCAAATGTTCGGCGGTGGCGGTAGAGCAGGCGGCCGTCAGCCGGATTACAGCGGCGCGGACTTGCAGGTCGGCATAGAGATTTCGCTTGAAGAAGCCGCCAAAGGCGTGAAAAAACGCATCAACATTCCGACTTACGAAGAATGTGATGTCTGCCACGGCTCAGGTGCCAAGCCGGGCACATCCGCATCGACTTGTTCACACTGTGATGGCACAGGTACGGTACATGTAATCCAAGCCATTTTCCAAATGCAGCAGACTTGTCCGACTTGTCACGGCACAGGCAAAGAAATCAAAGATCCTTGCGTCAAATGCCGTGGCGAAGGCCGCACCAAGACCAGCAAAACGGTTGAAGTCAACATTCCTGCAGGCATCGACGACGGTCAACGCATCCGCTTGAGCGGCGAGGGCGAGCCGGGTCAACACGGCGCACCGGCAGGCGATTTGTACGTCAATGTCCGCGTAAGACAGCACAAAATCTTCGAGCGCAACGGCCTGGACCTGCATTGCGAACTGCCGATCAGCTTTGCCATTGCCGCATTGGGCGGCGAAGTCGAAGTGCCGACTTTGGACGGCAAAGTCAAACTGCACATTCCGAAAGAAACGCAAACCGGCCGCCGTATGCGCGTGAAAGGCAAAGGCATCAAGTCTCTGCGCTCCAGCTCGACCGGCGATTTGTACTGCCACATTTTGGTTGAAACACCGGTCAACCTGACCGACCGTCAGAAAGAGTTGCTGGAAGAATTTGAAAAAATCTCCTCCGGCCTCAATCTCAGCCAAACCCCGCGCAAAAAATCGTTTTGGGAAAAAGTAGGTGAAAAAGTAGGCGATTTGTTCTCCGATAATTAATCGCTGTGAAAAAGGCCGTCTGAAACCTGCTTAAATCAGGTTTCAGACGGCCTTTTGTTTTTCTTGCTTCAAACTTTTGTTTGCCGTAAAATCCGCGCTTCACTCTTACGGGAGTAGCCATTCGGCGCAATGCCGAAACCGTTGTCAACATAATCGGCTTTGCGGCCGTGGCAGCGGTATCTTCTCTGCTTTATCGGAAGACAGGCAAGACGTAAGCGTTGTCCATACCCTTGCGGGCGGTATGCACAGCGCTTTTTGTTTGCCCGCTTTTCGGTTGAGTATCTTAAATTATGGAAGCTTTTTTCTCCTCGACGCTGGGCGTTGCCATTGCCGAAATCGGCGATAAGACGCAATTACTCGCGCTCTTTTTGGCAGCACGTTTTGCCCATAAAAACGCGATTGTTGCCGGTATCTTTATTGCAACCCTGTTGAACCATCTTGTTTCAGCCGCACTCGGTGTCTGGCTGGCATCCGCTATTTCGCCCGAAGTCATGAAATGGGTGGTCGGCGGCAGCTTTATTGCGGTCGGTTTATGGCTGCTGTTGCCGGACAAAGACGAAGACCCTGACGGTAAGTGGCTGAAATACGGCGCATTTACGGCGACGGTCGTCCTGTTTTTCTTGGCGGAAATCGGCGATAAAACGCAGATTGCGACGGTTCTTTTGGCGGCAAAATACCAATCTATCCTGCTGGTCGTGGTCGGCAGTATTGCCGGTTTGATGATTGCTTCTGTGCCTACCGTGTATTTGGGCGAAATGTTGATGCGCAAGATTCCGGCCAAAGCAGTGCGCATTGTTGCGTGTATCTTGTTCTGCTTACTGGGTATTTTGACCCTGCTTGGCGACGGTATTGTGTTGAAGGCCGTCTGAAATGTGGGACATTGTTTTTGAACATAAAGACTTTGTGGTCATCAATAAGCCTTGCGGCGTATCGGTACATAATGAATCGGAAGGGGATGTTTGCCTGACTGCTTCGCTGGCGCAGCAGCTCGGCGTTGAGCGCGTGTGGCTGGTTCACCGTTTGGATAAAGCCACCAGCGGCCTGTTGCTGTTTGCGTTAAACCGCGACAGCGCGGCCGCTTTGTCGGCACAGTTTGCCGAGAAAACCATGCGTAAAACTTATTTGGCACTCGGTACGCACAAGCCGGCGAAAAAGCAGGGCTGGGTGAAAGGCGGTATGGCGCGTTCGCGGCGCGGTACATGGAAGCTGACGCGTGATGAGGATAATTTTGCCGTTACCCGTTTCAGCAGCCAAAGCCTGAAGCCCGGTTTGCGCCTGTTTGTGTTGCAACCGTTTACCGGCAAAACCCATCAGCTGCGCGTGGCCATGAAAAGCATAGGCAGTCCGATTTTGGGCGATACGCTGTATGGCGGCGATGAGGCGGGACATCTGTTTCTACACGCTTGGCGTTTGGTGTTCGACTATCGCGGCGAGCATTTCGATATTCGGGTTACGCCTGATAAAACATGGCCGTCTGAAATCGATTTGTCGGCGTGTTTGGGTTCGGATGAATCCGAATAGAAGCAGTAGAGTTTTTGTATATATTAAAAAAGGCCGTCTGAAAATTGTTCAGACGGCCTTTTGATTGTTTCAAGTTTACATTTCCAATTCGCTCAAGCCCGGCAAGTCGGCAAAACAGCGGTCGTGCGTGATTTGGCAGAAGTTGTCCAGATAGCCTTTGTTGGCATCTTCCGTACGAATGGCTGCATAAAGTTTGCTCTGCAGGCCGTCTGAAGTGATTTTGCGGTGGACGACGTAGCCTTTTTCCAAATATGGCATGACTGTCCAATAGGGCAGGGCGGCGATGCCGCGTTTGCTGGCAACCAGCTGAATAATGGCAATGGTCAGCTCGCTGTGGCGGCGCGGCGGATTAATGCCTTTGGGCAGCAGCACTTTTTTGGGCAAATCCAGCATTTCGTCGGGGACGGGATAAGTAATCAGGGTTTCGTCGATAAAGTCTTCCGCTTCCCAAACGTCTTTGTCGGCAAGCGGGTGGTCTTCTGCGCAGATGCCGACCATTTCATAGGCAAACAGGGGGCGGTAGCTGATGCCGTTGAGCGGCTCGGCTTCGGAAACGATGGCAAGGTCGGCGCGGTGTTGCAGCAGCAGCCCGACCGGATCGGCTTGGAAACCAGAAACGATGTCCAATTCAACTTGCGGCCATAACGGGCGGAATTCGCCCATGGCAGGCATCAGCCAGTCAAAGCAGGTGTGGCACTCGACGGCAAGTCTGAGTTCGCCCGCTTCGCCTTCGATAATCCGCACCAAATCACGTTCGGCGGCGGCAACCTGCGGCAACAGCTCGCGCGCCAGTTGCAATAGGCGCATACCGGCAGGTGTGAAGCGCAAAGGTGTGGATTTGCGTTCAAACAACGGCGTTTCGTAATAATTTTCCAAGGCGCGGATTTGGTGCGACAGGGCGGATTGGGTCAGGAAAACCCGTTTGGCGGCAAGGGAAACGCTGCCGGTTTCTTCTAAAGCCAGCAAGGTTTTGAGATGACGCAATTCGATAATAGAGTCCATGTGTTTTCAGACGGCCTGTAGGTAAGGTGGGGTATATTAAAATAATTCATGATGATGTGCAAATGATTAATGTTGGGAATGATTGCTGAAATCGGAATGTAAGAATTTGAGGCATAAACAGATTTTGCGGTTAGAATGCGAAGCTGTTTTTGAAGATAGATATAAGGAGCGGAATATGGCTTTACGCCGCGAAATTCTGGCTTGGTGTGATGAGACTTTGCAGGTCGGGCTGTTTAAGGACTATGCGCCCAATGGTCTGCAGGTCGAAGGCAAAGAAGAAATTGCCAAAATCGCCACTTCGGTTACCGCCAGCAAAGCAGCAATCGATTTTGCCGTAGCGCAGGGAGCGGATCTGCTTTTGGTCCACCACGGTATGTTTTGGAAAAGCGAGCCTGTCACGATTACCGGTTGGAAAAAAGCACGCATTGAAACCTTGCTGCAACACCAAATCAATATGGCGGGCTACCACCTGCCGCTGGACGCGCACCCGCAATTAGGCAATAACGCACAGTTGGCTGAGAAACTCGATTGGGTACTCGAAAAACAATTCGGCGAGCAAAACCTGTTAAATACAGGCCGTCTGAAAACCACGCAAACGCTGGTGCAGTTATCTGAACGCATTGAGGCGGTATTCGGCCGCAAGCCGACCGTTATCGGCGATCTTGAACGTAAAATCAAACGTATTGCCTGGTGCAGCGGCGGTGCGCAGGGATTTTTTCAGACGGCCGTAGACGAAGGTGTCGATGCGTATCTGACCGGTGAAATTTCCGAAGCGCAATATCATCTTGCCAATGAAACAGGTGTGGCATTTATCAGCGCTGGCCATCATGCGACAGAACGCTACGGCGTACGTGCCTTAGGCGATGCCGTGGCAGAAAAATTCGGTATCGAAGTGGTTCACTTTGATGAAAACAATCCTGCTTGAGTATTGAGCAATATCATAAAACTTTACCTTATTTTAAATAATGCTTTGAGTATTACAACAAACTAGGTAGAATTACGCTGTTTAATGGCTCGGTATTCCCAAAATTTTAGGACGACTGAATAATGGATAATCAAGAAATCAACAACGGTCGCCGCCGTTTCCTGACACTGGCTACTTGCGGTGCAGGCGGTGTGGCGGCTCTGGGCGTAGCTACGCCTTTCGTGGCCAGCTTCTTCCCATCGGAGAAAGCTAAGGCTGCCGGTGCTGCTGTCGAAGTAGATGTCAGCAAAATCGAAGCAGGCCAAATGCTGACTGCCGAATGGCAGGGTAAACCGATTTGGCTGGTCAACCGCACAGATCAACAGCTCAAAGACTTGAAAAGTTTGGATGGTGCAGTTACAGACCCTAATTCCGAAGTGGATCATCAGCCCGAAAATTGTAAAAACGAGACCCGTTCGATCAAGCCGAACCTTCTCGTCGCTATCGGTATCTGTACCCACCTGGGTTGCTCTCCGACTTACCGTCCCGACATTGCTCCCGCCGACTTGGGTGCAGACTGGAAAGGCGGTTTCTTCTGCCCTTGCCACGGTTCGAAATTCGACATTGCAGGCCGAGTATACAAAGGTGTTCCTGCACCGACCAACTTGGTTGTACCGCCTTACAAATATCTGAGCGATACAACTGTTTTGGTGGGCGAAGACTAAAAATAAGGAACGATAATTATGGCAAACCAAACCAATAGCAAAGCAAAAGCATTGTTAGGCTGGATGGACGCTCGCTTCCCTCTGTCTAAAATGTGGAATGAGCATTTGGCTCAATACTATGCGCCGAAGAACTTCAACTTCTGGTATTACTTCGGCTCTTTGGCCCTGCTTGTCCTTGTAATTCAAATCGTCAGCGGTATTTTCCTGACCATGAACTACAAACCGGACGGCAACCTTAACGCCTACCATCTGCCTGCTGCCTTTACCGCAGTAGAGTACATCATGCGCGACGTGTCCGGCGGCTGGATTATCCGCTACATGCACTCCACCGGCGCATCTTTCTTCTTCATCGTCGTTTATCTACACATGTTCCGTGGTCTGATTTACGGTTCATACAAAAAACCTCGTGAATTGGTGTGGATTTTCGGTTCCCTGATTTTCTTGGCATTGATGGCAGAAGCCTTTATGGGTTACCTGTTGCCTTGGGGTCAAATGTCCTTCTGGGGTGCGCAGGTAATTATTAACCTGTTCTCCGCCATCCCTGTTATCGGTCCTGATTTGTCCACTTGGATTCGTGGTGACTTCAACGTTTCCGACGTTACTTTGAACCGCTTCTTCGCCCTGCACGTTATCGCAGTACCTCTGGTATTGCTCGGCTTGGTTGTGGCTCACATCATCGCCCTGCACGAAGTGGGTTCTAACAACCCTGATGGTGTTGAAATCAAGAAAAACAAAGACGAAAACGGTATTCCACGCGATGGTATCCCATTCCATCCTTACTACACCGTTAAAGACATCTTGGGCGTCGTTGTATTCCTGATTGTCTTCTGTTCTGTGTTGTTCTTTGCACCTGAAGGCGGCGGCTACTTCTTGGAAGCGCCAAACTTCGATGCAGCTAATGCGCTGAAAACACCTCCTCACATTGCGCCGGTATGGTACTTCACTCCGTTCTACGCAATTTTGCGTGCGATTCCTTCCTTTGCCGGTACTCAGGTATGGGGTGTAATCGGTATGGGGGCAGCAGTTGTACTGATTGCCTTGTTGCCTTGGTTGGATAAAGGCGAGGTTAAATCTGTCCGTTATCGCGGCCCAATCTTCAAAACTGCGTTGGTTCTGTTCATCATTGCCTTCATCGGTTTGGGTATTTTGGGTGCAATGGTAGCAACTGATACTCGTACTTTGGTTGCACGTATCCTGTCTTTCGTCTACTTTGCATTCTTCCTGGGTATGCCGTTCTATACCAAACTGGATACCAACAAACCAGTTCCTGAACGCGTAACCATGAGCACTACTAAACAAAAAATTATGTTCTTTGTTTACGTCGGTATTACCGTTGTTGGTGCTTATTTGTTTGCAACCAATATCTGATGAGGGCAGCGAAAATGAAACAAACTCTGAAAAACTGGTTTGCTGCCTTATTGCTGGCAGTGCCTATGAGTGCAGCCGTCGCCAGCGGCGGCCATGCAAACTACGAAAAAGTCGATATCGACCTGCGTGATCAAGTCAGTCTGCAGCACGGTGCGCAAATCTTTACAAACTACTGTTTGTCTTGCCACTCTGCAAGCGGTATGCGCTTCAACCGTCTGAAAGATATTGGTTTGACTGAAGATGAAATCAAGAAAAACCTGATGTTCACAACAGACAACGTTGGTGACGTAATGGTAGCGGCAATGGATCCGAAAGATGCCTCCAAATGGTTGGGTGCGCCTCCGCCGGATTTGACCCTGATTGCTCGTTCTAAAGGTGCAGACTACCTGTACGCCTATATGCGCGGTTTCTATAAAGACCCAACTCGTCCGAACGGTTGGAACAATACTGTTTTGGCCGGCGCGAGTATGCCTCACCCATTGTGGGAGCAACAAGGTATTCAAGCCGTTGAGTTGGATGCTAAAGGTCAGCCTGTTATGATTAAAGACGAGCATGGCAACCTGACTCCTAAGCTGTATTGGGAATCTACCGGTCTGCACAGCCGTCGCCTGCCTAACGGTAAAGTGATCCAAAAAGAGTACGATGCGTATGTGCGCGATTTGGTAAACTACCTGGTATACATGGGTGAGCCTGCTCAATTGCAACGCCACCGTATCGGTTACATGGTTTTGACATTCCTGTTTGCCGTAATGTTGCCGTTGGCGTACTTCCTGAAAAAAGAATTCTGGAAAGACGTTCATTAATTCTTTTGAATCAAAAAGGCAAACCTGTTTCAGGTTTGCCTTTTTTGTTTGCTTAATCAATTTATGTCGGATTAATGCAAATCTAAAAATTGCTTAATGTAAACAGTGTGTTATTTTAAATTTCTGGATTAAGTATTTGAAATTATGTATAATTCTTTCTGAATTTTTATAAGGCTTAAGGCCGTCTGAAAAGATTGATCAGGAGTAGAAGATTATGATGACTTTGTATTCGGGTATTACTTGTCCATTCAGCCAACGCTGCCGTTTTGTGCTGTACGAAAAAGGCATGGATTTTGAAATCAAAGATGTGGACGTGTTCAATAAACCTGAAGACTTGGCTTTGATGAATCCGTATAACCAAGTACCGGTTCTAGTTGAGCGTGATTTGATTTTGCACGAATCAAACATCATCAACGAATACATTGATGAGCGTTTCCCTCATCCTCAGTTGATGCCGGGTGATCCTGTTATGCGCGGTCGCGGCCGTTTGGTGCTGTACCGTATGGAAAAAGAATTGTTCAGCTTGGTACAAGTGTTGGAAAACCCTGAATCTACCAATAAAGAACAAGCTAAAGCGCGTGAAGCCATTGGCAATGGTTTGACATTGTTGGCACCATCTTTTACTAAAAACAAATACATCTTGGGCGATGACTTTTCTATGATTGATGTTGCCTTGTCTCCGCTGCTGTGGCGTTTGGACTATTACGACATCAAACTGGGTAAATCTGCTGCGCCTTTGCTGAAGTACGCCGAGCGTATTTTCCAACGCGAAGCCTTTATTGAGGCATTGACGCCGGCTGAAAAAGCCATGCGCCGCTAAAGGATGGATATATGGCAACTTCAACCAAACCGTATTTGTTGCGTGCTTTGTATGAATGGTGTTTGGACAATAACCAAACACCGCACATCGTTGTTTGGGTAAATGAACATACCCGTGTGCCGATGCAGTATGTGCGTGACAATGAAATTGTTTTAAATATTGGCCCTACTGCCAGCCATAACTTGAATATCGACAACGAGTGGGTCAATTTTTCTGCACGCTTTTCCGGCGTAGCGCACGAGATTTGGATTCCGGTCGGTCATATTGTCAGTATATTTGGCCGCGAAAGTGGAGAGGGTATGGGGTTTGAGGTAGAACCATATCAGCCTGCTTCTATCGAAGCTGCAGTGGTCGAAGATAAAAAAGCTGAATCTGCGGAAGAAAAACCGAAAAAAGTATTGAAGCTTGTGAAGTAATTAAAAGACAAGAGGCCGTCTGAAATGTTTCAGACGGCCTTTATTGATTGGGTATTGAGATGGCAAAATTAATGAGCAATCAGTTATTAATTAAGATTAAGCCAAACAAAAAAGCTCTTGTGTTTAACAAGAGCTTTTTTGTTTAGTGGTGGAGGTAAGCGGGATCGAACCGCTGACCTCTTGCATGCCATGCAAGCGCTCTACCAACTGAGCTATACCCCCGAAATTTGGTGGCGAATCAGGGACTCGAACCCCGGACACAAGGATTATGATTCCTCTGCTCTAACCGACTGAGCTAATTCGCCGTTTCGTGAAGTCGCTATTATAGTTTTTTTTGAATATTTGGCAAGCGCTAATTTTACTTTTTTTTATTTCTTATTGTTTTTAAAAAATAAAAAGTAGGTTGTCAGGCTATAACTTATGGCAAATATCGCCGTGGCTG
Organism: Neisseria sp. P0006.S009; assembly: GCF_051962915.1. Taxonomy (NCBI): domain Bacteria; kingdom Pseudomonadati; phylum Pseudomonadota; class Betaproteobacteria; order Neisseriales; family Neisseriaceae; genus Neisseria; species Neisseria sp. P0006.S009. Next base: position 151,556 of record NZ_JBQCUV010000002.1, on the reverse strand, counting down.
AAGCCTGTCCAATCGATATCAATGTCTTTGCCAAAAGCGATCACTTTAAAAAGTTCGCCCATTTCGTGCTGATGTATCAGTTTCTGTACTGCGGCGGCGGCTTGGATATATTCAACCGAATCCGGGCTGCCGATTTGTGAAAGTAGATCAGTGATGCCGAGATTGAGCAGGAAATAGGATTGGGGCAGGTAGCCGATTAAGTCCAAACCTGCTTCCGTGCCGGCGCGTGCAATATCGGTGAAATTGACGTGCGCAGTCAAATCGGTTAGGCCGATATTGAAAAATGGGTCGTGGATGGTGTGGTGGCGATAGTGGCCGATAAATGTGCCTTCTTTGCGTTGCGGATGGTAATACTGGGCGGCGTCGAAGCCGTAATCGATAAATATCATGCCGCCGCGCTGTAATTTAGCGGCCAGGGTTTGGATAAAGGCATATTGTGCCGGATGCAGCTCGCTTGTGTATGAAGAGAGGGGAGGAAAATATAAGGCGGCTGTTTGTATCAGTTCGGATTGGGTCAATGGTCTGATGGCTTCGATTAGCTCGTCATTCTCTAGGCTGACGCCGATTTGTTGAAATCCTCCATCTTGATAAATTAAGCGTTCAACCGGCATGGCATCCAATACTTCGTTGCCGATGATGATGCCGTCAAAGTGTTCGGGTAATGCGGTGAGGTGGATGATTTTGGCGGCTGCTTCGGGAGATGTGTGCTCAAGAATATGTTGACGTTGTCTCTCTGCAAGCTCTGCTGATAGCTCAATAATGTAGTAATGACTCAGGTCGTCTGAAAGATTTTGTAACAAAGTAGCGGCAAGATGGCCTGTACCTGCACCAAATTCATAGATATTGCCTGCTGTTTGCGGCAGTAATTCGGCAAGTTGTTTGGCAAGGGTTTGTCCGAATAGGGGGGAGAGGGTTGGGGCAGTAATGAAGTCGCCGTCTGTGCCGATTTTATGGCTGCCTCCACTGTAATAGCCGTATTGAGGTGTGTAAAGGGCAAGCTCCATAAAACGGGAAAAGGGTATCCAGTTTTGATGTTGTTCAATTTCGTTTTTTATGAGCTTCGTCAGGTGTGCTGAAGAGGCTTGTGCATCAGTGGAAGGGAGGGGGAGTTGTGGCTTCATGACTGTTAGATAATGTAAAAAATTTGAATTTGTTTGTATATTATAGCCCCTTGTGAGAGGGGTGATAATCGGGTGTAAAAATACTATATGTAGTATTTTAAAAATATAAACAATACTAGATATGGTGTTTTATGCCATATAAAATGGCTGGCATATTAATTTGTCATGCATTTTTATATATATAAGCTATTGAATTTTAAGTGTTTAGTGTTTCATTTCAGATAAAGGGTTGATTTGACCTGATTGCCAAAATTTCTTATAGTGTCGGTTAGTGGGGCATAGTGGGTGAAAGTGGTTACTTTTCCCAAAAAGTGTTCCGTAGAAGTGAAAACGAAATATTTTAGGAAGGTGGGATTTTTAATCCCACTCTAGTTTTATTTTAATCGAATTTGAGGTGTGATGTGTTTGGTGGTGCTCATGAATTGAGTATGGACAGTAAAGGGCGGTTGGCGATTCCTGCCAAATTCCGCGATATTTTGCTGCGCCGTTATACGCCTGCAATTGTGGTCACACTGGATTCCCGAAAAAAATTATTGATGTACCCCGAGCCCGTTTGGGAAGAAAAAGCCGAGCAGATTTTGAAGTTGAAAGTTGCCGGCAATGAAGCTTTGCAACGGTATCAAAATCTGCTGCTGCACAATGCGGAGATTTTGGAGTGGGACAGCGCCGGACGTGTTTTGATTCCGGCCAATCTGCGCAAACGTGTGGATTTTGAAAAAGAAGTTACTTTGGTTGGCCGTGCAAACCGTATGGAGTTGTGGGGTCGCGAACATTGGGAAGAGGAAATGAATCAGGCTTTGGATATCGATCCTGATGAATTGGCTTTCCAATTAAGTCAAACGGATTTGCAATTGTGAGTAAAGTTGAAAATTATCAGCATGTTACTGTCTTGTTGCATGAGGCGGTGGATGCGTTAGCAATCCGTGAAGACGGGATTTATGTGGACGGTACGTTCGGTAGGGGAGGGCATTCCCGGCTGATTTTGTCACGTTTGGGTGAGCAGGGTCGTTTGGTTGTTTTTGATAAAGACCCGGAGGCGATTGCGGTAGCTAATGAGCTGGCGGCCCAAGATAAACGTGTCAGTGTCGTACACAATGGTTTTGAAACATTTCAGACGGCCTTGGATGAATTAGGCATCGATAAGATTGACGGTGCGCTTTTTGATTTGGGGATTTCGTCGCCGCAAATTGACGATGGCAGCCGCGGATTCAGTTTCCGCTTTGATGCGCCGTTGGATATGCGGATGGATCCGACTCGCGGGATGTCTGCGGCAGAATGGATTGCAACCGCATCCGAACAGGATTTACACGAGGTCATTAAGAATTATGGTGAAGAGCGGTTTAGTCGCCAGATTGCGCGCGCCATTGTTGCGCAACGCGAGGAGAGTCCCATCGATACAACCCGCAAGCTGGCGCAGCTTGTGGCGCAAAACGTCCGTACTCGTGAGCGCGGACAAGACCCTGCAACGCGCACCTTCCAAGCAACTCGCATCTTTATTAACCGCGAGCTCGAAGAGGTAGAGGCAGTTTTGCCGCAGGTTGCAGGCCGTCTGAAAGAGGGTGGACGCTTGGCTGTCATTGCGTTCCATTCGCTGGAAGACAGAATTGTGAAGCAGTTTATTAAAAAATATTCGCAACATGCGCCATTACCCCGTTGGGCAGTGGTCAAAGAGGCGGATTTGCCTCAGCCGCCTTTGAAGGCTGTGGGCAAAGCAATCAAACCGGGTTCGACAGAGACTGAAGCTAATCCGCGTGCACGCAGTGCAGTTTTGCGTGTGGCGGAGCGCAGCAGCGACGAATTTTCGGTTGTTGACTAGGGAAGCGTTTCGGCATTGTCGCAAGGGATGTTTCTGTTGACAGGCCGTCTGAAAGTTTGAAATGGGTAAGTTGAATATTTTATTACTGGTTTTGGTGACGGTTTCGGCCTTTGCCGTAGTGTTTAAGCAAAACCAGTCGCGCTTGCACTTTATCGAGTTGGATAAGGCACAAAAACGGGAAATTCAGTTGGAACAGGATTACGCGCGCTTGAAATTGGAGCAGGCAAGATTGGCCAACCACAAACTGATTAAAGTGGCGGCCGAAAAGCAACATCTGCTTCCGCCAGGTGCGCATAATACGGCTATGCTGGAACGCAAAAAATAAGAATATAGCCTTGTTTTCAAGGTGTTTACGGGAATTAATAGCTCACTGAGCAGCTAAGTCATGAGAAGTCCAACATGTTAATTAAGAACGAATATAAACCTCAAATGCTGTCTGGAACCACAAAAACAAAAAAACCGCTGACAAGTAACGGGCGTATCGGTTTGGTGCTGGGTGCCGTTGCGCTGGCATTTACCGGTCTGTTGGTGCGCGGGGTTTATCTGCAAACCAGTCAGCATGAGTTTTTGAAAAATCAGGGCGACCAACGTTTTGTGCGTACGCTTCCGTTGCCTGCATCACGCGGTATGATTACCGACCGTAATGGTGCTACATTGGCGTTGAGTGCGCCTACCGAATCATTGTATGCCATGCCTTCCGGTATGGAGGAAATGCCGACTGACGAGCAGTTGGAAAAACTGTCGGCCATTGCCGATGTGCCTGTTGAAGTGTTAAAAAATAAATTGTCTAAAAAAGACAAAGGTTTTATCTATCTGAAGCGTCAACTCAGCTACGAAAAAGCGGAAGAAATCAAGGCATTGGGCATTAAAGGCATTGCATTCCAAAAAGAATTGAAACGCCATTACCCGATGGGCAATCTGTTTGCGCACGTTATCGGTTTTACCAATATCGACGGCAAAGGTCAGGAAGGCTTGGAGCTTTCCCGTGAAGACAGCCTGCGCGGTGAAGATGGTGCGAAAGTCGTATTGCGCGATAACAAAGGTAATATCGTTGACAGCCTTGACTCTCCGCGCAACAGTGTGCCTAAAAACGGCCAAGACATGATTTTGTCTTTGGATCAGCGTATTCAAACTCTGGCTTATGACGAGTTGAACAAGGCTGTGGCTTATCACAAAGCCAAAGCGGGTACGGTTGTGGTATTGGATGCGCAAACCGGCGAGATTTTGGCGTTGGTCAACAGTCCGGCTTACGATCCGAATCAACCGGGTCAGGCCAATAGCGAACAGCGCCGCAACCGCGCCGTAACCGATATGATTGAACCCGGTTCTGCCATGAAGCCGTTTACTATTGCCAAAGCATTGGATTCCGGCAAAGTGGATGCAACCGATACGTTCAACACCCTGCCTTACAAAATCGGTCCGGCTACCGTACAAGATACCCACGTTTATCCTACTTTGGATGTGCGCGGCATTATGCAAAAATCTTCCAACGTCGGTACCAGTAAACTTTCTGCCATGTTTACGCCTAAAGAAATGTACGATTTCTATCATGATTTAGGTGTGGGCGTGCGTATGCATTCAGGCTTTCCTGGTGAGACTGCAGGTTTGTTGAGAAGCTGGCGCAGATGGCAAAAAATCGAACAGGCAACCATGTCTTTCGGTTATGGCCTGCAATTAAGCCTGTTGCAATTGGCGCGTGCCTATACTGTCTTGACCCATGACGGCGAATTGTTGCCTGTCAGCTTTGAAAAACAAGCGGTTGCACCTAAAGGCAAGCGCGTCATCAAAGCCTCTACTGCGAAAAAAGTGCGCGAGTTGATGGTTTCCGTTACTGAAGCCGGCGGTACCGGTACTGCCGGTGCTGTCGATGGTTTCGACGTAGGTGCGAAAACCGGTACGGCGCGTAAACTGGTTAATGGCCGCTATGTGGACAACAAACACGTCGGTACGTTCATCGGTTTTGCTCCGGCTAAAAATCCACGCGTGATTGTGGCCGTTACCATCGACGAACCGACTGCCAACGGCTATTACGGAGGCGTGGTTGCCGGTCCTGTATTCAAAGAAGTCATGAGCGGAAGCTTGAACATCTTGGGCGTTTCCCCGACCAAGCCGTTAAGTAATGCCGCTACTGTCAAAGTACCGTCATAATCCAAACAATCAAAGAGATATTGTTTATGTTCAGCAAGCTAACCCCTTTGGCTGAAACCAACTTTCCGCCTCTGCTGTGTGAAAACGCAGCAGGGCGTTTGTTGCATTCAGACAGCCGTCAAATCAAACAAGGTGATATTTTCGTTGCCTGTCAGGGCGAATATACAGATGGCCGCAGTTATATCCCCGCAGCCATTGCCAACGGCGCGGCTTTTGTTTTTTGGGACGATGACGGCAAATTTGCGTGGAATCCCGAATGGAACGTTCCCAATCAAGGCATTAAAGATCTGAAACATCGCGCCGGTATGTTGGCGGCGCAGGTTTACGGCAATATTTCAGACGGTCTTAAAGTTTGGGGCGTAACCGGTACCAACGGCAAAACCTCTATCACACAATGGCTGGCGCAAGCTGCCGATTTTCTGGGCGAAAAAACCACCATTATTGGCACAGTCGGCAACGGCTTTTGGGGCGCATTGGAAGAGACCACGCATACCACGCCTGCTCCTGTCGATGTCCAAACCCTGCTCTACCGCTTCCGCCAGCAAGGCGCAACAGCCGCCGCGATGGAAGTCTCCAGCCATGGCCTTGACCAATCGCGCGTCAACGGCGTGCCGTTTTGCAGTGCAATCTTTACCAATCTCACCCGTGACCACCTCGACTATCACGGCACCATGGAAGCCTATGGTGCCATCAAATCGCGCCTGTTCTACTGGCATGGTCTGCAACACGCCATCATCAATGTCGATGACGCATACGGTGCAGAACTCGCAGGCCGTCTGAAAAAAGACTGTCCCGATTTAGCCGTTTACGGCTATGGTTTCAGCGAGCAAGCCGATATCCGCATTACCGATTTCACCGCTTCTTCAAACGGCATGGAAGCCGTATTCCAAACCCCGTGGGGCGAAGGAAAATGCCGTACCCGTCTGCTCGGACGATTCAACGCGCAAAACCTCGCCGCCTGCGTTGCCTTGTTGTGTGCCAACGGTTATCCACTCAATAACGTTTTGGAAGTACTGGCAAAAATCCGTCCCGCTTCAGGCCGCATGGATTGCATTATGAACAGCGGCAAACCTTTGGTTGTTGTCGATTATGCCCACACGCCCGATGCACTGGAAAAAGCACTCTCCACTTTGCAGGAAATCAAACCGCAGGGCGCGGCTTTGTGGTGCGTATTTGGCTGCGGAGGTAACCGTGACCGTGGCAAACGCCCATTGATGGGTGCGGCAGCCGTGCAGGGTGCCGATAAAGTTGTCGTAACCAGCGACAACCCACGCTTGGAAAATCCTCAAGACATCATCAACGATATTTTGCCTGCCGTGCCTCATCCTGAACGCGTCGAAGTTGATCGTGCCGTTGCCATCCGTTATGCGGTTGAGCAGGCTGCCGCAAACGACATCATTCTGATTGCCGGTAAAGGGCATGAAAACTATCAGGATGTACAAGGCGTGAAGCACCATTTCTCCGATTTTGAAATCGCAGAAAAAGCATTGGCAGCGCGCGGATAGACCATATCGCAAATGTTCAGACGGCCCGAAACCTTAAGGCCGTCTGAAAAAGATTTAAACATATACAATAAAAGCAAAACGACACACGCATTACGGCACGTCAGCCATTAAACCCATCACAGTTGTTTGTTTCGGAGGACTTTTTAACAAGGCCGTCTGAACAACAAGGAGACCGATTTGATGCTGAAAATGCCGACAAAAACCTTATTAATCAGTGCAGCCGTAGTTTTATTCGCAGGCTGTACCACCAAACAACTTCCGCGCCCTACTGCCGAAATCGAGCAGTTGAGGGCGCAACAGCCTCCGGCCGAGCAAAGCCTGCCCAATCCTGTCAAAGGCAAGCGTTTTGACGACACTTGGGGCGCGGCGCGCAGTCAGGGGCGCAGGCATGAAGGTGTGGATATTTTTGCTAAGAAAAACACGCCGATACGCAGTACTACACCCGGCATCGTAACCAAAATCGGGCGCAACCGATTGGGCGGTAAAGTTATCGGTATTCAAGGGCCGGGTGCTTGGCATTACTATGCCCACCTCAATAAATTTGCCCGTATCCGTCTGTATGAACGAGTAAAAGAAGGGCAGGTCATCGGCTATGTCGGCAAAACCGGCAACGCCAGAACCACACCGGCCCACCTGCATTACGGCGTGTATCTGCCGAACGGCGCGGTGAATCCGTATCCGCTGATTAATCAGAACAGATAGGCCGTCTGAACAAGATTTGAGAATATGAACGCAAAGAAATTGGTTAAGGCAACGAATATCGTCGGTATGGTGGCAGTCGTGCTGCTGGTGTATTGGGTATTTGTTCTGATTTTATCCAATGTTTTCGGGCTTAAGGTGTTCCGCGAATACATTACGGAAATTTTCCTGATGAGTATTTTGGGGATTTTTGCCGTGATGGCGGGTGCCTTGATACTGAACATCATGCTGAATCTGACCCGTATTGCCGAGCGGGGACAAGAGGAAGAAAGCAAAGGTGGCCGGAAAACCTTATATTTGTTGTTGGCCGTATTTCCCGTTTTGGCCGCTTTGCTATTTGGCGGAAATTATCTGACGGTTCAGAAAAAACGTCAGATTTTGACTCAATCGCTAGAGCGTATCGTCAAGGACAATCCATCGCAAATCAACGCGTTGGCAGATTATCGTTTTGATTTTGCGTATATCAAAAAAGCAGCGTTAATCCTTGAGCTGATGTCGAAGGAGGATTCTGCCTTTAAAGCAGCTACGGTGATTGTGCCGGATACGATAGGTAATAAACAAGTTTATTTGGCTTTCTCAGCCGATTCCCAGTTAAGTGGGATTGATGAGCAGGCGCCCAATGCTCAGGGAGTAGGCGATAATAATGGTTTTGTCGTTACTCGGAATGGCAATAAAGAAACGATCAGCAAAACGCAATATCTTTATGCTCCGAATTTGAGCGAGCGTGAATACTTGCAAAGAATATTTGCCGGACAAACAAATGAAATACGTTATGAAGCAAAAGATGGCAATTACAGCCTTTGCCACCCTTACCGCCAAAACGGTAAAACCATTGTATTGTGTTTTTCCGATTACCAGCAGTACGGGAAAATCGGCAGTTGATAAGAGAAAGTGATTTGTAGTATGAAAAGTTGGTTTTCCAATACATTTCCTGAATATAAAAAATTGCCCAAAAGCGGCAAATTTATGGCATGGCTGACTTTTGTGCAGGGCGTAGTTTGGTTGATTCTGGCATCAATTCAGAGTGTGCAAGGACTGATTAACAACATGGCATGGGCTGTGTTTTTTGGGATTTTACTTTTCATTTTGGGTGTGTTGGCGTTGTCTGCAGCATGGAATGCGTTTAAATTCCGTGAAATAGGTTTTAATAGAATGATATATGTGTACACGCCATGCTTGTTGCAAATAGTCTTTGTAGGAGAGGCATTTTCTTTTACGTATTATATAGAAAGTGTACTGCAATTATCATTTAGCCTTATAGTACATAAACTTACTGTCGGTATAAATTTTGCCGCTATTCTTTTTATTGTGCTGGCAGGACGCAATTGTCGTCATTTAAAAATGGTTTCCCAAAATACGGATAAAAATGTGGAGCCGTTAGAACAAGGACAAGAAACACAATCATGAAACCACTAGACCTTAATTTTATTTGTCAGACCCTCGGCCTTCCGATGCCGTCTGAAAATCAATCCGTTTCGCGTATTGTTACAGACAGCCGTGATATTCAGGACGGCGATGTATTTTTCGCGCTTGCCGGTGAGCGTTTTGACGCGCATGACTTTGTTGAAGATGTGTTGGCAGCGGGGGCAACGGCGGTTGTGGTTTCGCGCGAAGATTGCGCGGCTTTGAAAGGCGCGTTGAAGGTTGACGATACGCTTGCGGCTTTGCAAAAACTGGCGAAGGCGTGGCGTGAAAATGTGAATCCGTTTGTCTTTGGTATTACCGGCTCTTCCGGCAAAACGACGGTTAAAGAGATGTTGGCCGGCGTATTGCGTCATCGATTCGGTGATGAAGCTGTGTTGGCGACTGCCGGCAATTTCAACAATCATATTGGCTTGCCGCTGACTTTGTTGAAACTGAACGAAAAACACCGCTATGCCGTCATTGAAATGGGTATGAACCATTTTGGCGAATTGTCTTTGTTGACCCGAATCGCCGGTCCGAATGTTGCTCTGGTCAATAACGCTTTGCGCGCGCATGTCGGTTGCGGTTTTGATGGTGTCGGCGACATTGCCAAAGCCAAAAGTGAAATCTACGAAGGTTTGCTTTCAGACGGCATTGCGCTGATTCCGTGCGAAGATGCCAATATCGCTACATTTGAAGCCGCTACTGCGCAATTGAACGCTCAGACTTTCGGCGTTGCCAGTGGCGATGTCCATGCAGAAAATGTTGAGTTGAAACCGTTGTCTTGTACGTTTGATTTGGTGCGTGACAATGAACGTGTTGCCGTGGTACTACCAGTCCCCGGCCGTCACAATGTGCATAATGCCGTAGCAGCGGCGGCTCTGGCTTTGGCGGCAGGTTTGAGCCTTGCCGAAGTTTCAGACGGCCTGAAAAATTTCAGTAATATCAAAGGCCGTCTGAATATCAAGCAAGGCATTAAAGGCGCGACTTTGATTGACGATACTTATAATGCCAACCCTGACAGCATGAAAGCCGCTATTGATGTGCTCGCCGCTATGCCTGCGCCGCGTATTTTTGTGATGGGCGATATGGGCGAATTGGGTGAGGATGAGGCCGCAGCCATGCACGCCGAAGTCGGCGCGTACGCCCGCGACCAAGGCATCGAAGCGGCTTATTTTGTCGGCGACAACAGCGTCGAAGCGGCGGAAACATTTGGCGCGGAAGGTTTGTGGTTTGCAGACAAAGATCCTTTGATTCAAGTGTTGAGCCATGATTTGCCTGAACGCGCTACTGTATTGGTCAAAGGCTCGCGCTTTATGAAGATGGAAGAAGTGGTCGAGGTGTTGGCAACAACAACTGCGTAAAAGGCCGTCTGAAATATGAAAAAGATTTTACTATTGGCTGGTTTGCTGATTGCCGCGTTTTATGCTGGAATGAAAGTACAGGCATTTATTTATGAAGATACCTGCTTGGATTTGGGTGGCGGAAAGAATCCTGGAAACTATCCGATTTGCGTGGTAGAGAAATAATCTTACTCAACAAGGCCGTCTGCAATTTCAGACGGCATACCGATTTATTTTTAATTGGGCATAAGCCCGCTGTAACAACAAAAACAAAAAAGGAAGCCCCATGTTTTTATGGCTCGCACATTTCAGTAACTGGTTAACCGGTCTGAATATTTTTCAATACACCACATTTCGTGCCGTGATGGCGGCTTTGACTGCTTTGGCGTTTTCCCTATTGCTTGGTCCGTGGACCATCCGCAAACTGACTGCGCTTAAAGTAGGCCAAGCCGTCCGTACCGATGGCCCTCAAACCCACCTGATCAAAAACGGTACGCCAACCATGGGCGGATCGCTGATTTTGACCGCCATAACCGTGTCCACAATCTTGTGGGGCAACTGGGCAAATCCTTATATTTGGATTCTCTTAGGCGTCTTGCTTGCTACCGGCGCACTCGGTTTTTACGACGATTGGCGTAAAGTGGTTTATAAAGACCCTAACGGCGTGTCTGCCAAATTCAAAATGGTGTGGCAGTCCAGCGTTGCCATCATCGCCGGTTTAGCATTGTTCTACCTTGCTACAAATTCCGCCAACAATATCCTGATTGTTCCCTTCTTCAAACAAGTTGCCTTGCCGCTTGGCGTAGTCGGCTTCTTGGTATTGTCCTACCTGACCATCGTCGGCACATCCAATGCCGTTAACCTGACCGACGGATTGGACGGCTTAGCCGCATTCCCCGTTGTACTTGTCGCAGCCGGTCTTGCCATCTTTGCCTATGCCAGCGGCCACTCCCAATTTGCACAATACCTGCAATTGCCTTACGTTGCGGGCGCGAACGAAGTGGTGATTTTCTGTACCGCCATGTGTGGCGCGTGTCTCGGCTTTTTGTGGTTTAACGCCTATCCCGCGCAAGTCTTTATGGGCGACGTCGGCGCGCTCGCGCTTGGCGCGGCGCTTGGTACCGTTGCCGTCATCATCCGCCAAGAATTTGTCCTCGTCATTATGGGCGGTTTGTTTGTTGTTGAAGCCATTTCCGTTATGTTGCAAGTCGGTTGGTACAAACGCACCAAAAAACGCATCTTCCTGATGGCGCCGATTCATCACCATTACGAACAAAAAGGCTGGAAAGAAACCCAAGTCGTCGTCCGTTTCTGGATTATCACCATCGTCTTGGTGCTGATTGGTTTAAGTACCCTCAAAATCCGCTAAATCTCCAAAGGCCGTCTGAAACTTTCAGACGGCCATTATGTAAGGTAAGCATGCTTGCCTGAATCCTACGTCTCAAAATAAATCCCGTAATAATCCACACAGAAAGTCTCCAAACATGTACCAATCTTTTGGCGGCGCAACTGGTATCCGCACACTGACCGACCGTTTCTACGACTTGATGGAACTTGAGCCGCAATACCAAGCCTTACGCCAAATGCACGGCGAAGACATGACCCTGATACGCGAAAAGCTCTACGAATTTTTCAGCGGCTGGCTCGGCGGCCCGCAACTCTTTGTCGAAAAATACGGCCATCCCCAACTGCGAGCCCGCCACATGCCTTTTGCCGTCAACGTACAAGTCCGCAACGAATGGATCGCCTGCTTTGCCCAAGCCATGAGCGAACTGGACATCGATAAAGCACTTGCCGAGCCGGTTTTAATCCAAGTTTTTGCCATGGCAGATTGGTGCCGTAACCAAAACGAAGACGGTATCGAACCGCCTATGCCGCCGATGGCGGTCGATCCCGTAATCCGCATTCCCGAATTGAAAAACGTTTTAAAGCAGTATGGCGTGGATAGTTATTTTGAAGGTTGAGGTCGTCTGAAAAGTGATTGTGATAGCAAATGTAAAAATAGATTAATCATCATGATAAAGGGGGACTTTAAACTCAAATCATGAAAAGGTCGGATTCTGAATCCAGCCTACGGCTAAAACAAGAGGTAATATGGATGTTGTAGGAATAATGCTGATGTGGTTAGTTGGAATAGTCTTTTTTCCTATTATTGTGTACATCGTATGGAGAATTTATAAATATACGTGCACACTTCCTATAAAAGTGCAGCGAGGTATAGCAATTTTAATCATTGTTACCCCGTTAATTTTATATATGGGTATGTCGCAAATCGTAGATAAAGGATATTGCATTAGGGACAGAAAGTATTTTTCTGAATATTCAAAAGAAAAAATGGTTAATGATGCAATAATTTTGTTGATAAATAAGGGTTCAGATATTTCTTTGGGTGGGTATAAAAAAAATCAAGATTTTTCTAAAAATTCTGAGACTTTTGATATTGCTAATTTTAAATCATTTAATGATGATTGCTGTCATGTATATATAGGTGATATTAATGACGGTAGCGGTCCGGTTAAATATGTCTATAAATTCACTGGGAAATTTTATGGATATGTAATGTTGGAGTATTGGCAAATAAGGCCAAATTTTAAAATGTATGAAGAACAAAAGCGTGTTTATCAGAAAATTGAAAAAACAAGAAGCTATTATGGAGTGAGCCGTTGCGGAGAAGTTTTTGAAATTCCCAGTTATCTATATTTTTAAAATTGTGGAAAAGATATAAGAAAGGATAGTTATGTTGAGATTTCTACTTGGAATTAGTTTTTGTATAACATTATCAGCTTGCCAAACAGAAACTTTGGTAAAAGATATAAACATTTCGAAAAAACAGGAGTTGCATAATATGAATATGAATACTTATTTTGCTAAGAATACAAAAAAATTAGATGAGGTGATACAAATTCCTAGTGAGGGTGTTAAATCTATCGATGTATATGCTCTCTATGGATTTGTTGAATCATTTTCGCCCATTTCTACTGCTGAGCAAATTAAACAAAGAGTAGGGGAAGGTTTGGGTTATAAGGACTTATTTGGTACAAAATCTGTCCATTACCGTTTAGAACCAAAAGACTTTTCTCATTTTTTCTCTGGTTTTAATAGAATTAAAAGTACATTAAATCCTTATGATAAATTTGATTCAGTATATTTGATATTGATTGAAATTAAGTATAACACCCATTCTGTCCAAATACTTACTCGAGAGGCAGCAGCGGGAGAAGATTTTTTATTCAGTAAAATTATTAAGAATGATGAGAGATTTTTGATTTTATTGGATTCAAAAGGATTAAAAGAGTTATTTAACACGATCGATCCAAATCAAAATATCCTGAAATGATTAATTTAAGTTGGAGCTGTTTATGACAAGCGGTGTGGATTTTAATAAAAAAGGTTTTGTTGCCAGTGTGCAAAATGAGGAAACTTTTGGGAGAGTTTTAATAGAAAATAACGCTTACAATAATGAGACGAAAGAGTTTGATAAAACAAAAGTGAATGCTTTAATGCCTGCAGATTCGGATGATGTCAAAAAATTAGACTTGGCTTTGCAATATTTGCAGCAAAATGAAAAAGCTAATTCGTTGATTCAAAATGCTTCTGATATGGGTATTCATATCGTAATCTTTAAAGAGGGAGATAACACTTTTTATCCACTAAGACCCAATAATACTGATGGGATTATCTTTTGGAACCCTAATCAATCGGCAGAGATTTTTTCTGAAATTAATGGGAAAAAAGTTTCATTAGGAGTCCAATCTGCTGCTAATGTTTTGTTTCATGAGTTGGTTCATGCAACTGATCCTAATTTGGCAAAATCTGATGTTGAAATGGACAGTTATAACAAGCCTTTTGCATCAGATGACGTGAAACATAAATTTTATAACGCTCCTGAATATTTGGCTGTAACGATGTCCAACGAAATAGTCAGTAAATTTCATAATGAGCCAATAAGACCTGATTATATCGGTGATTCAATGTTTGTTTCTGTACCTAATCCCATCAATTCTCAAACCAATCATTACGACCAAGATGGCAACCTTATAGGTAAAACAGTCAAAACTTACGACGAAAAAAACGAAACTATCAAGACGGTAAATACTGATTATTTGCGTCAAGATGAACGTGGTTTGCCAGTGGAAAGTGAGACGGTCACTGATATAAATGGAGAGCCTGTCAAACAAATTCAAGATAAGTCCTCTTTCAACTATAATTTGCCTGACTGGAACAATTTGAACGGCAGTGATTTATACGCTGCAGTTTTGTCTGCGGACAGTAGTCAGTTGGATGCGTTGGGTAAAAGTCTGGCGCAGTCGGAAGAAGGTCAGCGTATGCTGAGGCAGGGAGAAAATCTGTTGGCTGAATATAAAGAACAGCAGGAATTGGAGCGGCAACAGGAGTTGGTACATTCAAGCCGGGCAATGGTCAGAACGCTTTAAATCCGTATATCAGGGAAGGTTTAAATGGACGATAAGAAATTTGATGAGGCTATAAAGGTGTTGGTAATGTTGCGGGCGGACGTTATCGAACAGGGGAAGAAAATTGATGGCCGAATTAATGAGCAACAGCGTGCTTTGTCGGAGGAGTCTGACCGGTTCAGACGACAGGTTGGTAATATAGTTGACAATGCAGGGAAGACTATCCGACAAGAAACTGAGCAGTCGTTGGGCTTAGCAAGTGAAGGGTATAAGAAGGCAGTTGATGAATTAAATCGTGAAGTGGGAAAACTCAATAAAATTATCAAAAGCTGGTATATCGGCATAGGCGTAGTATTAGTTATTGCTGTCATTATATTGTTTGTGGTGGTGCGATATACGGTTGTTGATTTGGCTGATAGGCGTGCGGAATTGGAGAGTTATGAACATGCCATTGAAACTGCCAAAGCATTTGCTGAGTCGGATGCCTACATATGTGAAGGGCGCATTTGTATCAATACAGGTAAAAATGTCGGTAACGGCTATCGTCAGGCAAAACCGAGAAAGAAATAAAACGTCGTCTGAAAAACTAGGATAAAACAGAAATAATAATTTGAAAGAAATGGATTTTAGAATGAATAAATTATTAAAAAAAATGATGGTAGCCCTGTTATCTTTGGGCTTGGTGCAGGCAGTTTGGGCTGATAATGTACCGGATTTTAAGAAAACGCTTCAAGCTGCAGAGCAAGGGTATGCTAAAGCCCAATTTAATTTGGGTTTGATGTACTACAATGGGCAAGGAGTTCGTCAGGACTATACACAGGCGGTGCAGTGGTATCGCAAGGCGGCAGAACAAGGGGATGCAAAAGCCCAATATAATTTGGGTGTGATGTACGACAATGGGCAAGGAGTTCGTCAAGATGATGCACAAGCGGTGCAGTGGTATCGCAAGGCGGCAGAACAAGGGTATGTAAAAGCCCAATATAATTTGGGTGTGATGTACGACAATGGGCAAGGAGTCCGTCAAGATGATGCACAGGCGGTGCAGTGGTATCGCAAGGCGGCAGAACAAGGGGATGCAGAAGCCCAATATAATTTGGGTGTGATGTATTACGATGGGCAAGGTGTCCGCAAAAACTATGTTGAAGCGGTCAAATGGTATCGCAAGGCGGCAGAACAAGGGTATGCTCAAGCCCAATATAATTTGGGTGTGATGTATTACGATGGGCAAGGTGTCCGCAAAGACTATGTTGAAGCGGTCAAATGGTATCGCAAGGCAGCAGAACAAGGGTATGCAAAAGCCCAATATAATTTGGGTGTGGCGTATGAAAAAGGTAAAGGAGTCCGTCAGGACTATACACAAGCAGTGCAGTGGTATCGCAAGGCGGCAGAGCAAGGGTATGCCGATGCCCAATCTAATTTGGGTGTGATGTATGAGGAAGGACAAGGAGCCAGTCAAGACTATGCACAGGCAGTGCAGTGGTATCGCAAGGCAGCAGAACAAGGGCTTGCAGAAGCCCAATATAATTTGGGTGTGATGTATGCCAAAGGAGAAGGTGTTCGTCAGAACTATAAGATCACCAAAGAGTGGTTTGGTAAGGCTTGTAATAATGGATTGCAACGAGGTTGCGATGCTTATCGCATATTAAATCAGGCAGGATATTGAATCCTTATTCAAAGGCCGTCTGAAAAAACTTAGGACAAAACCAAAATGACTTTTCAAAACAAAAAAATCCTCGTCGCCGGGCTTGGTGGCACGGGTATTTCCATGATTGCCTACCTGCGCAAAAACGGTGCGGAGGTTGCTGCGTATGATGCGGAGCTGAAAGCTGAGCGCGTGTCGCAAATCGGTAAGATGTTTGACGGGCTGGTGTTTTACACGGGTCGCATGAAAGATGCGCTGGATAACGGTTTCGATATTTTGGCGCTCAGTCCCGGCATCAGCGAGCGGCAGCCAGATATTGAAGCGTTCAAGCAAAACGGCGGGCGCGTGTTGGGCGACATCGAATTGCTGGCGGACATTGTGAACCGTCGTGGCGACAAAGTGATTGCGATTACCGGCAGCAACGGTAAAACCACAGTAACGAGCCTGGTGGGCTATCTCTGCATCAAGTGCGGGCTGGATACCGTTATCGCGGGCAATATCGGCACGCCGGTTTTGGAGGCGGAATTGCAGCGCGAAGGCAAAAAAGCGGACGTGTGGGTGTTGGAGCTTTCCAGCTTCCAATTGGAAAACACCGAAAGCCTGCGCCCGACTGCGGCGACGGTGCTGAACATTTCCGAAGACCATCTCGACCGCTACGACGACTTGCTCGACTATGCGCATACCAAGGATAAGATTTTCCGTGGCGATGGCGTGCAGGTTTTGAATGCGGACGACGTGTTCTGTCGTGCGATGAAACGGGCAGGGCGCGAGGTGAAATGGTTTTCTTTGGAACACGAAGCCGATTTTTGGTTGGAACGTGAGACAGGCCGCCTGAAACAAGGCAATGAAGATTTGATTGCCACGCAAGACATCCCGCTGCAAGGCTTGCACAATGCCGCCAATGTTATGGCTGCCGTGGCTTTGTGCGAGGCTGTCGGTTTGCCGCGCGAGGCATTGCTCGAACAAGTCAAAACCTTCCAAGGCCTGCCGCACCGAGTGGAAAAAATCGGCGAGAAAAACGGCGTGGTGTTTATCGACGACAGCAAAGGCACGAATGTCGGCGCGACCGCCGCCGCGATTGCCGGTTTGCAAAATCCGCTCTTCGTGATTTTGGGCGGCATGGGCAAAGGGCAGGACTTCACGCCCCTGCGCGACGCGCTTGTCGGCAAGGCAAAAGGCGTGTTCCTGATCGGCGTCGATGCTCCGCAAATCCGCCGCGATTTGGACGGCTGCGGCTTGAATATGACCGACTGCGCCACTTTGGAAGAAGCAGTTCAGACGGCATACGCCCAAGCCGAAGCGGGCGATATTGTGTTGCTCAGCCCTGCTTGTGCGAGCTTTGATATGTTCAAAGGCTATGCGCACCGTTCGGAAGTGTTTATCGAAGCGTTCAAAGCTTTGTAAGGCCGTCTGAAAGATGAAAGTCGGGTTGAAAATCGGCTTGTCGGCAGCTGTGCTTTTGGCTGTCGCCGCTTCAGTAGTTTGGTTTGCCGCGCCGATTCGTTCCACGACAACTGTTACCATGTCAAGTGAAGCGCCGTTGCCTGAAAATGCGGTTATCGACAGATTGGTCGTGTATAAAAGCAAACGCACCATGTCGGCGTACTCGCAAGGCAGGTTGCTGAAAACCTATCCTATTTCGTTGGGCAAGCAACCGGTCGGGCATAAACAGTTTGAAGGCGACGGCAAAACGCCCGAAGGAAAATACCGCATCAATGAGCGTAATCCCAATAGCGGCTACCATAAAAACCTCGGCGTTTCCTATCCCAACGAAGCCGACAAAGCCTACGCGGCGGCACAAGGCAAAAGCCCGGGCGGGTTGATTAAAATCCACGGCATGAAAAACGGCTGGGGTTTTATCGGTAAAAAACACCTGCAAAAAGACTGGACCAACGGCTGCATCGCGGTAACGGACGAAGAAGTCGACGAACTCTACCGCAGTGTAAAACACAACGCGGAAATTGAGATTCTGCCGTAAACCTTGTGCGCTATTGCCTCAAAGGTCGTCTGAAAACGTCAAGGTGGTTTCAGACGACCTTTTTGCAGCAACGATAAATTTGTTTCTTTTTCTTTATCCGGTGTTACTGTTTGAAATATAAGCCATATAAAAAATGATGAAGTTAACTCGAAAACTTTTGACTACAACTCCTTTTATCCTATTATTTGTTTTTTGGGGCTATAGTGAAATAGATACACGGTCTTGTCAGTATATAAACCTAAACAATGATTTTTTCCAATTTATAGATGATCTGTCAGAAGAACGTGTTAGAAAAATTAATAAGGAAAAGGGGTTGTTTGCGCCTGTTACATGGAACTATCCTACAAGGGATATATCTGTATATACGCTGTTAAAAGCTGAAATATTGGATAATCCATCTCCGTATGTTTGTGATGCGGCTTATGTTATTAAGTCCAAGGAGTTTGACCAATCCCAAAAAGCATACGCTATTATGTTGATGCATTTTGCTTCAATGAAAGATCATATCTACCTGTTGAAAACAGCCAATAAAGCTTATGAGGAGAAAATTATTACTGATAAAGAAGTGTTAGCGGAATTGCTGTATACCCCCGAACATATGGGTTACAGTACTAATGCAAAATATGTCTGGTTACCTGTATGGCGTAGAGAATTTATGAAACATGCCAATGAGGTATTGGATAAAGAACAAATTGATAGTATTCGATCAGGTAAAATTCTGTGGAGAGGATGGTAGTAAACATAGGTTGAGATCTTTGTAAAATTCCCTAAACTACCACCAAGACATTTAGCGGGCTTCTCCATGTGCATATTCTTTCAGTAAACTGCAACAACCCTGGAAGCTAAATACATTAAACGCTTTACCATGGCAGGTAGCTATGCCTGACTGACAAAACGTGTGTTTATCAATCCGAAAGGAAAACCCATGAATTTTCAAGACTACATCCGTTACGATGCCGTCGGTTTGGCAGAGCTGATCCGCAAAAAAGAAGTCTCCGCCGATGAAGTGTTGCAGGCTGCTTTAAACCGCTTGGACGAAGTCAATCCCAAGCTCAATCTGTTGGCGCACGATCTGCGCGAACGCGCGGCGGCGTGGCAGGGGTCGTCTGAAAATGCCGATACGCCGCTGGCGGGCGTACCGTTTTTGCTCAAAGACTTGCTGGCGGATTGGGAAGGCGCGCCGACATGGTCGGGTTCGCGTATGATGCAGCATTACATTGCCAAACAAAACAGCGATTTGACCCAAGCCTATCTCGATGCGGGGCTGCGCGTGTTCGGCAAAACCACTACGCCCGAATGGGGCTCGTATCCCGTTACCGAAACCGAAATTTACGGCATCACGCGCAATCCGTGGCATTTGGATTACACCGCGGGCGGCAGCAGCGGAGGCGCGGCGGCGGCAGTGGCTTCGGGCGTCGTACCCGCAGCGCACGGCAGCGACGGTGGCGGCTCCATTCGCTTACCCGCGCACAACTGCGGCGTGTTCGGGCTGAAACCCACGCGCGGCCGCAGCAGTTACGCGCCGAACGCATCGGAGGCATGGCAAGGTTTGGTATGCGACCATGTGTTGACCCGCAGCGTGCGCGACAGCGCGGTTTTGCTGGACATCGCCGCCCAAACCCAAGCCCGCGCCCTGTATGCCTGCCCGCCGCCGCCCGAAAACGGTTTTGCAGGCAGCCTGAAACTAGAAACAGGTCGTCTGAAAATCGCTTTTTGGAAACAGACATGGTTTGGCGGCGGTAACGACGAAGGCACGGAAGCCGCGTTCGCCCATAGTTTGAAACTGATGCAAGACGCGGGACACGAATTGGAAGAAGCCACGCCCGATTTCGCGCCGCCCGAACAGCTCAACCGCGCCGCCCGCATCATCGTCATGGGCGAAACGGCAAAACTGTTCTACCAATATCAATACGAAACCGGACAAAAACTACCGCACTGCCTGCTTGAACCGACAACGTGGGCAATGATTGTGCAGGGGCGGCAAATCAGTGCGGGAGAAATGGCATGGGCGCGCGACGTGATGCTGGCGCAGGAACGTGCCGCCAAAGCATTTTTCACACGCTACGACGTGTTGATGACGCCCGTCTGCCCGCGCACCACGCCGAAAATCGGCGAGATGATGCCGCCGCCCGCCGCACAAAAAGCCATGCGCCTGCTGTTTGGCACGCTGCGCTTGGGTTTTCTGTTGAAAAACAACCCGTTTTTAGAAAAAGAAGCCGCCGCCGCGCTGCAATACGTCGGTTATACGTCGCCGCTGAACATGAGCGGCAACCCCGCCATGAGCGTGCCGCTTTACCGGCATAACGAGCTGCCCGTCGGTACTCAGTTTGCCGCCGCTCACGGACGCGAAGACACGCTGCTCCGCCTTGCAGCGCAGTTGGAACAGATACAGCCGTGGGCGGAAATACCGCAGTTGGCTTAGGGTTTGTATTGGATAAAAAGTAGCCTATTTTTCTGAAGAAAAAATTTATAAAAGGCCGTCTGAGAACATAAAAGCGTTTTCAGACGGCCTTTTGCCGGTATCAAAGGGTAGGGGAGGGCGCAAAGAACGTCGGAATCCGGCATCTTTAAAGATTCTGAATTGTTGGTTTGGAAATAAACCTTTAAAATAACGTTAATTCATTTTTTCAGACGGCCTCTTGCCCATTAGCAGGCCGTCTGAATATTTTATTCAAGCCGTTACGGATGTTTTCATGATTAGTCTTTCCAAAATGCTTGACCGGCCGATTGCGCGCGATGGTCGGAAGTTTGATGTTTCTCTCTTGTGGATGGTCGTCTTAATGACGGTCTTCAGCCTGATTATGATTTATTCGGCTTCTATTGCGTATGCGGCATCGGAAGGGGGCAGTCAGTTTTCTTTTGTGTCTAAGCAGGCAATGTTTATCCTGTTTACGGTGGCTATATGCTTGCCGCTTTTCCTGCTGAAGATGAGCTTCTGGCGGCGGATTATTCCGTTTTATTTTGCTGTTTCGGGTTTGCTGTTGCTGCTGGTTTTGTTTGTCGGCCGCGAGATTAACGGCGCGACGCGCTGGATTCATATCGGACCGCTCAACTTGCAACCGACTGAATTTTTCAAATTGGCGACAGTCTTGTACTTGTCCAGCCTGTTTACGCGCCGTGAGGAAATGTTGCGCGATTTGGATTCTTTGGGTTGGTCGTCTTTGTTTACCGGTATTGGCGATTTGGTGTGCAGCCCTTTTAAAAGTGAAGCTTGGGTAAGGGTAAAGGAACGCTTCCGCAAGTTTAAGACCTTGATTCTGCCGATTATGTTGGTGGCGGTCGGTTTGGTTTTGATTATGGGTCAGCCGGACTTTGGCTCGTTTGTCGTGATTGTCGTAATTACCATGGGTATGCTGTTTTTGGCAGGTTTTCCGTGGAAGTATTTTGCCGTATTGGTGGCGACCGTTGTGAGCGGTATGGGCTTGCTGATTTTGGCTGCGCCTTACCGTATGGCGCGTGTGGCGGCGTTTTTGGACCCTTGGAGCGATCCTCTGGGTAAAGGCTATCAGCTGACACATTCCTTGATGGCGATTGCGCGCGGCGGCTGGTTTGGCGAGGGCTTGGGTGCGAGTTTGGAAAAACGTTTCTATCTGCCTGAAGCGCATACGGACTTTATTTTTGCCGTTATCGGTGAAGAATTTGGCTTTGTCGGGATGCTAGTTTTGGTGTTCTGCTACGGCTGGCTGGTGTGGCGCGCGTTTTCCATCGGCAAGCAGGCGCGTGATTCGGGCTTGATGTTCAGCGCGTACATTGCCAACGGTATCGGTATTTGGATTGGTATTCAAAGTTTCTTCAATATCGGTGTAAACATCGGTATCCTGCCTACTAAAGGCCTGACTTTGCCGTTTATGTCTTACGGTGGTTCGGCTGTCTTTATCATGCTGGTGTGCATTACTTTGTTATTGCGCATTGATTATGAAAACCGCCAAAAAATGCGCGGTTATTCGGTGGAGTAAAACCATGAGCGGTAAAACTTTTATGCTGATGGCCGGCGGTACGGGCGGTCATATTTTCCCTGCATTGGCGGTTGCCGAGTCGCTGCAAAAGCGCGGCCATCATGTGATTTGGCTGGGCAGTCAGGATTCGATGGAAGAGCGTATCGTGCCGCAATACGGCATACGCTTGGAAACGCTGGCTATTAAAGGTATCCGCGGCAATGGTATCAAGCGTAAGCTGATGTTGCCGTTTACGTTGTATAAAACCGTCCGCGCGGCGCAGCAGATTATTAAGAAACACCGTGTCGAGTGCGTTATCGGTTTTGGCGGTTTCGTTACTTTCCCCGGCGGCTTGGCGGCAAAAATTTCCGGTGTGCCGATTGTGATTCACGAGCAAAACGCCGTAGCCGGTTTGTCCAACCGCCAACTGTCGCGTTGGGCAAAACGTGTTCTGTATGCTTTCCCCAAAGCCTTTCAACATGAAGGCGGATTGGTGGGTAACCCTGTCCGTGCCGATATTGCGGCATTGCCTGTACCTGAAGAACGCTTTGAAAACCGTCAAGGCCGTCTGAAAGTTTTGGTGGTGGGCGGCAGTTTGGGTGCGGATGTGTTGAACAAAACCGTTCCGCAAGCTTTGGCATTATTGCCTGAGGCGGCCCGTCCGCAAATGTATCATCAGTCCGGCCGCAATAAATTGGGTAACCTGCAGGCGGATTATGATGCATTGGGTGTGCAAGCCGAGTGCGTCGAATTTATTACCGATATGGTATCCGCCTACCGCGATGCCGATTTGGTAATTTGCCGTGCCGGTGCGCTGACGATTGCCGAGTTGACGGCTGCCGGTTTGGGCGCATTGCTGGTGCCGTATCCTCACGCAGTGGACGACCATCAAACAGCCAATGCGCGCTTTATGGTGCAGGCTGAAGCTGGTTTACTGCTGCCGCAAACTCAACTGACGGCAGAAAAACTGGCCGAAATCCTCGGCGGATTAAACCGTGAAAAATGCCTGAAATGGGCGAAAAATGCCCGTACCTTGGCACTGCCGCACAGTGCGGACGATGTGGCGGAGGTCGCCATATCCTGTACCGAATAAGCAGGCAGACTTTGTTCAAGGCCGTCTGAAAAGTTGATTAACGGCGTTTCAGACGGCCTTTATTGCTTTTGTTAAAATTCCTTTACAATAAAAGCATAGCGCAGAAGCGGATAGCCCTTTAAAATAACGCTTTTACGCACTAAAAACCAACCGGAACGCAACGTTATGATGAAAAATCGAGTGACCAACATCCATTTTGTCGGAATCGGCGGCGTCGGCATGAGCGGTATTGCCGAAGTTTTACACAATTTGGGCTTTAAAGTTTCCGGTTCGGATCAGGCGCGTAATGCCGTTACTGAGCATTTGAGCGCTCTCGGCATCCAAGTTTACCCAGGTCATACTGCCGAACACGTCAATGGCGCCGACGTGGTTGTTACCTCTACTGCGGTTAAAAAAGACAATCCTGAGGTTGTTGCCGCGTTGGAACAGCAAATCCCCGTCATTCCGCGCGCGTTGATGTTGGCAGAATTAATGCGCTTCCGCGATGGTATCGCTATTGCCGGTACGCACGGCAAAACCACAACCACCAGCCTGACCGCTTCCATCCTCGGCGCGGCAGGACTCGACCCGACTTTCGTTATCGGCGGCAAGCTCAATGCCGCTGGTACCAACGCCCGTTTGGGTAAAGGCGAATACATCGTCGCAGAAGCCGACGAATCCGATGCTTCTTTTCTGTATCTGACGCCGATTATGTCCGTCGTGACCAATATCGATGAAGACCATATGGACACTTACGGCCACAGCGTTGAGAAGTTGCATCAGGCGTTTGTGGATTTCATCCACCGTATGCCGTTTTACGGTAAGGCATTCTTGTGTATCGACAGCGAACACGTCCGCGCGATTTTGCCCAAAGTGAGCAAGCCTTACGCCACTTACGGCTTGGACGATACTGCCGATATCTACGCGACCGATATTGAAAACGTTGGCGCGCAAATGAAATTTACCGTTCATGTTCAAATGAAAGGGCATGAGCAAGAGCCGTTTGAAGTTGTTTTGAATATGCCCGGCCGCCACAACGTCCTCAATGCGTTGGCGGCTATCGGCGTTGCGCTGGAAGTTGGTGCATCGGTTGAGGCCATTCAAAAAGGCTTGCTCGGCTTTGAAGGTGTCGGCCGCCGCTTCCAAAAATATGGCGACATCAAATTGCCAAACGGCGGAACCGCGCTGCTGGTGGACGATTATGGCCATCATCCTGTCGAAATGGCGGCAACTCTGGCCGCCGCACGCGGTGCATACCCTGAAAAACGCTTGGTCTTGGCTTTCCAACCACACCGCTATACCCGTACACGCGATTTGTTTGAAGACTTCACCAAAGTCCTCAATACCGTTGATGCGCTGGTGTTGACCGAAGTTTATGCCGCAGGCGAAGAGCCGATTGCCGCGGCCGACTCCCGCGCTTTGGCGCGCGCCATCCGCGTATTGGGCAAACTTGAGCCGATTTACTGCGAAAACGTTGCCGATCTGCCGCAAATGCTGCTGAATGTTTTGCAGGACGGCGATGTTGTGTTGAATATGGGTGCCGGCAGCATCAACCGCGTTCCGTCTGCATTGGTGGAATTGTCGAAACAATCATAATAAACAGGCATATTGGCCTTTGAGGACAGATAGGTCGTCTGAACAATATTCAGACGGCCTGTATCAGTATTTAAGAAAGTGGAAATTATGCAGAATTTTGGCAAAGTGGCCGTGTTGATGGGTGGCTTCTCCAGCGAGCGCGAAGTTTCGCTGGATAGCGGCGCCGCTATTTTGGCTGCCTTGAAAAGCAAAGGTGTCGATGCCCATGCGTTCGACCCCAAAGAAACCCCGTTGTCTGAATTGAAAACACAAGGTTTTCAGACGGCCTTCAATATTCTGCACGGCACTTTCGGCGAAGATGGCGCGATTCAAGGCGCGTTGGAATTGATGGGTATTCCTTACACCGGCAGCGGTGTGGCCGCTTCTGCGTTGGGTATGGACAAATACCGCTGCAAACTGATTTGGCAGGCTGTGGGCTTGCCTGTTCCTGAGTTTGCCGTATTGCATGACCACAGCGACTTTGATGCCGTTGAAGAAAAATTGGGCCTGCCGATGTTTGTGAAACCTGCCTCAGAAGGCAGTAGCGTCGGCGTAGTAAAAGTAAAAGAAAAAGGCCGTCTGAAAAGCGTTTACGAAGAATTGAAACACTTGCAGGGCGAAATCATTGCCGAACGCTTTATCGGCGGCGGCGAATATTCTTGCCCGGTATTGAACGGCAAAGGCCTGCCGAGCATTCATATTATTCCGGCTACCGAGTTTTACGACTACGAAGCCAAATACAACCGTGACGATACGATTTATCAATGCCCGTCGGAAGATTTGAGCGAGGCGGAGGAAAACCTGATGCGCGAACTGGCTGTGCGTGGCGCGCAGGCGATTGGTGCGGACGGCTGTTCGCGCGTGGACTTTCTGAAAGATACAGACGGTAAACTGTATCTGTTGGAAATCAATACCTTGCCTGGTATGACCAGCCATAGTTTGGTGCCAAAATCTGCAAGCCATACCGGCGTAGATTTTGCTGATTTGTGTATTGAGATTTTGAAGACCGCTCATGTGGGATGATGCAGGCGCACTGGGTCGGCTGACCCGCCGGCTATTGTTGCTGATGACCTTTCTGCTGATAGGTTCGGGCATAGCTTGGCTTTACAATTCCAAATATTTCCCTGTGAAACAGATTGCCATTCAGGGTAAGCTGAAATATGCCTCCAGCAAAGAATTGCAAACTGTTGCACGAGAGCATATCAGGGGTAATATGTTCCGCGCCGATATTGATTCGGCGCAGGCCGCTTTTCAGGAATTGCCTTGGATTGACTCGGCAATGGTACGCCGCCGTTTTCCGGAAACCGTGGAAATTATCCTGACCGAGCGCGTGCCGGTTGCACACTGGCGTGCTGGCGGCTTGGTCGACAGTAAGGGCAATGTGTTTGCCGCAAGCCTGAAACAGGACCTGCCTATATTTGAAGGGCAGCAGGGGACAGGCAAAGACATGGTCAAACATTATGCGGACTTTTCCGGTATTTTGAGTCCGTTGAAGCTGACCATCAAAGAATTGATCTACACGCCGCGTTCGGCATGGCTGCTTGTATTGGACAACGGCATTACCGTGCGCTTGGGGCGTGAAAACGAAATTAAACGTTTGCAGCAGTTTGCCCAGATTTGGCCGTCGCTGCTGCGTAAAAAACAAAGTCGTATCGAGTATGTCGATATGCGTTATAAGGATGGTTTTTCAGTCCGTTACAGGCCGTCTGAAAACCCTTCCGACAGTGAATAGCCGATTAGACGTGAAGCAATCTTGTTTCAAAAATAATCAAACCGTCAGTCAGACAACATAGCGAACGAGCAATTATGGAACAACAACAAAATAAATATATCAGTGCCTTAGACATTGGTACGTCCAAGGTCATCGCCTTAATCGGTGAGATTCGGGAAGATAACGAAATCCACATTGTTGGCTTGGGTCAAAGCCCTTCACGCGGTCTGCGTGCAGGTATGGTGACCAACATTGACGCTACCGCGCAAGCCATTCGTCAGGCGGTAGAAGATGCCGAGCTGATGGCAGATACCAAAATTTCCCACGTCGTCACCGGTATTGCCGGTAACCATATCCGCAGCCTGAATTCACAAGGCGTGGTAAAAATTAAAGATGGCGAAGTATCACAAGCCGACATCGATCGTGCCATCGAAACGGCCAAAGCTATCAATATTCCGCCTGATCACAATATCTTGCATACTGTGGTTCAAGAGTACATCATCGACAACCAGCCAGGTGTGAAAGAGCCTATCGGCATGAGCGGCGTGCGTTTGGATACCCGTGTTCACATCATTACCGGTGCGAACACTGCTTTGCAAAATATCCAAAAATGTATCCAACGTTGCGGCCTGCAAATGGATCAAATCATGCTTCAGCCTTTGGCAAGCGGTCATGCTGTTTTGACTGAAGACGAAAAAGATTTGGGTGTGTGCGTCATCGATATCGGTGGCGGTACAACCGACATTGCGGTTTATACCAATGGTGCAATCCGCCATACTGCGGTTATTCCCGTTGCCGGCGATTTGATTACCAAAGACTTGGCACAAGCCTTGCGTACGCCGCACAGTGCAGCCGAGTACATCAAAATCCATTACGGTGCCGCGATTCCGACTATGGACGGCTTGGACGAAATGATTGAAGTTCCTAGCGTTGGCGACCGTCAATCACGTCAAATTTCACGCCGTGTATTGGCTGAAATCATCGGCCCGCGTGTAGAAGAAATTTTGGAGTTGACGCTGAACGAATTGCGCCGCTCCGGTTTCCCAGAAGAAGTGCTGACTTCCGGTATCGTTTTGACCGGCGGTGCTTCTATGTTGACCGGTATTGTTGAGTTGGCGGAAGAAGTCTTCAACCTGCCGGCGCGTATCGGTGTTCCACAAGAAATGGGCGGCGTATCCGAGCGTATTCGTAATCCACGCTATTCAACAGCGATCGGCCTGCTTCAGACGGCCTATGCTGCCGAAGAGGGTGAGCAAACCAGCCGAACCGGTGCGATTGCACTGAATGATTCAGGCAAAAAAATGGGTCTGTGGGAAAAAATCCAAAGATTCTTCAGAGATAATTTCTGATAAAAGTTTTCAGGGCAGGCGGTGCAGCAACCGTTTGTCCTGAATATTTAAGTGAAATTAAACAGTTTTAAATAATTGCCAAGTGAATAATTTAAAACTTGTATATTTTCTGTTAAAAAATGTAGTAAAAATATAACGCCGACAGCCGAATGGTAAGAAGATTTTTGCCAGTATCTGAATACTTCTTATATAATACGGATAATGAGTTATTTTTGAACCGTCCTTATAAAGCGGGGCGCGGAGGATTATTGAATGGAATTTGTTTACGACGTAGCAGAATCAGCAACGAGCCCTGCTGTTATTAAAGTTATCGGTTTGGGTGGCGGCGGTTGTAATGCCATCAACAACATGGTTGCCAACACTATTCATGGTGTTGAGTTCATCAGTGCCAATACCGATGCGCAATCATTGGCTAAAAACAATGCGGCTAAACGCATTCAATTGGGTACAAACCTGACTCGCGGTTTAGGTGCCGGTGCAAATCCTGAAATCGGCCGCGCTGCTGCCCAAGAAGATCGCGAAGCCATCGAAGATGCCATCCGCGGTGCAAACATGCTGTTCATCACTACCGGTATGGGTGGCGGTACAGGTACCGGCTCTGCTCCTGTTGTGGCTGAAATCGCTAAAGAAATGGGTATCCTAACCGTTGCGGTTGTGACCCGTCCGTTTGCTTACGAAGGCAAACGCGTACACATCGCTCAAGCAGGTTTGGATCAGCTCAAAGAGCGCGTTGATTCCCTAATTATTATCCCGAATGACAAATTGATGACTGCCTTGGGCGAAGACGTGACCATGCGTGAAGCTTTCCGTGCGGCCGACAATGTATTGCGTGATGCGGTTGCCGGTATTTCCGAAGTAGTGACTTGCCCGAGCGACATGATCAACTTGGACTTCGCCGACGTGAAAACCGTGATGAGCAATCGCGGTATCGCCATGATGGGTTCAGGTTTCGCACAAGGTATCGACCGTGCCCGTTTGGCTACCGATCAAGCTATCTCCAGTCCGCTCTTGGATAACGTTACTTTGGATGGTGCACGCGGCGTATTGGTAAACATTACCACTGCTCCTGGCTGCCTGAAAATGTCTGAGTTCAATGAGATTATGCGTATTGTCAACCAAAATGCACACCCTGAAGTGGAATGTAAATTTGGTGCTGCCGAAGACGAGAGCATGAGCGAAGACGCTATCCGTATTACCATCATTGCTACCGGCTTGAAAGAAAACGGTACTGACAACCAACTGCGCGCTGCTGCCCGTACCCAACAATTGGTACGTGGTGCGGAAGAAGCGCCTCAAGCTCAAAGCCAAAGTAGTGCTGAAAGCCTGGTTCGTACCAACCGCAATATCCGTTCTATGAATTTGACTGCGGCTGATTTCAGCAACCAGTCTGTACTGGATGACTTTGAAATTCCGGCTATCTTGCGTCGTCAGCAACATACTTCTGAGAAATAATCAGGATAATGTATGAAAAGACCTGCCTTTAAGGCAGGTCTTTTTTATTAGCAAAATAAACTTAAGGCCGTCTGAAAATTTTCAGACGGCCTTAAGTTTTCAAATAAAGCAAATAACAAGCCTACCCTTTATTGAGAATTTGTTTGTTTTCGCCCTCGCGGCGCAATTCTTTAGGCAAGACAAATACAATGCTTTCTTCTGCACCTTCTCCTTCGCGTATGGTCTCGTGCCCCCAATCTTGAATGGTTTGTAAGACTTCTCGAACTAAGACTTCGGGCGCAGATGCACCGGCAGTGACACCAACCTTGGTTTTGTTTGCAAACCATTCTTTTTTCAGATAGGAAGCATTATCGACCATATAGGCATCAACTCCGCGTAATGCGGCTACTTCACGCAAGCGGTTGCTGTTGGAAGAATTGGGCGAACCGACAACAATTACGATATCGCATTCTTCGGCCAATTCTTTAACAGCAGTTTGGCGGTTGGTTGTGGCGTAGCAGATGTCTTCTTTATGCGGATTACGGATATTGGGGAAGCGTTGGTTTAAGGCCGCAATAATGTCTTTGGTTTCATCTACCGATAAAGTGGTTTGGCTGACGTAGGCAAGTTTGTCAGGATTTTTGACGTTCAGTCCGGCTACATCTTCCACTGTCTCAACCAGAAACATTTTACCCGGAGGCAATTGTCCCATCGTGCCTTCTACTTCGACGTGGCCTTTGTGGCCGATCATAATGATTTCGTAATCTTGCTCATCGAGGCGGGCTACTTCTTTATGGACTTTGGTTACCAGAGGGCAGGTGGCATCAAAAACGCGGAAACCACGTTGTGCCGCTTCTTCCTGTACAGCTTTGGATACGCCGTGAGCAGAGTAAATCAGCGTTGCGCCCTTTGGGACATCCGCCAAGTCATCGACAAAGACGGCACCTTTTGCCCGCAGATTGTCCACGACGAATTTGTTGTGAACGACCTCATGGCGGACGTAAATGGGCGCGCCGAACTCTTCGAGTGCACGTTCAACAATGCTGATGGCGCGGTCAACGCCGGCACAGAAGCCGCGGGGATTGGCAAGGATAATGGTTTTTTGAGTCATGTGTGTTCCGTTTTCAGACGGCCTTTGTGTCGTTTGAAGGTGTTTTTTTGTGCAGCAAACCATCTAATACCAAGCAAACTGCGCCAACGCAGATAAAGCTGTCGGCAATGTTAAATGCTGGGTAAAACCAGTTTTGCCAATAGAAAAGCAGAAAATCGACAACGTGGCCGTGAATCAGACGGTCAACCACATTGCCAATTGCGCCGCCGATAATCATGGCTGCACCCAGTTTGCCCCAGCGTCCAAACTCATCGCGCCAGATGGCACGGGCCAAATACAGGCTGATGACGACGGCCAGACCTAAAAAGAAGAATTTTTGCCAGCCGCCTTGGTCGGCCAAAAAGCTGAATGCCGCGCCTGGATTATAGGCAAGCGTCAGGTCAAAAAAGTCTGGAATGATATTGAGGCGTTCGCCTTCGGTAAAGTGTTTCAAGATTTCCCATTTGCTCAGTTGGTCAAGAATGATGGCAACGAGGGAAAGTAAGAAAAAGGGCGTTTTTGCAGTAGAGGATGAACTCATGTTTTCAGACGGTTTATGTAATAAAGGGCTTATTTTACCTGAAAGCAGGCTGGAAGTGTTTGCGATGGCAATGACGGGAAGGCCGTCTGAAAATACAAACGCCACCACTTGAATGTATCAAAGGGCGGCGTGGTAAGCATGTGCGGGCTTATTGGTTTTTAAGCAATGGGAAGCCCAGTTTCTCGCGGCTTTCAACGAATTTTTGAGCAACGATACGGCTCAGTGCACGAATGCGGCCAATGTAGGTTGCGCGTTCGGTAACGGAAATGGCGCCGCGTGCATCCAAGAGATTGAACGTGTGACCGGCTTTGAGTACAAGCTCGTAAGCAGGCAGGGCAAGACTGGTGTCTTCAACTGCAAGCAGGCGTTTGGCTTGTTCTTCGTAGTCGTTGAATTGGCGCAAGAGCCAATCGGCATCGCTGTATTCGAAGTTGTAGGTGGATTGTTCGACTTCGTTTTGATGATAAACATCACCGTAAGTGACGATGTTGCCATCAAGGGTTTTTGCCCAAACGAGGTCGTACACATTTTCCACGCCTTGCAAATACATGGCGAGACGCTCGATACCGTAGGTGATTTCACCAAGTACAGGGGAGCAGTCGATACCGCCGACTTGTTGGAAGTAGGTGAATTGGGTTACTTCCATGCCGTTGAGCCAAACTTCCCAACCCAAACCCCAAGCGCCGAGAGTAGGGTTTTCCCAGTCATCTTCGACAAAACGGATGTCGTGTACTTTAGGGTCGATACCCAATTCGCGCAGTGAGTCGAGGTATAGGTCTTGAATATTGGCGGGAGCTGGTTTGAGCGCAACTTGGAATTGATAGTAGTGTTGCAAGCGATTGGGGTTGTCGCCATAGCGGCCGTCTTTGGGGCGGCGGCTGGGTTGAACGTAAGCGGCAAACCAAGGCTCCGGGCCTAACGCGCGCAGGCAGGTGGCTGGATGCGAAGTACCGGCACCGACTTCCATATCGAAAGGTTGGATAACGGTGCAGCCTTTGTCTGCCCAGTAGTTTTGTAATTTGAAAATAATTTGTTGGAAGGTGAGCATGGTGGATGGAATAGATTGGAATAAAGAGGGTATTTTACTGTTTTGAGCCTGTTTTGGATAGGCTGAAGGAAGCGGCGCAGTTTATTTGCCGTCCAATAGGTCTGAAAAGGGGTCGTCTTCCGAAGAAACGGTGTATTTTTCTTGCGCCCATTCGCCTAAATCAATGAGTTTACACCGTTTGCTGCAGAAAGGGCGGTAGGGGCTGTCGGTGTTCCAAACGACTTCTTTGTGGCAGGTTGGACATTTTACAACAGGAGCGGTCATGCAGTTTCTTTCAGTGATTGTGCAATGGATTGATAGTATTGATGCAAACGGGCAACCTTGATTTTTGCTTCTTCCAAGCTATGGGTATTGTCCAACACATCGTCGGCATGAAGCAGTCTGTCAGAGCGAGAAGCTTGGGTGGCCATGATTTGACGCGTTTGTTCGTCTGAAAAACCATTGCGTTGGTGTACGCGTTCGATTTGGACGGACTCTGGAACATCTACAACCAAAATGCGGTCAATCTCCGCTTTAAATGCTGGATTCTCAATTAAAAGCGGTACATCGACAATGCCGTAGGTGGAGAAGGCAAGTTGTTGTTTCTGCTTTTGGATTTTGTTTAAGATTAATGGCAGAAGCAGGTTTTCCAGTTGTTTTTTGGATTGAGGCCGTCTGAAAACTTCTTCCCGTAAAGCCATACGATTCAGACGGCCTTCATGATCAAAAACCTCATCACCGAAAAGTTGGCGGATGGCTGGAAGGGCTTCGCCGTTTTCAGCGGTCAGTGAGCGGCTGATGGCATCGGCATCGATAATGGGTATGCCAAGCTCGGCAAACATTTGGGCGATAGATGATTTGCCGCTGCCGATACCGCCGGTCAAGCCTATCCATAATGTCATTATCGGAATCCTGATTGTACGAGCCACCATTGTACCAGTTGGGTAATAGGTGCATTGGCAACCAAAATAATCCATCCTGCCACAGCAAGGCTGGGACCAAAAGCAAAATATTGGCCTTTGCCGACGCGGGCAATGAGTGCGCCCACCAGTCCGACCAAGGCAGCCATGAAGATCAGAACAGGCAAAATTCCTACGCCCAGCCATGCCCCAAGTGCGGCCAAAAGTTTGAAGTCGCCATTGCCCATGCCGATTTTACCGGTCAGAAGTTTATAGACGGCGCATAAAGTATAAAGGCTCATATAGCCTGCGATTGCACCCCAAACGGCTGAATGCAGGGGCACGAATGTATCGTTCAGATTAAACAACAGACCGATCCAAATTAGGGGCTGAGTCAGGCTGTCGGGCAAATATTGCGTATCGGCATCGATAAAGGTCAGCGCAATCAATATGGCAGTCAGAATCAATCCGCCAATAGTCGCCCATGACCAGCCGTATTGCCATGCGACAATACCGAATAAGACACCTGTCAGCAGCTCAATCAGCGGATAGCGTATGCCGATTGCGGTTTTACAGGAGTGGCATTTTCCGCCCAGGAAAACATAGCTGAGGATGGGGATGTTGTGCCAAAGTTTGACTGGGCTTTTGCATTTTGGGCAGCGTGAATCCGGTTTGCGCAGATTAAATGGCTGTTTTTCTTCATCTGTGAGCTCGATGCCCAAATGCTCTTTAGAAAATTGTGTCCATTCGCGTTCCATCATTATCGGCGTACGATAAATGACAACGTTCAGAAAGCTGCCAATCAGTAATCCCAAAATAACGGCTAAAGGAATGGCGAATGGTGCAAGAACGGAGAGGGCGTCGATGGCAGAGTAAATACTATCAAGCATATCAACCTACGACATTACCCAAGTTAAACAGAGGCAGATACATGGCAATCAGCAAGATACCGATGAGCGAACCCAATACCACCATGATGATAGGCTCCATCAAGGCAGATAAGCGGGAGACGGAGTTGTCTACTTCATCTTCGTAGAATTCGGCCGCTTTGTTCAGCATATCATCCAAAGAGCCTGACTCTTCGCCGATGGCCGCCATTTGAATCACCATGTTGGGGAACATATCAGTACTTTGCATGCTGGATGTCAGCGACAGACCTTGTGTTACCTTGGCACGGATGTCTTGAGTGGCTTCTTCATAGAGAATATTGCCGGATGCGCCTGCAACTGAATCTAATACTTCCACCAAAGGAACGCCGGCTGCGAAGAGGGTAGAAGTCGTACGCGCCCAACGAGCAATGGTCGCTTTACGGACGATGGTACCGAAGATAGGCAGCCTCAAAATCAAAGCATCGATTCGCTTTTGGAAGGTGGGCGATTTCTCATGGAGTTTGTACAGGCCGAAGGCGGAAGCAATCAAAAGGATGATCATAATCCAGCCGTAATCGACAAATAAATCGGACAAGTTCATGACGAGTTGGGTAAGGCCTGGCAGCTCTGCACCCATATTGGCATAAACTTCTTTAAAGGCTGGCAGTACAAACATCATCATGATGAAGATAAGCGCGATGGCCACCACGATAATGGCAATCGGGTAGGTCAGCGCGGTTTTAACCTTTTTCTTAATGGCTTGGGTTTTTTCTTTATAAACAGCCAGTTTGTCCAATAAGCTTTCCAGTACGCCGCCGGATTCGCCTGCGCTGACCAGGTTGCAATAGAAACGGTCGAAATATTTTGGATATTTGGAGAACGATTTGCCTAATGCGCTACCTTGTTCGACATCGGAGCGAACCTGCATCAGCATTTCGGTCATGCTCGGATTGGAGTGGCCGCGCGCAACGATTTCAAAAGCCTGCATCAGCGGCAAGCCTGCCTTCATCATCGTTGCCAGTTGGCGCGTAAACACCGTGATGTCTTCTTGGGTAATGCGACGTTTGCGTGCGGTTTTGACTTTGCTGATGCGCAAAGGACGAATGCCTCTGCGCTGGAGTTTTTTGCGTGCCTCTTCTTCATCTTTGGCAACTACTTCGCCGCGGACAAGTCGTTCGGTCTCGGTATTTTTTCCTTCAAATGTAAAACGCTTGCCTTTGCTTCTTGAGCCGAACAGACTTCTTTTTTGCTCTGCTTGAGCCATGAGTTATCCCTTGTTAGTAAGAAATAAAGCGGACTGTTTCCCCGTGCCGCTTTATTTTAATTTTCGAAAATATGGCAGTTTAGTCATTGGTATGAGCAGTCACTTCTTCCAACGAGGTCAGGCCTTGCATGACTTTCATGAGGCCGGCGCGACGCAAGTCTACCATGCCTTCCTGATAGGCCATGTTCATGATATCAACTTCTGTACCGTTGTTCATAATGACTTTTTGCATTTCATCGCTGACCGGCATGACTTCATAAATACCGACGCGGCCTTTAAAGCCTTTGCCACGGCAGCTGTCGCAACCAACCGGGCGGTAGAGTTTCCAATCTTGAGCCAAGTCCGCATCGGTAAAGCCGGCTTTTTTCAATGCCGGAACCGGCGGGCGCTCAACTTCGCGTTTGCAGTTCGGGCACAGTCTGCGCAACAGCCTTTGCGCCATAATCAGGCTGACCGAGCTGGCGATGTTGAAAGGCGCAACACCCATGTTCAAAAGGCGGGACAGCGTGGCCGGTGCATTATTGGTATGCAGGGTCGAGAAAACCATGTGGCCGGTTTGTGCGGCTTTAATGGCAATGTCGGCGGTTTCCAAGTCACGAATCTCACCGACCATAATAATATCAGGATCTTGACGCAAGAAGGATCGGAGTGCGGTGGCAAACGTCAGGCCTTGTTTTTCATTGACGTTGACTTGGTTGACGCCTGGTAGGTTAATCTCGGCCGGATCCTCTGCCGTTGAAATGTTGACATCTTCCGTGTTCAAAATGCTCAGGCAGGTATAGAGCGAAACGGTTTTACCCGAACCTGTCGGACCGGTAACCAACACCATGCCGTAAGGGCGGTTGATGGCCTCAAGCAGCATTTCTTTTTGGAAAGGCTCTAAGCCGAGTTGGTCGATATTGAGCGATGTACCATCGGAATTTAGGATACGCATCACCACTTTTTCGCCGAATAATGTCGGCAAAGTGCTGACACGGAAGTCAATCGGACGGCCGTGTTTGTGGAAGGCAATTTGAATTCTGCCGTCTTGCGGAATACGTTTTTCAGAAATATCCAAACGCGCCATCACTTTGATGCGCGATGCCAACTGGCCGCGCACGGCGACAGGCGGCTGTACGACTTCGCGTAATTGTCCGTCCACGCGGAAACGGACGCGTGCCATTTGCTCGTAGAATTCAAAGTGGATGTCCGATGCGCCCGCGTTCAGGGCATCGGATAAGGTTTTGTGGATGAAACGGGGGATAGGACCGTCTTCAGCTTCTTCATTGTCGATATAAAGCGATTGAGATTGCTGCGTTGCTTCATGTTCGTCGTTGATTTCTTTCAGAATGGTGGTCGAACGTTGGCCCAACCATTCCAGCAATGAGCTGAGCTGGTCGTCTGGAACCACTACCAAGTCGACACTTAAACCTGAAGCAAAAGCGATTTTTTGAAAGTTTTGGATTTGGGTCGGATCGGATACGGCGAAATAAACCTTGCGTCCGCGTTTGAAAATCGGAATGCAACGATTTTGCACCATTTGCTCTTCCGTCAGAATGTCGCTGACTACATTATTGCGCGGGTAGTAGTGCAAATCCAAAAGAGGATAGCTGAATATGCGCGCGACTAACTCTCCCAAAGCTTTAGGGGAGATGATGCCGTCTGAAAATAGGTTGGGCAGGATTTCTTTGCCCGATTGTAAAAGGCTGTTGTAATGTTCCGCTTGTTGATTTGAGATGGTCTGGCTTTGAACCAAAACACGCAATAATCCGACACTCATTTTATTTTCCGTTTCTTGTGCAGTTTTCCCTTTAATTTAGAGGAAAGCCGTATTATTTTATCATTATTATGATTAAAGCATATATTTAATTATGCAAATCTGCTTAAGTTGCAAAGACATGCTTCTGCTTTAATTGTATTTTTATTTCAGACGGCCATTATAAAGCAAGGGGAATAGGCGTTAAACTCGATATTTTGGGATTATGATGAAAAAACAACAATTTTGTCGTATGAATCCAATCAATAACGAAATTATATTTCAT
Source organism: Neisseria sp. P0006.S009 (assembly GCF_051962915.1). Lineage (NCBI taxonomy): Bacteria > Pseudomonadati > Pseudomonadota > Betaproteobacteria > Neisseriales > Neisseriaceae > Neisseria > Neisseria sp. P0006.S009. The sequence goes on along the minus strand of NZ_JBQCUV010000002.1, from coordinate 114,704 downwards.
GTTGCTATTGCTTGTTTGGAGATGGCAGAAAAGGTTGTTTTGATGGACAGACGGTTGGAATTTGAAATATGAAAAGGCCGTCTGAAAAGAGGAAACACATAATTTCAGACGGCCTTTGTTTTTGATTCTCTTATCCGTAAATCTTGGTTCGGATTCCAACAAGGGAATTGATTGCCAAACTGCTGTTTACAGCTTCCGGTAGATCGGACTGGGCGAACAAATTTTCTACTTCGTTAACCAATGTTTCTGCACGCGCCAACAGTTCATTGTAAGGAAAAGAACCGCGCTTGATGGCCAGTAATTCGTCACGATTGGGACGGCGTGGCCGGATTTCGCCATAAAGGGCAATATCGCGCGCGGTTTCAAGCAGGCGGAAGATGTGCATCATATTTTTTGCATCGTAACCTTGGCCGTGCGCCTGCGTGCCTTGATAGCGTGTTTCGTTGCGTTCTGTCAGCCATTGTTGATAAGAGGCATATTCGCGGCAGTAGCTGCTGTATCCGTCTTGGTTGAAGGATAGATGGGCAAGCGGTGTTTCGCCTTCTGGAATGGTGCTGAGTGAAAGCGTTGTGGCTTCGGGTTTGGGTGCAATACCGTGGTAGCCAAGTGTGCCGTCGGTATCGTAAAACAGGGCATAAAGTTCTCGGGCGTGGGCTATTTTGATTAAGCCTACACGCCTTTGTTCCATTCCGCGTTGTGCAAGCCAGTACTGTAACGGTACGGTTTGCCTGCCTTCTATGATGTGGCAGAAATCAAGGATGCTTTTCTTTTCAGACGGCATCGGATTGCTGATTTTTTTATTCAATCCCCGTGCTTTTTTAATTTGTCCGTAAGCATAACCTGCAAAACTTTGCTGGCAGGTTTTGGAGATAAACCATTCGGTTTTGAACGCATCCATCAATGGCGAACGGTATCGCACACAGTCGGAAGGGGAAGCCAGCAGCTCCAGCGTGTTCGGATTGCTTTGCAGCAGCAATTCGATAAACCGTCCCAGTTCGTAATACACAATGTCGTTGGTTTCATTGCTGATTTGTGGGATGTATTCCATGCCGTAAAACATGAATTTGGGCAGATAAAACACGCCTTTGATGTCGGTATCGGACTCGGGCGTTGCCAAACCGTAGGCGCGGCTGCCGGACACGGCTTCAAGCAGAATCAGGTTTTGCGTGTACAAGTCTTCGAGGGTCAGCATATTCAGACGGCCTTTTATGGATAAATGCTTGCCAAGGTGGAGCGGAACAATTCGTTCAAAGGCCCGCTATCAGCAGGTTCGGCAGCAGGGGCAGACAAGGCAGAAACTTCGTTATATAGGTCAACAGTCAGCTTTTGCAGCTCTGGCGATAATGTGTGCAGATAACTTTCGTCTTGTCCTGTTTTTAATGCGACTAGATCAGTAATTTGGGTAGCACAATCTGTCTGCCACTCATTCATCAACTCAACCAAAGTCATTGGCGGAATACCGCCTTGTTTCACTGCCCAGCGAGCCGCCAATAAAGGGCGCAAGACGTAAAACCATTTTTTCAATTTAATCGGCTGTGCCAAATCCATGGCTTTCAAAGCATTGCCAGCGATACCGCGATAATGGTGCAACAACGCGGCGGCTTGGACGTATTGGGGAGCAAGTTCGTTCAGACGGCCTATGAATGCCTCATCTTGTGTATAAACAATCGGAGAACGCAGCCATTCCAGCAATACGGCATTGCTTTTTCTCAACAGGCGCAAAGCCTTGCGGATGTCCCAACCGCCTACGTCAAACCATTGGTTTTCAATAAATTCAAAAGTATCTTTTGCTTCATCAATTTGCAGATAATATTCTTGCGGGCGGATATAAATGGTGCGAACGTCATAATCGCTGTCGGGCGAAGCAAAGCCCCATGCGCGGCTTCCGCTCTCCGCCGCCAGCAGAAAATGCAGTGGTTCGGCAAGTGAAATTTGAGTCAGTTTTTCTTGAATAGTTTGTTTCATGATGTTTCCAGAAAAAAGCCGTCTGAAAACCTAAAGTTTCCAGACGACATTTTAAATATTTTTCCCTATGCCTTTAAATTTCTCTACAAACACAGAAATTTTTTGGAAGACACTTTGTTTTTTCGTTAAATACTGTGGGTTGAGCGGGCTCATTTTAGGCAGGGCTTCGGTTAGTTCCGTTCCGTTTTCACTGGCATAGCCGCGTTTGAGTGAGCTGGTTAAATAGCGTTTGGCGGCGGTTTCGTTCAGGCCTTCGGCGGCAATCAGCTCTGCTGCTTCGCTCTTCATCACTTCTTGCGCGTATGCGTAAAAGGTTTCTAGTATGGTAGGAACGTCGGGGACTTTATCCAAATCCGTATCGTTGATGAAATCCACAATCAGGCTCTCTTTGGCGCGGTGGCCGATGCTGGCGCGGATGATACGGCGGATTTCTTCTACCAGCTCCGCTTTGCCTTTGATTTTTTTGTGGTGCTCGAAAACCAGTTGCAGGATGTAATCCAGATTGATTTCCTGCGATTTGAGCAAATCCACCTCAAAAACCACATCGTCCCAATCGATTTTTGATTGCTCTTTCTGTTCGCCTGCTTTTTGGCGGCGCAGCCAGTCTCGGATGTCGTTATAGGCGGAACGGTAATCCTGCACGGCTCTTTCAGACGGCATCGGCACTTGCCGCATTTCCTGCACGTCTTCATCGCTCAAGTAGTATTTTTCCTGAAACGCCTTCATAGCATCTTCGTCCGCCGCATCCACATTCTGCAACTCACACAGCGCGGCAAATTCATCGTAGTTCTGCAATACGTTTTCCGCTCTCAGGTATTCGCCGAAGAGTTTGGCAAAATCTTTTTTGTCTTTTTCCGTTTCGATTTTGTCGGGATCGGGGAAACGCTCGTGTAATTCTTTTGCTATATCTAGATAACCGCGCCGTGCTTCGCCAGTCTGATCATCGGTATAGCCGTTCATGTATTCTTCGTAGCTTTTTTCCAGTACGACGTTTTTGGTGTTTTTGTCGCCGAATAGAGTTATCGCATCAATGGTTGCCTGCTCCAAATCGCGGAAGCAGACAATATTGCCGAAGGTTTTGGTGGCATCGTAAATGCGGTTGGTGCGAGAAAACGCCTGCATCAGGCCGTGATAGCGCAGATTTTTATCGACAAACAGCGTATTCAGCGTCGGCGCGTCAAAACCCGTCAAAAACATGCCGACCACAATCAGCAAATCCACTTCCTGGTTTTTCACCCGTTTTGCCAAATCGCGGTAGTAGTTCTGAAAGGCTTTGCTGTCCGTGCCGAAATTGGTTTTGAAACAGGCGTTGTAATCGTTGATGGCAGCCTGCAAAAATTCTTTCGCGCTGCTGTCCATCGCTTCCGGTTCGAAGGTCTCGTCAACAATTTCACCGACGGCGTTTTGCTCTTCGTTGGCTGCAAAGGAAAAAATGGTGGCCACTTTCAGCGGGTTCAGGCTGCCTGCCTGTTGTGTTTTGAACGCTTCGTAATAGCACTTCGCCGCATCCACGCTGCTGACGGCAAGCATGGCGTTAAAGCCCTTGCCGCCCGCATTCAAGCGGTGCGTTTTCTGCCTGAACTGGTTCAGGATATATTGCGTGATTTCGCGGATGCGTTCGGGATGCAGCAGGGCTTGGCGGTTTTCGGCGGCACTTAGTTTTTTCTCGTCCTGTTCCGCTTCCACGGCTTTGAACTGCGGGCGCACATCGTTGTAATCCACTTTGAATTTCAATACTTTTTCATCGCGGATGGCATCGGTAATCACATAAGAATGCAGCTCCCGCCCGAACACGCCCGCCGTGGTTTCCGCGCCCAAAGCGTTTTCGGGAAAAATCGGCGTACCGGTAAAGCCGAACTGGCAGAATTTTTTAAATTTCTTTTTCAGATTTTTTTGCGCTTCGCCAAATTGCGAACGGTGGCATTCGTCGAAAATAAAGACAACCTGCTGGTGATAAACCGGCAGATTATCTTCACCCTTCATCAGGTTATTCAGCTTTTGAATGGTGGTAACGATGATTTTGTTGTCGTCTTTTTCCAAATTGCGTTTCAAGCCCGCCGTGCTTTCCGAACCATTCACGCTGTCGGGCGAAAAACGTTGGTATTCTTTCATCGTCTGATAGTCCAAATCCTTCCTGTCCACCACGAAGAAAACCTTGTCGATAAACGCCGATTCCGTCGCCAGACGCGCCGCCTTAAAGCTGGTCAGCGTTTTGCCGCTGCCCGTGGTATGCCAAACATAGCCGCCGCTTTCCGGCTTGCTCCAATTCTTCGCCTGTGCCGAACTGTTGATTTTCCACAAAATGCGTTCGGCAGCGGCAATCTGATACGGCCGCATAATCAGCAGCGTATCATTCGCATCGAACACGCTGTAATGCAGCAAAACGCTCAGCAATACGCTTTTCTGCAGGAACGTGGCGGTAAAGTCTTTCAAATCCTTAATCGGATTATTGTCCGACCGCGCCCAATTCATCGTGAAATCAAAGCTGTTTTTGTCGCGCTTGGTGGTGTTGGCGAAATAGCGCGTGTCCGTGCCGTTGGAAATCACGAAGATTTGCAGGAATTTGAACAACGAATTTTCGCTGTTGAAGCTCTCTTTGCTGTAACGGTGCACCTGATTGAATGCTTCACGCACCGCCACGCCGCGCTTTTTCAATTCAATCTGCACCAGCGGCAAGCCGTTTACCAACACGGTAACGTCATAGCGGTTTGCATGCGTGCCCGTCTGCTCAAACTGGTTGATAACCTGCACATGGTTGCGGGCAAGGTTTTTCTTGTCCAGCAGATAAATGTTTTTCAGACGGCCGTCATCAAAAGCGAAATCATAGATATGGTCGTCGTGGATTTTGCGGGTTTTATCGGTAATGTTTTCAGACGGCCTGTCCAGATATTCCGTTAAAAACCTCGCCCATTCGCCGTCTGAAAACGCCACATCGTTCAGCCGCTGCAACTGGGCGCGCAGGTTTTCCAGCAGCCTGCTTTGGCTGTTCAAGTCTTTGCGGTATTCGTACCCCTGATTCTGCAAATCGGTGATTAACTCCGCTTCCAACTGGTTTTCCGATTGGTAGCTGCCCGACTGTTCGATTTTTTCATATTGGTCAAGCACGATGAAATTCGGCGTTTCGGCGATGGGTTTGGTTTCGAGGTTCACGGGTCGTCCTTTGCGGTATCGGGTTTTAAACGGTTTGATGTTCGGATTGGGCTACCTGAAAATGTGCAGGCTGCTTTTTCAGGCTGCCTTGGGGAAGGCAAGCAGCTGTTCGCGGTAATATTCGTATTGTTTGCGGCGCAGGGCGATTTCGTGCGGCAGGCCTTCGCTGATGGAGTGGGTCAGGGTGTCGAATTTGTCTAGGATGGCGGCAATTTTTTCCTGTTCGGGGAGCGGAGGGATGGGGATTTTAAGGGATTTAAGTTGACCAGCTGTAAGAAGGGGTTGTCCTGCTCCTCGTGCAAATTGATTTAATTTCATATTTTTTAATACGTAAAACAAATATCCAAATAGAATGTTATCTTTATTATCAATAATTAAGGTATTGTCTGAAACATCATATTCACCTTCTCCAATATGAACAAAACCAGCATTTGCACCTACACGAGCTACCAAAATGTGTTGTTTGCCATAAACTTTTTCATTTGTTTTTCCAATAACTCCCGTCGATCCATAAATGGGATAAATACCATTTATATCTCTTTTTTTGTTTTTCCCGGAAGAAATATTATGGCAAACCTCCCCTAACGTTTTCCAAACCACATCTTTCAGACGGCCTTTATAGCTATCAGCTATCCCCCCTCCGATTTGATTGTCAAAATCTAAAAGAAAGTCGCGGTAATACTGGTATTGGCGTTTGCGCAGGGCTAATTCTGCTTCCAGCGTAGCTTCCAGCGTAGCTTCCAGCTCGGTGAATTTATCAAGTATTTTTACAATTTTTTGCTGAGTTTCCAGGGGCGGGATGGGGATTTTTATTTCTAACATCTTTGCCTTTGTTAACTTTGCTCTATCTCCTCCTACTAAATAAGGGATAAAATTCATCTGTCTCAAATAATGAAATAGAAATCTATTATTCAATAGTTTATTACCCTGAACAACATGAACGTGATTATTCGCCCAAAATTTTCCTACTACCCATTGAATAGAATAATTAGTTAAGCTGGCAGAGCCATCTTCTGCAATTAGTAAAAATTCTCCATCGTGCGTATATCCATCAACATAGTCCTGGATATTATTTGCACCATAATAAGGAATTTTGCCTGCGACACGTAAAGATGCTTTAACAGGCTTCCTTAAGTTATCTGCAATAAGACACACCTCCCCCAACGGCTTCCACTCCACCGGTGCCGTCTGAATCATCTCAATCAATTTTTTCGCTTTGCTTTGCATATCCATGGTTGTTTTCCGTTTCTTTCCCGCTGCGGCGGGATGTGGGGCGGTTTTGTCCGCCGTAGGGTGGGCTTCAGCCCACCAATCCGCCTGCTGTTTTGCCGTTGTTTCGGTGGGCTGAAGCCCACCCTACTTTGTCTGCAAGGTGCGCGCCGACCAATATTCATTGCCTGTTTCGTCGATGTGTTTGGCGTTTTCAAAAGCGTTGTTTTCTGTTGTCATGTATTTTTCCCCGAAAATTTCTTGATTTGAACTTGTAAGGATTGCTTACAGGTTGCCGCCCGTATTTTCAGACGGCCTCTTTCTCATTCAGTTGTTGCAAAACATGCAACAACTGCCTAGGCCTCAATCTCTGTAATCACTTCGTCAATTTCACGCCGCAGCCGTTCGATTTTGGCGACGGTTTCGCTGATTTCGGCGTTGAGCTGTTTGATGTCGACGGCTTCGCGGGTGTCTTCGGCTTCGACATAGCTGCTAACGGCGAGGTTGTAGCCGTTGTCTTTGACGGTTTGCTGGGCAGCGTTTTGGGTGATATGCGGCACATCGGCTTTATCGGCGAAGAGTTTGACGATTTCAGCAATGTGTTCTTCGGTTAAGACGTTGTTGTTGGTTTCTTTTTTGAAGAAGCCGCTTGCGTCGATGAATTGGATGTCGGTATTGTCTTTGTGTTTGGACAAAACCAGGATATTGACGGCGATGCTGGTGCCGTAAAAGAGATTGGGCGCAAGGGCAATCACGGTTTCCACGTAGTTGCCCTCCACTAGATATTGGCGGATTTTCTGCTCTGCACCACCGCGATAGAAAATGCCGGGGAATGAGACGATGGCTGCGCGGCCTCTGCCGGAAAGGTAGTTCAGTGCGTGCAGGATGAAGGCAAAATCGGCTTTGGATTTCGGGGCGAGTACGCCTGCGGGGGCAAAGCGGTCGTCGTTGATTAAGGTGGGGTCGTCGCTGCCTATCCAGTTGATGGAATAAGGCGGATTGGAAACGATGGCATCAAAGGGTTTGCTGTCTTTGAGCTTGGGATTGGTCAGTGTGTCGCCCAATTCGATATGGAATTGGTTGTAATTGATGTTGTGCAGGAACATGTTCATGCGGGCGAGGTTGTAGGTGGTGTGGTTGATTTCCTGCCCGAAGAAGCCTTCTTCGATGATGTGCTCGTCAAACTGTTTTTTCGCCTGCAAGAGCAGGCTACCCGAGCCGCAAGCGGGGTCGTAGATTTTGTTGACTTTCTCCTGCCCGTGCACCGCCAGCCGCGCAATCAGTTTGGATACGCTTTGCGGGGTGAAAAATTCGCCGCCGGATTTGCCTGCGTTAGCGGCGTAGTTGGAAATCAGGTATTCGTAGGCATCGCCGAAAAGGTCGATGTGGTGGTCTTCAAAACTGCCGAAATCAAGTTCCGCCACGCCTTTGAGGACGGCGGCAAGGCGTTTGTTTTTGTCGGCAACAGTGCTGCCGAGCCGGCTACTGGTGGTGTCGAAGTCATCAAACAGGCCTTTGATGTCTTGTTCGGACGGATAGCCGGAGGCGGAGCTTTCAATCGCAGTAAAAATTTCTTTCAGCTTGGTGTTGAGCTCTTCGTTTTGATGAGCTTCGGCGGCAATATTGCAAAAAAGCTGGCTGGGGTAGATGAAATAGCCTTTGACTTTGACGGCATCATCTTTGATTTCAGGCGTGATGATGCTGTCGGACATGGCGGTGTAATCAATACTGCTGTCGCCAGCCTGCATATAGTCGGTGAAGTTTTCGCTGATAAAGCGGTAGAAAAGTGTGCCGAGAACGTATTGTTTAAAGTCCCAGCCATCCACCGCACCGCGTACTTCATCGGCGATTTTCCAAATTTGGCGGTGTAGTTGAGCGCGTTGTTGTGTGGCGGACATTAGACGTTTCCTTATTGTTGTGAGAGGATAAGTTTGGCCGTCTGAAAAGTTGGGAACCAGCCTTTCAGACGGCCTCATATGTAATAAACGTATGGGTAACTATCAAGATGAATTTCAGTAATCATGGATTCAGTCATAAATCCAATCTGTGGATCTGAATTGCATCTTCTTGGGCTGAATTAAAACAGTCCAAATTTCCCTTACTTCATTGCTTTTAATCGGCCATGCAATTCCTGTACGCTGTACACGCCCAAGTGTTCGCGGCTTTTTGCGCCTTCGCTCATGGCTTCGCCGCCGGCGATGGTGGTGTATTGCGGTACGCGTTGGGTGAGGGAGGTGCGGCGGATACTGTGGCTGTCGGTAACAGATTGTACTGTGCTGCCGACGGTGTTGACCACCAGTGCGATTTCGCCATTTTTAATTGCGTCCACGATGTGTGGGCGGCCTTCCTGCACTTTGTTGACCGCTTGCACGATGATGCCGTGTTCTTTCAAGTATTCGGCGGTACCGCGAGTGGCGCAGACACCGTAGCCGAGTGCTTGGAAGTTTTGTGCGGTTTTGACGATGAGCGGTTTGTCTTCGTCGCGTACGGCGAGGAATACTTTACCGGTTGTGCTTAAGCGTTCGCCTGCGCCGAGTTGGGCTTTGAAGTAGGCTTCGCCGAAGCTTGCGCCTACGCCCATGACTTCGCCGGTAGAGCGCATTTCAGGGCCGAGAATGGTGTCCACACCCGGGAATTTGATGAATGGGAACACGGCTTCTTTAACGGCGTAGAAGTCTGGGATGACTTCTTTTTCTACGCCTTGCTCTTTCAGTGAAATGCCTGCCATCACGCGTGCGCCGACTTTGGCGAGCGGTACGCCGGTAGCTTTGGATACGAACGGTACGGTACGGCTGGCGCGTGGGTTCACTTCCAGTACGAAGACCACGCCGTCTTGTACGGCAAACTGTACGTTCATCAAGCCGACCACGCCCAGTGCGTATGCCATGGCTTTGGTTTGACGGCGGATTTCGTCTTGAATTTCTTCGTCCAATGAGTATGGAGGCAATGAACAGCCGGAGTCGCCGGAGTGGATACCTGCTTGTTCGACGTGTTGCATGATGCCGCCGATCACGACGTCTTGGCCGTCTGAAACGCAGTCTACGTCTACTTCGATGGCGTTGTTCAAGAAGAAGTCGAGCAATACAGGGCTGTCTTCGGAAACTTGTACGGCTTCGCGCATGTATTTTTGCAACTCTTCGGCTGAGTGAACAATCTGCATGGCGCGGCCGCCGAGTACGTAAGAAGGACGGACAACCAACGGATAACCGATTTCTTCGGCTTTAACGAGGGCTTCTTCTTCGTTGTGGGCGATGCGGTTAGGCGGTTGACGCAGGCCTAAGTCGTTCAATACTTTTTGGAAGCGTTCGCGGTCTTCGGCAGCGTCGATGCTGTCGGCAGATGTGCCGATGATGTTCACGCCGTTTGCCACCAAGGCATTGGCCAGTTTGAGCGGGGTTTGGCCGCCGTAATGAACAATCACGCCCCATGGGTTTTCGGTGCGGACGATTTCCAATACGTCTTCCAATGTCAGCGGCTCGAAGTACAGGCGGTCGCTGGTGTCGAAGTCGGTTGATACGGTTTCCGGGTTGCAGTTGACCATGATGGTTTCAAAACCGGATTCGCGCAGGGCGAGTGCGGCATGAACGCAACAGTAGTCAAATTCGATACCTTGGCCGATACGGTTTGGACCGCCGCCGAGAATCATTACTTTTTTACGGTCGGAAGGACGGGATTCGCATTCTTCTTCGTAAGTGGAGTAGAGATAGGCGGTTTCAGTGGCAAACTCGGCGGCGCAGGTGTCAACGCGTTTGTAAACCGGATGCAGGTTCAGCGCGTAGCGGTGTTCACGGACTTCTTTTTCGCTTACGTTCAATAATTGTGCCAAACGTTTGTCAGAGAAGCCTTTGCGTTTCAGACGGCGTAAAGCGGCATAATCCAAGTCTTGCAACTGGCCGTTTGAAACAGATTTTTCTTCTTTCACCAAGTCTTCGATTTGCGCCAAGAACCAAGGATCGATGGCGCAGATTTCGTGGATTTCTTCCAGTGTGAAGCCTGTGCGGAACGCGTCTGCTACAAAAAGCATACGCTCAGGGCCCGGGTTGGCCAGCTCGCGACGGATTTCCGCTTTGTCTTCGCTGCGCGGATTGAAGCCGCACAAGCCGGTTTCCAAGCCGCGCAGGGCTTTTTGGAAGCTTTCCTGAATGGTGCGGCCCATTGCCATTACTTCGCCCACAGATTTCATCTGCGTGGTCAGGCGGTCGTCTGCGGCAGGGAATTTTTCAAAGGCGAAACGCGGGATTTTGGTTACGACATAGTCGATGGAAGGCTCGAATGACGCGGGCGTACGGCCGCCGGTAATGTCGTTGCGCAACTCGTCCAGCGTAAAGCCGACAGCCAGTTTGGCCGCTACTTTGGCAATCGGGAAGCCCGTTGCTTTAGATGCCAACGCAGAAGAACGGCTTACGCGTGGGTTCATCTCAATGACAATCATCTCGCCGTTTTCAGGGTTCACCGCAAACTGAACGTTTGAGCCACCGGTATCCACGCCGATTTCGCGCAACACTGCCAACGAAGCATTACGCATGATTTGGTATTCTTTGTCGGTCAATGTTTGTGCAGGCGCAACAGTGATGGAGTCGCCGGTATGCACGCCCATCGGGTCGAAGTTTTCAATCGAGCAAATGATGATGCAGTTGTCGTTCTTATCGCGTACAACTTCCATCTCGTACTCTTTCCAGCCGAGAACAGACTGCTCAATCAGCAATTCATGCGTGGGCGACGCATCAAAACCACGTTCGCAAATTGCCAAAAATTCGTCTTTATTGTAGGCAATGCCGCCGCCCGAACCACCCATCGTGAAAGAAGGACGAATCAGGGTAGGGAAGCCGACCTGTTCTTGCGCTGCCAAAGCCTCGTTCATGGTGTGGCAGACAAAAGATTTCGGGCAAGACAAACCGATTTTTTCCATCGCTTCTTTAAAGCGGCCGCGGTCTTCCGCCTTGTCGATCGCGTCTTCCGTCGCGCCAATCAGCTCGACATTGTATTTCGCCAGCACGCCGTTGCGCGCCAAATCCAGCGCACAGTTCAGCGCGGTCTGACCGCCCATGGTAGGTAGAATCGCGTCAGGACGCTCTTTGGCGATAATTTTTTCTACCGTCTGCCACATAATCGGCTCGATGTAGGTAACATCGGCCATTTCAGGGTCGGTCATAATCGTGGCAGGGTTGGAGTTTACCAAAATGACTTTATAGCCTTCTTCACGCAAGGCTTTGCAGGCCTGTGCGCCCGAATAGTCAAATTCGCAGGCCTGACCGATAACGATAGGGCCGGCGCCGATGATAAGGATGGATTTTAGGTCGGTACGTTTAGGCATGATGTTTCCTGTTGGATTAAGTCTAAAGTTAATCTATTTTAACTGAAGGTAATGTTTTCAATGAATTGAGAAAGTTATGCCATTCTGCAACTTCCTCCTGTTTCTCAATAATTTTTTCAAATGGCAATAAATTCTCAAAGGTTAGGAAATTAACGCAAAATTTAATGGCGGTATCTATTTTATTTTTTAAATTTGGAATTTCTTTTACTTCCTTTGCCCAATATGCTAAGTCTTTGGATGATAATAAATCAATTTTATCTATTGGGAAATTTTCTATAAATTTTTTTAGTGTATCAGTAATTAGAAGTTTTAAATTATTCTGATCATACATTGCTTCTATACCAGAAACTGTAGCTATATTTTCTTCGATATATTTAATTCCGGTCCTACCTATATTTTCGTAGATAGCTTTTTCTTTTTCTGTCAGTTCTCTTTCAATTGTTATTTGATAAGTCCTATCTCTAGACATTTTTGAAATTTTTTTTCGAACAGTTTCCGGAATTTCTTTGCCATCTCTTAATTGACTAATATATCGATTAATATTTTTTGCAATTTTAAGTCGTGTCTCACACCATTCATTTAAGTTGTTTAAATTGAAGGTATGTAATTCTTCTCGATTAGTGTAGTCTTTGATATCTTGAGTTAATTTCGATGACATAGTTTTAAAATCAACCCCAAAATATTTTTCACCACAATCTTTTCCAATATTTGTAATATGTCCATCAGTAGATACTACAATGTAACCATTTTGATGTTGGGTGTGGCAATTTTTCAATCCACATATAACTTTTCCATGTTCTCCACTATACTGACCTATAATTTCTTTTAATTTGGTTTCTTCTGGATTTATCTCTCTTCTAAAACCAGCCATTTCTTCTAAGTCAGACCAGTTTTTTATGTAAACTAAGTTTCTATCTTTTTTTAAAGTAATCATGATAAGTCTTTAAGATGCAGTAATGTATATATAGAGTTGAATGATCTTTTATTGCTTTAAAAGTTATCTGAAAATTAGTTGACTCTTCTTGAGAGTAAGCCATAGCCCGCATGTATGGTGTGTGCGGTACGCACGCGTTCTTCATTTTCCCTGCAATCCCAACCCACTGCGTGTGTGTCTTGCGGTACATACCCCACCGATGGGTTCAAAGGTAGTCTGAAAAAACGCTTAAGACGTTTGTTCCATCTGCCTTTCGATAAAAAGCTACCTGAAAAATTCCTGCCGTTGATATTTTGGTGACTCTTTTTCAGACGGCCTTTTGTGTTTTTATGTTGCACAGGCCGTCTGAAAACTTCCTTAAAAACTAGTGATAAATGTAATCAAACCCAAAATAATGCCTGGGGCGTTTGCCAGTATGATGGGGTAGTCGCGTTTTTCTTTCAAAAAGCCGTAGGCAAACCATAATGTGCAGTTGATGGCGGCGACGAGGGGTTGCAACGGCGAGCCGGGGTTGCCGGCAAGGTTGTTTTGGATTTGCGGGATATAAGAAACGTACATACCGACGCCGGCCAGGGTGGCGGTGACGGAAAGAATGTGCATTTGTTTTTCAGTCATTGGTTTTCCTTTCTGATTAGACGATTGGGTTTTCAGGCTGTACAGATGTTGATTTGCACAGGCCGTCTGAAAACTTCCTTAAAAACTAGTGATAAATGTAATCAAACCCAAAATAATGCCTGGGGCGTTTGCCAGTATGATGGGGTAGTCGCGTTTTTCTTTCAAAAAGCCGTAGGCAAACCATAATGTGCAGTTGATGGCGGCGACGAGGGGTTGCAACGGCGAGCCGGGGTTGCCGGCAAGGTTGTTTTGGATTTGCGGGATATAAGAAACGTACATACCGACGCCGGCCAGGGTGGCGGTGACGGAAAGAATGTGCATTTGTTTTTCAGTCATTGGTTTTCCTTTCTGATTAGACGATTGGGTTTTCAGGCTGTACAGATGTTGAGAGGGGGCTGAATTTATATTTTTGAAGTTTGGTTTTCAGACGGCCTGTTGTCGAGTTGAGTGTGGCCGTCTGAAAAAATCAGCTTTATTGTTTTGCTGCTTTGATATTGTCAATGAATTTGTCGAATAGATAGCCGACGTCTTGCGGGCCCGGGCTGGCTTCGGGGTGGCCTTGGAAGCAGAATACAGGTTTGTCTGTCAGTTCGATGCCTTGCAAGGTGTTGTCGAACAAGGATTTGTGGGTAATGCGTGCGTTGGTGGGCAGAGTGTCGGCATCGACGGCGAAACCGTGGTTTTGGCTGGTGATGACGACTTTGCCGCTGTCTAAATCTTGTACAGGGTGGTTGGCACCGTGATGGCTGAAGCGCATTTTCAGGGTTTTGGCGCCGATGGCGAGGCTGATCAGTTGGTGTCCTAAGCAAATGCCGAAAATCGGTTTGCCGCTTTCCATCAGTTTTTGTACGGCTTTGATGGCGTAGCCGCAAGGCTCGGGGTCGCCGGGGCCGTTGGATAGGAATACGCCGTCAGGATTGAGTGCCAAGACGTCTTCCGCGCTGGTTTGTGCGGGAACAACGGTCAGGCGGCAGCCGCGTGAGGCGAGCATGCGCAGGATGTTGGTTTTCACGCCGAAATCGTAGGCGACGACGTGGTAAGGCTGTTCGGAAGGTGTAACGAAACCTTTGCCCAATTCCCATTCGCCTTCGGTCCATTCGTAAGTTTCTGTGCAGGAAACTTCTTTTGCCAAGTCTTTGCCGACCATGCTGCCGAATGCGGCAATCAGTTCTTGTGCTTTTTCAACCGTAGCGTCCGCACCGGTCAAGATTGCACCGCCTTGCGCGCCTTTTTCACGCAACAGGGTGGTCAGGCGGCGGGTATCGATATCGGCGATGGCGACGGTTTTGTTGCGTACCAAATAGTCGTGCAGGCTTTCGGATGCGCGGAAGTTGCTGTGCAAGAGCGGCAAGTCGCGGATAATCAAACCGGCGACGTAAACGCAGCGGCTTTCTTCATCTTCGGCGTTGGTGCCGGTGTTGCCGATGTGTGGGTAGGTAAGGGTAACGATTTGTTTGCAGTAGGAAGGGTCGGTCAGGATTTCCTGATAGCCGGTCATGGAAGTGTTGAACACGACTTCGCCGGAAGTCGAACCTTCGTAACCGATTGATGTGCCGTGAAATACGCTGCCGTCAGCGAGAACGAGAAGAGCCGGAGTGGTCATGATGGAATCCTGTTTGCCTGATGATGGTCGGTTCGAAAAAAAATGGGTCAGGCCGTCTGAAAAATAAAAATTGTTTACAAAAAAGACAGCCTTCGGAAATCTCGGCTAAAAAAAAACACGCTCCGCAGCTTTGATTTTGCTGTGTAACGTGCTTTTTCAGACATAGCGGTCTATGCCGTAGAAGCAGTGTATTTTAAGTCAAAGTAATAGGAATTTCAAGCGTAGAGCCAATAATCGATAATTTAAAAACGTTTTATCTTTACGGTACAGTCCCTTGCTTTTGGAATGCCTGATGAATAAGGTTGAACTAAATATTCAGTCAGGCCGTCTGAAAACTGAGCAGGCAGATTGTTTCATTTTTGTTGTGCTTGAAATGCGCGCTTAGGGAAATTCAGCCGAATCAAACATGAAACAGGCTGTTTATGCTAAAATCGTAGCCCCATAAAAAATAAAAACAACGTCATTTTTAACTGAGATTATCCGATGAAAAAAGAACACATTATGCAAAACGCTC
This sequence comes from Neisseria sp. P0006.S009, assembly GCF_051962915.1. Lineage (NCBI taxonomy): Bacteria > Pseudomonadati > Pseudomonadota > Betaproteobacteria > Neisseriales > Neisseriaceae > Neisseria > Neisseria sp. P0006.S009. The sequence continues at coordinate 99,400 of NZ_JBQCUV010000002.1, read as the reverse complement.
CATCAGGCCGCCATCGCCTCATTCATGCAAGCATCGCTTCCGCTTTAGCGCTCATTAGTATTTCTGTTCAGGCAAATACGCAGCAATTTGCCCAAACTCCTTTTTACCTGCAAAACAAAACCGATGTCAGCGGCCAACCCAAAGTCAAACACAATATTATGTTTTTGATTGATGACTCGGGCAGTATGTTGGCTGATGCTAAGGGTGATTATCATGTTCGTGATGAGAATAAAAAAATCAATATTGCAAAATCGGCATTAAAGCAGGTTTTGGCGCAATATAAAGATCAGTTTAACTGGGGCTTGCAGACTTTACACAATAATCCTCGGTATTGGAAATGGGATGAGAAAAAAAGGCAAGAGAATAATGCTATTTACGCATATACAGAACTGCCTAGACCCGATGATACCAAAGGTGATATGAAGGATTCTGAAGGCTTTACGGATGGTTCTGCCGGTCGAAACTGGGAATATGTCAGTAAAAAAGTAGATGAAATGCTGGCTTATCAAGGTACGCCGACAACGCGCCGTTATTATGAAGTTGTCAAAAATTTCGTTATCCCAAATATTAAATACCGTTGTCAAAAATCTTATGTTGTTGTGGTATCTGATGGTGATGCCAATATGAGTTGTAGCAATCAGGGTGCCGGTGAGGATCCTCGCTTATCGCGCAATACCAGCTTCAACTACGATCGAGATTATTACTATTCAAACTACTACCGAGCCATCGAACATAGCGCGGATACGCCTGCATACCAATATTTCGAGCCGTCTGCAGCGAAGGCTTATGACGATAAATATGGAAAAGGTGAATTTTTCAACGATGGCCATGGCTTTAGTGGATACTTTGACCTGCCACTTTATCAATATGATGCCCATATCCCGGAGCATGAAAAAAAAGTGATGTGCCAATATACCGATTATAAATTCGGGTATAGCGATTATTATCGTAGGCGAATGTGGATAGGTAGCGGCGAAATCATTGTTCCTATTTGGGATAGAAACTATGGTAATGAGAAACGCGGTATGCGTTTCTTCAGTCAGACTTTGGCAGAAAAAGACATCAAAACAGAAAAAGATGGCAAAGATGCTGCAGGCAAGAGCTGGGATGGTGATCCAAGCGATCCTAAAGGCGTAGATTATAGCAAGCAATTGGTTCAGACTTTTACCGTGGGCTTTGGTGAGGGAGTTTCTAAAGTCGGGAGAGAATATCTGGAAAAGGGCGCCAGTCGCCCAGAATGGTATTTTAATGCCGCAAAACCTGAAAAGTTGCTCGATGCTTTCAAGACCATTGTCGACAATATTGAAAATGACAGCAAGAATACGAAATTTGAAGGAGTATCTTCAACTGCACCGGCAACGACCAGTACAGGTATTCCCAATATGGCGGCAACGGTTCATTTGAATACCGGCTCTTGGAGCAGTCAGTTGCGGTTTTATAAATTAAACCGTGATGGTACGCCTATCAATACGACCGAGTTTGTTCAGCCATCATTTAATAATCGCCTCACTTTGGTTAAGGACGGCAGTAAAACCTATTTCATCGATAGAGTTGATAATGAGGCTTCAAATGCCGATTTTGGCATTTCAGACGGCAGTGCGAAAGATAAGTTGGAATGGAAAAATGCATTGCTGAAATGGACTGGCCGAGCAGGTAGTAATGAAGCCATTAAAGCGGATGCAGCCATTAAAGCGGATGCAGAGACAAAAGGTTATAGTCAGTCTTATCGAATTCGTCCCACTGATCCAGCTGACGCAAGTAAAGATGAGCGCAATTTGGGCGATATTTTAGACGGTTCGGTTGCGGCTATTGGCGATAAGCGCGACAACCGTCAAGAGTTTTTGGTCGCCGCTGCCAATGACGGCATGGTACATATTTTCCGTAATGGTACGTCTAGCAATCCTTATGACTTGAAACTCAGCTATATTCCGGCAGGTATGGAGCGCGAGGATGATCAAGGTCAAGCAACAACTTTGGGCAAAGTTCTGAAAGATATTGCACGCGATGGTTACGGCTCTAGCACGCCACACCGCTATATGGTTAATGGTGGTTTTGTTCTCCGTCAAACGCCTGATAAGCAAACCTTTATGTTTGGTGCGATGGGGCAGGGTGGACGCGGTGCGTATGCGTTGAATATTGGTGCGGTAGCTAACAGTGATCGTAGTGGTTGGAATACGACTGTGCCTTTGTTTGAAACAAAAAAAGGCTCTGGCAATACGCTGGGTTATACCATTGGTTCGACACAAATTGGTCGTGTGTCTATCAAGCGTGATACTACTCCGGTCAAGCTGGAATCTAATGTGCGCTATGCGGGTTTCTTGGCCAGCGGCTATCGTACTGAAGATGTGAACAGTACCGACAATGAAACAGCTTTGTATATCTATGATATGACGGGTAAAGAAGCTGGTACGCAAGATACCGGTAAAAATGTTTCTGAAGCCGGCAAGCTCTTGGCTAAAATTCCTGCGCCGAATGGCAAAGGCGGCCTCTCTACCCCTACTTTGGTAGACACCGATTTTGACGGTATTGTCGATATTGCTTATGCCGGCGACCGTTACGGCAATATGTTCCGCTTTGACTTGAGTGGTGAAACTCCGTCCAAATGGTCTGCGCAAATGATTTTCCAAGGATCGGGTAATCAACCGATTACTTCTGCGCCTGCGGTATCACGCCGCAGTAAAGATAAGTATGTCGTCATTTTTGGTACGGGTAGCGAGATTTATCAGAATGAATTAGAAGGTACCAACGGTCAAATCAATGCCGTTTATGGTATTTACGACGATGTGTCTCCTGATGAATCTAAAAAAGCGGTTTTGGCGAAAAGTAGTGAGTTGGAACAGCAAACCAGAGAAAGTGACGGCGAACACATTTATGTCAGCGACAATAAGGTTGGCGAAGGCAAAAAAGGCTGGAGCCTTACTTTGGGTCCGAATGAACGTGTGACCGTCAAACCAACCATGATTTTGCGTACAGCCGTTGTGACCATCCGCAAGTATGAAACCAAAACAATTCATACTGATTCTTCCAGTACAGATGTTTGTTTGCCAGACAGTACATCCACGCAAACGACAGCGAAAACGATTATTCTGGGCGTAAATGCTGAAAACGGCGGCCGTTTGGGCTTGCGTGATGCGCGTATCTCCAGTAAGGATCGCACGTTTATCAAACGTGAAAATAATGGCCAGATTTATTACGCCAACGGTATGACTTTTGATGGCGTTATCAACTTTACTTATATGAATTCCAGCAAAGCCGACGATTCTCCGGTCACTGCCGATGGCGATAGCGGCGGCACGGGTACGGATAAGGAGCTGAACGCTACGCCGAGCGTGCCAAACAATAAATGTTTTGCAACCAAAGGCGATCGCAGTCTCTTGTCCAATCAATTGGACAGTCTGGAAGTTCAAGGCCGTACATGCGGACTGAAACGCATCAGCTGGCGTGAATTGTTCTTTTAATCTGTAAGGCTTAAGTATCGAGGCCGTCTGAATTGTTCAGACGGCCTTTTCTGTTGAGTAGTAGTAATTCAAAGATGTTGGATTGGTGGATAGAAAAGCTTGTTTGAAAGCAAAACAAGGTTTGATCAAATTGAGAACTTGGATAAAGCTAAACGACAGACTTAGGTTATTCTTTTTTTAAATTTCTACTATTTGGCTGAGAAGTTAAAAGGCCGTCTGAAGATATCTTTTCAGACGGCCTTTAATTTAAGGACAACGAGTTAAGGAGTACATATTAGATGCTGTTTTTAATGATTTTCCGCAGGGTGGACAGTTGTCGGCGGCTGACGGGCAACGGGGTCGGAATATCAAGAATTTTTGCGCCCCATGTGGATGCGGATTCGTCGTTTTCGTCATCGTCTAGTCGAATCAGGCTGTCGAGGGTGTGGCGGAAGACGAGGGCATTGCGGTGGATACGGATGACTTTGTCGCCCAGTAATTCTTCCCAGTAAACCAAGGTCTTCGGTAATTCGTAGCTGTGGCCGTCGCCAGTAAACAGATAGACGGTTTTGTGTTCCGCCATCAGGTAACGCGCCTGTTGCCATGGGATTTCGACCATGCGTTCGCGGTTGTAGACTTTGAAATGGGTGAAACTGTCTGCTTTTTCGCGGTTTTTCTCGATGATGCGGTCAAGCGCGGTTTGCAGGCGAGTCATTTTGATCGGTTTGAGCAGATAGTCTGCGGCAGCCAGCTCAAAGGCGCGCAGGGCGTGTTCTTCGTAGGCTGTGGTGAATACAATTTCCGGCTGGCGTTTGGCGGTACGCTTAATGCGTTCGACAAATTCGAGACCGTCGATTTCCGGCATGCCGATGTCGGCAAAGACGATGTCGACTTCGTGGACGCTCAGCCACTCCAATGCTGGCATGGCATGGTGAAAGACGTTGAGCAGTACGACATTGCACTCTTCCAATAATACACGTAAGCGTTCTGCTGCTAATACTTCGTCTTCTACAATAATGGCACTTGGCATAGCGGTATTCTTTTTGTTGTATCGTGGGAGATCTGCCGCGCTTTGTCATCCTCAATAACGCGTCAGCCGTATGTTGTTACAACCTTGAAATTATCAGTTTGTGACAATTTTAGGAAATTTTTGAAATATACATGATTTTTCGCTTCTTGGGCATGGTTTGGGATGAATCGGAAGATTACTTACATAATTTTATGAAATATTGTAATACCTAGAGTAATTTTGTTGTAATCGTGCTAATTCAGTCTGTGATAATGGACGATTTTGGGATTTTGTCCATTTGCCAGTGTGCCACCGCCCAATCGAGCAATTCTTGAGGATGGTTCACGGTAGGTGCATCGGGTAGGTTGAGGTAGGTTAGGACTTGGCGGAGAAGCTGTTCTTTTTGATTCAAATCCAAAGCCGGGGCAAGGGTTTGTTTCGACCATTTTTGCCCTTGGTTGTTGGTCAACAGGGGAAGGTGGGCGTAGGCCGGTGTGGGAACGCCGAGGCATTGTTGCAGATAGATTTGGCGCGGTGTGGAGACGAGCAAGTCCTGACCGCGGACAATATGCGTTATGCCCTGATCGGCATCGTCGGCAACCACGGCAAGCTGATATGCCCAATAGCCGTCGGCACGAAGCAGGACGAAATCGCCGATGTCGTGTGCCAGATTTTGTACGTAATGTCCGACAATGCCGTCTGAAAAACCGATCACGCGATCGGGCACTTGAATACGCCATGCCGGCGTTTTGTTTTGCGTGTCGGGCCTTTGCTGAGGATTGCGGCAACGGCCGTTATACACAAATCCGTCTGCGCCATGTGTTGCCGCCGCCTGCCAGTCTTTGCGGCTGCAATAGCAGGGATACACCAGCCCGGCCGCTTTGAGGCGGTCGAGGGTGTCTTGATATAGGTCGTAACGGCGGCTTTGATAGGCGACTTCGCCGTCCCACTCAAAACCGAAAGCTTCAAGCGTGCGCAAAATGTCGGCAGCGGCGCCGGGCATTTCGCGCGGGGGGTCAAGGTCTTCAATGCGGACCAGCCATTTGCCCTGATGAGCGCGCGCATCGGCATAGGAGGCAACGGCGGTCAGTAGGGAGCCGATATGAAGCAGGCCGGTAGGGCTGGGGGCGAAACGTCCTATATACATGGCAGGGTGGTTTTGTAGGGCAGGGGAAGTATGCCTGCACGGTATTCAAATCGTGATAGAAAAGGGCGTGCCGTACACGCCCGAATTTGGGTTTCAGACGGCCTGAGACGTTTCAAAATGATTTAAGTTTCTCGGCCGTCCGTTCAATCCGCTTAAGCCAAGGGAGCAAGCAGTTTGGCAAAAGCGTCTTCAAATTGTTTCAAACCGTCTTCCTGCAAACGCGTTGCCAAAGTTTCGACATCAATGCCGAGTTTCGCGGTTTCGGCAAGCTGCGCTTGGGCTTCGTCCACACCTTCGGTCAAAGTGGCTTTGGCGGTGCCGTGGTCGATAAAGGCCTTGAGTGTGGCATCGGGAACGGTGTTGACGGTATGGGCGCCAATCAGGCTGTCAACGTACAAAGTGTCAGGATAGGCAGGGTTTTTCACGCCGGTAGATGCCCACAGAAGTTGTACGCGGTTGGCACCTTGTTCGGCAAGTGCGGCAAATTCGCTGCTGCCGAAGTATTGCGCCCAATCTTGATAGGCGGCTTTGGCCAGCGCAATGGCGACTTTGCCTTTGAGGTGGTCGGGCAGGGTGGCGTCCAATGCGGCATCGACACGGGAAATAAAGAAGCTGGCGACAACTTGGATATGGGAAACGTCGTGTCCTGCTTCCAAACGTTTGGCAATGCCGCGCGTGTAGGCCGCATAGGCTTTGAGGGTTTGGGCGCGGGAGAAGAGCAGGGTCAGGTTGACGCTGATGCCGTCTGAAACGAGGATTTTAAGCGCTTCGATGCCTTCGTCGGTTGCCGGTACTTTAATCATGACATTTTTACGGCCGATGGCGGCGTGCAGGCGGCGCGCTTCTTCAACCGTGCCTTGTGCGTCTTTGGATAATTCAGGCGAAACTTCGAGGCTGACGAAGCCGGTTTTGCCGCCGGTGGATTCATGTTCGGCAAGACATACGTCGCAAGCGGCTTGTACGTCGGCAACCGCCATGGTTTCGTAGCGTTGTTTCGGGGTCAGGTCTTGCTGTTTGAGCGCGGCTACTTCATCGGCGTACAGGGCATCTCCGGCAAAGGCTTTTTGGAAAATGGCAGGATTGGAAGTTACGCCACACACGCCTTGCTTCAGCATTTCTGCCAATTCGCCGCTTTGTACCAGCGAACGGGAGAGATTGTCCAACCAGATTTGTTGTCCTAATGCTTTAACGTCCGATAAAATAGTCATCTCTGATTCCTTTTACATAATAGGTTTGTTTGTGAAGTGGCGGTAATGCTACGCCGATTCGATGAATTTGAACAGTTTACAGCCGATTAATTTGGGCAAAACAAACCTAAATTCAAGCACGAAAGGTGGCTTTGATGGCGGAAAACACACTTTATCTCGACTGGGCGCGCGATGTATTAGATACGGAAGCCGAAGGTTTGCGTGAAATTGCAGCGGCTTTGGATCATGATTTTGTCCGTGCGGCAGAAGCGTTGTTGCACTGCAAGGGCAGGGTCGTCATTACCGGCATGGGCAAGTCCGGACACATCGGCCGCAAAATGGCGGCAACCATGGCTTCCACCGGTACGCCTGCGTTTTTCGTCCATCCTGCCGAAGCGGCGCACGGCGATTTGGGCATGATTGTGGACCACGATGTCGTGGTTGCCATTTCCAATTCCGGCGAAAGCGATGAAATTGCAGCGATTATTCCGGCATTGAAACGCAAAAACATCACGCTTATTTGTATCACTGCCCATCCGACTTCCACCATGGCGCGTCATGCCGATATCCATATTACCGCGGCGGTTTCTAAAGAAGCCTGTCCGCTCGGCCTCGCACCGACTTCCAGTACGACCGCCGTGATGGCGTTGGGGGATGCGCTGGCGGTGGTATTGCTGCAGGCGCGAGCGTTTACGCCGGATGATTTTGCTTTAAGCCATCCTGCCGGCAGCTTGGGCAAACGCCTGCTGTTGCGCGTGGCGGATATCATGCACAAAGAAGAAGCCCTGCCAGCCGTTTTGTTGGGCACGCCGTTGAAAGAGGCCATTGTCCGCATGAGTGAAAAAGGCTTGGGCATGCTGGCGGTAACCGATGCCGAAGGCCGTCTGAAAGGCGTATTTACCGATGGCGACTTGCGCCGTCTGTTTCAAGAACGCGACAGCTTTGCCGGTTTGAAAGTGGACGACATCATGCACGCTTCGCCGAAAACCATTTCCGCCGACCGCCTTGCCACCGAAGCTCTGAAAGCCATGCAAAGCGGCCATGTGAACGGTTTGCTGGTGGTAGAAGAAAACGGCGTATTGATTGGTGCGCTGAATATGCACGATTTATTGATGGCACGAATTGTCTGAAACGACGGCAAAAACGTTTTCAGACGGCCTTATGCTAGAATAGACCGTCTGAAATAAGGAAACCTTATGCAAAACCTCTCTTCCGACCTGCAACAACGTGCTTTAGGTATCAAACTGCTGATACTGGATGTGGACGGCGTTTTGACCGACGGCCGCATTTTTATCCGCGACAACGGCGAAGAAATCAAATCGTTCCACACTTTGGACGGACACGGTTTGAAAATGCTTCAGGCCAGTGGCGTGCAAACAGCGATTATTACCGGCCGCGATGCACCTTCCGTCGGTATCCGCGTGAAGCAGCTCGGTATCAACTATTACTTCAAAGGCATTCACGACAAACGTGCCGCCTACGCCCAATTACGCGAACAGGCCGGTGTGGAGGAGCATGAGTGCGCCTTTGTCGGCGACGATGTTGTCGATTTGCCCGTGATGGTGCGTTGCGGATTGGCGGTCGCCGTTCCTGAGGCGCATTGGTTTACTTTGCAATACGCCCATTATGTAACCCGACGATCCGGCGGCGCAGGTGCGGTGCGTGAAGTGTGCGATTTGATTATGCAGGCGCAAGGTACGCTTGAACCTGCTTTGAAAGAGTATGTACGATGAAAATCAGATGGCGTTACGGAATCGCCTTTCCGCTGGTGTTGGCCGTTTCACTCGGCGCACTGGCGGCGTGGCTCGGCCGCATCAGCGAAGTGCAGGTCGAAGAAGTCGTCCTCAATCCGAATGAGCCGCAATATTCGATGAAAGGCATCAACGGCAAACGTTTTGACCAAGAAGGCCGTCTGAAAGAAAACCTGAGCGCGGTCGATGCCGTCCAATATCCGAATAGCGCAGACGTGCATTTGGACAAACCACATCTTTCGTTTTACCGCGACGGCAGCCTGCTGTATGAAGTCGGCAGCGATAAGGCAGCGTACAATATTCAAAACAAAAAAGTCGTTTTTGAACAGAATGTTGTCTTAAATAAAGCGGCAGATGCCAAGCGTTTGGCCGGCATCGTCAAAACCGAACGTTTGAATGTTGATACCGAAGCGCAATACGCCCATACCGACAGCCCCGTTACTTTCCAATACGGACAGTCCGGCGGTCAGGCAAACGGCATGACTTATGACCACAAAACCGGTTTGCTGAATTTCCCTTCCAAAGTGAAAGCCACAATTTATGATACAAAAAATTTGTAAAACCTTAGCCCTTGTTGCCGTTTTTGCCGCCAGCCCGGCCTTTGCCCTGCAAAGCGACAGCAAGCAGCCGATTCAAATCGAAGCTGACCAAGGCTCGCTTGACCAAAACAACCAAAGCACTACCTTCTTCGGCAACGTCATCATCAAACAAGGCACGCTCAATATCCGTGCCGGCAGCGTGACCGTTTCGCGCAACGACAAAAGCGAGCAGTTGATGAAAGCCACCGGCTCGCCCGTCAAATTCAGCCAAGAGTTGGACGGCGGCAAAGGCGTGGTCAACGGCCAAGCCAATACTGTAACGTATTCTTCCGCAGCCAGTCTGGTTACCCTGACCGGCAATGCCAAAGTACAGCGCGGCGGCGATGTGGCCGAAGGTGCGGTCATTACCTACAACACCAAAACCGAGGTTTACACCATCAACGGCAGCGCCAAATCCGGTGTGAAATCCGCCGCGAAATCCGGCCGCGTCAGCGTGGTCATCCAGCCGTCCAGCACGCAGAAAAACAAATAAGAAAACACACAAAAAGGCCGTCTGAAAAAGGTTCAGACGGCCTGAGGTCAATATCGAAAGTCAACAGAATATGAGCGCAAACAACAGCCGTCTTGTGGTTCAAAACCTGCAAAAAAGTTTCAAAAAACGCCAAGTCGTCAAAAGCTTCTCCCTTGAAATCGAAAGCGGCGAAGTCATCGGCCTGCTCGGCCCCAACGGCGCGGGTAAGACCACTAGCTTTTACATGATAGTCGGCCTGATTGCCGCCGATGCAGGCAGTGTGATGCTGGACGGCCAAGAGTTGTGCCACCTGCCCATTCACGAACGCGCCCGCCTCGGCGTCGGCTACCTGCCGCAGGAGGCCTCGATTTTCCGCAAAATGACCGTGGAACAAAATATCCGCGCCATTTTGGAAATCAGCATGAAGGACAAAAGCCGCATCGATGCTGAACTTGAAAAACTGTTGGCAGATTTGAATATCGAGCGCCTGCGCAACAACCCTGCGCCGTCCTTGTCTGGTGGCGAACGCCGCCGTGTCGAAATCGCGCGCGTGTTGGCCATGCAGCCGCGTTTCATTTTGTTGGACGAACCTTTTGCCGGCGTTGACCCGATTGCCGTCATCGATATTCAGAAAATCATCGAGTTCCTCAAATCACGCGGTATCGGCGTATTGATTACCGACCACAACGTGCGCGAAACCCTCAGCATCTGCGACCGTGCCTACATCATCAGCGACGGTACGGTATTGGCTTCAGGCAAGCCGGATGATTTGGTCAACAATGAACAAGTCCGTTCGGTTTACTTGGGTGAAAATTTCAAATATTGAGTTTAGGCCGTCTGAAAAGGTGTATCTGTGTTGAAACGAATTTTTTTGTCTTCCTTTGCCGTTTTGGCAGCTACTGCCGTGCATGCAATGCCAGAACTGCCATTGCAGAATATGGGTGTGCGCCAAGGCGTGATAGATAAAAATGGCAAGCCGATAACCGGTATCGTAACGGCGACAGCTATCGTGGATAAAGAGGGTAAGCTGGGAAAAAGCCTCCATTGGGAAGTGGATGCGCTGGAATTGTTGAAACTTGCTCAAGAAGTAGGTTTGCCAAAACAAGTCGAGCCTTATAAAGAGTGTACTTATAATCAGAAAACCCAACAAACGGATTGTAAGACACTGGAAAGCCTTAAAAAATTCAGATTCTTTTATACTGTGCCAAATGGATTCAAAGAAGAGATAAAGACGAAACCTGTCCAAGTTGCTCCCCCACCTTATCCACAGCTTTCTACAGAGAATGGCGAGGAAGGGACTGTGGTATTAAATGTCTTTATCAATATAGATGGCAAAGCATTTGTATGGATACAAAAGAGTAGTGGGTCCCCGCGTTTAGATGCGGCAGGACGAAAAGCAGTTTTGAAGACAAAATTTCAACCTGCTACCTATCGCGGGAAGCCTGTTACCATGGTTTTTGTTCTGCCTATTACGTTTGCTTTACCGTTAGAAACCATCTCTACTGTTGAATAATTCATTTATCGGTTGATAAAAGAATAATATATTGAAATAATCATCCAATATATAAACAATATATTTGATACTTTCAGACGGCCCGTCAGATACAGGCCGTCTGAAATCCATAAAGCACATTTACTATCAAACATTATGTCTTCACTCGTCCTTAAACTCAAACAGACCCAGCAGCTCAACCAGCGGCTGCAGCAGTCTTTGCGCATCTTGCAGATGTCGGGTCTTGAGCTTGAGCGCGAAGTGGAAGACTGGTTGTCAGACAATCCTCTGCTTGAGCGTCCGGAAACCGATGAGTTTGCCGATAGCGGGCTCAACCGTGCGGTAACCATGCCGCGCGCAGGTCAGCAGTTGAGTGGCGACGATGCCGAAGATATTTGGAGCAACATCGCCGAAGAAGAGGATTTCAAACACTATCTGCATGCCCAAGTGTGCGAGCATCCGCTTTCGCAAGTGGAAGCAGCCTATGTTCACGTCTTGATTGATTTTTTGGACGAACAAGGCTACCTCACCGACAGTCTCGAAGAAATCATCGACCACACGCCGTTAGAATGGATGCTGGACGAAGAGGCCCTGCAAAACGCGCTGGATGTATTGCAAACCTTTGAGCCGCCCGGCGTGGCGGCGGCCGACTTGACCGAGTCGCTCATGCTGCAGCTGATGCGTTTGCCGGCTTCTCCGGCTAGACAAATGGCCGCGCATTTGGTGCAAAGTTCGCTTCAAGAGTTAGGCAAAAACCGCAAACAAAACGTTCTGCGTTTCCGCAAACTCTATCCAGATACCGATAGCGAAACCATAGAAGCTGCGCTCGATATGATTGCCGAGCTCAATCCCTATCCGGCCTACGGCTTCGCCTCTGCCACGCCCACGCCTTATATTCAGCCTGACGTTTGGGTCAAAGAGGGCAAGGATGGCTGGGAAGTCATCAGCAACGAGGCGGCTTGGCCGAAGCTGCAGCTCAATCAGGAGTATTGCGACCTGATGAAGGCGGCGGAAGAGGGGGCACCGGAGTGGAAGGAAAAAATCAACGAAGCCAAGCAGCGCATTGATTCTTTGGAGCTGCGTAAAAGTACGGTCCTCCGCCTTGCCGAGTATATCGTCAAAAATCAGGAAGATTTTTTTATCTTCGGAGAAATCGGCCTGTCGCCCATGCTGATGAAAGATGCCGCCGCCGAATTGGGTTTGGCGGAAAGCACCATTTCGCGCGCCGCCAACCAGAAATATTTGTCTTGCCCGCGCGGCCTGTTTGCGTTACGCTATTTCTTCACACAGGCAGTTAATGCCGATGATGATGGCGAAGGGTTCAGCCAAGGCGCAATCAAAGCCGTATTGAGCCAGCTGATTGAAAGTGAAGACAGCAGCAAACCCTATTCGGACGAGACCCTCGTCAAATTATTAAAACAACGCGGCATTGAAATCGCCAGACGTACAGTTGCAAAATATAGAGAATCATTAGACATACCACCGGCACACAAACGAAAATTTACCGAGTAGATATATTCCGATCCGTTTTGACGGACTAATCAACCGAAGGAGCTGTATCATGAATCTGAAAATCACCGGTCTGAATTTTGATGTTACCGAAGCCATCAAAAACTACGTTTCCGACAAGTTGGCACGAATCAGTCGCCACGCCGACAACATCATTTCCGTGACCATCACGCTCTCGGTGGAAAAAGTCAGCCAGAAAGCCGAAGCCGATGTCCATCTGGCAGGTAAAGATTTGCACGTTGAAGCGATTGAACAGGATATGTACGCCGCGATTGATGTTTTGATGGACAAGCTCGACCGCGCTGTTTTGAAACATAAAGAAAAAAGCGGCGATGTCCGTAGTACTGTCAAACCTGCTGCCGAATAAAGCTTTTGTATGATAAGGCCGTCTGAACATTCAGACGGCCTTTTGTTTTACTAGAAGTTTTAGACTGGCAATCTAGTTACTCTCTTTTTCGCCATTCCACGGTGCCACTTTAAACAGCAGCAACATGCCCGGTATGCCCAAAGCGAAACACAGCCAGTAGAAATTGAAGTAACCCATCGCTTCAATCAGATAGCCTGCCGAAGCATTGATAAATGTACGTGGAACGGCTGACAGGCTGGTAAAGAGGGCTAATTGTGTGGCCGTAAATGCAGGATTGGTTTCACGAGCCATATAGGCAACAAACGCCGCTGTACCCAGACCTACGCCTGCTGCTTCTGCACCAATTACAGCTGCAAGCATCATTTGCTCTGTCAGTGTGATGGTTTCAAACTTGCCAAAATTTGCCAACCAGGCAAAGCCTAGAATAGTAACCCATTGCGCCACGCCGAAAATCCACAAAGCTCTATTGATACCGAGCTTTATCATCCAAATACCGCCTACAATACCGGCAATGACAGCAGGCCATAAACCGGCATTTTTGGCAATGAGGCCGATGTCGGTTTTGCTGAATCCCATGTCCAGATAAAAAGGTGTAGCCAAAGAAGTGGCCATGCTGTCGCCCAGTTTGTAGAGAAAGATAAACAGCAATACCAATATGGCCTGTTTGATTCCTTTGCGGGAGAAGAACTCACTGAAAGGGTCAGAGACTGTTTGGGCAAATGTACGCGACACAGATGGTGGAATGTCAGGCTCTTTAGCTAAAAACAGGGTCATCAGCAGACCGGGCAGCATAAATAGTGCAGTAATGATGAATACGTTGTGCCAAGGCATCAAGTCGGCCAAAATCAAGCTGAGCGAACCAGGTACCAAAGCGGCAATACGGTAGGCATTGACGTGGATAGAGTTGCCTAAGCCTAATTCTTCATCTGACAAAATTTCGCGGCGAAATGCATCCAATACAATATCTTGACTGGCAGAGAAAAAGGCGACCACCAACGATAAGCCCATAATTACATATAAATGCTGAGCAGGATTTAGGAAGGCGTAAATGAGCAAGGTCAGCAGTAAACCAATTTGCGTAACCAGCATCCAACCGCGTCGCCGTCCTAAAAAAGGTAATCTGACCAAATCAATGACGGGAGACCAGATAAATTTCCAAGTGAAAGGCAGCCCGATAAGTGCCATCAGGCCGATGGTTTTCAAATCAACATGTTCGCTGCGCAACCATGCCGGAATCAGGTTGATCAGAAAATAAAGCGGCAACCCCGAAGTGAAGCCTGTAAAGATACAAATCAGCATTTTGCGCGAAAAAATCTTGCGCCAAGTGCTGGGTTGGGGTGCGGTTGTCATAGTGGAATCAATAAAAAAGAAAAGGGATATTGTAGCAAAGATGGGGGATATGGCGAATGAACTTCTGCTATCTTTATTGAATAATAAAAGGCCGTCTGAAACTTTAACAAATTAAGTTTCAGACGGCCTTTTGTTGGAACAAGTTGATCAGGTTTTGAAATGTCCGTAAGACAGGCAGAGATGTTTGTTTTACGGATATTTTCATTTTCAGACGGCCTTCGATGCTGCGTTGCAGTTGCGGTAGAAGGCAATCAGACCGTTGGTGGAGCTGTCGTGTGCCGGCGTGCCGCGTTCGAGTTCGGGTTCGATGGTTTTGGCCAGCTCTTTACCGTATTCCACGCCCCATTGGTCGAAGGGGTTGATACGCCAAATCACGCCCTGAACGAAGGTGCGATGTTCGTAGGCGGCCATCAGCATGCCGAGGTTGAAAGGCGTCAGGCTGTCGATGAGCAGGCTGTTACTCGGACGGTTGCCGGGGAATTCTTTTTGCGGCGCAAGGCGGTCGCGTTCGTCTTGGGGCAGGGCGGCCAATTCGATTTGCACTTCGTCTAAGGTCTTGCCTTTCATCAGCGCTTCGGCTTGGGCGAAAGCATTGGCAACGGTAAAGCGGTGTTGACGGTGGTTGCCGTAGATTGTGGTCATGGGGACGATGAAATCAACGGGAATCAGACGCGTGCCTTGGTGCAGAAGCTGGAAGTAGGCATGTTGGCAGTTGACGCCTTCATCACCAAAGACAATGCCGCCGGTGGTGCAGGAAACGGGTTGGCCGTCTGAAGTACGCTGTTTGCCGAGGCTTTCCATATCGAGCTGGTTGAGCCACGGGGTAAAGAGGCGCATGTTGTGGCTGTATGGGACAACGGTTTGGCCGTCTGAATGTTGGAAGTTGTTGTACCAAACGTTGATGAGCGCCATCAGGACGGGAATGTTGTGGCGGAATGGCGTTTCGAAGAAATGGGTATCCATCGCGTGTGCGCCGGCCAGCATTTTGCGGAACGCTTTTTCGCCGACGGCAACCATCAGCGGCAGGCCGATGGGCGACCAGACGGAATAGCGGCCGCCGACCCAGTCGGACATGGCGAAAACTTTGTCGGGGGAGATGCCGAAGTTTTGGGCTGCGGCCACATCGGCGGAAATGGCGCAGAAGTGGCGGTAGATGCCGGAATCAGGCAAACCTGCATCGCGGTACCAAGTACGCGCAGCGTAGGCATTGAGCAGGGTTTCCGGTGTGCGGAACGATTTGCTGGCAATGCTGAATACGGTGGTTTCGGGGTTGAGGCCGAGAAGGGTTTGGGTCAGGTCGGCATCATCGGAGTTGCTGACAAAGTGGACGCGGATGTTTTGCCAATAAGGTTGCAGCGCCTGTGTGGCCATACGCGGGCCTAAATCGGAGCCGCCGATACCGATGTGAACCAAATCGGTAATGGGTTTGCCGGTAATGCCTGCGTGGGTGCCGTCTAAAAGTTGGCGTGCGAATTCGAGGGTGCGGTTGAGTTCGTGATGAACTTTGGACACGATGTTTTCGCCGTCGACGTAAACAGGTTTGGCATTGGCAGGCAGGCGCAGGGCAGTGTGGAGGACGGCGCGGTGCTCGCTGGTGTTGATTTTTTCACCGCTGCTCATGGCCTGCATATATTGTGGCAAATCGGCTGCTTCGGCCAGTTGACACAATAAATCCAGGGTGTTTTCATCTAGACGGTTTTTGCTGTAATCAAATAACAAGCCGTGCAGAATTTCGTGCATATTGTTGAAACGTTCGGCATCTGCGGCGAAGCGTTCGCGCAGGGTAACGTGTTGAGTATCGGCATGATGGGCTTCCAAGGCTTGCCATGCATCTGAGTATGCGGACATCTCGTTTCCTTAGTATGTAACGGTAAACAAGCAGGGTATCTATTTTCTGCTTTTTGTAGTTGTTTGTAGTTTAACAAATTTGGACAACTTTTGGGAGATGGTAGGGTCGGTTTTATTTAAGAAATGTATGCAAAATGCAATAGAAACGGTTGATTATCATCAAGTTTCTGTAAAAAAGGGGGTATGACACCGATGTCTGCTGTGTTATCCTATGTAACATTATTGAAATCCTGTCGGGGCGGGTTCGTAAGATGGCTACAATTTATGATGTCGCTGCTTATGCCGGGGTATCTCCCAAGACGGTCAGCCGAGTGATTAACGGCGATGCGCCGGTCAGTGATAAAACCCGTTTCAAAGTAGAAACAGCGATTGCTGCTTTGGGCTATATCCCGTCTTCTGCGGCGCGGATTATGCGGTCACACCGTTCCGGATTGGTCGGTTTGATTACCGGCGCTATTTCGCGGACAGGCGAGAATACGGGCGGACACGGTATACCGGATATGTTCTTGATTAAGGGCATTCAGCAGCAGATTCGCGCACAAGGCAAGATTTTGATGATTGCCGACATCGACAACAAGCCGGGGCAGCCCGGTCAGATGGAGCCGCTGATCCGTACCTTTATGGAGCATCGTGCTGAGGGGATTTTATATGTGGCAGGTTTCCATCAGGAAGTATTGCTGCCGGAAGTGCCCAACCGTTGCCCGATGGTGTTGGTCAACTGTTTTGATTTGGCAGGTACGCCGTCGGTTTTGCCGGACGACGAAGCAGGGCAGTATGGCTTGGTGCGCCGGATTATCCAAAGCGGGCACAAACGGATTGCTTATGTAACTTTGCAGCCGGGCGTGGAAGCGACGAGATTGAGATTGGCCGGATACCGCCGTGCTTTGGCTGATGCGGATATTGTCTTCGATCCTGATTTGGTGCAAACTGGTTATCCTGACTTCAGCAATGACAGCGGATCTTTGATTTCGGCTATTTTGAAACTGTTGTCTTTGCCGCTTCCGCCGACGGTAATTTGCTGTGGTAACGATGAAATGGCAGTACGCGTGTACGGGATTTTGAGGACGCGCGGCGTGCGGGTTCCCGAGCAAGTTTCGGTTGCCGGCTATGATAATCACAGCGCGATTGCGGAGACGCTGTTTCCGCCGTTGACCAGCACCGAGCTGCCGTATCTGCGTATGGGTGCGATGGCGGCGGATTTGCTGTTTCGACATATTGAACACCCGGCCGGTGCGGTTCAGCCAGTCAAGGTCGTTGGGGAAACCATCTGGCGTCAGTCTGTGATTAATAAATAGTTTCAGACGGCCTGAAAATAATAAGCTTTAAACAACACAAACACACATCAAAATAAGATTCATGTAAACGGTCAAAATAAAGGCCGTCTGAAAACGGAGTTGCTTCAGTAAAAAGGGCAGCCCAAATACAATAAAAGCGTCATACCGCTGAAATTGGAGTTTGTTGTTTCCATAGTTTATTACCCAGGAGTAGCCTTCCTATGAAAATCTCCCCACAAGTGGCGATGACACTTCGCCAGATTATGCTGATGAACTTCGGTTTCTTCGGTATTCAATATAGCTTCGGGTTGCAGCAAACTGCGATTAATCCGATTTTCAGCTTTCTTCATGCCGACCCGAGCCAGTTGCCGATTTTGAATATGGCAGGTCCGATTACCGGTTTGCTGGTGCAGCCGATGATTGGTGCGATGAGTGACCGCACTTGGGTGCCGGGATTAGGTCGCCGCCGCCCGTATTTCTTGATTGGCGCCATCGGTTGCAGCCTCTGTCTCTTTATCTATCCGCACGTTACCGCATTATGGGTGGCTGTATTGCTGCTGTGGCTCTTGGACATCAGCAACAACACGGCAATGGAACCTTTCCGTGCCTTTATTGCCGATACCGTTCCTGAACACCAGCAATCCACCGGTTTCTTGATGCAGTCCGTGTTTACCGGTTTGGGTATTACCCTGGCCAACGTTTCCCTCTACATCTTCCAACAAATCGGCTGGTTGCAACAAACCTCCGAAGCGGGCATTCCGTATTGGGTATTCGGTTCGTTTTATATTGGTGCGGTCTGCTCCATCGGTTCGGTTTTGGTTACCGTTTTATCAACGGCCGAACGCGAGCCCAGCCCTGAAGAAATGGCGGCCATTAAAGCCCAGCCGAGCGGTCCGGCCCATGCTGTTAAAGATATTGTCGTTGCCGTGCGCGAAATGCCGACTGCCCTGTGGCAACTGGCCTTGGTGTATCTCTTCCAATGGTACGCGCTCTTCATCTACTGGCAATATATTTCCCACAGTATCGTCCAATCCGTCTGGGATTCGACCGTTGAAAATACCGAAGCGTATAGCCAAGCGGTTGCATGGACCGGCCTGGTAAACGGTTTTTACAACGTGGTAACCTTTATCTCCGCTTTCGGCCTGATGTGGATGGCGCGCAAATACGCCGCCAAATATGTTCACGCCTTTGCCGTAACCCTTGCCGCGCTGGCATTGCTTACCATTCCGCACATCGGTAATAAATACCTGATGTTTGCGCCGATGATTGGTTTCGGTGTCGGTTGGGCAAGTATGATGGGCGTGCCGTTTATGATTGTGGTCGGCTCTATCCCTAAAGAACGTTACGGCGTGTACATGGGTATTGTGAACATGATGATTGTGATTCCAATGCTGATTGAAACCGTATCTTTCGGCTGGGTGTACAGAACTTTCTTGGGTTCAAACCCTGCCAACGCGATGACTTTTGCCGGTGTTTCCCTGGCCATTGCCGCAGCGGTGACCTTAACCATTAAAACTGCGGCCAAACCGGCTACTGCAGAATAACGAAGTTTTGATTTAAAACCAAAATGAAAAGGCCGTCTGAAACATGAAATGGTTTCAGACGGCCTTTTTGGCAGAAACGGATTCCATTTGCTGACCTGATTCGGCAAGCCTTATTGTCGTTGCACTACCGTTCATCACTCAAATTGGCTATGACTACCGATTTTGCTTTACAATATCCTCCTTTAATTTATTTCGTTTTACCATCCTGATGACAGAACACATTTCCGCTCCAAGCCCATCTCCTATCGGCGAAGACTACCTGCTGTTAGGTCAATACGCCGAACGCGCCTATCTCGAATACGCCATGAGCGTGGTCAAAGGCCGCGCGCTGCCTGAAGTTTCAGACGGCCAAAAGCCTGTACAACGGCGTATTTTGTTTGCCATGCGCGATATGGGTTTGACGGCGGGGGCGAAGCCGGTGAAATCGGCGCGCGTGGTCGGCGAAATTTTGGGTAAATACCACCCGCACGGCGACAGTTCCGCCTATGAAGCGATGGTGCGAATGGCGCAGGATTTTACCTTGCGCTATCCCTTAATCGACGGCATCGGCAACTTCGGTTCGCGCGACGGCGACGGAGCGGCGGCGATGCGTTACACCGAAGCGCGACTGACGCCGATTGCGGAATTGCTGTTGTCCGAAATCAATCAGGGGACGGTAGATTTTGTGCCGAACTACGACGGCGCGTTTGACGAGCCGCTGCACCTGCCCGCCCGTTTGCCTATGGTGTTGCTCAACGGCGCGTCGGGCATTGCGGTGGGCATGGCGACCGAAATTCCGTCGCACAATTTGAACGAAGTCACGCAGGCGGCGATTGCGCTGTTAAAAAAACCGTCGCTGGAAACCGCCGACCTGATGCAATATATCCCTGCGCCCGACTTTGCCGGCGGCGGTCAAATCATTACGCCGGCGGATGAATTGCGCCGGATTTACGAAACCGGTAAAGGCAGTGTGCGCGTGCGTGCACGTTACGAAATTGAGAAGCTGGCGCGCGGGCAATGGCGCGTGATTGTGACCGAGCTGCCGCCGAACGCCAACTCCGCCAAAATCCTTGCCGAAATTGAAGAGCAGACCAACCCGAAACCGAAAGCGGGTAAAAAGCAGCTGAACCAAGACCAGCTCAACACCAAAAAGCTGATGCTGGATTTAATCGACCGCGTGCGCGACGAGTCAGATGGCGAACATCCCGTGCGACTGGTGTTCGAGCCGAAATCCAGCCGCATCGATACGGATACCTTCATCAACACGCTGATGGCGCAAACTTCGCTGGAAGGCAATGTGTCCATGAACTTGGTGATGATGGGTTTGGACAACCGCCCTGCGCAGAAAAATCTGAAAACGATTTTGCAGGAATGGCTGGATTTCCGCGTCGTGACCGTAACACGCCGTCTGAAATTCCGTTTGAACCAAGTGGAAAAACGGCTGCACATCCTTGAAGGCCGTCTGAAAGTCTTTCTGCACATTGACGAAGTGATTAAAGTCATCCGCGAGTCAGACGACCCGAAAACCGATTTGATGGCAGCGTTCGGGCTGACCGAAATCCAAGCCGAAGACATTTTGGAAATCCGCCTGCGCCAGTTGGCGCGTTTGGAAGGTTTCAAACTCGAAAAAGAATTGAACGAGTTGCGCGAAGAACAAGGACGTCTGAATATCCTTTTGGGCGACGAAAACGAAAAACGCAAGCTGATTATCAAAGAGATGCAGGCGGACATGAAGCAGTTCGGCGACGCACGCCGCACACTGGTGGAAGAGGCTGGACGCGCCGTGTTGACTCAAACCACCGCCGACGAACCCATCACGCTGATTTTGTCGGAAAAAGGCTGGATACGCAGCCGCGCCGGACACAACCTTGATTTGAGCCAAACCGCGTTCAAAGAAGGCGACCGCCTCAAACAAACCCTCGAAGGCCGCACTGTTTTACCCGTCGTCATCCTGGATTCATTGGGCAGAACCTACACGCTCGATGCCGCCGAAATCCCCGGCGGACGCGGCGACGGCGTGCCGGTTTCATCCTTAATCGAGCTGCAAAACGGTGCAAAACCCGTCGCCATGCTCACCGGTCAGCCCGAACAGCATTACTTGCTTTCAGGCAGCGGCGGCTACGGTTTTATCACCAAGTTGGCCGATATGGTCGGGCGAGTGAAAGCGGGTAAAGTGGTCATGACCGTGGACAGCGACGAAACCGTCCTGCCGCCAGTTGCCGTCTATGCTTCTTCGCTGATCAATCCCGACTGCAAAGTCGTACTGGCCAGCAGCGACCACCGTCTCTTGGCGTTTTCCATCGGCGAACTCAAAGTCATGCCTAAAGGCCGCGGTTTGCAGCTGATGTCGTTGGCTGAGGGTGCATCTTTGGAACACATTATGGTGACGACCTCTCCTGAGTTTACCGTTGTATCGGTCGGCCGACGCGGCGCCGAGCATCAGGAAAAACTGCGGATTGCCGATATTGACGGTAAACGCGGTAAAAAAGGCAAGGTATTGGAAATATCAGGCCGTCTGAAAAGTTTGTCCTGAAACAAGAACAAATATATTCAAATAAATTAAATTTACTACGACATTGCATGAAAATAAAAAAGGTTCACTTATGAACAGAGCCAATCTTCAAGAGCTGGGTAATCTGAGGGAGCGAATTCCCGGCGTCATCAACATTGCCCGAATAGCCATCGTCTTACCGCTTTTGGTTTTGCACGCTTTCGGCAGCTACACAGGCGGCAACCTGATTGGCGTTTCGTTGCCGGACGTTGAGTTTTATATCTGGGTAACGCTGTATTTCTTCCTGATTATGCTTTCCGTGTTCCGTCCGGGCTGGCAGTGGCAGTCTTTGGATTTGCCCAATGCCAGTGCCGTGGTCGACATCACCATGATGATGGTTTTGGTGTATATCTCCGGCGGTACGGCTTCCGGTTTCGGGATTTTGGTTTTGCCGTTTGTGGCCACGTCGTGTCTACTCAGTTATGGCCACTATCCTATGCTGTATGCAGGCTATACGGCAATGTTGTTTATTTTGAACCTGTTTTTAGACGGCAGTATGCGTTTCGATTCGTTTAATTGGGACGCGAAATCAATGGCGAATTCTTTAATGCTGATCGGCGCCAGCTATCTGGTGGCGATGCTGACCTCGTTTGCCGCCCGTTATCTCGAACAGGCCACAGAGTCCGCCAGCCGCCATCAACTGGCCTACCGCCGTATCAGCGGTTTGAACCATTTGGTTTTGAACCGAGTACAGGAAGCGGTTGTGGTGATTGATGCGACCCAACGCGTGTGGCTGTTTAACAAACAGGCAAAAATCTATTTTCCCAGCCTGATTATCGATCAGCAGGAAATCGTGTTCGGCGAACTGGTGGCCCGCTGGCAGCGCCAACCCGACAAACCTTTTGAAACCGATATCCATATTTTCCAACACGCCATGCACGTCCGAGCCGTTCCGCTGATTCAGGAGCAAACCGAGCTGCTGATGCTGTACGTCCGCTCATTGCGTGAAGTGGCTGCAGAGGCCATGTCCACCAAACTGACTTCGCTCGGACAGTTGACTGCCAACCTTGCCCACGAAATCCGCAACCCGATGTCCGCCATCCGTCATGCCAGCGATTTGTTGCAAGAGGGCGATGAGGCAGACCCGCTCAAGGCCAAGCTCTACAACATCATCGACAGCAATATCCAACGCATCGACAAGATGTTGGAAGACGTATCCCTGCTTAACAAACGAGACAACATCAGCCGCCAGCCGATTAATCTGATGAAATTCTGGTTGGAGTTCAAGCAGGAATTTACCTTGAACAATCCCGATGCCATCGGCTGTCTGCGCATGAATATGGACGGTAACAACCTGACCGTATTGGTTGACCCCGTGCATTTGCAGCAAGTGATGTGGAACTTGTGCAACAACGCTTGGCGACACAGCCGTCAAGATGAAAACGCTATCACCGTCCTTATCCGCCCTAGTGGCAGGATGCATATTTCCATCGTCGTGGCGGACAACGGCAAAGGCGTGCCGCCCGATGTACGAAATCATCTGTTCGAGCCGTTTTACACCACCGAAAAACAAGGTACCGGCTTGGGGCTTTACGTCGCACGCGAGTTGGCACACGCCAATATGGGGCAGCTGCATTATCACCCTGAAATGAACGGGTTTGAACTGATTTTACCGAAGGAGCAAGCGCAGGATGAATAAATTGCAAGAGCCGGTTTTGGTTGTCGATGACGAGGCAGACATCCGCGACCTGATGGAAATGACCCTGATGAAAATGGGTCTGCGCGTCGATACTGCGGCTGGTGTTGAAGAAGCCAAAGACAAGCTGGACAACAACGATTATTCGCTGGTGTTGACTGATATGCGTATGCCCGACGGCTCCGGCCTAGAGGTTGTTCAATACATTGATGAACTGATGCTCGATACGCCCGTCGCCGTGATTACGGCCTTCGGCAATGCCGACCAAGCCGTTGAAGCCTTGAAAGCAGGGGCGTTTGATTATCTGCAAAAACCGATTACGCTGTCGCAGTTGCGTTCATTGGTTAAATCGGCAGTGTCGGTTTCAGACAATACTGCCGAACCCACGCCGTCTGAAAAAGTCAAATCGCAGCCTGCGCCTGTTTCTGCCGCCCTGTATAAACCCGAACCTCAGCCGGCCAAGCCTGTCGTTACGCCGCCTAAGAGCGTACAGAGCGAATTTAACCGGCCTTTGACTGTTCCGGAAGGGCTCAATTCCTTAAAAGAGCGTTTTTCGGCCGGCAGCATCAATCCTGCTCTGCAACAAGATGCACCTATATTGGAAGGCGAGGACGATATGCCGCGCCTGTTGGGTACTTCGCCGCAAATGGTCGAAGTGCGCCACCTGATTCGCAGATTGGCCCACAGCCTTGTTCCTGTTTATATCTCCGGCGAGTCCGGTACAGGTAAAGAGCAGGCGGCGCGCACGATTCACGAGCTGTCCGACCGTGCCGACAAACCGTTTATTGCCGTCAACTGCGGTGCTATTCCTGAAAACCTGATGGAAAGCGAATTTTTCGGTTACAAAAAAGGCAGCTTTACCGGCGCGGATCAAGACCGTTTAGGTTTTTTCCAACACGCTGACGGCGGCACTTTGTTTCTTGACGAAGTTGCCGATCTGCCGCTTGCCATGCAGGTCAAACTCCTGCGTGCCATTCAAGAAAAAGCCGTGCGCCGTATCGGCGATGCGCGGGAAACCTTTGTGGATGTGCGCATTATTTGTGCAACCCACAAAAACCTCGAAGCTTTGGTCGAAAGCGGCGCATTCCGTCAGGACTTGTATTACCGCCTCAACGTAGTCTCCCTGCACATGCCGCCTTTGCGCGAAATGCGCGAAGACTTGGGCGCGCTGATTCTGTATCTGCTGTATAAACACCGTCACGGCAATCAAACCTACAAACTCAGCCCGAAAGCCCAAGAAGCCCTGTTGCATTACAGCTATCCCGGCAACTTCCGCGAGTTGGAGAATATCCTCGAACGCGCAGTTGCACTGACGGTCGGCCAAGTGATACAAGTGGACGACTTGCAGATTCAAAACGCCCCACAGGTTAAGGCTGAACGCAGCGGCTTCTCTTTTGACGATATTGCCGAACCTGACGCGCGCGAAACTACGCTCAATCATAGCCCCATTCCACCGTTTGATCCGCGTACCATGCAGATACAGGATTACCTCGACCAAGTGGAACGCAGCATCATCGAGCAGGCTTTGCAGCAAACCCGTTACAACCGTACCCAAGCCGCCAAGCTTTTGGGCATCAGCTTCCGCTCTATGCGCTACCGCATGGAACGCTTGGACATCAATTAAAACGTTCAGACGGCCTGAGTTTTCAAGGCCGTCTGAAACATGGGCATCATGTACAAGATTTATTTTGACGAAACCGCATCTGCCGAACTTCGCAGCCTTGCCGAGCCGTTCGGGCTGACCGTTATCGACCGGCAGCCTGAAGAAGACAGTTTCCTTATCGCTGACGAAAGCGGCATCAGCTTGTGCCGCGCAGGTGAAAAAGGCCGTGTCCGCGTTGATTTTGATGGCGGTGCCGCCCATTACCGGCGTACTAAAGGCGGAGGTGAGTTGATTGCCAAAGCCGTCAACCATACTGCGCAACCGACTGTCTGGGACGCTACCGGTGGACTGGGACGCGACAGCTTCGTGCTTGCCTCGTTGGGCTTGAATGTACAAACTTTTGAACAAAATCCTGCTGTTGCCTGTCTACTTTCAGACGGCCTCAACAGGGCAGGACAAAGTGAAGAGACACGGGAGATTGCCCAGCGAATTACTTTGCACTTCGGCAATGCCGTTGATTTAATGCAGAAATTGGCCGCGCAAAAAGGCAGACCCGATGTGGTGTACCTCGACCCGATGTACCCGGAACGCCGCAAAACCGCCGCCGTGAAAAAAGAAATGGCCTATTTCCACGACTTGGTCGGCGCGGCACAAGACGAAGCCGAGTTGTTGGACGCAGCGTTGAATACCGCCAAAAAGCGCATTGTCGTCAAACGCCCGCGCTTGGGCGAATTTCTTGACGGGCGCAAACCTGCTTATCAATACACAGGCAAAAGCACGCGTTTTGACGTTTACCTTCCGACAAGGCCGTCTGAAGACTAGAAGCAAATTTGCAACATATCAAAAGAAACCGCCGACGTTATCAGCGCGGCGGCAAAGTGTGCTATAAATACCTTTTCCCAAACTTCATTGGAGCAAACAATCATGAAATTAGTATTCATCCGTCACGGACAAAGCGAATGGAACGCGAAAAACCTTTTCACCGGCTGGCGCGACGTCAAGCTGAGCGAGCAAGGTTTGGCAGAAGCCACAGCAGCAGGTAAAAAGCTGAAAGAAAAAGGCTATGAATTCGACATCGCCTTTACCTCCGTTCTGACCCGTGCCATCAAAACCTGTAACATTGTTTTGGAAGAATCCGACCAACTGTTTGTTCCACAAATCAAATCATGGCGTTTGAACGAGCGCCACTACGGTCAGCTGCAAGGTATGGATAAAAAACAAACCGCAGAAAAATACGGCGACGAGCAAGTCCACATTTGGCGCCGCAGCTACGACACCCTGCCTCCTCTGCTTGATCCTAAAGACCCTCACTCCGCCCACAACGACCGCCGCTATGCCAACCTGCCTAGCGATGTTATTCCTGATGGTGAAAACCTCAAAGTTACCCTCGAGCGCGTCCTGCCTTTCTGGGAAGACCAAATCGCTCCGGCCATCTTGAGCGGCAAACGTGTATTGGTTGCGGCACACGGCAACTCCCTGCGTGCGTTGGCTAAACACATCGAAGGCATTTCCGACGAAGACATCATGGGCTTGGAAATCCCAACAGGTCAGCCGTTGGTGTACAAATTGGATGAAAACCTGAAAGTGATTGAAAAATTCTACCTGTAAGGTAAAGGAAAAAAAGGATGTGTTGGACACGTCCTTTTTTTATATTTGTCTATATCGAGGCCGTCTGAAGGCAGTTGATGGCGGGCGACATGAAAAAAGGACGCGTAAAGCGTCCTTTATGGAGATTAAACCCTGTATTACTGGTTTTTCTCGATGATTTCTTTGAGGTGAGGCATAGGGCTGTAACCACTTTGGCTGCGGCCGTTAGGAAAGACCAGGGTCGGCGTGCCGTTGAAGCCGAATTGTTCGCCCAATGAAGTGGTTTCCGCAACAGGGTTTTCGCAGTTTGCTTTGCCACTTGGGAGTTTGCCTTTGCGCATCCAGTCGATCCATGCCTGAGTCGGATTAGGCTGACACCATAACAGCTCGGCTTTGCGCGCGGCATCAGGGTGCAGGCTTGGAATCGGCATCATGAAGGTATAAATCGTGATGTCGGTCATTTTTTCAAATTCATGCTCCAAGCGTTTGCAGTACGGGCAGTCCGGATCAGAGAAAACAGCGACTTTCAGTTTGCCGTTGCCGCGTACTTCTTTGATGGCTTTGTCCAAAGGCAGGGAAGCGAAGTCGATTTTGTTCAAATCGGCGGCGCGTTCTTCAGTCATGCTTTGGCGCGTATTGACGTTGATGAGGTCGCCAACAAGCATATAGTCGCCTTTGGCATCGGTATAGATGATTTGTTTGCCGCTGACGACAACTTCATAAATGCCTTTAATCGGTGTTTCACTGACGCTCAAAACTTTCAAATCTTGGGCGGCATAGACTTTTTCCAGACGTGCTTTCAAAGAAGCGGCAACGGATTTGTCGGCAGGCGCTTCCGCTTTGGCAGCCTGTGCAGGCGCCGCGTTGGCGTTGGATACGGCAGGTTGACCGCATGCCAACAAAGGAAGGACGGCAAACGGTGTTAAGATTTTGATTAACTTGGTTTTCATGCGAGAGACTTGCGTGTGTTAAAAGTAAGGTATTGTATCAAACCTCTGTCATGCCTGCATTGTATTGAGGCTCAATTTATCGTCTGAAAATAGCTTTCGGCTGTTAAAATACGAAAAAATGATTTGATTGTTTGTATGTTCTACCACCGTATTGCCGTAAACGTGCCGCTTTCAGACGGCCTTTTGACTTATTCCTATTCCAAGCCGCTTCCTCCGGGAACGCGGGTACTCGTGCCTTTCCGCAATAAAACCGTTGTTGGGATTGTGTGGGAAACGGATATTGCGCCCGATATGGATACGGCGCGGATTTTGAGCGTTCAGACGGCCTTTGTGGAAGAAAAGCCGTTGCCTCAAGGCTGGCGTGATTTGTTGGCGTTTACGTCGCGTTATTACCACTATCCGACCGGGCAGGCAGTATTTACCGCATTGCCGCAGGGTTTGAAGGAAACGCGCGCGGTGGAAATGCCGCAGCCGCCGTTGTTTTACGCTTTGAACGAAGCGGGTAGGGCGCAAACGCCGCCGTCGTCTCGGTTCAACAAAAAAGCGGCTTTGTGGAGCGCGCTGCTGTCGGGCGGGATGACGATGGTGGCGTTGAAGCAGGTGAATGCGCAGGCGGCGAAGTTAATCGAAGATTGGGCGAAGCAGGGTTGGATTGAAACGATGGAAGCGGCAAAGTCCGTTTTAGAGTCGTGCCATGGGCAGGCTTCGCACTCTGAATTTGTGTTGAATGCCGACCAGCAGAAGGCTTCCGATGAAATTCAGACGGCCTTTGGTAAATTTCAGCCGTTTCTGCTGTACGGCATCACCGGCAGCGGCAAGACTGAGGTGTATTTCGATGCGATGGCGAAAGTGTTGGCGCAGGGGCGGCAGGTGTTGTTTCTGTTGCCAGAAATCAATCTCACGCCGCAGCTTTTGAAGCGGGTGGAAAACCGTTTTGCCGACGTGCCGACCGCCGTGTTGCACAGCCAGATGGCGGCAGGCAGGCGCACGCAGGATTATCTGCGTGCCATGTTGGGGCAGGCGAAGCTGGTGATCGGCACGCGGCTGGCGGTGTTCACACCTTTGCCTGATATCGGGCTGATTGTGGTCGATGAGGAACACGACGGCTCGTTCAAACAGGACAACGAATTGCGCTACCATGCCCGTGATTTGGCGGTGTGGCGGGCGAAGCAGAGCGGCTGTCCCATCATATTGGGCAGCGCCACGCCTAGCCTAGAGAGCTGGCACAAGGCGCAAAGCGGCGCGTACTGCCTGCTGCAACTGACCGAGCGCGCCCATGCTTCCGCGCAACTGCCGCAAGTGGATATCCTCAACGTAGGCCGTCTGAAACTCGACAACGGCTTCTCGCCGCAAGCCTTGCAGCTTTTGAAACAGAACTTTGAAGCAGGAGGTATGTCGCTAGTGTACCTCAACCGGCGCGGTTTTGCGCCCGCGCTGTTTTGCGGCGACTGCGGTCATACCTTCGGCTGTCCAAACTGTTCCGCCAAAATGGTGCTGCACCAACGCGCCCGCCAACTGCGCTGCCACCACTGCGACCACCGCGAACCCATTCCGTCCAAATGCCCCGACTGCGGCAACCAAGACCTGACCGCCGTCGGACACGGCACGCAGCGCGTCGAAGAAACACTGCGCACCTTCCTGCCCAAGGCCGCCGTCGTCCGCGTCGATAGGGACAGTACGGCGCACAAAAACGACTGGGCGGATTTGTACCGCCGCATCGCCGACAACGAAATCGACATTCTGATCGGCACGCAGATGCTTGCCAAAGGCCATGATTTTGCGCGGCTCAACCTCGTTATCGTGTTGAACGCCGACGGCAGCCTGTACAGCGCAGACTTTCGCGCGCCGGAAAGGCTGTTCGCCGAGCTGATGCAGGTGTCCGGCAGGGCGGGGCGCGCCGACAAACCCGGCAAGGTGTTGATACAGACCCAACTGCCCGAACATCCCGTCTTCGCCGCCGTTAAAGCGCAGGACTACGCCGTGTTTGCCGAAAACGAATTGAAAGAGCGGCAAATGTTCGCCATGCCGCCTTTCGGTTTTCAGACGGCCGTCCGTGCCGATGCGCCGCGCGTTGCCGATGCGATGGAATTTCTCAACGCCGCCAAAGAAACCCTGGCCCCGCTTTTGCCCGAAAGCGTCTCTCAGTTCGGCGCCGCACCCATGCTGATGGTCCGCCTCGCCGAACGCGAACGCGCGCAAATCTTCCTCGAATCCCCGTCCCGACAGGATTTGCACCGCGCCGTGAGTTTATGGGTGCAAGTGTTGCAGCAAAACCGCGATGGTAAAATCAGATGGTCAGTGGACGTTGATGTGCAAGAGGCTTGATTGAAATGATTCAATCAATAAGGAAATAAAAGGCCGTCTGAAAATCTGTTTTTCAGACGGCCTTGAGTTTTGAAATCAGGTTAGAAGAATTTTGCAGCGATATAGCCGAGTGCAAGCAGACTCAAAACGGCGAATACGATAGCCATTGTAAGCAGAAATTGTGTTTTCTTCCTTGCTGCAAGTGCGGCCAGCTCAGGATTTTGGCCTAACTCTTCGCGTAGTTGGGATTCCAATTCAGCACGGATTTTCTTGCGCAGCTTTTTCTCTTCCTGCTCGCGTTCATATTTGAGCTTGTGGGCAATTTCGGTTTGTTTTTTATGCTCGAAAGAGATTTTTTCCTGCCATTCAATGCGCTTGCGCTGGATGGCCAGCTCATTTTTTTCTGTCAAATCAAAGTGGCAGGTTTTACATTCCTGTGCGTCGAGTTCGTCGATAATCGTCATGCAGACTGGGCATTGGATAGGGTCGGGAGTGTTGACTGCCAACACGGGTTCTTCTTCGACTGCTTCCAACTCCATAGCCTGACGGACGATTACGTCCAAACCCAAATAGCTGAAGTAATGCTGCGCATTTTCGCGCTCGTCTTGGGTACATTTTTCGGCCACAATGGCTTGCGGACGCTCGGCCAAGGCTTGAATCAGGCTCTCGACTTCGTTTTCAGGCAGGTTGTCATACAGGCAGGCATGGATGCGCTCCTTATCCGTGTTCGGCGGATAGGAAACATATACGTCGAAAAATTTTTCTTGTTTGCTCATTGATATCCCATGAATATTTCGACTGCGTCAACCAAATGGGTTGGGCCTGAGGTTTTGTTATTGTGTTTGAGCTGTTTTGGCTTGCGATGCAGGCAAAAACAGAGGCCGCAGTCTTAGGCAGACCGGATAGGAGGTGCCTTTGTGTCGTTAATCGGCTGGACAATGATTTTTTATTTATATGGCAATATGCATGTCCAATGTTATGTCTATTGTAGAGTAAATATTCACGCCCGATATTATTATTATAAGATAAATCCAATATTGTTTAAAATAAATTCACACAAAAGGCCGTCTGAAGATACAGACGGCCTGTTTTTCATGAAGAAACGGATTATTTATACGGAGAAGGACGAGCCGCAACCGCAAGTCGTTTCGGCATTCGGATTGCGGATGACGAATTGAGAACCTTGCAGGCTTTCGGTGTAGTCGATTTCTGCACCAACCAGATATTGGTAGCTCATCGGGTCGACCAAGAACGTCAGGCCGTTTTTCTGGATTTCGAAATCGTCGTCGTTTTTGATTTCATCAAAGGTAAAACCATATTGGAAGCCGGAGCAACCGCCGCCGTTGACAAATACGCGCAATTTCAAATCGGGATTGTTCTCTTCGGCGATCAGGTCGGCAACTTTGGTGCAGCAGCTGTCAGTAAAGATAATAGGGCTTTCGTCTGACATGATGTGATTCCTTTTATATGAATATTTTTACTATTGTCGCGCAAACCGTTAGTCAAGGCAAGTTTGTGCAGACAGGGTCTGCCAGCTTACATGGAGGGCATGGCAGAAATTTCAAGCACCAGTATGTCAGATTTAGATGCTTCTGCCAAACCATTCTACACGGCCGATGATGGCAACGTCGTCGGTCGGGTTTTTCAAGTCGATTTCAAAAGTAGGGTAGGCTTCGTTGGCGGAAATGACGTTGACGATGCCGCCGGGTATCAGTTGCAGGCGTTTGACTAAAAGGTTTTCGTTGAGGCGCAAAACATAGAGGCCGTCGCGCGGCGTGGTTTGGCCGTGGTTGATGAGGATGGTGTCGCCATCATTAAGCACGCCTTCCATCGAGTCGCCTTTGACTGAGATAACGGAAAGGTTTTTGATGTCGCGCGTCACATAATTTTCTATCCAATAGCGTCGGAACGCCATGGCGAACATGGGCTGTTCATCGCCGACGAGCTGGCCGTGTCCGGCCGCTGCTTGGATGTCGTAACGCGGTACGAAGACAAATTCGTCTATATCGACAGGGTTGCCCAGTGTGTCGGTTGCCGTGGCTTTTGGGGCTTCGGAATCGGGGAAGGGAGAACCTTCGCCTGTCAAAAGCCAGTCTATGCTACAGCCTTTAAGTTGTTTGATTTTTTTTAGCGTTTCCGATTTCGGCAGGCCGCCTTCGTTCCAGATACGGCTGAATCCGGCGATGGTCATATCGATGTCGGCGGCAATTTTGGCTTGGCGGGCTTCATCTTTCCATAAGAAAGCCAGGCGGTCTTTAAAGGTATCCATGTTTATGCCTTTATGGAGGTATGTTTTTTATATGGTTTGGACGATTTGAGTGTATTTTACCTTAGTTTTTATAAAATTGTAAGAAAAAAATTACTCAATCTAAGAAAAAGTATTGCATATTTTATTTTTTCTTAGTATTATTCGTTTTGTCTTAGATAAATCGATATTTCTAGTTTTATATTTGATTTTTCTTAGTTTAGTTTTATTTGGTTTAGTTTTTCTGATTTAAACCTGCTATATGATTATGATGAGAGGTGTGAAATGACTCGTTCGCGTAAAAATATTTTTTGGGTGCTGCTGGCGTTGGTGCTGGGTTTTTTTGCCCTGCCTTTCGGATCTTCGGAAGCGCATGAAGCGGACGGTAATTTGACGGCTTCGGAATGCGAACGCTTGGGCAGCTTGAGTTTGGATCAGATGGACGGCAGGCTGCTGGCTTTTGCGAAAGAATGCGATATGGTGGAGGCTACCCACGATTGGGAGCAACAGTACGGCAACTTGAATGAAGAAGAAATGCTTGCCGGCGTGGTGTATGAGTGATGTTTGTGAATGAATCGATAAAGGCCGTCTGAACGATCAAAGTTTCAGACGGCCTTGTGTTTTTAATAAGGATGGCTGGCTTAAGGCATTAATGGTGCATTAGTCAGGCCGGTGGTTTCGGGCAGGCCGAACATAATGTTCATATTCTGCACGGCTTGGCCGGCTGCGCCTTTAACCAAGTTGTCGATGACGGAAAGAACAATCCACACATCGTCTTGTTCGGGCGCTCTTTGAACACTGATACGGCAAAGGTTGGCGCCGCGCACGCTGCGGGTTTCAGGTGTCGAACCTGAAGGCAAAATATCGACAAAAGGACTGTCGCGGTAGTATTCGCGCAGCAAAGCTTCAGGATCGGTATGTTCTTGCAGGTGCAGATACAGGGTGGCGTGCATACCGCGTATCATCGGAACAAGGTGTGGCACGAAAATCAGGCCGTCTGAAACATGGTCTTGCAGTCCGGACAGGGTTTGTCGGATTTCAGGCAGATGGCGGTGGCCGCCGACGCCGTAGGCTTTGAAGTTATCGCCAGCTTCGCACAACAGGGCGTGGGTGCTGGCTTTGCGGCCTGCACCGGAAACACCGGATTTACAGTCGGCAATCAGAGGCGCGTTGGCTTTCAGACGGCCAGCCTGAAGCAGTGGCAATAAGGGCAGGGAAACGCAGGTAGGGTAGCAGCCCGGATTGGCCACCAACATGGCTTTGGAGATGTCGTCTTTGTAAAGTTCGCACAAGCCGTACACCGCTTGGGAAACAAGTTGCGGCGCGGTATGGGTCATTTTGTACCATTTTTCCCATGTGGGGATGTCGCGGATGCGGAAGTCGGCAGACAGGTCAATCACGCGTACGCCTTTTTCGACAAGGGACGGTGCTTCTTTCATGGCTACGCCGTTGGGCGTGGCAAAGAACACGAGGTCGCAACGGTTAAGCCCGGCATCTTCAGGCGTTTGGAATGCAATGTCGTAAATGCCGCGCAGACTGGGGAAGTAGTCGGCAACCGCAATACCGGCTTCGCTTCGGCTGGTGACGGCAGTGACTTCTGCGTTGGGGTGGCTGCTGAGCAGGCGCAACAATTCGACGCCTGTATATCCGGTTGCACCGACAATACCAATTTTAATTTTTGTGGTCATGGTGTGGCTCCTTTGTAGGGGTAACAATGCGTTTGATTATATAGTAATTAATTGCAGTCGGTCAGCGGTGCTTGTGCCAAGCTTTGCAATAGACAGTTAAACAGGCCGTCTGAAATATGGGATTAACGACATCATGGAGAGGATTTCAGACGGCCTGAGCGTTTGGAAAACGCAGTTTGCGGTTCGATTTGTTTGTTGATTTGTGGTGGGTGTTTCGTCTTTATCCTATTCATACAAACATAAAATAAAAACGCAAAAAAATGCCCCCGGGTTGGAGAACCGGAGGCAAGTATCCAAGGAGTAGCTCTCATCAATAAGAACTAGTTACTTGGTACTATATCTCTTGTTAGGATTGAAAGCAAGAGTTTTGCACATTTTAACATTTAAATAATTTTTTCATTCAAATTCAGTGAGCTATCAAACAGGGCTTTAATCTTGGGTTGGTGGCTGATGCCGATGACCAAAGTATCGGGCAAATGTTGCTTGAGGGTCTGCATTAACATCAGGGCTGATTCATCATCGAGATGGTTGGTGGCTTCATCTAGGAACAGGATTTGCGGTTTGTGCAGCAGTGCGCGTGCAAGGCTGAGGCGTTGCTGTTCGCCGCCGGAAAGGATGCCGTGCCATTCGTATGAAGTGTCCAAATCGGTCATCAACGTGTGCAACCTACCCGTGGGGCTGCTTAAGCCGACTTGTTCCAAAACGGTTTGAATCAAATGGTCGTCTTGGCAGGCCGCATAGGGATAGCTGACAGTTTGACGCAATGTGTCCGCAGGCAGGTAAGGGCGTTGCGGGAAGAACAGGCGGTTGCCTTCGAGGGAAAAACTGCCGTGATAATACGGCCATAAACCGGCAAGCACGCGAAGCAGCGTGGATTTGCCGATGCCGCTTCGACCTTCAAGCAATACCCATTCCGGAGAACGGGCTTGGAGGTGAATATCAGTAAGCAGGGGGCTGCCGGTTTGGGTGTGGACGGTGAGGTTTTGCAGGACGACTTTGCCGCTATGATGCGGCAAATCTGTTTGGTGTGACTGAAGGGAGGGGCTTTTTTGTTCTGCTTGTTCCAAGGCCGTCTGAAAACCGGAAAGCCGTTCGATGACTGCTGCCCATTCAATCAGGCGGCGGTATGCATCGGTAAACCAGCCGAAACTGTCTTGAACGCGGGCAAACGATGTGCGCGTCTGCATCATGTCGCCGAAGGTCATGGTTTTGGCGAGGTACATGGGCAGGGTGGCGAGGATGGGGATGAAGATGCTGATGCGCACATAGGTCGCCCAGAAGGTTTCTTGGCGGAATTCGCAGTTGGTCAGCCGTCGCCAGTTGTCGCGGATGCGGAGGTAACGTTGTTTCAGACGGCCTGTTTCCGCTTCGCCGCCGTTGTAGAAGGCGATTTGTTCGGCATGGTCGCGTACACGTAAAAGGGCTGCGCGGTAGTCGGCTTCGCGGTGCTGGCGGTCGATGTTGAGGTTTTTCAGTTTGCGGCCGACAAGATGGGCGATGACGGTGCTGAAGATGGAATAAATCAGGGCAACCCAGACGAGGTAGCCGTGTATGGTGATGTTGTGTCCGCCGATGTTGAAGGTCTGCACGCCGGAGAGTGTCCACAATACGGCAACGAACGCACTGAATTTGGCAATATTATTGATGAAGGAGCGAAAGAGGCTGATGCTTTTGTCGGCAAGGAGGTAGATGTCTTCGGCGATACGTTGGTCGGGGTTGTCCGGTTCGCCTGTCAGGCGCAGGCGGTAGTGTTTGTGGCCTTCGAGCCAGTTTTTTTGAAATTGATCGGTCAGATGGGTGCGCCAACGGAAGATGAGGCGTTTTTGCAGCCAGTCGCCGCAGACGATGCAGCCGATAATCATCGCCATGTAGCCGAGGTATTCAACGATGAGCGTGGGCATGGATGCGCCGTCAAACGCGGCCAGCGCGTCGTAGAAGCGTTTGTCCCATGCGGCAATCCAAACGCTGATGGTGATGGAGAATAGGGTAAACCCTATCAAAACGGCGAGCATCAGCCATTGGAGGCGACCGTGTGCTCCTGACCAAAAAGGGCGGGCAAGGTAAAAGAATTTTTTGAGCGTATTCATAATGAATGCTTGTGAATGTGCGTGATAGGCCGTCTGAAAACAGAATTTGGTTTTCAGACGGCCTTGTTTATAAGCAATGATTGGTTTTTATATGCTTTTGAAGAGTAGAGGAAAATCTACTTTCGGTTTGCCGCTATTTACATCTTCCACTTCAGGCTGAACACGGCGTTGCGTGGTTCGCCGTAGAAGTTGCCACTGTTTAAGCCGCGGCTGTATTGGTTTTCGTAGTAGCGTTTGTCGGTCAGGTTGTTGACTGCCAGCCCCAGTTGCAGGTTTTTGCTCGGGCGGTATTGGACGTTGGTGTTCCAAATGGTGTAGCCGCCTTGCTTGAGTGAGCCGGAAGAATTAGCGGTTTTGCTGCTGCTCTTCAAGCCAAGACCGACTGTCCATTTGCCGTCATCCACCGGCAGGATATAGCTGGTGTAGAGGCGGAACATATGCTTCGGCGTATGGCTGCTGAAGTTGTAGCCTTTTCGGCGCGATTCAACATTGCCGGTAACGCTGCTGCGGTTGGTGCTGCGGTTGAAGGTGTAGCCTGCGTAAACTTGCCAACGGTCGCTCAGGCTGCCGGAGATTTCGGCGTCCAAGCCGCGGCTGCTTTGGTTGAGCGGTTCCCAGTAGGCGTGCGGTTTGGCATTGACGCGTTGATTGTTGTTGTCTTTGTCGGTTCGGTAGAGGGCGACCGAGGTGTTCAGACGGCCTTCGTTCCATTCGCCTTTCCAGCCGAGTTCGTAGTTGCGTCCCATAATCGGCGGCAGCAGGTTGTCGTTGTAGTCGCGGTTCATTGTTTGTTTAAAGATGGACGTATAGGCGGCGTAAATACTTTGTTTAGGCGTGATATCGTAAGTGATGCCGGCATAAGGAACGAAGCGGTTGCGTTTGAGCGAGTCTGATGAACCTGCTACCCCGTCTTTGAGGTCGCGATCCCAATAGTAGTCGCGTTTCCAGCTGGTATAGCGTCCGCCTGCGATGATGTGCAGTTTGTCGGTAGGATTGATGCGCGCGCCCAAACCAAAGGCATGGGTAGTATAACGGCCGTTGCCGCCACGGGCTTTGGCTGTGGCAGAATTCCAATCGGGTTTGGCTTTCTCGCTGCCGTTAAAGGCATCTGCGTCATAGGTGCTGCTGTCGTTGAGCCAGCGGTTGCTTGAGTTCACGTTCTCTTTGGAATAGCTGTGCATGAAGAAGAGGTCGTGATTTTGGCCAAAAGCGAAGATGCGGCCGGTCAGGTTGTTTTGGAAAGTGAACTGGCGGTTGCCTGCATCGTAACGGTCGAAGCTGTATGTGGTCCCCAGTCCGTCTGTACCGATGCCGTTACCTGTGCCGCCAAGCGTGTAATATTCTTTTGAACTGGTGTTCTTACGCCAGTCCAACTTGCTGCTCAGTTTCCAGTTGTCGTTGAAATAATGTTCAAACTCGGTAAAAAGATTGTATTTTTTCAGGCGGGCTTCATTCCAATCCGCACCTAGATAGCGGCTGCGTTTCCACTCTTTGCCGTTTGCACGCATAGGCAGGCCGTCAGGATCGGGTGTTTCGGTTTGGTTGAGATAGCTTACGCCCCAAGTAAGTTTGCTGTTGTCGCCGATGTCTTTGTCCATTACGCCATACAGAAGGATGTCGCGGCCGCCGGATTGGTCTTTGAAAGTTTTGTTGCTGCCTACTGAGCCGACAAAGCGTCCGCGCAGGCCGTGTTCTTGGCTTAAGGTACCGGATGCATCAAAGACGCTGTTTACTTTGCCCCATGAGTTTGCCATCAAATCGGCGGAAAGCTGGCGTTTTGCAGTCGGCTTTTTGCGGACGGCGTTTACTGTGCCGCCGGGTTCGTTGTTTGCCTGTGTCAAACCTGCCGCACCGCGTACCACTTCAATGTGGTCGTACATTGCCATATTGGTTGCGCTGGTCGGGTCGCCGGCCGGGCCGCCTAAGCCGAATCCGCCGGGTGAGCCAAGTTGCGTGGCAATGCCGTCTTCTTCAAACTGTTCGATAAAATAGCCGCGCGACATGAAATGCGTGCGTCCGCCGCTTTTGAAAACATTGATGCCCGTAGCGTTTTGCAACGCACCTTCTAAGTCGGTGATGCCTTGGTCTTCAATTTGTTTTTTAGTAATGACACTGACAGATTGAGGGATTTCCCGCGGAGAGAGCACTAATCCCGTAGTCGAACGCAGGGCGGATACTGTGTAGCTGTTTTGACTTTCAGTGCGCAGGCTTTTGTTTTTACCCACTACGGTAACTTGTTCCACTTCAGCCTGCCGTACCTCTTCGGCAGCTTGTGCGGCTTGGGGCAATGCGGCAAGGCAGAGGGCAAGAGTGCTCAGTTTGAATAGTTTCTCAGAATGATGCATTTGATGAGGTCCTTGATAAAGAAAGATCTGTTTGTTTTTAAATATTGGCGGCAATATCTGTTTAAATTGAGCAGTTATTTTTTATAATCCGTTTTGTTTTAAAAATTAAATTTAAATCTCCGAATCATTTTATTTGATTCAATTTCGATTTTGCCAAACCATCGGGTCAAAAAAAGGTTGCCGCCGGAAAGGGAGCCGTTGGCAACGAATGGAGGTGGTAATGCAATGAAAGCTAGATACAAAGGGTAGTATCAAACTAGCTATAAATAACTATATCGAAACGGTGAAAAAAATCAACAGGAATTTTTTTCGGTTGAGAAAATTTTTTAGACTGTTTGCTTTATATCAAGATTTAAAAAAAGGTTTGATTGGAAAAGGCCGTCTGAAAACGGAAAGAATCGGTTTCAGACGGCCTTTGAATCAAGTGGGATTAGAACTTGTAATCGACTTTGAACATGACGTTGCGCGGTTGGCCATAAATATTGTTAATGCCCATTGTGCGAATACGGTGGTTTTCATAGTAGCGGCGGTTGCCCAAATTGCTGCCGATCAAACTGAGGTTGAGATTTTTGGTCGGTGTGTAATGAACATCGGCATTCCAAAGCAGGTAGCCGCCTTGGCCTACATTCCACAAACTGTTGGTTTTGCTTTGTACGGTCATGCCGCCGCCGATGGTCCATTTACGGTCGGTAAAGGGGAGGCGGTAGCTGGTGTACAGGCGGAACATATGTTTGGGCGTATGTTTGCTGAAGTTTGTGCCGATGGGGTAACGCGCCCCTTCACTTTCTTTATATTTGCTCATATTGAAAGCGTAGTTTGCCGATATTTTCCAATCTTCGGTGAGGTCGCCGGAGAGTTCGGCTTCAAAGCCGCGGCTTTGAACTTTGCCAATGGCCTGATATGCCCATTCGCCCATAGCGTTGCGTTTATCTAAATCATACGGACGGTTTTTTTGAATGATTTGGTAGAGGGCAAACGAGCTGTTGAGCCTGCCGTTGCCGAACCAGTCGGATTTGAAGCCGATTTCGGTATTGGTACCGGTAATCGGGTTCAGGAGGTTGTTGTCCATATCGCGGTTGGTCTGCGGTTTTTTGATTTGGGTGTAGTTGGCATAGATGCTGTGGTTTTTGTCGACATCGAATGTAATGCCCAAGTAAGGGACAAGGCTGGATTTTCGGTATTCGGACAGTTTGCCTGTTTTGCGGTTGTCGAAGTCGTATGCCCAGTGTGTATAACGCAATGCGCCCAAAATGTGGAGTTTGTTCCAAGGGGTAAAGAGAACGCCTGTCGATACGGCATGGTTGGTGATAGTACGTTCGGTATCGGTATAGTTGGCGTTGCCGCTTGTCCAATCGGTGCGCGCCACGCTCTTCCAGTCGTAATCGAAAATATTGTATTCGTTAGAGGTACGGGCTTTCCATAGGTTGTAGGAGCTGTTGTTTTCCCGTGAATAAGTGTAGTTGGCAAATGCCTGCTGTTCGTTGCCTAAGGCTTGGAATTTGCCGGATACGCCGGTTTGGAAAGCAAATTGTTTGCCGGTATTGTCGTATTTTTGGATGTTGTCGGTTGCACCGGTAAAGATGCCGTTCTGTCCGATGCCGGCGAACCTGCCGCCTGTATTGGCTGCGGTGGCGAAGTTTTGGGCGGATGAAGAACGGTTGTAGTTGAGCTTGCTGCTCCATTTCCAATTGTCGTTGATTTGATGGTCGAATTCGGCAAAGACATTGCGTTTGTACCAGCGAATTTGATTCCATTCCGCGCCCAGATAGGTATCTCTCGGAAGGTTAAGGTCAAAGCCATTGCCCATCGGTACGCCGTAAAAATCGGGTGTTTCTTCGGTGCGTTGGTACAGGCCGCCAAGTGTGGCTTTGCTGTTCTCGCCTATATCGGCCTCTAAAATCCCGTACAGCATTTGACCTTTGGTTGGGTTTTTGTCTTGGAAAGTTTTATTGCGTGTCAGGCTGGAAACCAAACGGCCGCGGACGCTGTGACTGCTGTTTAAACTGCCCGATACGTCGCCGATCAGGCCTGCTGCGCCGAAACGGTCGGCCATAAAACTTAAGGTTGCCTGCGTATTGGCGGTCGGACGTTTGCGTACGGCATTGATTGTGCCGCCGGGTTCGCTGTTGGATTGGGTCAGGCCGGTCGGGCCGCGGACAACTTCGATATGGTCGTAGATGGCCAAATTGCTCATGCTTTGAGGGTCGTTGTACGGGTTGCCGGACGAACCTGCAACGGTAGTGGATAAGCCGTCTTCTTCAATTTGATCGATGTAAAAGCCGCGCGACTGATAACGCCAACGGCCGGAATCGGGAATCACGTTGATGCCGGTTGTGGTTTTTAAGGCTTGTTCCATATTGGTCATGCCTTGGTTATCCAGCTGCGTTTTGGTAATTACGCTTACCGACTGCGGCGTTTCTTTCGGAGACAAGGCAAGCCCGGTGGTGGTACGCATGGCTGAAGTTGTGTAGGAGTCGCGGTTTTCGGTGCGGGTGGAACGGTTTTTGCCGGTTACGTTGACGGTTTGCAGCTCGGCAGTTTGTTCGGGCCGGGGTGTTGCCGTGTTTTCTGCTAAGGCTGCATAAGGCAGAGTGGCAATAATGAGTGCTAATGTTTTAAGGGTTGGGGCGTTCATGAACGTCTTTCTATAATTGAAATTTAATTGAACTAAAATAAGAATAATTATATTTTACGATAATTTTGTTGTTTTGTAATTTAAGAACAAGATTTTGAGGGTTTTTAGCGGATTTATGTTGTTTTTATGGTTTTTGAAGGTGTTTTTGAAATTAAACTAGCTAAGGGAATCAAGCGACAGGCCGTCTGAAAATTTTCGGGGTTGTTCGGCTATAATGCTGTTTTGGTTTTTTAAGGCTTTTGCAAAAATACGGTTTCGGGGTTTTAGGCTGAATGTGTACCCGATATGTTTGCAAAGGTTTTGGGGCATGAGGAGAATGAGATGAAGAAAGTTTTGGTGTTGCAACATGGGGATTTGGGCGCTTGCGACTGGTCGGCATTTGGCGGTTTGGTGTCTGCACCATTAGGAAAGTCGGTATTGCGTCTGCCGGTTGATGATGATTTTGAATTGACGGACGAGATGCGGGCTGCGTTGATTGCGCAGCAGATAGATGGCGCGGTGTTACCGGATGTGGCTTTTGCTGATTTGGGACTGATTGTCAGCGATATGGATTCGACGCTGATTACGATTGAGTGCGTGGATGAGATTGCGGCCGGTGTTGGGCTGAAGGATGAGGTGGCTGCAATTACGGAGCAGTCGATGCGTGGCGAGCTGGACTTTGAGCAGTCTTTGCGTAAGCGTGTGGCTTTGCTGTCCGGTTTGGACGAACGCGTGTTGGAAGAGGTGTACGAGAATGTGTTGCAGCTCTCGCCGGGCGCGGAATTTTTGTTGGAAGAGTGCAAACGGAATGATGTGAAGTTTATGCTGGTGTCAGGCGGATTTACGTTCTTTACGGAACGTCTGCAACGGCGTTTGGGCTTGGATTTCCATTTTGCGAATGTGTTGGAAGTGGAAAACGGCAAGCTGACAGGCCGTCTGAAAGGGCGGATTATCGATGCGCAGGCTAAGGCGGATTTGTTGCGCGAATACCGTAAGCGTCTGGCTTTGGTTCCGTGGCAGGT
Organism: Neisseria sp. P0006.S009; assembly: GCF_051962915.1. Lineage (NCBI taxonomy): Bacteria > Pseudomonadati > Pseudomonadota > Betaproteobacteria > Neisseriales > Neisseriaceae > Neisseria > Neisseria sp. P0006.S009. The sequence continues at coordinate 57,824 of NZ_JBQCUV010000002.1, read as the reverse complement.
GGTGGCGATGGGTGATGGTGCGAATGATATTCCAATGATACGGGAAGCTGGATTCGGCATTGCCTATCGGGCAAAACCGAAAACTGAAGCGAATGCGGATGCGTGTGTGCGCTTTGGTGGTTTGGAGCGGATACGCGGTTGGTTTGCGTAAACTGTTTGAGGATGTTTGTCAGTCAGGCCGTCTGAACAATCGGGAAACCGGTTTTCAGACGGCCTGATGTTTTATAAGGCGATAAAACGGTAGCCTTCGGCATCGACTTCGAGAATGGAGGCGTAATTGTCGCGCCAGTCTCCGAGTACGATGCGGGTGTAATCGGCATTGCGGTGGATATTTTCGCGGTGGGTATGGCCGTGGATGAGCAGGGGCGTGTGGAAGCGTTGGACGGTTTCGTGGGTAAAGGTTGGATTGACGTCCATGATGTCGGCGGTTTTGTGTTGTTTGTCCTGTTTGCTCTGCTTACGGATTTTGGTGGCGATGTTCAGTCGGAGTGTGAGTGGCAGGAGCAGGAACAGGCGTTGCAGCCATTTTTGATGGACGGTACGGCGGAATTTTTGATAAGAATGGTCGTCGGTGCAGAGAGTGTCGCCGTGACAGAGCAGGGTGGGTGTGCCGAACAGGTCGATAACGGCGTACTCGGGTAGTAAGGTCATGCCGGTGTCGCGGGCAAAGGTTTTGCCGATGAGGAAGTCGCGGTTGCCGTGGATAAAATAGCAGGCAATGCCGCGCTCGGTCAGGCTGCGGATGGTTTGTTTGATGGTTTGAACCAAAGGGCTGTTTTCGTCATCGCCGATCCAAAAATCGAAAAGGTCGCCAAGAATGTATACGGCTTGGGCATGAATGGCTTTTTCTTGCATAAATTTCTGGAAGAGTGCGGTCAGTTGAGGATGGGATTCGCTCAGGTGTAAATCGGCGATGAAGTAAATCGGCATGATGATGTGGGACGTGTGGGAAGGGTTTTATTATAACTTGGGTTGTCGCGTTTGGATTTGGGCTTGGTGTTTTTCGTTTGTAATGCGGTGATTTTATTGTTTTGATTTGGTGTGATAAAGGCCGTCTGAAATATTTTTTCAGACGGCCTTTGTGGTTTATTGGGTTTTGCCCTGATAGGTAATTTGTTTCAGCGTATCTTCTTGGTACAAGTCACTGATGGGGACGGTATAGAAGAATTCGTTGCTGCGGACAAAACGGTTGACCAAGTCTTTGTCGAGATGAAGGATGTGGTGCCGCAGTTTGTTTAGGCCTTTGAATATCATGGTACTCCAACGCATATAGCCGTCTGAATTAGGACGGATGTCGTTCATGGCATCAAGGGCGAGAAGTTTGCGGTTTTGCTCTTCTTTATCCAAAGGATGGGAATAGATGCTTTGGAAGTAAAACGGTTGCTCGGAGGATGGCGGCAGGCTGATGGAAGAACCTACTTTGCCGATAGGGAAGTCGTCGCTCAGATAATGTATGGTGTGCAAAAACAGATTGCCGCGACGGTAATCGATTTTACGCAGGGCTTCGATGGCGGCCAGCGCTGTATGTTGGTGGTCGGGATGCGCATCAATATTGGGGGACGGCGTCACGATAATATCCGGCTGGAACGTTTCTATCAGATAGCCAAGGTTGTCCACCAAACTGGTCCAAGTTGAGCCTGGCTTGAGGTGCTTCGCCAATGAGGAGGTGTTCGCACGGCGGAAAATATCGACATCGATCGTATCGATTTTGGTCGATTTAATCTCTTTTTCCGGATTTTGGCGCATGGCGGTCAAAGTGCTGTCGAAGTAGCCCAGTTGCAGGATGTTTTCAGACGGCACACCGGCCAAAAGGGGAACGGCTAGGCTGTTCCAAACGCGCATTCTGCCTTTTTGCAGATATTGTGCCTGAGTGTCGCAGTCGCACGTGCTATAAAGGTTGCCATAGTGGAAGCTGCCGCCTTCGCTGGCGGTTAAGGTGCAGATCATTGAATTGGCGGCGTGTTTTTCATACAAACCGTATGCGCTTAATTCGGCATCGTCAGCATGAGGCGCGAGAACAAGGATTTTTTTTCCGTCTAGGTTTTCACGCGGATAAACAGAGAGTTCGATTTCTTGATCGGACAAGGTTAGGTATTTGCCTTCCAAGCGGATGGTTTTGTCGCTGTCGGAGAAGGTGTCGCTCAGATTGATATAGCGCACGCCTTTTGCGCCATATTCGAAATATTGCTTCCATTTGCCCTTAGATGAAATGGTTTCAACAAAAGGCAATACCAGCAATCCTGCCCAAGTGGATTTGATACGGATTTTGGCAATAACGGTATCTTGCCCGCTGATAGTGGCAGGTAAAGTCAGGCTGCCACCCTTGAGGGTAGCATGCGCGGTAGAGGGGAGGGAGGGATAGTTATAGTCTTGGTGTGTGTTATAGGCAAACTGTTTTTTGTGAATAATTGAAGTAATAATAAACAACAAAATAAAAAAAGTCAGTATCAGCCCCGTCAGTATCAGAAACATTGTTTGGTTCCTTTATTGTTGTAACAGTCATGATAGTGCTTGTGGAGCTTATTTGTTTGTTTTTCTTACAAACGGTTGTTTTTTATACTCTAACGTCATTAAAGTGAACGTTTAAAATAAAACAGTTTATGAGTTGATTATATATAAACGACTAAAATACAGAAAGGCCGTCTGAAAAATTTGAAAGAAATTTCAAAAATTTCAGACGGCCTTGATATTTTAAAGGTTAAGCCGATAAATTACGCTTCTTTTGTTTCAACTGCTTTCTGACGCAGACGCAGGCTCAATTCGCGAAGTTGTTTGTCGTCGACCACATTAGGTGCATTGGTCAGCAGACATTGTGCACGTTGTGTTTTCGGGAAGGCAATCACGTCGCGGATAGATTCGGCACCGGTCATCAGGGTAATCAGACGGTCGAGGCCGAATGCAAGGCCGCCGTGAGGAGGCGCGCCGAATTTCAGGTTGTCCAAGAGGAAGCCGAATTTCTCTTGTTGCTCTTCAGGGCTGATTTTCAGCGCGGCAAACACTTTCTCTTGTACGTCTGCACGGTGGATACGGATAGAGCCGCCGCCGATTTCCCAGCCGTTCAATACCATGTCGTAGGCACGGGCCAGGCAGTTTGCAGGGTCGGAAACCATCAGGTCTTCATGACCTTCTTTAGGCGCGGTAAACGGATGGTGTACGGCAACGTAGCGGTCGGCTTCTTCATCGTATTCGAACATTGGGAAATCGACAATCCACAAAGGCTTCCATTCGTCTACGAAGTAGCCGTTGTCTTTGCCGTGTTCCAAGCCGACTTTAATGCGCAATGCGCCGATGGCTTCGTTCACGACTTTGGTTTTGTCTGCACCGAAGAAAATGATGTCGCCGTTTTGTGCGCCGGTACGTTCGATGATTTCTTTCAGGGCGTTTTCGGACAGGAATTTCACGATTGGAGATTGCAGGCCGCTGTCTTCGCCATTGGAAAGGTTGCTGACATCGTTTACTTTGATGTATGCCAGACCTTTCGCGCCGTAGATGCCGACAAATTTGGTGTATTCGTCAATTTCTTTGCGGCTGAATTTCGCGCCGTTAGGCACGCGCAGAGCGACTACGCGGCCGCCTTTCATGTCGGCGGCGCCACGGAAGACTTTGAATTCCTCCGTTTTCATCAAGTCGGTCAACTCGGTAAATTTCAAGTTGATGCGCATATCCGGTTTGTCAGAGCCGTAGTAGAACATGGCTTCAGAGTAAGGCATGCGTGGGAAGTCGCCCAAATCTACGTTCAAAGCATCTTTGAAGACTTGTTTGGCCATGCCTTCAGTGATGTCCATGATTTCATCCTCGTTCAAAAACGAGGTTTCCAAGTCGATTTGAGTGAATTCAGGTTGACGGTCGGCACGCAAATCTTCGTCACGGAAACATTTGGTGATTTGGTAGTAACGGTCGAAACCGGCAACCATCAACAGTTGTTTAAACAATTGTGGAGATTGCGGCAGAGCGAAGAATTCGCCTGGATGAACGCGGCTTGGTACGAGGTAGTCGCGCGCGCCTTCGGGAGTGGAGCGGGTCAGCATTGGGGTTTCGATGTCGATGAAGCCTTGTGCGTCCAAGTAGCGGCGAACGCCCATGGCCACTTGGTAACGCAGACGCAGGTTGCGTTGCATGGCAGGACGGCGCAAGTCGATAACGCGGTTGGTCAGGCGAACGTTTTCGCTGATGTTTTCATCGTCAATTTGGAACGGAGGCGTAGCGGCAGCGTTCAAGACTTCGATTTCTTTGGCAAGGATTTCGATTTTGCCGGAAATCATTTTGTCGTTGGTCGTACCTTCTGGACGGTTGCGTACGCGGCCGGTAATGCTCAAAACGTATTCGTTGCGGGAAGAGTCGGCAGCGGCAAATGCTTCCGGAGTATCAGGGTCGATAACGACTTGAACGATGCCTTCGCGGTCGCGCAGGTCGATAAAAATCACACCGCCGTGGTCGCGTCGGCGGTGTACCCAGCCTTTGACGGTAACGGTTTGGTCTAAGTATTGCTCGCTGATAAGGCCGCAATAGTTGGTACGCATAAAATCACCTTTTTATATTGTTCAATTTGAAAAGAAGGAAAGGCCGTCTGAAAAAAAAGAAGACCTTAATTGTTGTGTTCGGTATCACCGTCTTCAGACGGCTTTTGGGCAGGTAGGGCTTTAACCGGTAAGTCGTCCGGCATCACCATGCCCAGTGAAATTACATATTTCAATGCCTGATCCACACTCATGTCCAGCTCGCGAACGTCGCTTTTTTTAACCATGATGTAATAGCCGCCAGTCGGGTTGGGCGTGGTTGGGACGTAAACGGAAATATAGTCGTCATCTTGCGGCAGGCTGCCTTTGAGTTTGTCGGGGATATGGCCGGAAACAAAGGCTATCGTCCAAATGCCCGGTTGTGGAAAGGGAACCAGTACGGGGGTTTTGAACGAGCGGCTGCTGTCGGAGAGCAGGGATTCGGAAACTTTTTTAACGCTGGAGTAGATAGATTTGACGACGGGAATGCGTCCCAAAAGGCTGTCCCACGCGCCGAGAATCCGTCTGCCCAATACGTTGGCGGCGAATACGCCGGTAACGAACAAGACGACTGTGGCGGCGACGATGCCCAAGCCGGGAATGTTGAACCCCCAGAAATGCTGGGGCTGCCAGCTTTCCGGTAATAGGTTGATCAGTCTGTCGGCGGCGGAGATGATGTAGCTCATCGCCCAGATGGTTACGGCAATCGGCAACCAAACCAGCACGCCTGTAATTAGGTATTTCTTTAAAGCCTTGGCGATTTTTCCGCTTTCGGCTGCGGCTTCTGTCATCTTTGTTTCATTCCGGCAAGTTTTGCCCAAACTTTGCATTATACGCGTTTGGACGCTAGGAAACGAGTATTTTAAACGAATGGCTTGTTTTGTTTCATTGTTTCAGACGGCTGCCTTGATTGCAAAGGCCGTCTGAAACAATATGAGGAGAATCAGATACCGTCCCAGTCGTTGAACATCAGGCCGAAGCCGATGCCGTTTTGTTTGTGGTTGTAATCAATCAGGCTTTCGCCGTAGCCGTGGAAGCCGCGGACAACGCCTTTGAGTTTGCCTTTGATGGGGAAAGTATAGGCCGCTTCAACGGCACCGCGTCCGCTTTTCGGGTTGTAACGCAGGACGGAATAAACATTTTGTTTGTCATTGAGGCGGTATTGGACTTTCAAGTCGCCGTAGCCCATGTATTTATTGATGTCCGGATTGTCATCGTCATCCCCTTTTTGGTCGAAGGCACGCATCCAAACTCTAGGGATGACGGTCAGCTTGCCCCATTCCATGCCGGCCATGGCGTAAACCCGATTCCATGAGCGTGATTCGGGGCGGCTTTGACCATTGGATTGGTGAACAAAACCTGCGCCAACCATACGCAGTTTGCCGCCAAAAGGCAGGTCTGCTTTAACGGGTTGGGTAATGAAGATTTCGGGCTCGTAGTCGGTGTTGCGGAACGGAGCGGATTTGCGGCCTTGGTTGAAGATTTGCCAGTCGGATTTTTGGGTGTAGCCAAACCATACGTCGGCACGGGTTTTGAATAAATCTTCGGCAATCTTGCTTTTGAAGGAAACCTGCATTTTGGTTTCGAGGCGTTTTTGCTCGCTGAATTTTTCCTGTGTGGTTACGCCGCGGCTGGGGGATTCCGGGTAATAGTTGGGGCTGCTGTTGTACCAAACGGGCATGAGGTACATAGGGTTGTGTTCGCGTACGCTCAACAGGCCGCGTGTGTCGTTTTTATCCAAATCGTACATCAGGCTTAAAGGCGTGTAGCTGTCAGCAGTTTCGCTTAATACGTCGTCTGAAATATTCGGATGGGTAGGGTTGTCGAATACGATGGCCGCTTCTTTTTTCTCAATGCTCTTGCGCACGCTTTTTTCGAGGTCAACTGGTGTTTTGGCGGTTTCGGTTTGCGCTTGCGGCAGTGGGGATTGAGGGGGAAGTTGCGCCGAGTAGATGTTGTCGTAACACGCCAAACGGGTGGCATTGTCTTGAATGGTGGTGCAGTGTAGGGCGGTGTCGGCGGCGGCCAGTGGGGCGGCGGCAATGAATCCGATACTTAGGGAATGTTTCAACATCTTGTTCATGAGAGTTTCCGTTGTTTTTCAGACGGCCTGATGAGAGGGTAAATGGTTTTATTTAGTCGGTTTGGGCTGTGAATATGGCAATGCCCCTGAAAGGCAGGACCTCAGGGGCATCGTATCAGCTCGATTCATCCTGTTTTGATTGTCAGGATTTTCGGCATCTTGCGTCAGTATTAAGCCAAAGCTTTTACTTTAGCAGACAGACGGCTTTTATGACGGGCTGCTTTGTTTTTGTGGAATACGCCTTTGTCAGCGATGCGGTCGATGACTTTAACGGATTCTTGGTAAACTGCTTGAGCAGCAGCTTTGTCGCCGGCTTCAACTGCTTTCAACACTTTTTTCACAGCGGTACGGAATGCAGTACGCAGGCTGGCGTTGTGGGCGCGTTGTTTAACCGACTGGCGGGCACGTTTGCGGGCTTGTGCGCTGTTTGCCATATTGAATATCTCCTGAAAAATAAATTCTGTAAACGCGCAATTTTAAAGACAGATTTCCTTGTATGCAAGCTTTTTCTCTATAAACGCGCGCAAATCAGCCGTATTTTGCCCAAAAACGACAGCCGGTGCAACGCTTTTGGTAAAAAGATGGTGTTGCTTTGCCTTATTTCAATAAAAATCAGATGGATATTGCTTTGCGTTTGCTTACGTTTCTATTACAATAGCCTAACTCTGCGCCGGGGTGTTTATGGGGTGCAGGGTTTCTTATTTATTGACATTAACCACTCTTTCATCAGGAATCTGCCCGTATGAAAAAATCCGTATTAGCCGTATTGGCCGCATTGTCTTTGGCCGCGTGCGGCGGTGGCGAGAAAAAAGCCGAGCAACCTCAAGCAGGCAGCGCGCCTGCTGCCAATGCCGAAGCAGCCGCTACCGATACTTTGAATATCTACAACTGGTCAAACTACGTTGACGAAAGTACAGTCGAAGACTTCAAAAAAGCCAACAATTTGAAGCTGACTTACGATTTGTATGAAAACAACGAAACGCTGGAAGCCAAAATGCTGACCGGTAAATCCGGCTACGACTTGGTTGTGCCCGGTATTGCCTTCCTGCCGCGTCAAATTGAGGCGGGTGCATACCAAAAAATCAATAAGGATCTGATTCCGAACTACAAAAACATCGACCCTGAATTGCTGAAGATGTTGGAAACCGCCGATCCGGGCAATCAATACGCCGTTCCATACTTCTCAGGTGTGAATACGATTGCGATTACGGCGAAGGGCAAGGAGCTTTTGGGTGGCAAGCTGCCTGAAAACGGCTGGGATTTGTTGTTCAAACCTGAATACACCAATAAGCTGAAATCTTGCGGCATCGCTTTGTGGGATACCCCGAGCGAAATGTTCCCAATTTTGTTGAACTACTTGGGTAAAGATCCTAAAGGCTCGAATCCTGAAGATTTGAAAGCGGCGGCGGAAGTGTTGAAGTCTATCCGTCCTGACGTGAAACGTTTCAGCCCTTCCATCATTGACGAATTGGCGCGCGGCGATATCTGCTTGGCGGCAGGTAACGGCGGCGATTTGAACTTGGCCAAAGCGCGTTCCGAAGAAGTGAAAAACAACGTCGGCATTGAAGTGTTGACGCCGAAAGGCATGGGCTTCTGGATTGAATCTTGGTTGATTCCGGCCGATGCGAAAAACATCGCCAATGCCCACAAATACATCAACTACACGCTTGATCCCGAAGTGGCTGCGAAAAACGGTATTGCTGTAACCTTCGCACCGGCCAGCAAACCTGCACGCGAAAAAATGCCTGCCGAGCTGGTGAACACACGTTCTATTTTCCCGAACGAGCAAGATATGAAAGACGGTTTCGTCATGCCTCAAATGAGCGCAGATGCGAAAAAACTGTCTGTCAACTTGTGGCAAAAAATCAAAGTCGGTTCAAATTAATTTTGAGCTGATTGTTTGAAGCAAAGCAAAGGCCGTCTGAAATTTTTCAGACGGCCTTTTTTGATGTCCCAATCTTTATCGTTTCAAAGCCAAAGTCAACACACCTGCGGTTACCAAGCCTAAGCCTATCCATTCCTGCGTGCTCGGGCGTTCGTCTAAGAAAACAACGGCCATTAGGGCGACTAGGACCAGGCTGAATTTGTCGACGGGCGCGACTTGTGAGGCGTTGCCCAGTTGCAGGGCTTTGAAGTAGGCAAGCCAAGATGCGCCGGTAGCGAGGCCGGATAGGATGAGGAATGTCCAGTTGCGGCCGGTAAAGCCGTTCACGCCCTGCCATTTGCCGGTGTAGGTTAAAAACAATACCAAAGCGGCGAGGATGACCAAGGTGCGGATAAAGGTGGCGAAATCTGAATCTATGCCCTGTAAACCCATTTTGGCGAAAATGGCGGTCAATGAGGCGAAGCCTGCCGATGCCAATGCCCAAAACAGCCATGCGTTGCTGCTCATGTTTTATTCCTTTGTTTTAAATTGTTGACAATATGAATCCGCTTGTTGATGAAATATCGAAATTTTCACTGCGGTTTGTCTTTGGAAAACGCTATAATAGAACGAATATTCTTTTTCTTCCAGCCGTCTTTATTATATTGTTTCAGACGGCCTTTCCCTCTCTCAATAAAGGAAAATCATGAGCTTCAAAACCGATGCTGAAATTGCCCAGTCTTCCACCATGCGCCCGATTGGTGAAATTGCCGCCAAGCTGGGTTTGAACGTTGACAACATCGAGCCCTATGGTCATTACAAAGCCAAAATCAATCCTGCCGAGGCATTCAAGCTGCCGCAAAAACAAGGCCGTCTGATTTTGGTGACCGCCATTAATCCGACTCCTGCGGGTGAGGGTAAAACCACTGTAACCATTGGTTTGGCGGACGCATTACGCCACATCGGCAAAGACTCGGTTATCGCCCTGCGCGAGCCTTCTTTGGGACCGGTGTTCGGTGTTAAAGGCGGCGCGGCAGGCGGCGGCTATGCCCAAGTGTTGCCGATGGAAGACATCAACCTGCACTTCACCGGCGACTTTCACGCCATCGGCGCGGCGAATAACTTGCTCGCTGCCATGCTTGATAACCATATCTACCAAGGCAACGAGTTGAACATCGATCCGAAACGCGTCCTGTGGCGTCGCGTGGTCGATATGAACGACCGTCAGTTGCGCAACATCATCGACGGCATGGGCAAACCTGTTGACGGCGTGATGCGTCCTGACGGTTTCGACATTACCGTTGCTTCCGAAGTGATGGCGGTATTCTGTCTTGCCAAAGACATCAGCGATTTGAAAGAGCGTTTGGGTAACATCCTTGTCGCTTACGCTAAAGACGGCAGCCCTGTTTACGCCAAAGATTTGAAAGCAAATGGCGCGATGGCGGCATTGCTCAAAGATGCGATTAAGCCTAACTTGGTACAAACCATCGAAGGCACGCCGGCCTTTGTACACGGCGGCCCATTCGCCAACATCGCCCACGGCTGTAACTCCGTTACCGCCACCCGACTGGCGAAACACCTTGCCGATTACGCAGTAACCGAAGCAGGCTTCGGTGCGGATTTGGGCGCGGAAAAATTCTGCGACATCAAATGCCGTCTAGCTGATTTGAGACCTGATGCGGCTGTTGTCGTCGCCACCGTCCGTGCTTTGAAATACAACGGCGGCGTAGAACGTGCCAACCTCGGCGAAGAAAACCTCGACGCTTTGGCAAAAGGTCTGCCTAATCTCTTGAAACATATTTCCAACCTGAAAAACGTATTCGGCCTGCCCGTCGTCGTCGCCATCAACCGCTTCGTGTCCGACTCCGATGCCGAGTTGGCCATGATTGAAAAAGCCTGCGCGGAACACGGCGTTGAAGTTTCCCTGACCGAAGTATGGGGCAAAGGCGGCGCGGGTGGTGCAGACTTGGCGCACAAAGTCGTCAACGCCATCGAAAACCAACCGAATAACTTCAAGTTTGCCTACGATGTTGAGTTGAGCATTAAAGACAAAATCCGTGCGATTGCCCAAAAAGTGTACGGCGCGGAAGATGTTGATTTCAGCGCGGAAGCGTCTGCCGAAATCGCTTCACTGGAAAAACTGGGTTTGGACAAAATGCCGATCTGCATGGCGAAAACCCAATATTCTTTGAGCGACAACGCCAAACTTTTGGGCTGCCCCGAAGGCTTCCGCATTACCGTGCGCGGTATCACTGTTTCCGCAGGCGCAGGTTTCATCGTTGCGTTGTGCGGCAATATGATGAAGATGCCGGGCCTGCCGAAAGTTCCGGCTGCCGAGAAAATTGATGTGGACGCAGAAGGCGTGATTCATGGCTTGTTCTGATTTAGATTGCTCTTGAAATAGACAAAGGCCGTCTGAAACTTAGGTTTCAGACGGCCTTTTATGATTTAAGTGAATTTCAACTGGCTTTTTAAGAAATTGAAGAACTTGTCTATCATGTCGAACATGGTATTGCGGTCTTCGCCAAACAATGAAATGCTGCGGTCTTTGCTGATTCTGTCATAGGCGGCAAAAATGGTTTTCAGCTCTTCAGTGGTCAAGCGCAGTTGCTTTTCGTACAAGATGCGGCTTAAGAGCGTTACTTCCGTCGCATTCAAATCAGGGAAGAGATGACTGATCCACAACTCCATGGTGTATTGGACGGATCTGTTGATTTTGTCTCTTTTTTTGCTTTCTTGAGTTGTGTGTATCCTGTATGACAACAAAGGCTCGGGCAGGTTGGCAAAGGTTTTGCCATGTAGGGCGCATTGCACCCACATATGGAAATCGGGTGCGGTTTCCGTCGCGGTGTAGTTTATTCCGAGGTTTTTAATGCTGTCGTGCCGCCACATGGTGGTGGGGTTGAACATGTTTTGGGCGGCAAAGGAGAGAAAGGCTTTAATGTCTTTGTCGAGCAGGGGGAGGTCGCTTAAAACGGGTTCTCTTCCGGTTTGGTCATCAAAAAAGATGGTGGCTTGGCTGCCGACAATATCGATTTCGGGATGGCTGTCTAAGAATTGAATCTGTTTTTCAAAACGATCCAAGGCGCAAATATCGTCCGCGTCCATTCGTGCCACATATTCGACTTCTACGTCTTTGAGCATATCCATGGCAAATTGGCAGGCAAACGGCTCGCCCCTGTTTTCCGGAAGGTGGAAAACCTGCAAACGTGAATCTTTGGCTGCGTAAGCCTCGAGGATTTCGCCGGTTTTGTCTGTTGAAGCATCGTTGATGGCGATGACGAAAAAGTCGCGGAATGTTTGATTCAATACCGAGTCCAAGCATTCGGGCAAATAAGCTTCGGCGCAATAGGCCGGCAAAATAACGGCGAGTTTCATGTTTGCTTTCGATGTGTTTTGATGTGTAGTCGGTGGAAGATTTTACTATAAATTTCCCAAAAGCTAAGGCCGTCTGAAACCTTATTGCCAAGTTTTCAGACGGCCTTAGTGTTAATCCGATCTACGGATTATTTAACGATTTGGTTCAATTCGCCTTTGGCGTATTTGGTTGCCATTTTTTCCAAAGAAATCGGTTTGATTTTGTCGGCTTGGCCTTCGCAACCGAATGCGAGGTAGCGGTCAAGACAGATTTGTTTCATGGCTTCGACGGTTTTGCTCAAGTATTTGCGCGGGTCGAATTCGGCTGGGTTTTCTGCCATGAAGCGGCGGATGGCGCCGGTAGAGGCGAGGCGCAAGTCGGTGTCGATGTTGACTTTGCGCACGCCGTGTTTGATGCCTTCGACGATTTCTTCAACCGGTACGCCGTAGGTTTCACCGATTTTGCCGCCGTGTTCGTTGATGACTTTCAGCCATTCTTGCGGAACGGAGCTGGAGCCGTGCATTACGATGTGGGTGTTGGGCAGGGCTTGGTGGATTTCTTTGATGCGGTCGATACGCAATACGTCGCCTGTGGGCGGACGGGTGAATTTGTATGCGCCGTGGCTGGTACCAACGGCAATAGCCAATGCGTCAACGCCGGTATCTTTAACGAAACGTACGGCATCTTCAACGCTGGTCAGCATTTGGTCGTGGGAAAGTTTGCCCACTGCGCCGACGCCGTCTTCTTCGCCGGCTTCGCCAGTTTCGAGGTTGCCCAATACGCCGATTTCGCCTTCAACGGACACGCCGCAAGCGTGGGAGAAGTTGACCACGGTACGGGTGGCGTTGACGTTGTATTCGTAAGAAGAAGGGGTTTTGCCATCTTCCATCAGCGAGCCGTCCATCATCACGGAGGAGAAGCCCAGTTGAATGGAGCGTTGGCATACATCAGGAGATGCGCCGTGGTCTTGGTGCATCACGACAGGGATATGCGGGAATTCTTCGACTGCGGCCAAAATCAGATGGCGCAGGAATGGGGCACCTGCGTATTTGCGTGCGCCTGCGGATGCTTGAACGATAACGGGGGCGTTGACTTGGTCGGCCGCCTCCATGATGGCGCGCATCTGTTCGAGGTTGTTAACGTTGAATGCGGGCAGACCGTAGCTGTTTTCGGCAGCATGGTCCAACAGTTGGCGCATGGATACGAGTGCCATGAGAAGCTCCTGAAGTAGTGAAGGGTAAATTTATCCGATAAATTATAATGTTTTTTGCTATGAAAAACTACAAGCTGCTACATTGTTTTTATATATTAACGAACAGGGTCTCGGTTTATAATGGCAGAGTATTGAAAACGGGTGTGTAAAATGGATAGGATTTCGGTGGCCGAGTGTGATAAGCCTTTGTTTCAGACGGACTTGATGGTGCAGGTGGGCGATGTGAACTATGGCGGCCATCTGGCGAACGATGCGGTGTTGCGTTTGTGCCATGAAGTGAGGATGCGTTGGCTGGCGAAGCTGGGTTGGAGTGAAATGGATGCCGGAGGGGCTGGCCTGATTATGGCGGATGCGGCGGTGCAGTATTTGGCGCAAGGTCATCATGGCGATGAGCTGTCGGTGGAAATGGGGGCGGCGGGTGTGGCCGGAGTGGGCTTTTCTTTGTTGTACCGTATCCGCAGGATTTCAGATGGCCTTGTGCTGGCGAAAGTGCAGACAGGTATGGTGTGTTTCGATTATGGCAAGCAGCGTGTCTGCCGTTTGCCTTCGGCATTGAAAACAGCATTGGAGGCCGTCTGAAATGGCGGAATCAAACAATTTTGCGCCCCATTTTGAACGCTATCTGAAAACCTTGCTGCAACAAGGCAAGTCGGAGCATACCGTTTCCGCTTATCGGCGCGATTTGAGTGAGTTGATGCGCCTGTTGCCCGATAATCTGGAAAACGGCCTGCCAACGCGCCGTGATTTTGTGGCGGTATTGAAAAAGCTGTCGCAAAAGGGCTTGAGCGAAAGTAGCTTGGCGCGGAAATTGTCGGTGTGGCGGCAGTATTGCAGTTGGCTGGTGCAGATAGAAGTCATGGAAAGCGACCCGACATTTAATATGAAAGCGCCGCACCTGCCCGAACGCCTGCCCAAAGCGCTGCCGCAAGAGCCTTTAAACCATATCCTTGACCATGCGCCGGTTGATGATGAGTTGGATGTACGCGATAAGGCCATGTTTGAATTGATGTATGGCAGCGGCTTGCGCCTGAGCGAGATACAAGGTTTGAATCTGGACGGTATCGTTTTGGACGAAGGTTGGGTCAGTGTGAATGGTAAAGGCGGCAAGCAACGGCAAGTGCCGTTGGTAGCTAAAAGCATTGCAGCATTGCATGATTATTTGGCAGTGCGTATTGCCAAAGAGGGCGAGCAGGCCTTGTTCACCAATAAGAACGGCGGCAGGCTGGGGCAACGTCAAATCCAAAAACGCCTGCAGGCGTGGGCAGTGCGCGTGGGCAGTGCCAGCCATATCTCACCGCACATGATGCGCCACAGCTATGCAACCCATCTTTTGCAGGCATCGGGCGATATCCGTGCTGTGCAGGAATTGTTGGGACACAGCAACCTTTCCGCTACGCAAGTTTATACAAAGCTGGATTTTGATCACTTAGCGCGCGTTTATGATGAGGCGCACCCAAGGGCGAAACGGAAAAAATGATTTTGTTTGAATCAGGCCGTCTGAAAGAATGTTTTCAGACGGCCTGATGTTTTATGGATAAAAAATACAGATTATTTGAAACCATTTGAATTTTTATCGGTCTGATGAGGTTTCGATATTGATTTAATGTGCGGATAGCATAAACGCCGGAAGAATAGGCTGTTTTGTCTTACCGCTTATCTTTTAAAACGACCTTTTGTTTGATAATATTAGTAATGAGAGCTAATATCATATTATGATATGCAGCCTTTAAAACAGCAGGTCTATAAACTTTCTCTATAAGCATTAATGCTTATTTTGACTGTAAAACGACTTGCAAACGGGAATTGTTGCTATTAACATAACGGAATTATGGATAAAAAACGAATTTTAACTCCAGCCGTCGTGACTTCCGTTGCGTTGATTCACGTCGGCTTGGTTGCACTTTTATGGCACGCGCACAAACCGCCTCCTGTCGAAATGGCGAATATTGAATTTGTCGATTTGGGCGATTTCGGCGGAGGCGACGGCAGCCCTGAGGGCGAAGGCGCACCTGCCGCACCCGAGCCAACCCCCGAACAACCGAAACCCAAGCCGAAACCCAAACCTAAGCCTGTCGAGCCGCCCAAACCTGTTATCAAACCTGTGGTAACGAAAAAAGAAAAAGCGGATATCGTACAGCAAAAGGAAAAACCGAAACCTATCGAGAAACCTAAGCCCGAGCCTAAGCCGGAACCTAAACCTGAGCCGAAGCCCGAGCCAAAACCTGAACCAAAACCAGAGCCGAAGGCAGAACCTAAACCGTCTCCAAAAGCATCGGAATACTCAGGCAGCAAAACCGGGCCGAATACTGCTGAAAACGGTAAAGGCAGCGGCGAAGGCAAAGCCTTGAACGGAGAAGGTAAAGGCAACGGCGGCGGTACGAAAGGTACTGGCAGCGGACGCGGCGAAGGCAGCGGCTCCGGCAGCGGCGGTGCAAAAGGCGAACATGGCTCCGGCACCGGCGGTAGCGGAGGTGGCAGCGGTACAGGTGCCGGCAGCAGTAAAGGCAATCCTGCAAAAGGAACGTGCCATATTCCGAGACCCCCATATCCGACAATGTCAACTGAAAATGGCGAAGAGGGCTTGGTCGTGCTGAAAGTCTTGGTTGGTCCCGGCGGTAAAGTGGATTCAATTAGTGTGAATAAATCAAGTGGTTATAGTCGTCTGGATAATGCAGCGCGTAAAGCCGTTAAAGATGGTAGCTGTCATGCAAGTGTTTGGACTGAATTTAAAGTACCTGTCAAATTCACGCTCGAATAAGTATCTAGGCCTAAGCTGATTGATTAGAAAATATATGCTGTTGGGAAATGGTTTTAAATGACCCGATAGAAATTTTAATTTTATTTTTAACTTGGAAAAATTATGGATTTAAGTTTAGTTTTCAAATCAGGTGATGTGGTACTGATTGGTGTATTTGTCCTGATGTTGTTGATGAGCGTGGTAACGTGGAGCGTTATCGTGATCCGTTGCATCAAATACTGCAAAGCGAAAAAAGGCAATACACAGGTAAAAGAGCTGATGTTGAATGCGTTTACGCTGGCCGATGCCGTACAGAAAGCCAAAGCGGTAGAAGCACCGATGAGCCGAGTCGCCGATGAATCTCTGCGCGCATACCAAAACTACCGTCAAACAACAAGCAAATCGCTGATTGACGAATTGCCTTTAAACGAATACTTGGTTGTTCACATCCGTAACAGCATGTCCCAAACCATGCGTCAGTTCGACTACGGCATGACCGCGTTGGCCTCTATCGGCGCAACTGCTCCTTTTATCGGCCTGCTGGGTACTGTTTGGGGTATTTACCATGCCCTGATCGGCATCAGCGAAAGCGGTCAAATGAGCATTGCCGCGGTGGCCGGTCCGATTGGCGAGGCTTTGGTATCGACTGCTGTCGGCTTGTTTGTAGCGATTCCAGCTGTATTGGCGTACAACTTCCTCAATCGCGGTACAAAAACCATCGCGCAAGATATGGACGCATTTGCACATGACCTGCATGTTCGCCTGCTGAACCAAAAGGATTAAACCATGGCTTTCGGATCAATGAATTCCGGCGATGATGCGCCGATGTCGGATATCAACGTTACACCTTTGGTGGACGTGATGCTGGTGTTGCTGATTGTATTTATGATTACCATGCCGGTGCTGACCCACTCGATTCCTTTGGAGTTGCCGACTGCTTCGGAAAAAGCGGCGAAAGAGGATAAGCAGCAGCCTAAAGATCCTTTGCGTTTGAGCATTGATGCCAGTGGTGCTTATGTTGTTGGCGGCGATTCTGATGCCAAAGTGGATTTGGCAACGGTAACTGCCAAGCTGAAAGAAGCCAAAGCGAAAAACGAAGATGTGATTGTGGCGATTGCGGCGGATAAGGCGGTTGAATACGATTACGTCAACCAAGCTCTGCAAGCGGCGCGCGAAGCCGGTATCAGCAAAATCGGTTTTGTAACGGAAACCAAAGCGCAATAATCTTTTGAACACAGTCAAGGCCGTCTGAAATTTGAGTAAAGTTTCAGACGGCCTTTTGTTGTATTTGGTAACTATATGTCCAGGCTGTATAATTAGCGGATTAAATTGAATAATGACAATACAGGAACCACTATGACAGAAACCATCGAGCGCGACAGTATGCAATACGATGTCGTGATTGTCGGCGCAGGCCCGTCGGGTTTGTCTGCCGCCATCAAACTCAAGCAGCTTGCCGAAAAGAATGGACGCGAAATCAGCGTTTGCGTGGTGGAGAAGGGTTCGGAGACCGGCGCGCACTCGCTGGCCGGTGCCATCATCGATCCGATTTCTTTGAATGAGCTGATTCCTGATTGGAAAGAAAAAGGCGCACCGCTGACGCGTACAGTGACGAAGGACAGGGTTTTGTTCCTGACCGAGAAAAAAGCCTTCAACTTGCCGGTTACCCCGAATTTCGACAACCATGCGAACTATATTGCCAGCTTGGGCGAAGTCGTGCGCTGGCTGGCGGAGCAGGCGGAAAATTTGGGTGTGGAAATCTATCCGGGCTTTGCCGCTGCCGAAGTGCTGTATCACGAAGACGGTTCGGTCAAAGGCATTGCGACCGGCAATATGGGTGTGGGCAAAGACGGCGAACCGACCGATTCATTCCAGCCCGGCATGGAGCTTTGGGCGCAGCAAACCCTGTTTGCTGAAGGCTGCCGCGGTTCGCTTTCCAAGCAAATCATCGAACGCTTCCAGCTCGACCAAAACAGCGAGCCGCAAACTTACGGCTTGGGCATCAAAGAAATTTGGGAAGTGCCGTCTGAAAAACATCAGCCCGGTTTGGTCATGCACAGCGCAGGCTGGCCGTTGGACAGCAAAACCTACGGCGGCTCGTTTATTTATCATTTTGACGAAAACAAAGTCGCTGTCGGCTTTGTGGTCGGTTTGGATTATCAAAACCCTTATCTGTCGCCGTTTGAAGAGTTCCAACGTTTCAAAACTCATCCCGAAATCCGCAAAACCTTCGAAGGCGGCCGCCGTATCGCGTATGGTGCACGTTCGCTGATTGAAGGCGGTTTGCAAAGCCTGCCGAAACTCTCGTTTAAAGGCGGCGTTTTGGTCGGCGATGCGGCGGGTTTCCTCAATATGCCGCGCATCAAAGGCATTCATACCGCGATGAAATCCGCCATGCTCGCCGCAGAAGCCGTGTTTCCTATGTTGGAAAATCTCGAAGAAGTGGAAAGCTTTGACAGCGGCAAAGAGGCGGCGGATTATCAGCAACGCTTTGAACAAAGCTGGTTGTATCAAGAGCTTTACGCCGCGCGCAATGTCCGTCCGTCATTCAAATGGGGCGTTTACCTCGGCTCAATCTATACCGGTATCGACCAAATGATTTTCAGAGGCAAAGCCCCGTGGACTTTGAAACATCACGGCAAAGACAACGAGCAGCTCAAAAA
Source organism: Neisseria sp. P0006.S009 (assembly GCF_051962915.1). Lineage (NCBI taxonomy): Bacteria > Pseudomonadati > Pseudomonadota > Betaproteobacteria > Neisseriales > Neisseriaceae > Neisseria > Neisseria sp. P0006.S009. The sequence goes on along the minus strand of NZ_JBQCUV010000002.1, from coordinate 39,410 downwards.
AGCAGCCGAATGCAAGCCGATTGATTATCCGAAGCCCGACGGCGTGTTGACCTTCGACCGCTTAAGCAGCGTTTTCCTCGCCAACCTTGCGCACGAAGAAAACCAGCCCGACCATTTGGTGCTGAAAAATCCGCAGGTCATGATAGACGTAAACTACAAAGAATACGCCTCGCCCGAAACCCGCTATTGTCCGGCCGGCGTATATGAAATCGTCGAAGAAAACGGCAGTCCGCGCCTGCAAATCAACGCTGCCAACTGCGTCCACTGCAAAACGTGCGACATCAAAGACCCGACGCAAAACATCACTTGGATTTGCCCCGAAGGCGCAAGCGGGCCGAATTACGGCGGAATGTAATTGACTGTTTTAAAGTCAAAACCTAAAGGCCGTCTGAAAAGTTTCAGACGGCCTCTATCCTATTATTTCATCAATGGAAGCATTATGAACACGCACATTTGGCAGGCAGGCCGATTTGAAATCGCCTTAGACAAACCGAAAATCATGGGCATCGTCAATCTGACCCCCGATTCATTTTCCGATGGCGGCACCTATTCGCAAAATGTCCAAATAGCATTGGCACATGCCGAGCAGCTGCTGAAAGACGGTGCGGATATTCTCGATATCGGCGGTGAATCTACCCGTCCGGGTTCGGATGATGTTTCTCTCGAAGAAGAATGGGCCAGGGTGCAGCCGGTTTTGGCGGAAGTGACCAAGTGGAATGTTCCCGTCAGCTTGGATACGCGCCGCACGGCAATTATGGAAAAAGCCTTGGCACAAGGCGGCGTCGATATTATCAACGATGTTGCCGCATTGAGAGATGAAGGCGCAGTCGCCTTGCTGGCGCAACAGCCGACGACAGGCGTGTGTCTTATGCACATGCAGGGTTTGCCCAAAACCATGCAGCTTAATCCGCAATATCAAGATGTTGTCGAAGAAGTCGCGCGTTATTTAAAAGCACGCGCGGCAGAATGCGTTCAAGCAGGCATTGCCCCCGAGCGCATCACGCTCGACCCCGGCTTCGGTTTCGGCAAAAACCTGCAACACAACATTACCCTGATACAACATTTGCCTGAATTGATGGAAGCAACCGGATTCCCACTCCTGATCGGCATATCGCGCAAACGTATGATTGGCGAGCTGACAGGCGAACAAGATGCCGCCAAACGCGTACACGGCAGCGTTGCAGCCGCTTTGGCCACTGTCGCCCGAGGCGCGCAAATCATCCGTGTTCACGATGTCAAAGCAACATCGGACGCTTTGAAAGTTTGGGAAGCATTGGGCATATCGGCATAATGCCCGGATAGAAAACCGACAGGCCGTCTGAAACATTTGCCCGGCATCTTGAACAAGCAACAAGTTATGCTATAATCCGCTTCTACTCTTGACGGGTCTGTAGCTCAGGGGTTAGAGCAGGGGACTCATAATCCCTTGGTCGTGGGTTCGAAACCCACCGGACCCACCAAATATTAAAAATGCCCGAGGCTTTTGGCTTCGGGCATTTTTGTATTTCATTTTTGTATTTATTGGTTTGCGAAAGATTGGAATATAATGTCGGCAATAGCAATTGGTTATGTCGTCCAATATGTTTTTTAGGGAAAATTCTTTTTAAAAAAGAAGGAGTAGTTTGGTGGAGTTATTGCCTTATTTTCTGTTTTTTTTTTTTAGTATTTGTGTATTTTATTGCAATTATCATTAATCTAGTAATGCTATATAAAATATTAAAATCAGAAGGGATGGATATAGGGTTTTTTGAATATCTATTTACTCATAGAAGTATGGAATTAAAATTTTACAAGATACTGTTTGGAATACAAAAAATATCCAATAAATTTTATCTGAAAATATTAAGAATAAATTTTACGGTTGCTATGATTATTCTTATTTTATGTTTTTCTGTTGTCTTATATTCGACATATTTAGTATAAAAATTAACCTATCGAATGAAAGTCAGCTATTTAAGCTGTAGAGTGTTTTATAAAAAAATGCCGTCTGAAAATCTCCATTTCAGACGGCATTTTTTATTATTTCAGTAATACCATTTCAGTATGGCTGGATTGTTTTCAGACGACCTGAAGATTTAGTCGGCCGTTCCGCGTATTTCGTTGATCGGGATGCGCGGTGTATAAAGTATGTCGTAAGTCGGCTTGTCCAGCAGATCTTGCAGTGAGTATTGATCTAAATGATTGAAGAAGGCTTTGATGGCGCCGGTGATGATACCGGTCAGTCGGCATGAAGGGGTGATGAGGCATTCGTTGTTATCGCCCATGCATTCGACAACCTGCATCGGCTCAAGATGGCGGACGACTGCGCCGATGTTGATTTTTTCAGGAACATCCGCCAAGCGCAAACCGCCGCCTTTGCCGCGCACGCTGACCAGAAAACCACCTTTGACTAATGAGGTAACCACTTTCATCAAATGGCTTTTGGAAATATTGTAAGTCTCGGCAATGGTGCCGATATTGACGAGGGTGTCGTCGTTGATGGCGGTATAAACCAATACGCGCAATCCGTAATCGGTATGTTGGGTCAGATACATGGCTGGCTCTTTAGATATTTTTATTATATGTCAAAAGCGTAGTGCTTGGAGAGGGGCTGTTTGACTTTATGTGGGATTGGGTTTCATAATATCTGAAACATTTGAATTAATCCAGTTTGACAAACTGTTACCATTATAACGAACTTATGAAGCCCTTGAAACGCCATCCTGCCTTAATAGAACTTTCCCGCGAACATCATGGCTCGCTGTCGTTGTGCGTCCGTCTTCTGCGTACGCCCGATCAAAGCCATCAGGCGGAGCTGGAGCCTCATTTTGTTGAGCTTGAGCCACATTTTTTGGAAGAGGAAACCATGTTTGCGCCGTATTGGGATAAAATTGACCCTGCGTTGCGGCAGCGTTTTGAAGGCGATCATGCCAAATTACGCGCGATGATGGTGCATCCTGAATATATGAATGAATCATGGAATAAGGAGTTTGCGGTAACTTTGCGCGATCATGCGCGTTTTGAGGAACGCGAGCTTTTTCCTGCGATTGAACCTTTTTTGCCTTTGCCTGAAAATGTGTAACAGGGAAAGGAGTCGATGGCCGTCTGAAAAGTTTCAGACGGCCTCTGTTGCTGTTTTATGATGATATAAAAATTGAAGGAACCACCATGACCGATTTGTTCAAACACCCGGTTTGGGCAATGGCCTTCCGCCCGTTTTATTCGTTGGCGGCTTTGTATGGCGCATTGTCTATACTGCTTTGGGGCTTCGGCTTTCAGGGAACGCCTGAGTTGTCGGGTTTTTATTGGCATGCCCATGAAATGATTTGGGGCTATGCCGGATTGGTTGTCATTGCATTTTTATTGACGGCCGTGGCGACTTGGACAGGCCAGCCGCCGACACGCGGTAAGGCGTTGGCCGGTTTGACCGCATTTTGGCTGTTGGCCCGCATTTGTATGTTTATCCCCGGTTGGGGGGTAACGGCAAGCGGCATATTCGGTACGATCTTTTTCTGGTATGGCGCGGTATGCATGGCTTTGCCGGTAATCCGTTCTCAAAACAAGCGCAACTATGTTGCCGTGTTCGCTATTTTTGTTTTGGGCGGCACCCATTTCGCCTTCCATCTGAAAGTGCAGCCGTTTGATGCCATTGCGCTGATGACCGGTTTGCAATCCGGTTTGATTATGGTGGCCGGGTTTATCGGTTTGATCGGTATGCGGATTATCTCGTTCTTTACGTCCAAACGCCTGAACGTGCCGCAAATTCCCAGCCCTCAATGGGTGGCGCACGCTTCACTTTGGCTGCCTATGCTGACCGCCATGCTGATGGCGCATAACATTTTGCCGGGATTGGCCGCGTTGTTTGCTCTGGCTGCCGGTGTGATTTTTACCGTGCAGGTGTACCGCTGGTGGTATAAAGCCGTACTGAAAGAGCCTATGCTTTGGATTTTGTTTGCCGGCTATCTGTTTACAGGCTTGGGCTTGATTGCGGTCGGTATTTCTTATTGGATTTCAAACTTCCTGAATTTGGGCGTACACCTTATCGGCGTTGGCGGTATCGGCGTGCTGACTTTGGGCATGATGGCACGAACCGCGCTTGGCCATACCGGCAACTCCATTTATCCGCCGCCTAAAGTGGTTCCTGTTGCCTTTTGGTTGATGATAGCCGCAACGGTTGTCCGTGTTCTGGCAACCTTTGTGAGCGGTACAGCATATACGCACAGTATCCGTTGCTCCGCCGCTTTGTTTGCCGCTTCTTTGTTGTTGTACGCATGGAAATATATTCCTTGGCTGATCCGTCCGCGTTCGGATGGTCGTCCGGGTTAACGGTTTGGCGAAATGAGAAGGCCGTCTGAAAAGTTTCAGACGGCCTTTATTATTGATAATAAAAAAGCCTTTCAAAGTATGAAAGGCTTTTATTGAAATTATGGCCTCGCCAACAGGAATCGAACCTGTATTTTACGCTTAGGAGGCATACGTTCTATCCGTTGAACTATGGCGAGGCGTTAAAGGAGGGGATTTTAAACCTTTCCGGCAAAAAAAGACAATAAGCCGGCGGCAATTAAAGGGCCGACCGGAATGCCGCCGACAAAGGCAACGCCGATGACCGTGCCGATTAATAATCCGGTTACCAAAACAGGCTGTTCGCTCATCAATGGAACACCGCGTCCGGCAAGCCAGGCAACCAAAATGCCGATAAAGATGGCGGCAATCATTTTGAAATTGATAAACTCGGAAACCGGCGGAATCTGGATTTTACCGGAAACCAGCGGGCTCAATACGCCGATGGTCAGCAGGATGATGCCCAGATGCAAACCGTGTTTTTCCACCAAGGGAAGATATTGCGACAAGGCCGTCTGCTGCATGAGCAGCAAGACCGCCGCCGAAATCGTAATCGAGTTGTTGTTGCTGACGACGCCCAAAAAAATCAGCGTAACCAGAAACAATGGGACAAAGCTGAAATTCATCGGATTAAGATACTCGGGCCAAAGATTCTTTTGCCAGTTGGATCATGGCTTCTTTGACTTCGCTGTCAGGCAACACGTCCAATGAAGCGATGGCTTTGTCGACGGCTTTTTTCGCTTCGGAAATCGAATACGGTAAAGCGTCGGAGTTGACGACATAGTCGTGGATTTTTTCAAAATAGTTGCGGTCGGCATTTTCCAAAGCATGGCGCACATCGTTGGCGGCCTGTTCGGAGCCGTTTCGCATCAGGTAAATCAATGGCAGGGTGGGTTTGCCTTCTGCCAAATCGTCGCCGACGTTTTTGCCAATTTCTTCGGTTTCGCCAGAATAGTCCAATACATCGTCAATGATTTGGAAAGCCGTGCCGACGTACATGCCGTAGTCTTTTAGGGCTTGCTCGTGTTCGGGGGAAGCCTTGCCCAAAATTGCGCCGACTTGTGCGGCCGCTTCAAATAGTTTTGCTGTTTTGTATTGGATAACTTGGACGTATTGCTCTTCGGTAATATCCGTATTGCCGATGTTCATCAGCTGCATGACTTCGCCTTCGGCGATGATGTTGGTCGCATCTGCCATCACTTCCAAGATACGCATGCTGCCCGAACCGACCATCAGTTGGAAGGCGCGTGTATAGAGGAAGTCGCCGACCAAAACAGCCGCCGCGTTGCCGAAGAGGTTGTTTGCGGTTTTACGGCCGCGGCGCAAATCGCTTTCATCGACGACATCGTCGTGCAGGAGGGTGGAGGTGTGGATGAATTCCACCATCGCTGCCAGCGAGTACAGTTTTTCATCGTCATGCCCGACTGCTTTGCCTGCCAAAATGGTAATAATCGGACGCAGGCGCTTACCGCCCGCGCTGATGATGTATGTGCCGATTTGCGAAATCAGCGCAACATCGGATTGAACAGCTTGGTTGATGACCGCATTAACTTTGGCAAGGTCATCGGGCAGGTGGCGTTGGAAGTAAGGCAGGTTTTCGAGCATAAAACATTCTCTGTTGATAAAACGGAGCGGTGGCTCCAATGAATCTGTTTAAACCCGTACATTCGGTCGGGGTAATAACGTTGCATAAAGATATCAGCAATCCAGCGCGTGATTATATCAGTTAAAAAGCATGCAACATATCTTTCAGACGGCATTTTCACTTGTAAATAAAATAAATTTTGACAAAACAGGCAAATAGAAATAGAATAGCTCGTTTCGCACATGGTGTGCGGAATGTTAACCTAATTCTCATGGAGTTGAGTATGTACGCGGTCGTAAAAACCGGCGGTAAACAATACAAAGTTTCCGTTGGCGAAAAATTGAAAGTAGAACAGATACCAGCCGAACTCGACAGCCAAATCGAACTGACTGAAGTTTTGATGATTGCTGACGGCGAATCTGTAAAAGTAGGCGCACCTTTTATCGAAGGCGCAAAAGTAACAGCTAAAGTCGTTGCTCATGGTCGTGGCGAGAAAGTACGCATTTTCAAAATGCGTCGTCGCAAACACTACCAAAAACGCCAAGGCCATCGCCAAAATTTCACCCAAATCGAAATCGTGGCAATCGCCTAATTTCAAGTAAGTTCAGGAGTATTACAAATGGCAAGTAAAAAAGCAGGCGGTAGCACCCGCAACGGTCGCGATTCAGAAGCCAAACGCTTGGGCGTTAAAGCCTACGGCAACGAGCTGATTCCGGCAGGCTCTATCATCGTTCGTCAACGTGGTACTAAATTCCACGCAGGTGACAACGTAGGCATGGGCAAAGACCACACTTTGTTTGCTAAAGTCGACGGTTACGTTGAATTCAAAACCAAAGGCGCGCTGAACCGTAAAACTGTCAGCATCCGTCCTTACACCGGTTCTGAAGAATAATCGTTTTACGATTGAAACCGCATTCCTTTTCGGAATGCGGTTTTTGTTTGTCAGACTGTTTTGTCTGTTTGATAAAATCCGTATGTCGTGAAGCTTGATTTATATTAAGGCCAAAGTAAAAACGTGCTTACAATCGATGGCCTTTGTTTTATTCTATCGACTCTTTCTATATAATCTATCAAATGCCTTTGATTTACCCTCATGTAGCTAAACACAGTAAACTTAAGGCCGTCTGAAAAAATCCGTATCAGTTGAATACAAGGAATTCCTCCCATGAGCTTACACAGTGATATTCTCGTCGTCGGCGCAGGCCCTGCCGGATTAAGTTTTGCCGCAGAGTTGGCCGGAAGTGGTTTGAACATAACCCTGATTGAAAGAAGTCCTTTAGAAGTGTTGCAAAATCCGCCGTATGACGGCCGTGAAATCGCATTGACGCACTTGTCGCGTGAAATCATGCAGCGATTGGGTATGTGGGATTTGATTCCAAAAGACGAAATTTATCCTTTGCGCGATGCCAAAGTGTTGAATGGCCATTCCGATTACCAGCTCCACTTCCCGCAACCTACTCAGGCGCGCGGCGAGCCTGCGGACTGCTTGGGCTATTTGATTTCCAATCACAATATCCGTAAAGCCGCTTATGAAGTCGTGTCCAAATTGGACAACGTCAAAATTCTGACCGGCACCAATGTTAAAGAAGTCAAAACTTCTGACGATGAGGCGCAAGTCATTTTGGAAAGCGGCGAAGTATTGACCGGCCGTCTGTTGTTGGCCGCCGATAGCCGCTTCTCGCAAACGCGCCGCCAATTGGGCATTTCTTCCGATATGCACGATTACAGCCGCACCATGTTTGTGTGCCGCATGAAGCATACTCTGTCCAACCTGCATACCGCATATGAATGCTTCCACTACGGCCGTACCATTGCGTTGCTGCCTTTGGAAGAACACTTGACCAATACAGTGATTACGGTGGATAGCGATAAAGCCGAAACAATTAAAAACATGTCGCCGGAAGAATTGGCAGCCAGCGTGAAAGAGCAACTCAAAGGCCGTTTGGGCGATATGGAATTGGTCAGCACCATTCACAATTATCCTTTGGTCGGTATGATTGCCCAACGTTTCTACGGCAAACGCAGTGCGTTGATCGGCGATGCCGCAGTCGGTATGCATCCGGTTACTGCGCACGGTTTCAACTTGGGTTTGGCAAGTGCTGATCTTTTGGCTAAATTGGTGCTTGAAGCCGAGCAACGCGGTCAGGATATTGGTGCGAAGAGCCTGCTGGAAAAATACAGCACCAAGCATATGCTCCACGCCCATCCGATTTACCACGGTACCAATATGCTGCTGAAACTCTTTACCAATGAAACTGCTCCGGCAAAACTGCTGCGCGGTTTGGTATTGCGTGCAAGCAATAACTTTCCGCCACTGAAAAAACTGATTACCAAACAATTGACCGGTTAATTGTTTAAAACATAAAAGGCCGTCTGAACGATTAAAGTTTCAGACGGCCTTGTTTTTTATCTACTGCTTATTCGGCTAAAACCGATTCGGGCATTTCTTGACAGACGTTTAAGGAAGTCAGTTTTTTGGTCAAGATGCTCAATACTATGCCGTAGGCAGGCAGGAAGAAGAGGGTGCAGATGGCAAGTTTGAACAGATAATCGACAAATGCGATGCCCTGCCAGTTTGCCGCCATAAATTCATCGTTGCTCGCATAAAAGGCAACGGCAAAAAATACCAGCGTGTCCAAAGCGTTGCCAACAACGGTGGAAGCTGTGGGGGCAATCCACCATGATTTCAGACGGCGTAATCTGTTGAACACGAAAATATCGAGGATTTGCCCGAGCGCATAGGCGGAAAAGCTGGCCAATGCGATACGGCCGACGAAGGTGTTAAATTCGGCTAAAGATGCCCAGCCTGTCCAGTTGCCGTCATGAAAGAGGACGGAGAAGACGTAAGAGAGCAGCAGGGCCGGGAGCATAACCCAAAAAATAATCCGTCTCGCCAACGGCGCGCCAAAAATGCGCACGGTCAGGTCGGTAGCGAGGAAGATAAAGGGAAAGGAAAATGCGCCCCAAGTGGTAAAGATACCGAAAATTTGAAAGGGGAACTGCACCAGATAGTTGCTGGCGGCAATAATAAAAATATGGAACAGCACCAGCCAGAAGAGCGCTTTCTTCTGCTGTGCGGCGGTAAATTCGTACATGGAAATCTTTCGGAAGTTTTTCAGACGGCATGAAGCCTTGCGAGACTGTGCAATAGAGAAAGTCTTACAATGAAAAGGGCGTTAGACCGTCTGAATAGGATTATTGTGCATCGTGCTCAAACAGGCGTTTGCGCGCCAAAGCTTCAAACTCTGTACCTGCTTTGCCGTAGTTGGCAAACGGATGAATGGCGATGCCGCCGCGCGGTGTGAATTCGCCGAATACTTCGATGTATTTCGGATCCATCAGGGCGATGAGGTCTTTCATGATGATGTTGACGCAGTCTTCATGGAAGTCGCCGTGGTTGCGGAAGCTGAAGAGATAGAGTTTCAGTGATTTGCTTTCCACCATTTTGATATGGGGGATGTAGCGGATGTAGATGGTGGCAAAGTCGGGCTGGCCGGTCATCGGGCAGAGGCTGGTGAACTCGGGGCAGACGAATTTGACGAAATAGTCGTTGTCGGGATGTTTGTTGTCGAACGCTTCCAAAATTTCAGGCGCGTATTCGCTCGGGTATTGGGTTTTCTGGTTGCCCAAAAGGGAGATGCCTTGCAGCTCTTCGTTGTTGCGGGACATGAGGTTTCCTTAGTTTTTTAATGTGGGAGGTTTTCGAACCACGGGGTGCGGATTGTAATATAAATTGAATGGCTTGTGCGGATTTTATAGCGATGAATCAGCAGGATAGGTTTCAGACGGCCTGTTTTGTATTTTATGAAACCTGTTTTCCGCTTTACAATAGCAGCCAATCAACAGGCCGTCTGAAAGTTTTGTATGTCTTTAGCCCAACCCAAACGTATTCTGATCATCAAATTGCGCCATCATGGCGATGTGCTTTTGAGCACGCCGGTAGTCGATGCGCTGAAAACCCGTTTCCCCGATTGCGAAATCGATATGCTGGTATACGCCGGTACGGAGCAGCTGATTGCCGATAATCCGCAGATTGCGCAGATTTTTACCATTGATCGAAATTGGAAGAAGCTGGGCGTATTCAAGCAGTTGGCGTGTGAGAAAAATCTTTTTTCAAAGCTGAAGGCGCGCGATTATGACTGGGCTTTCAACCTGTCCGACCAATGGCGCGCAGCGGTAATTGCCAAACTGTGCGCCCGTTGCAGCGTGGGTTTGGACTGCATCAAGCGCGACGGTTTTTGGTGGCGTTTTTGTCATGATTTTATCAACCATGAGCTGGATCCCAGCCATCATATCGTTGAAAACCAGTTGAATATCCTTGCGCCGCTTATCCAGCCGGAAGACGTAGCCGATGCGAAGGTACGCCTTTGGGTGGCGCAAGATGCAAGGGAAAGCATGCAACAGAAATTGCGTGAGCAGGGTTGGAACGGCGAAGATTATGTGTTGATGCACCCGGGTGCGCGTTGGCATTTCAAATGTTGGGAAGACGGCAAAAACGCCGCCATCGTACAGCTTCTGCTCAACAGCGGACAGAATGTCGTATTGACTGCTTCTCCCGACACTGTCGAGCAATACATGCTTCAGGAAATTATAGGCCGTCTGAATATTCCAGAGGGCAGAAAAGTATATGTGTTGTCCGGATGCTTGAGTCTGCGTGAATTGGCGGCGGCCATTGAGGGAGCGAAGCTGTTTGTCGGTGTCGATTCTGCACCGATGCACATCGCCGCTGCTTTGGATAAACCGCAAATTGCTTTGTTTGGCGCGTCATGGGTGGATAAATGGCGTCCGTATTCCGAACAGGCGGAAGTCATTTATGCCGGCGATTATGCCGAATTGCCGCATCCTGACAGTATCGACACCAACGATCCGACACGTTTGTTGAAAGCGATTCCGTTGCAGGATGTGTGGGATAGAATTTCTGCCAAATTGGAAGCGTTGGAGGCTTAAAACCGCTTACCACGATCCGTTAAACGTTTTAGCTTTGCGCCAAAATGCCCATTTGGAACGGCGGCCGATTTCCAGCGTGCCGCCGTTTTCGCCGTCTGTGGTAATGCATACGGTTTTCAGACGGCCTGAAGCGAGTGCGTCCCATAAAGGCGCAAACCAACGGGTTTCCCAGCTTTCCAAAATATCTTTGTATGCCCAAACATCGCCTGTCTGTAAGGTGGAAACTAAGTCGTCCAAAAAGATAAGGCCGTCTGAAACCGTGTTGCCTGTTTCTTGAAGCATCTCAAACCAAGCCTTCAAATCGTATGGTGCATTGATTTTGGGCGTATCTGAAAAACGCGCCCATGCGCTGTCTGAAGCGACAATATCTGCAGACTGTGTACCGTCCGCATCATTCCACAGCCACAAACCGTTGATTTCCGGCAGTCCTTGTTGTTCACGCGCTTGGTTAATCGGATGCGTGTGGAGAAACATTTGAATTTCCGTCTGCATGGCCAACCAAGACACCGCATCTTTGCCGTGCGCCTGACCGTCCATTTCCGGCTGCCCGCACACATCCAAAACACATTCCGCTCCCCAATCTTCAGTCATCGGCATACTGAGCAGCCACATGCTTTCGCAAAGCGGCTCGAATTGCCAATCTTTATCTTGATAAAACGCCGACAAATCCGCACATAACCGCTGAGCCTCCTCTTTTTGGATGCCGATAAACTCGCCGCTGATAATGTTGACATGGTGCATGCCCATCTGTTGCCAAACCGGAGAGGCAAAAGCGGCCGCGCGTTTTTGGCTTGTGTGGCGTAAACGTTGCACTTGGGCAATGAGGCTGCCGCTCCACAAATGGCGTCCGTAAAATTCAGACGGCCTGAGTGTTTCTTTGCGTAATGTGCCGTAACGCAAAAGACGGTTAAAAGCAGGTAAGGCAAGCTCAGGGACGGATTCGTCGGCAAAGCGGTTGAGCGAGGGGAGGGCGAGGGTCAGCTTCATAAGCGCAAATAGATAGGAAAACCGTTATTTTACGCGACAAATGATGCGTTTCGGAACCTTGCCCTCACGCCCTGAAAAAGAGCCGTTCAGACGGCCGGTTTGGAAAAAACGGGCTGTCATGTTAAAATGCGTGGCGTAAATTTCAGAAAAACAGGGTGTAAATCAACACAATAGCCCTGATAATAACGTCAATCTCAAATACGACCTCATTCATTCCGAATGAAAACCTGATTTTCAGATCGGAAAAAAGACTCAAAGTCCTTTATCCCCAAAACTGTTTAAACCAGCAGGCGGTCGCGGCAGGCCGGATGTGCCGGCATTCTGCAAACCTCAAAAACAGACCGCCCCATTAAGGATAACGCGTGATTAAAAACAAATATTCCACTCGATTCAAAGCAACCCTCTTAGCGTTTCTGCTGCCGGCTTCAGGCATCATGACTGCATACGCCATTACCGACCCTCAACCTGCACAAACCGATTTCAAAGTCGAGCGTATTTCCGAAGAGTTGCCTGCCGTTTATGTGGAAACCAATACCTATCAATCCAGCTATTGGGTGCAAGAAGCCGTCCAAGCCGGCGACTCTTTGGCAGACGTTTTGACGCGCATGGGTGTCAACCAAGAAGACATCAAGCAAATCATGGCGAAAAACAATGCCAACCTCGATATGAAAAACCTGCGGACCAACCAATCCGTCAACATCCGCATCGACTCTTCAGGCCAAGTAACCGATGTTCAATTCTTTACCGATGAAGAATTGGAACGCAACTTGGTGGCTTTGGAAAAAGTCAAAGGAAAATGGCGCATCTCTAATGCCGAAATTGACATGAAAACCATGCCAACCCTGCGCTCCGTACAAATCCGCACTTCCGCCATCGGCGATATGCTCCGTGCCGAAATACCTTCCGAAGTGTATATCCAGCTCAAAGAAATCTTTGCCGACTCGTTCAATATGAGCGATTTGAAAGAAGGCGATACCGTACGCCTTTTGTACAACAGCATGTATTTCCGCGGCCAGCAAATGGCGGTTGGCGATATTTTGGCGGCTGAAGTGGTTAAAGACGGTAAAACCTACCAAGCCTATTATTACAGTCAAGGTAAAGGCGACGAAGAAAGCGGCAGCTACTACGACCAAAACGGTAAGTCCCTGCAACAAAAAGAAGGCTTTAATACCGAGCCTGTTGCATACACGCGCATTTCTTCCCCATTCGGCTACCGTGTCCACCCGGTTTTGCATACCGTCCGTATGCACACCGGTATCGACTATGCCGCTCCGACCGGTACGCCGATTAAGGCCGCTGCCGACGGCGAAGTGATTTTCAAAGGTTGGAAAGGTGGTTACGGCAATACCGTTATGATTCGCCATGCCAACGGTGTGGAAACCCTGTACGGCCACATGAGCGCGTTCAGCCCTGCCGACGGTAGAGTCCGCGCCGGCGAAGTGATTGGTTTTGTGGGTACAACCGGCCGTTCTACCGGTCCGCACCTGCACTACGAAGCACGCGTCAACGGCCAGCCGGTCAACCCGACTACCGTCGCTCTGCCGACGCCGAAATTGACCCCGACCAATATGGCCGCGTTCCGCAAACAGCAAAAAGATGCCAGCACGATGTTGTCTACCATCCGCTCTTTGCCGGTTTCCGTAGCGCAGTTGGATTAATAAGATAAAGGCCGTCTGAATAAGGTTTCTTTCAGACGGCCTTTTCCATTAAAATCGATACCTCAACGCCCACGTTTACTCAGAGAAAGCTTATGTCTGCTCATCAGCCCATTATCCAATCCCTGCTTGATACCGACCTGTACAAATTCACCATGCTGCAAGTCGTGTTGCACCAATTCCCGCAAACCCACAGCCTCTACGAATTCCGCTGCCGCAACAAAGAGATGGTGTATCCGCTGGCCGATATTCAAGAAGACTTGGAACGCGAGCTCGACGCCCTGTGCCAGCTGCGCTTTACCCATGACGAACTCGACTATCTGCGCAGCCTGCGTTTTATCAAAAGCGATTTTGTCGATTATCTCGAACTTTTCCAACTCCAACGCCGCTTCGTCCGAGTCAGCCCCGACGACCAAGGCCGTCTGAATATCCGCATCGAAGGCCCGATGGTACAGGCGATGTTCTTCGAGATTTTCATTCTTGCCATCGTCAACGAACTCTATTTCCGCCGCTTGGAAACGCCTGCCGTCATCGAAGAGGGTGAGCGCCGTTTGCAGGCCAAAGCGCAACAGCTGAAAGAAATTGCGGCCACTCAAAATCCGAATGATCCGCCGTTCCTGATTTCCGATTTCGGTACGCGCCGCCGCTATACCCTTGCATGGCAGGAACACGTTATCCGTACCTTGCTGGAAGCCGCTCCTGATATCGTGCGCGGTACCAGCAACGTTTATCTGGCCAAAAAACTCGGTATCACACCCATCGGCACCATGGCGCACGAGTTCCTCCAAGCCTTCCAAGCCTTGGACGTACGTTTGCGCAATTTCCAAAAAGCCGCGCTGGAAAGCTGGGTACACGAATACCGCGGCGACCTCGGTATCGCCCTGACCGATGTGGTCGGCATGGATGCCTTCTTGCGCGATTTCGATCTTTACTTCGCCAAACTCTTCGACGGCCTGCGTCATGACAGCGGCGATCCTTATATTTGGGGCGACAAAGCCTACGAGCATTACAAAAAACTCAAAATCGACAGCCGCACCAAAATGCTGACCTTTTCAGACGGCCTCGATATTGAGCGTTCATGGGCGTTGCACCAATACTTCAAAGACCGTTTCAAAACCAGTTTCGGTATCGGTACCAATCTGACCAACGACTTGGGACACACACCTTTGAACATTGTCTTGAAGCTCGTCGAGTGTAACGGCCAATCCGTCGCCAAGCTCTCCGACTCCCCGGGCAAAACCATGACCACCAACAACACCTTCCTCGCTTACCTGCGCCAAGTGTTTGACGTACCGGATCCGGAAGAGAAAGCCTAAAAATAAAGGCCGTCTGAAATGTTCAGACGGCCTTCTTCATTAATCCATATCGCTTTCAGGTAATTCTGCCGAACCCATCCTGCGCAGGATGATATTGGTTTTGTTGTGCATCCGTTTGCTCTTAGGGTGGTCTGCGTAAAACAGCGGAGCCGGAACGCGTGCCGTGAGCTTGGCGGCTTGTTGGCGGGTGAGGGCGGAGGCAGGTTTCTTGTAGAAATACTGGGATGCCGCTTCCGCGCCGAATACGCCGTAGTGCCATTCAATTGAGTTTAAATACAGCTCAAAAATGCGGTCTTTGTCGGTAACAGCTTCCATCATCGCGGTAATCGCCGCTTCTTCGCCTTTGCGGATGTAGCTGCGGCTTTCGTTGAGAAACAGGTTTTTCGCCAGCTGTTGGCTGATGGTCGAACCGCCGGCTTTGACTTCGCCGCTTTGTTTATTGCGTTTCATGGCGTATTTGATGCCGTTCCAGTCAAAGCCACTGTGTTCGGCAAAGTTGGCGTCTTCGGAAGCAATCAGGGCTTTTTTGAGGTTGACGGAGATTTGGTCGTAAGGCACCCAGCGGTAGTCCAGCTCGACATCGCGCCCTTCGCTTGCAAACTGGCTCATGCGCATCGACATGAAGGCGGTTTTGCTGGGCGCGACGGCGCGGTAGGTAATGATGTTGCCGTACACATAAGCGTTGAAGAAAATGAAGATGCCGATGGGCAGGGCAATCAGCCATTTGATGATGCGGAACATGGTTACAGGGCTTTCATGTATTCGATAACAGGGCGGATATCGGGAGTAAATCCTCGCCAAATATGGTAGGAGGCGGCAGCCTGACCGACCAGCATGCCCAGGCCGTCTGAAACTTCGGCCGCGCTGCTGCTTCGGGCAAAGTTCAAAAACGCCTGCGCCGCGTCGCCGTAAACCATATCGTAGGCAAGGCTGCAGTCGCGGAAAATTTCAGGATTGACGGCAGGAAGCTGACCGCTCAAGCCGCCGGACGTGCCGTTGATGATGATATCAAAGCCGCCGTTCAAATCCGCCATCGGGACGGCTTCAATGCCGAAAAGCTGCGCCAATTCCTCGGCTTTTGCGTGGGTACGGTTGGCAATGACGATACGGGCAGGGCGGTGTTCTTTCAACACCGGAATCACGCCGCGCACCGCGCCACCTGCGCCCAAAAGCAAAATGGTTTTGCCTTCGATGGCAATGTTTTTGACCTGCGTGATGTCGTTGGCCAAACCGATACCGTCGGTGTTGTCGCCGCGTATCCTGCCGTCTTCCAACCACACTAGCGTATTGACTGCACCGGCAGCCAACGCGCGTTCGGAATGCTCGTCCGCCAGCGCAAAAGCTTCCTGCTTGAACGGAACAGTTACATTCGCACCTTGCCCGCCCTCGGCACGAAACGCCGCAACAGCCTCGGCAAAACCGCCGATTTCGGCACAAATGCGCCCATATTCGATGTCTGCGCCTTCCTGCAGCGCAAATTGTTGATGGATTTGCGGCGATTTACTGTGTGCAACGGGATTGCCGAAAACGGCGTAACGCGGGGTATTGTTCATAAAACAGGTTCTGCGGAAACAAAAGAAAAGAGTGCTTATTATAGCGGTCTTTATGTTAAGAAAGCGTAATGTAAAATTGTTGACAATTAAACAGTCTGAAACTATATTTCATTGCGTAAAAACGGGTGCCCTGATGTATTTCAGACGGCCTTACCGTGGTAGAATAACAACTTAAACCCATTCCCTCAGGAGCTGAAGATGTCCATCAAAGACGCTGTAAAACTGATTGAAGAAAGCGAAGCCCGCTTCGTAGATTTGCGCTTTACCGATACCAAAGGCAAGCAGCACCACTTTACCATCCCCGCCCGCATCGTTCTCGACGATCCCGAAGAATGGTTCGAAAACGGTCAGGCGTTTGACGGTTCGTCCATCGGCGGTTGGAAAGGTATTCAGGCTTCCGATATGCAGTTGCGTCCCGATGCGTCTACGGCCTTCGTCGATCCTTTCTACGACGATACCACCGTTGTCTTTACCTGCGACGTTATCGATCCGGCCGACGGCCAAGGCTATGACCGCGACCCCCGCTCTATCGCACGCCGCGCCGAAGCTTACTTGAAATCTTCCGGTATCGGCGATACCGCCTATTTCGGCCCCGAGCCTGAATTCTTCGTTTTTGACGGCGTAGAATTTGAAACCGATATGCACAAAACCCGTTACGAAATCACTTCCGAAAGTGGCGCATGGTCAAGCGGCCTGCACATGGACGGTCAAAATACCGGCCACCGTCCGACCGTCAAAGGCGGTTACGCACCTGTTGCGCCGATTGATTGCGGCCAAGACCTGCGTTCTGCCATGGTCAATGTTTTGGAAGAACTCGGCATCGAAGTGGAAGTCCATCACGCCGAAGTCGGCACCGGCAGCCAAATGGAAATCGGCACCCGTTTTGCCACTTTGGTTAAACGCGCCGACCAAACCCAAGACATGAAATACGTGATTCAAAACGTTGCCCACAACTTCGGCAAAACCGCTACATTTATGCCTAAACCGATTATGGGCGATAACGGCAGCGGTATGCACGTTCACCAATCCATTTGGAAAGACGGTCAAAACCTGTTCTCAGGTGATGGCTATGCCGGTTTGTCCGATACCGCCCTTTATTACATCGGCGGCATCATCAAACACGCCAAAGCCTTGAACGCGATTACCAATCCATCCACCAACTCCTACAAACGCCTCGTGCCGCACTTTGAAGCGCCGACCAAACTGGCATATTCCGCCAAAAACCGTTCTGCTTCCATCCGCATTCCGTCTGTGAACAGCAGCAAAGCACGCCGCATCGAAGCGCGTTTCCCTGATCCGACCGCCAACCCATACTTGGCATTTGCCGCTTTGTTGATGGCCGGTTTGGACGGTATTCAAAACAAAATCCATCCGGGCGACCCAGCCGATAAAAACCTGTACGACCTGCCTCCGGAAGAAGATGCATTGGTGCCAACCGTTTGCGCTTCTTTGGAAGAAGCACTGGCCGCCCTCAAAGCCGACCACGAATTCCTCCTGTGCGGCGGCGTGTTCAGCAAAGACTGGATCGACAGCTACATCGCCTTTAAAGAGGAAGATGTCCGCCGTATCCGTATGGCACCTCATCCGCTGGAATTTGAAATGTATTACAGCCTGTAAAACAGCTGAGGCATTTTAAATAAGAAATTAAAGGCCGTCTGAAACTGGATTTGAAGTTTCAGACGGCCTTTAGGCTTGAAATAAATGGGGTGCTCGAATTGGGTATGATAGCGAGAAGCAATGAATCATGCTGTTTGAAAACCTTTATGGAATTAGTACTGCGTGTTAAATTTCAGCATGACAGGCCTTTTATTAAAGATATTCGCCATTACTTTATAGTGAAGCAGTCTTCAAGCTAAATCCGCAAGGTAAAGGCATTACTTGGCGAGAGCTGAAAGAGTCTTTCGATTCGGATAAGACAGAAGAAGATTAAAGCCTCAGGCCGTCTGAAAGGATATTTTCTGTTTTCAGACGGCATGTTTGATAAGGAAAACCATGTTTGCAAATTTTGATTTAGGCGTATTTCTGCTGGCAGTATTGCCCGTGTTGTTGGCCATTACCGTGCGCGAAGTAGCACGCGGTTATACGGCGCGTTATTGGGGCGACCATACCGGCGAGCAGCTTGGGCGTTTGACGCTCAATCCGCTGCCGCACATCGACCCTGTCGGTACGATTGTCGTGCCGTTGGTGTGTCTGATGATAGGCAGTTTTCTGTTCGGCTGGGCGCGTCCTATGCCCATCGATTCGCGCAATTTCCGCGATCCGCGCCGCGCGTGGCGTTGGGTGTCGATTTCAGGTCCGATTGCCAATCTGATTTTGGCGTTCTTTTGGGGCTTTGTCGTCGTATTTTCCGCGTATGTCCCTGAGTCTTATCAAGCGCCGTTGGTGCAGATGGCAGGTTACGGCGTGATGGTGAACTCGATTTGGGTCGCATTTAGCCTGATTCCGATATTGCCTTGGGACGGCGGTATTTTTATCGATACCTTCCTCAATGCCAAACAGTCCATGCAGTTCCGTAAAATCGAGCCATACGGCACATGGATTATCCTGATTCTGTTGTTTACCGGCCTGCTGGCCAAACTGATTTGGCCGATTATTGCTATGATTCAGGACGCAGTGGGGATGGTTGTCATGTTGTTTATTTGAATGTTGTGGCTGAAAAGGCCGTCTGAAACTCAGTTTCAGACGGCCTTTTTCATTGTGTAACATGTAAATACGATTGGAAAAGTTGCTTAAAAATTGTACAATTTCAGCCCTTTCAATTTGGCGCAAACATCATGCACATCGGCGGCTATTTCATTGACAATCCTATCGCACTTGCCCCCATGGCAGGCATTACGGACAAACCGTTCCGCCGGATTTGCCGCGAGTTTGGCGCAGGGTGGGCGGTATGCGAAATGCTGACCAGCGATCCGAGCTTGCGCCATACCAAAAAAACCTTGCGCCGTAGCGATTTTGAAGGCGAGGGCGGAGTGGTGGCCGTGCAGATTGCCGGCAGCGATCCGCAGCAGATGGCGGAAGCCGCGCGTTACAATGTCGGCTTGGGCGCGCAGGTCATTGATATAAACATGGGCTGTCCGGCCAAAAAAGTCTGCAATGTTCAGGCAGGCAGCGCATTGATGCAAAACGAGCCGTTGGTTGCCGAAATCTTGGCAGCCGTTGTCAACGCGGTGGACGTACCCGTTACCCTCAAAACCCGTTTGGGCTGGCATGACGAACATCAAAACTTGCCGACCATCGCCAAAATTGCCGAAGAATCAGGCATCGCAGCCCTTGCCATCCACGGACGTACACGCACGCAAATGTACAAAGGCGAAGCGCGTTACGAACTGATTGCCGAAACCAAAGGCCGTCTGAACATTCCCGTTTGGGTTAACGGCGATATTACTTCGCCGCAAAAAGCCGCCGCCGTCCTCAAACAAACCGCCGCCGACGGCATCATGATAGGGCGCGGCGCACAAGGCAGGCCGTGGCTTTTCCGTGATTTAAAACATTACGCCGAACACGGCGTTTTGCCGCCGGCCTTGAGCTTGGCAGAATGCAACGCCACCATTTTGAACCACATCCGCGCCATGCATGAATTTTATGGCGAAATTGCCGGCGTACGCATCGCCCGCAAACACATCGGCTGGTACATCGATGAAATGCCCGACGGAGAGCAAACACGCCGGGAAATCAACCGCTTGGATAGTGCTGCGGCACAATACGATACCCTTGCCGCCTATCTTGAAATACTTTCAGAAAAAACCAACCGTTGGGTATGCCATTATCGGGAAGGCTGAAGAGTTTCAGACGGCCTCATCATTTAAAAACAAATCTAAAGAAAGACAATCACGATGAATCAAACGACGACTGACATTGCGCAATGTATTGAACAAAACTTACGACAATACTTCAAAGACTTGGATGGTACGGAACCTTGCGGCGTGTATGATATGGTATTGCATCAAGTGGAAAAGCCGATGCTTGCCTGCGTGATGGAGCAATGCGGCGGCAACCAGTCTAAAGCGGCGGTTATTTTGGGTTTGAACCGCAATACCCTGCGTAAAAAATTACAACAGCACGGTATGCTGTAATGCGGCAGGGCAATCCGTCCTGACGGTCGAAGGAGAAATAACAATGCAAAATCCGAATAAGTTAAATATCCATTTCATCTTGCACGAGGCATTTGAAGTGCCGGGAGCATATTTGAAATGGGCGCAATGGCGCGGACATAACATCAGTACAACCAAAGTGTACGAAAGGGAAACCCTGCCTGACAATGTGGATGATATAGATTTTTTGATTGTGATGGGCGGGCCGCAATCGCCTGATGAAGACAGGCAGGCATTCCCGTATTACGACCCCGAATCAGAGCTGTGCCTGATGCGTCAGGCGATGGTGGCGGATAAATATATTGTCGGCGTGTGTTTGGGTGCGCAGCTTTTATCCGTTGCCTACGGCGCGCGCCACACACGCAGCCCTGAGCGTGAAATCGGCATTTATCCGATTGAGCTGACGGCGGAAGGTTTGGCGGATGCCCATGTTTCCCTGTTGGGCAAAACCCTGAATACCGGCCATTGGCACGGTGATATGCCCGGTTTGACGGATAAGGCGGTTGTGTTGGCAACCAGCAAAGGCTGTCCGCGCCAGATTATCCGTTTTGCGCCCAAACATTATGCCTTCCAGGCCCATTTGGAGTTTGACCATGAAGCCGTCGGGCTGCTGATTGCGGTGGACGGACGCGAAAATGTGGCCGAACAAAGCCAAGCCCAAACTTATGTCCAGCATCCGGATAAAATCGAAGCGGCGGATTTCAGTGAAATGAATGCCAAACTCTTTGACTTTTTGGATTCGCTGACGCAGACAAAATAAAAAAGGCTAACTCTCCAGGCCGTCTGAATAATAAATATAGAGAAGAAACGATTAATCCTTTTTAAAAGGTCGGACCATGTTCTATCAAATACTTGCCCTGCTGATTTGGGGCAGCTCTTTTATCGCTGCCAAGTATTCTTACGAGATGATCGACCCTGCGCTGATGGTTGAGGCACGGTTGTTGATTGCCGCGTTGATGGTACTGCCGTCGTGCCGCCGTCATTTGGGTAGGATTCCGCGGAGCGAGTGGAAGCCGTTGTTGTGGATTTCCTTTGTCAACTACGTTGTCGTTTTGATGCTCCAGTTTATCGGTTTGAAATACACGTCTGCCGCCAGCGCGGTTACCATGGTGGGGTTGGAGCCTTTGCTGGTGGTTTTTGTCGGTCATTTCTTTTTCAACGACAAAGCGAAAATTTACCACTGGATTTGCGGTACGGCGGCGTTTGTCGGCGTGGGCATGATGGTAATGGGCGGCGCGGAAGAGGGCGGTACGATTGACTGGTTCGGCTGTCTGTTGATTTTGCTTGCGGGATTGGGTTTTGCAGGCGTGATACGTCCGAGCCAGCAGATGGTTGCCCGTATCGGTGCGCCTGCATTTACCGTGGCTTCCATGGCGGTGGCGGCGGTGTTGTGTCTGCCGTTTTCGCTGGTGTTGGCAGACAGTTATCAAATCAACTGGTCATGGGGCGGTACGCTGTCGATTTTATATATGGGGATCGGTTGCAGCTGGCTTGCCTATCTGTTGTGGAACAAAGGCATGAACAAAGTCCCTGCCAACGTATCCGGCCTACTGATTTCGCTTGAGCCGGTCATCGGCGTTATCATGGCGGTGTTAATTTTGGGCGAACATTTAAGCGCTATGTCTGCGATGGGCATTACCGTCGTTATTGCGTCCACTTTTGTCGCCGGTATGTTGGCGCGTGTCAGCAACAAACACAAAAAAGCCGTCTGAAAACGGTTTCAGACGGCCTGAAGTAAGCAGTATCTTTTTTCAATAAAACATTTTGGGAAAATTTCTATGAAACACATTATCTCCCTGCTTTTGCTTGCCTGCCCTATCTTGGCGTCGGCTGCACCCGATAACGATAAAGCCGCCGTACAAGCCGTCATTGCCAAGTATTACAACCGACCGCTTGCCGCGCACAAATGCCAGCTCGCCAAGCCGCCGAAAGACAGTGAGACAGTATCTGACAATATTATGTATTGCATGAAACCCGTTGCCGACCATACCGTAACGCGCAACGGCAAAGCCGCGCGCTATGTGTTGTACACAGGTTTTGCCTACGATTTAGAAGAGAAAGAAAAAAATGACGCGCACGCCTCTTCGGGTTTGGCAGAATTGTTTGTTTTGGAAAAAACAGACGGCAAGTGGGCAATCAAACAGCACGGAAGAGATGAAATCGGCGCATGGGGGGATGTGCCGGAGAATAAGGCGTGGAAGTTTGTTCAGGTGGGCGCGCAAAACTGGGGCTACACTGTCGAGTCAAGTTATACAGGCCAAGGCGACACGACGACTTCGCAAAACTTCCTGTTTACCGATGATAGCAACCGCATCCGTAAAAGCTTTATTATCAGCGGTAACGATAACGGCGCATATTTTGGAGATTGCGATGAATGGAAAGGGCGTGAAAAGCGAGACTGCAAAGACAGATATACCAGCCTGGAAGCCAAAATTGCTTTTGACAAAAGCCGTCCTGCCGTATCCGGCGTATGGGCGTTGACTGCAAAACTCAGCGGCGTATCAGGAAAGAAAAATTATAAAAATCAGAAATATATTTTTCCTTATAACGGCAAAACCCACGTTGCCCCCAAAAACTATCCCTTGGGCGGACAATAGTTCCCCCGAAAAACGCTTTGATCAAACCATTACTACCTCAAGTCAAAACCCGTGAAAGACACTCATAAACTCTGGGCCGCCCTCATCATTACCGGCATCATCGGCGGCATGGTCGGCATTGTATTAACCGAAATCATGCATACAATTCAACATCTTGCCTATGGTTACGGTTCAGACGGCCTATACGTTTCATTCCGAGAGGGCGTAGCGCAGGCAAGTCCTGCGCGGCGTATCGTGGTCGTGGCCTGTTGCGGCGTGGTGGTCGGCTTGGGGTGGTGGTTGCTCAAACGCTACGGCAGGCCGCAACCGGGTATCAAAGCCGTGGTTAAAAATCCGCTTGCCGGTTTTCCGTTTTTGGAAACCGTCAGCCATGCCCTGTTGCAAATCATTACTGTCGGGCTGGGTTCGCCGCTCGGCCGCGAAGTTGCGCCGCGCGAAATGACCGCCGCTTTCGCCTCAGTCGGCGTCAACCGTTTCGGGTTGAGCGAAGACGATGCAAGACTGGTCATTGCTTGCGCCTCGGGTGCAGGTTTGGCGGCCGTGTATAACGTGCCGCTCGCCTCCACACTTTTCATCCTCGAAGCCATGCTGGGCGTATGGACGCAGCAAGCCGTCGCCGCCGCATTGCTGACTTCCGTCATCGCCACCGCCGTCGCACGCATCGGCTTGGGCGACGTGCAGCAATATCATCCGGCCAACCTTTCCATTAACACCTCATTACTTTGGTTTTCCGCCATCATCGGCCCGATACTGGGCGCAACCGCCGTCTTTTTCCAGCGCACCGCCCAAAAATTCCCCTTCATCAAGCGCGACAACATCAAAATCATTCCCTTGGCCGTCTGCATGTTTGCACTCATCGGCGCGATTGCCGTTTGGTTTCCCGAAATTTTGGGCAACGGCAAAGCAGGCAACCAATTGACCTTTGGCGGCATGACCGACTGGCAACACAGCCTTGAGCTGACCGCCGTCAAATGGCTGGTCGTCTTAATGGCGCTGGCGGCAGGCGCATACGGCGGCCTGATTACCCCGTCCATGATGCTCGGCAGTACCATCGCTTTTGCCGCCGCAGCCGCGTGGAATACTTTCTTTCCTGCCATGTCCTCCGAAAGCGCGGCCGTTGTCGGTGCCGCCGTTTTCCTCGGCGTTTCCCTCAAAATGCCCCTGACGGCCATCGTCTTTGTTTTAGAACTCACCTACGCCCCCGTTGCCTTGCTCATGCCATTATGCGCAGGCATGGCAGGCG
Source organism: Neisseria sp. P0006.S009 (assembly GCF_051962915.1). Lineage (NCBI taxonomy): Bacteria > Pseudomonadati > Pseudomonadota > Betaproteobacteria > Neisseriales > Neisseriaceae > Neisseria > Neisseria sp. P0006.S009. The sequence goes on along the minus strand of NZ_JBQCUV010000002.1, from coordinate 15,116 downwards.
CAGTATGCATGGCGAAGAAAATGGGATTTAAATAGTCAAAAACATCAGGCCGTCTGAAACCGAGTTTCAGACGGCCTTTTACAATAAAATTGTCAACAATATCTATAAAAACCTACTGCCAAAAAGGCGAAAATAGCGGATAATACCGCCCTGAAAATTCATCCCATATCGATTAAACCTTCAAAAAAGGAATCCCCATGTCTTCCATCAAACGCGCCCTGATCAGCCTGTCCGACAAGACAGGCGCAGTCGAATTTGCCCAAATCCTGACCAAGCTCGGTGTAGAAATCCTCTCTACCGGCGGTACAGCAAAGCTCTTGGCTGATGCAGGCGTTCCCGTTATCGAAGTTGCCGACTATACCGGTTTTCCCGAAATGCTCGACGGCCGCGTGAAAACCCTGCATCCGAAAATCCACGGCGGCATCCTCGGCCGTCGCGATTTGGACGAACACGTCGCCAAGATGGAAGAACACGGCATCGGCAATATCGACCTCGTGTGCGTCAACCTCTACCCCTTCGCCGCCACCATCGCCAAACCAAATTGCACACTGGAAGACGCGATTGAAAACATCGACATCGGCGGCCCGACCATGGTGCGCTCTGCCGCGAAAAACTGGAAACACGTCGCCATCGTTACCGATACCGCCGATTTCCCTGCCATCGCCGCCGAACTCGAAGCCAACAACGGCGCATTGAGCGACAAAACCCGTTTCAACCTTTCACGCAAAGCATTCAGCCATACCGCCCAATACGACGGCATGATTTCCAACTACCTGACCTCGCTTTCAGACGACGTCTTGAGCGGTCAGCCCCAAATCGGCGAATTCCCAAGTCAGTTCAACCAAAGCTGGATTAAAGTGCAAGACATGCGCTACGGCGAAAATCCGCACCAACGCGCCGCGTTCTACCGCGATATTTACCCTGCCGCAGGCAGCCTTTCCGCCTACAAACAGCTCCAAGGCAAAGAATTGTCGTACAACAACATCGCCGATGCCGATGCCGCCTGGGAAGCCGTCAAATCCTTCGATGCGCCGGCCTGCGTGATCGTGAAACACGCCAATCCGTGCGGCGTAGCCGTTGCAGCCGATACCTTGACCGCCTACAAACTCGCCTACGCTACCGACACCACCAGCGCATTCGGCGGTATCATCGCCTTCAACCGCGAAGTGGACGGCGAAACCGTCAAACAAATTACCGACAACCAATTTATGGAAGTCCTCATGGCGCCGAAGTTTACCGCCGAAGCCCTCGAAATCGCCGCCGCCAAGAAAAACGTGCGCGTATTGGAAGTGCCGCTCGAAGCAGGTGCCAACCGCTTTGAACTCAAACGCGTCGGCGGCGGACTGTTGGTACAAACCCCCGACATCCATCGCATCAGCCGCGCCGATTTGAAAGTCGTCTCCAAACGCCAACCGACCGAACAAGAATGGAACGACCTGATGTTCGTTTGGAATGTCGCAAAATACGTTAAATCCAACGCTATCGTCTTCGGCAAAGGCGGTCAAACCTACGGCATCGGTGCAGGCCAAATGAGCCGCGTGGACAGCACCCGCATCGCCGCCCGCAAAGCGCAAGATGCCAATTTCGACCTCAACGGCGCATGTGCCGCTTCCGATGCCTTCTTCCCCTTCCGCGACGGCGTAGATGTCATTGCCGAGCAGGGCATCAAAGCCATCATCCATCCCGCAGGCTCCATGCGCGACCAAGAAGTCTTTGACGCAGCGGACGAACACGGCATCGCCATGGTCGTCACCGGCATCCGCCATTTCCGCCACTGATAAGCTGATATAAAATAAAGGCCGTCTGAAAACAAAGTTTCAATATCATGAAACCAGTTTTCAGACGGCCTTCTTCAATCATCAAATAATTTAGCGGCCTAACTGTAAATCAGGACAAAGCAACCAAGCCCCAGCCCGTCCGATTCATGCAGCAACACAACGCCACACAAGCCTAAAACCAACCCACTCAGAGAAAGAAACATGAGACACATCCTCCTCATCCTTACCCTCGCCACACTCACCGCCTGCGCCTCCAGCCATACCGGCGGCTACGGCTATGCCGGCAACAACGGCGCATCCGCAGGCGTGACCCAAACATTCCGGTGGTAAGGCCGTCTGAAAAATAACACAGTTTTCTACAATAGAGAACAAACAAATCCCAAACGTAAAGGCAAGTTTTACACTTGCCTTTTTAACGCTGTCCATCGGCTCAATAGCGCATAAATTCGTGTCATTTGCCCGCTGTTTGCTATGTTAGAAAACGTTAAAGGCCATCTGAAAACAGGCGATATAAACCCATCACACGGTTTAAACCGATCCTCGATACAAATCTCATTAATTCTCTAAATAAAAGCTGACATCTAAATCTATCACTAAAATAACTATCCTGTTAACATATTATTTAATAATCATTATTATTTAAAATTTCAATAAAAATCATATAGTTAGAAAAGGCGTTTAAAAAAACAACAAGTAAATCTAACTAGCATGACCGTTGAGGGCGAAAAAATAACACTTTATCGGAAGAGTTGATTTGTAAAACCAAACGCATATAAAATTTGGACAAGGATTCCGAATGCATTGAAAGAAGCTGACAAAAAGTGACTTGTTAAGAAACAAGCTGACAAAAAACGGCACATCGTTTCCCAAACTTCACAAGCTTCCCAAAATGTATCAGCATAAAATCCCATAAAACAGGAATTTAGCTGCCATTCGGCCGAGTGGAAACTTTTGGCACGGGAATTGCATACAAGAGATTACGACGTAAAACCGCATAAAGGGGAGACTCTGAAGTGCGGCATATGTATGGGCAAGCGGTTTATGGCCGAGCAAACGTCCCAAAAGAAATCAAACCCCTTACAGGAAAATCGATATGAATAAAGTCTTTAAAGTCATTTGGAACCACGCGACCCAGACATGGACCGCGGTTTCCGAAATCAGCCATGCGCACGGCAAAAAATCCGCTTCTGACAAGCGTAAAGCCGTAGCTGTTGCAGTTGCAGCGGCAGGTGCCTTGATGGCTTCCGGTGCTGCTCAAGCAGGTGTGGAGACATCTGCTAGTACAATTACCATTAAATCAGATAATCCAAATAATGTGGTAGGTACTAATCAAGGTACACGCAATATTAATATTGGTACTGGTGCAAATACCTATAGATCTGAGCCTGGTAATGTGCTGTCTCATGACTCAATTGCGATTGGTTCTGAGGCAACTGGTACTGGAGATAAGGCAGTAGCTATTGGTAATGCAGCTAATGCAACTAAAGAAAACAGTGTTGCGCTTGGTCATGGTACAGTAGCTTCTGATACTAATGCTATTGCAATTGGTCAAAATGGTCAGGCAACTGGAAATCAAGCGCTTGCAATAGCTGCAGACTCAAAAGCGACAGGTGTTCAGTCTATTGCGGTTGGTTCCACATCTCAATCTACTGGGGAAGCATCAATTGCTGTTGGTAAAACAGCATTGGCTACTGCAAATGCAGCAGTTGCAGTTGGTTCGGATGCTCAAGCGACTGCTCAAAATACAGTAGCAGTAGGTATTCACTCTAAAGCTACCAACCAACGTGGTGTTGCTGTTGGTACATACTCAGAAGCGACTGCAGACAACACAGTAGCAGTTGGTGGTTTCTCCAAAGCTACTAGTGAAAGAGCGACAGCAGTTGGTGTGTTGGCAAAAGCATCTGGCGAATCTTCGTTTGCAGGTGGTGCGGCAGCTAATGCTTCAGGCACTAACTCTATTGCTATCGGTGGTGCAAAAGATGGTTCTTCTGCTGATAGTAAATCTGCTGCTAAAGCAGCTGGGGCACAAGCTATCGCTGTAGGTTATAAATCCCAAGCCCTTGCTGACAACACTATCGCTCAAGGTAACGGCGCTACTGCAAACCAAGCTGCTGACGTTGCTGTAGGTTACAACTCTCAAGCCAATGGTACTTCAACTGGTTCTGATGGTGACGGCGTGGTGAATAATGCCGGTTCTGCAATGGCGATTGGTACCGACTCTCAAGCAACCGGTATCGTGGCAACTGCTATCGGCCAACGTTCTCAAGCTCTGGCAAACGGCGCAGTAGCATTGGGTGGCGACGCTAAAGCTAAAAAAGGTTCTGCTGTAGCAATCGGTCGCGGTTCTGTAGCGGACGGTATTTCTGCCGCTGCATTCGGTCCTGCTGCTCAAGCAACTGGTAAATACGCAGTAGCTTTGGGTGTACAAAGCCAAGCTACCTCCGAACAAGCCATCGCATTGGGCCGTGGTGCTCAAGCCAATGGTGGCCAATTTGCAACTGCCCTGGGTAACGGTGCTCAAGCAACAGCCAAAAACACTCTGGCTTTGGGTACAGAAGCTAAATCTACTATCGAAAACAGCGTAGCCCTGGGTAACGGCTCTACAACCAACGCATTCGCACCTACTAACAGCGCTACTGTTGGCAACTACACTTACGGCGGCTTCGCAGGCGCAACCAGCGCTTTAAATAACGGCGCAGTATTGTCTGTAGGCTCTGCAGGTAACGAACGTCAAATTCAAAACGTTGCTGCAGGTCGTATCTCTGCAACTTCTACCGATGCAATCAACGGCTCTCAATTGTACGCTGTTGCAAACCGCATCGAAAACCTGAATCCGTTTGTATTCTCAGGCCATAATGGTAGCGGTAGCTCACCAGCTGAAGGTACATACAAATACGATCCTAAATCAAATGCCAATAACACTCTGAAACTGATCGCCGGTAACGGTTTGACAATGACCTCAAACGGCACTAACGAATACACCCTGAGCGTAATTGGTGGTGGTTCTACTGGTGCTTCCGGTGCAACTGGTGCGGCTGGCCCTAAAGGCGATACTGGTGCAACTGGTGCTAAAGGCGAAAAAGGTGATACCGGTCCTGCAGGTCCTAAAGGCGATACCGGCGATACCGGTGCAAAAGGCGGCAGCATCACTGGTGAAGTTGTAGATAATAAAGACGGTACCCATACAATCACTATTACTGATCTTGAGACCGGTACAGTTACTACTACTATCGTAAAAGATGGTAAGAATGGTAAAGACGGTAAAGACGGCGCTACTGGTGCAGCCGGCGCTAAAGGCGACAAAGGTGATACTGGTGCAGCCGGCGCTAAAGGCGACAAAGGTGACACTGGTGCAGCCGGCGCTAAAGGCGACAAAGGTGACACTGGTGCAGCCGGCGCTAAAGGCGACAAAGGCGATAAAGGTGATACTGGTGCAGCCGGCGCTAAAGGCGACAAAGGTGATACTGGTGCAGCCGGCGCTAAAGGCGACAAAGGCGATAAAGGTGACACTGGTGCAGCCGGCGCTAAAGGCGACAAAGGCGATAAAGGTGACACTGGCGCAGCCGGCGCTAAAGGCGACAAAGGCGATAAAGGTGACACTGGCGCAGCCGGTGCTAAAGGCGACAAAGGTGACACTGGTGCAGCCGGCGCTAAAGGCGACAAAGGTGATACTGGTGCAGCCGGCGCTAAAGGCGACAAAGGCGATAAAGGTGACACTGGCGCAGCCGGTGCTAAAGGCGACAAAGGTGACACTGGTGCAGCCGGCGCTAAAGGCGACAAAGGTGATACTGGTGCAGCCGGCGCTAAAGGCGACAAAGGCGATAAAGGTGACACTGGCGCAGCCGGTGCTAAAGGCGACAAAGGTGACACTGGTGCAGCCGGCGCTAAAGGCGACAAAGGCGACAAAGGTGATACTGGTGCAGCCGGCGCTAAAGGCGACAAAGGCGATAAAGGTGACACTGGTGCAGCCGGCGCTAAAGGCGACAAAGGTGATAAAGGTGACACTGGCGCAGCCGGTGCTAAAGGCGACAAAGGTGACACTGGTGCAGCCGGCGCTAAAGGCGACAAAGGCGACAAAGGTGATACTGGTGCAGCCGGCGCTAAAGGCGACAAAGGCGATAAAGGTGACACTGGTGCAGCCGGCGCTAAAGGCGACAAAGGTGATACTGGTGCAGCTGGTGCTAAAGGCGACAAAGGCGACAGCATCACAGGTGAAGTTGTAGATAATGGTGACGGTACCCATACCATCACTATTACTAATCTAGGTGATGGCTCAGTCACTACTACCATCGTTAAAGACGGTAAAAACGGTAAAGATGGTAAAGACGGTGCTACTGGCGCAGCCGGCGCTAAAGGCGACAAAGGTGACACTGGCGCAGCCGGCGCTAAAGGCGATAAAGGTGACACTGGTGCAGCCGGCGCTAAAGGCGACAAAGGCGATAAAGGTGACACTGGTGAAAAAGGTGGCAGCATCACAGGTGAAGTTGTAGATAATGGTGACGGTACCCATACAATCACTATTACTGATCTTGAGACCGGTTCAGTCACTACTACCATCGTTAAAGACGGTAAAGACGGTGTAGATGGTAAGAATGCTAAAGCCGACGTTAAAGACAACGGCGATGGTACTCACACTGTAACTATCACTGATGGCGAAGGTAATACCACTACTACTATCATTAAAGACGGTAAGAACGCTGAAGCCGATGTTAAAGACAACGGCAACGGTACTCACACTGTAACCATCAAAGACGGTAACGGTAACACCACTACTACCATCATTAAAGACGGTGCAACTGGTGCCAAAGGCGATACCGGCGCAACTGGTGCAACCGGTGCTGACGGTAAGAACGCTGAAGCCGATGTTAAAGACAACGGCAACGGTACTCATACTGTAACCATCAAAGACGGTAACGGTAACACCACTACTACCATCATTAAAGACGGTGCAACTGGTGCCAAAGGCGA
>NZ_JBQCUV010000002.1:0-8270 GCF_051962915.1 Neisseria sp. P0006.S009 | reverse complement strand
TACCGGCGCAACTGGTGCAACCGGTGCTGACGGTAAGAACGCTGAAGCCGATGTTAAAGACAACGGCGACGGTACTCATACTGTAACCATCAAAGACGGTAACGGTAACACCACTACTACCATCGTTAAAGACGGTGCAACTGGTGCCAAAGGCGATACTGGTGCAACCGGTGCCGACGGTAAGAACGCTGAAGCTGACGTTAAAGACAACGGCGACGGTACCCACACTGTAACCATCAAAGACGGTAACGGTAACACCACTACTACCATCGTTAAAGACGGTGCAACTGGTGCCAAAGGTGACACTGGTGCAGATGGTAAGAACGCTGAAGCCGACGTTAAAGACAACGGCGACGGTACTCATACTGTAACCATCAAAGACGGTAACGGTAACACCACTACTACCATCATTAAAGATGGTGCAACTGGTGCAGACGGTAAGAACGCTGAAGCCGACGTTAAAGACAACGGCGACGGTACTCACACTGTAACCATCAAAGACGGTAACGGTAACACTACTACTACCATCGTTAAAGACGGTGCAACTGGTGCCAAAGGCGATACCGGCGCAACTGGTGCAACCGGTGCCGACGGTAAGAACGCTGAAGCCGACGTTAAAGACAACGGCAACGGTACTCATACTGTAACCATCAAAGACGGTAACGGTAATACCACTACTGCTGTCGTTAAAGACGGTGCAACTGGTGCCAAAGGTGATACCGGTGCAGACGGTAAGAATGCGAAAGCCGAAGTTAAAGACAACGGCAACGGTACCCACACTGTAACCATCACCGATGGCGAAGGTAACACCACTACTACCATCGTTAAAGACGGTAAGAACGCTGAAGCCGAAGTTAAAGACAACGGCAATGGTACTCATACTGTAACCATCAAAGACGGTAACGGTAACACTACTACCACTATCGTTAAAGACGGTGCAACTGGTGCTAAAGGTGATACCGGTGCAGACGGTAAGAATGCGAAAGCCGAAGTTAAAGACAACGGCAACGGCACTCACACCGTAACCATCACTGACGGCGAAGGTAACACTACTACCACTATCGTTAAAGACGGTGCAGATGGTAAGAACGCTAAAGCCGATGTTAAAGACAACGGCAACGGCACTCACACTGTAACCATCACCGATGGCGAAGGTAACACCACTACTACCATCGTTAAAGACGGTGCAACTGGTGCTGCTGGTGCCAAAGGTGATACCGGTGCAGACGGTAAGAACGCTAAAGCCGAAGTTAAAGACAACGGTAACGGCACTCACACCGTAACCATCACTGATGGCGAAGGTAAAACCACTACTACCATCGTTAAAGACGGTGCAACTGGCGCTAAAGGTGATACCGGTGCAGATGGTAAGAATGCTGAAGCCGAAGTTAAAGACAACGGTGACGGTACTCACACTGTAACCATCAAAGACGGTAACGGTAACACTACTACTACTGTCGTTAAAGATGGTGCAACCGGTGCTACTGGTGCAGACGGTAAGAATGCTGAAGCTGAAGTTAAAGACAACGGTGACGGTACTCACACTGTAACCATCAAAGATGGTAACGGTAACACTACTACTACTGTTGTTAAAGACGGTGCTAAAGGTGATACTGGTGAAAACGGTAAGTCTGCTGAAGGTAAAGTTGAGCGTGATGAAGCAAAAGGTACTTCTACTATCACTATCAACAACTTCGATAAAGACGGTAAAGTCATCTCTACTACTACTGCAACCGTGAAAGATGGTAAAGACGGTAAAGATGGTAAAGATGCTGATGGCACCTTCGGCCTGGTTGACGAGACTGGTACTACTGACGGCTCTATCTCCAAAAAACTGAATAACACTATTCAGATTAAAGGTGATGCGGGTACTAAAGTTCAAGTATTCGACAAAGCAACCGGTAAGACTTCAGAGAAAGAAGTTCAAAACATCTTCGTTAAGAAAGACGGCGATGCGCTGAAAGTCAGCTTGAACCCTGATCTGACCGTTAACAGTGTTACTACTAACGAACTGAAAGCAGGTCCTGTAACCATCAACCAAGGTGGTATCGATGCCGGCAACACTACTATTAAAAATGTTGCTCCAGGTAAGAACGGTACCGATGCGGTTAACGTTGACCAGCTGAACCAAAAATTCGGCGATGTGAACAGCAATGTGAACAAGGTTGACAACAACGCCCGCGCAGGTGTGGCTCAAGCTCTGGCTACTGCCGGTCTGCCACAAGCTTACTTGCCAGGTAAGAGCATGCTGGCTATCGGTGGCGGTCACTACCGCGGTGAAACCGGTTACGCTGTCGGCTTCTCTAGCATCTCCGATGGTGGTAACTGGATCATCAAAGGTACTGCTTCCGGCAACTCACGTGGTCACTTCGGTGCTACCGCAGCAGTTGGTTACCAATGGTAATCTGACTTTCAGACGGCCTGAAAAGGCCGTCTGAAAAGACGAAAGCAAAGTAAATGCGGCCTATTTAGGCCGCATTTTTTTATGCTTAGATTATGTTTTGGGTTGATTCGATGAATTAATCGTTATAGTAGCTAAAGAGAAATGAATATATCTTTAGCAGACTGTTGTAATTTAAAAGGCCATCTGAAGCATCATTGGATGTTTCAGACGGCCTTTCATTTATTCGCACTATATGGCATTAATCCCAAATATTTGCGCGTTCGACTTCTTTCCATGCGTCTAGAATCAGGCTGCCGTCGTTGTCTTTTAGCAAGGCGGCATCTGAGAGCATACGGCGCCAAGTACGGGCATTTTTTAGGCCGTGCATTAAGCCTAGTGCATGGCGGACGATGTGGCGTAGGATGGTGCCGCGCCCTGAGGCGATTTGTTCGCGGCTGTATGCGTATAGCCAAGCTGCTAAATCTGCGTATTGGATTGGTGTGTGTGTGTCGTTGTAAAACAGTGCATCCCAATCACGCATCAGCATTGGATTGTGATAAGCCTCGCGCCCAATCATGACACCATCGACAAATTTCAGATGTTCGGCGATTTCTTCGTTGGTGGTGATGCCGCCGTTAATCAAAATTTCCAAGTCGAGAAAATCTTGTTTCAAGCGGTAGACGTATTCATATCTGAGTGGTGGGACTTCGCGGTTTTCTTTCGGGGATAAACCGTCCAGCCAAGCATTGCGTGCATGGACGATAAATGTGCGGCAGGCTGTTTTTTTGTGTAATGTTCCCACAAAATCTGCCACGACTTGATATTCTGTCTGTCTGTCTACGCCGATGCGGTGTTTGACCGTTACCGGAATTTCAACTGCATCCTGCATCGCGTTCAAACAATCTGCCACTAAATCTACATCATTCATCAGGCAAGCGCCGAAAGCGCCTTTTTGTACGCGTGGGCTGGGGCAGCCGCAATTTAGGTTGACTTCATTATAGCCATACGCTTCAGCCGCTTTGGCAGCGATTGCCAAGTCATGCGGATCTGAGCCGCCAAGCTGTAAAGCTACCGGTTGCTCGCCTTCGTTGAAACTCAAAAAGCGGTCTTTATCTCCGTAAACCACCGCGCCTGAGTTGACCATTTCGCTATAAAGCCAAGCATTGCGTGTAATTTGTCGCGCCATAAAGCGATAGTGTCGGTCTGTCCAATCAAGCATGGGGGCAACAGACAAGCGGCGGGAAGGTAGGGAAGAAGCAGGCATTGAGATGACTTTCAAACAAAATAATGCATTATATAGTGTATTAAATTGACTTTCGATATCGGCCGGTAAACCAAAATGATATATAAGGTATCACTGGATGCAGCTGTGTTGTAGCTGAGGCTAAATCCATTCATGGTGGTGGAAATCCAATATTCAGACGGCCAAATAAGTTTTAAAATACCAAACAGCAAACCATTAGAATGATAAGGAAAAAAACATGGCACAATTTTTCGCCATCCATCCCGATAATCCCCAAGACCGCCTCATCAAGCAAGCCGCCGATATTGTCCGCAGTGGCGGCGTCATCGTTTACCCTACGGATTCCTGCTATGCGCTGGGCTGCAAACTGGGCGACAAAACCGCGATGGAGCGCATTCTCGCGATTCGTAAAATCGATCAAAAACACCATCTGACCCTGATGTGTGCCGATTTGAGCGAATTAGGTACTTACGCCAAAGTAGATAATGCCCAATTTCGCCAGCTCAAAGCAGCTACGCCCGGCAGTTATACCTTTATCCTGCAGGCAACCAAAGAAGTACCCAATCGCACGCTTCACCCCAAGCGCAAAACCATCGGCCTGCGTGTTCCCGATAACGCCACTGCCTTGGCGCTTTTGCAAGAATTGGGCGAACCTATTTTAAGTTGCACCCTTATGCTTCCTGAAGACGAAGAGCCATTGACTGATCCATACGAAATTCGAGACCGTCTTGAACATGCTGTCGATCTGGTTATTGATGGTGGCTGGTGCGGTACTGAGCCGACGACAGTTATCGACATGACCGATGGCACTGAGCTGATTCGTCAAGGCAAGGGCGATATTGCCGTATTCGGTTTGTAAAACCATCCGCGTCTGTATAAGTAGGGATATGCGTATTCTTTCTATGACGTATTAAAAGCATATTGCCAATTTTATTGATAGCTCAAAAAACAAATTATTCAATTAAGCAATTGTTCAAAATCATTTCATCAAAGGCTGTCTGAAATCTTTCAGACGGCCTTTCCCATTTTTTTTAAAAATAATTCATTTTAAATAAAATTCCGAGCGATTGGCACGTTGCTTGCATGATTACTGTGATTGCTAATGACTTGTCGACGGAATACAACATTACGCTTATTAATAAAAACATGACTGGAGAACTTTTGATGATTGGTTTTTCTGTTCAAACGTCATGATTTTGTTTAAAAATTAAAGATAATCGGTTGATATTTTAGACTAGCGGATATTTTGTAAGTATGAAATACTATACCGTTGCGGGATAGTCAAAAGCCTAAATTTTGTCTCAAAGTGACAATAAACGTCAGCTTGAGATAAGCATTTTGCTGGGAAACCCCCGCATAAATTCTTAAAGTAGCGTCATGCTCATGCTCACGCTTTTACCTATCATAAAAAGAGAAAGACACACCTATGAATAAGATATTTAAAGTTGTTTGGAACCGTACGATTCAATCTTTTGTCGTAACTTCCGAATTGGCCAAAGGCCGTGTGAAATCGTCTGCAGAACAAAACAGTACAGATGTATCTGCCGAATCCGGTAAAAATGGTATCGCGACAGTTTTCAGATTGACAGTAATTTCGGCAGCTCTTTTTGGGGCAAGCAATGCATATGCGGCAACTGCTCAGGTTGGACGAATTGAAGTTGATAACACAACTAGTGCTACTGCGATCAGTGGTGCAACAGCAACAGGTCCTGGTGCATTAGGGGTAGGATTAGCGGCACAAGCCAATCAAGGTAACGCTATTGCCATAGGTAATTCAGCCCAAGCTCAAACTGGAAATACCATTGCCATCGGTAAAAGTGCAGTGGCAAATTCTCCAGCTTCGGGTAATGCAGCATCAAGTGCTATTGCACTTGGTGCAGACGCGAATGCAACCGGACTTGGTACGATTGCTATTGGACGTGCATCTGAGGTTCTCTCCCAAAATAGTATGAATGTGAATGTAACTCACAATAATATTGCTATTGGTAATACGGCTCGAGTAGGCGATTCAAGTAGTTCTAAGATAACTCAGGCTATTGCTATTGGTTCAGGTAACCGTGTTGATCCACAGGGCAGACCTGAGGGTGCGTGGGCAAAGGGAGACCAATCTATTGCGGTTGGCGGCAATGTCTTGGCTAATGGTAATTCATCTGTTGCTATTGGTGGTGATGATTTAGATTCGGTAGGTGGTACTCGATATTCTGGCAATGCAACGGATAAATTCATCAAATATAATGAAAAAGGTGCAAAGACCGGTGAATATACGCTGAGCGGTAAAAGTCTGCGTGATATTTATAAAGAGATGACTGGTGATACGATGAATTACGGTTCTTATGGTAATACTATTGCCGGTCAAGGTTCTGTTGCATTGGGTGTGCAGTCTAATTCATCTGCCGATTTGTCTTTGGCCATCGGTACTAAATCTCAGGCGACTGCCTTTGGTGGTGTAGCTTTGGGTACAGGTGCGAAGGCTACTTTGCTGAACTCTGTGGCTTTGGGTACGGCTTCTAAAACCGATAAAGAAGGTCAGGCATACGTTCAACGCGAAATTATGGGTGTAACCTACACTTGGGCAGGCGGTGCAACTACCGATGCCGGTGATGTTGTGTCTGTTGGTTCTAAAGGTTACGAACGCCAAATCATCAATGTATCCCCTGGCGATATTTCTGCTACTTCTACTGATGCCATCAACGGCTCTCAACTTTATGGCGTTTTGAGTGCAATTGAGCGTGTCCGCTATTTCTCTGTTAAGTCAGAAGAAGGCAAAACTGACGGTACGAAAAACTGGAACAATGACGGTGCAAAAGCAACCAATTCGATTGCCATCGGACCGAATGCGGCAACAAGCACTGGTGCGACGGGTAGTGTTTCCTTGGGTCATAATGCCAACGTACTTGGCGAAGATTCTGTTGCTGTTGGTCCAAATGCAACGGTAACTTCGAGAACTGTTGGCGCTGTTGCCTTAGGCTCTAATGCCAATTCCCGCGGTACAGGTTCTATCGCCATAGGTTTGAATACAGAAAATAATTACAACTACTCTGTAGTCGTCGGTGCTCACAGTAGAGCCAACTATGGAAATGCAACCGTTGTCGGTGCAAGGGCAGCAGCACAAAATAACGGTACGGCAATGGGCTATTTGTCCAATGCAGTCGGTGATGATTCTGTTGCAATCGGTCATCAGGCACAGACAACGCAAGCTTATTCTATCGCCATTGGTAAACAGGCAAACAGTTCAGGCCTTTATTCCACCGCTATTGGTTCCTCAGCCCAAGCTGCCGGGCAGAATAGTTTTGCCGGTGGTAATAATGCAAAAGCAACTGGAAGCGATTCAGTTGCTTTGGGTAGTGGCGCGACAACTACGATCGGTAGCTCCGTTGCATTGGGTAATGGTGCTGTTGGCACTGCCAATAATTTTGATGCAACAGCTAAAAATGCAACATTCAAAAACGATAGCGGTACGACGACTAATGTCAGCTATGCAGCTTCTTCATCTGCTAAAACAGGCGCGGTTTCTGTAGGCAGCGCAGGCAATGAACGCCAAATTCACAATGTTGCCGCAGGCCGTATTTCCGCCACTTCGACTGATGCGGTCAATGGTAGCCAGCTGTACACCGTTATGAACAATGTTGGACACAATATCCAACAAAACGGTACAGACAAATCTCGTATCAATAACAACGGTACAGTCAACTACGCCGATGGCAATTTGACGACCGTTGCAATCACCGATGGCGAGAATGCATCAAAAGTTCAAATCAATGTCACTCAAGGCACATTGTCTGTCGATAATAATGGCACAGTGTCCGCACCGACTGCCGGTGTAGCGACTGCCGGTGATGTAGCCAATGCCATCAATAATGCCAAAACCACAACCAAGGTGGAGGCAGGCAGTAACGCGCACGTTAATAAAACAACTTCAGGCAAAGAAACCACTTATACCGTCAGCGCAGATAAAGCAACGGTACAAGTTTCCAATGCTTTGAATTTGACTTCCAATACTACAACTGCAGCCGATGGTGCAGTCACAACCGACTACAGCATCGACTTGGCGCAAGACACCAAAGACGACATCCAAAAAGGTGTGGATGCCAAAACCACCGTTGACAGCAAAGGCCTGACCTTCAACGGCGACAGCGGCAGCACCAATATCGAAAAACTCGGTTCTACCGTGACCGTTGCCGGCGACGACAACATCACCACCGCAGCCCAAGGCGACACAGTGACCGTCAAGCTGAACAAAGACCTAGTGGTAGACAGCGTCAAAGCCGGCGATACCACCGTTAACAACGACGGTGTGAAAGTAGGTGACGATGTCGCATTGACCCAAGACGGCGTTAAAGCAGGCGACGTCAAACTGACCCAAGACGGCGTTAAAGCAGGCGACGTCAAACTGACCAAAGACGGTTTGAACAACGCCGGCAACAAAGTGACCAACGTAGCCGACGGTGACCTCAATGCCAACAGCAAAGATGCCGTTAACGGCAGCCAACTGTTTGCGACCAACCAAAACGTAGCCAACAACGCCGCCAATATCGCCAAAGGCATCAACTTCGGCGGTACCACCGGTAGCAACAACTACGCATTGGGCGACACCATCAATGTCAAAGGCGACAGCAACATCATCAGCGAAACCGTAGCCGGTGG
>NZ_JBQCUV010000001.1:469639-808381 GCF_051962915.1 Neisseria sp. P0006.S009 | reverse complement strand
ATAGGGCAACTGTGCAGAGGGGGTATTCTTTGATACAGCTGTTGGTGGTGATGCTGTTGGTTTCGATATTGGCGACGGCTGCCTTTACGGTCTATCGGGAATCGGTCCGCTCGGCCAACCTGCGTGCAGCGCATGCCGCGCTGCTGGAAAATGCGCGCTTTATGGAGCAGTTCTACGCGAAAAAGGGCAGCTTTAAGCTGACGTCGACGAAGTGGCCGGAACTGCCGGTGAAGGAGGCGGGCGGTTTCTGTATCAGGATGAGCGGTCAGGCTAAGGGCATCCTGGAGGGTAAGTTTACCTTGAAGGCGGTGGCGCTGGATAGGGAAGCGGAGCCGAGGGTGCTGCGCTTGAACGAGTCGCTGACGGCGGTGGTGTGCGGGAAGATGAAGGGGAAGGGCAGCTGTACGGACGGTGAGGAGATATTTAGGGGTAATGATGCGGAGTGCCGGCCTTTTATGGGGTGACAATAGAGTGGAAAGGAGATAAGAAAGTAAAAAGGACGTGCACAGGCACGTCCTTTCGGGAAAGGGGTTATTCGCTCCAGCTGACCCAGCCCAGCATCCAAGTAAGGAGAATCAGACCACCAAATACAATACGGTAGTAGGCAAAAGGCACATAGTTTTTACTGGAGACAAATTTCAGCAAAGCTTTTACTGCCAATAAACCGGCGATAAATGCAGCGATAAAACCGATAGCAATTTGTCCGACATCTTGCAAGGTAAAGAGTTTGTAGTTTTTTAAGATGTCGTAACCTGTTGCCGCAATCATCATTGGCACAGCAAGGAAAAATGAAAATTCGGTAGCCGTTTTACGTTCCAGTCCCCACAACATACCGCCCATAATCGTACTGCCTGAACGTGATGTACCAGGGATAAGGGCGCAAATTTGGGCGCATCCTACAACAAATGCGTCAATTGGGCGCATATCATCGACATGGTTGACTTTAGGTTTGGCTTTTGTTTGGCGTTTTTCAACCCATAAAATGAAGAAGCCACCTAATACCAGCATGGTAGCAACGGTAATCGGGTTGAAAAGATGTAATTTAATTTGTTTACTGAATAAGAGGCCAACAACCGCAGCAGGTATGAAGGCAATAAATAAATTCAGTACAAAGCGATTGGCTGTCCGTTCTTTACCGAGTCCTTTTATGATATGGGTAAATCGTTGGCGATATTCGAATACGACGGCTAATACGGCACCGAGTTGGATAGCAATTTCAAATACTTTTCCGTTGCTTTGAAAGTTCATTAAGTCACCGAATACAATCAAGTGACCGGTACTTGAAATAGGGAGGAACTCGGTTAAACCTTCGATAATACCGAGAATAAGTGCTTTAAATAAAATCAGAATGTCCATAAGTTTTCAGACGGCCTTGAGGCCGTCTTTCTTTTGTTGAATAGTTAAAGTGGTTTTGAGGATTGTTCGCGACGGACTTTGACGATGAGGTCATCTATGGTTTTCATACCGACTTTCCAGTCGCTACCATTGAAATTGACTTTGTATTTACCACCGACGATGACAGTTGGTGTGTTTTCAATTCGATAAGTTTCCGTCAATTGCTGCATTTTTGCAGCAGCCGACGCGGCAGCAGGGCTATTGTAGGCTTGAAGCAGTTTTTGACTGTCAAAACTTGTCTGTTTACCAACCCATGATCGGAATACATTTGCATCAGCCAGGTTGATTTTTTGTTCGTAAACTGCTTTGAAGATGACTGGATTGGCCTGATATTTTAAACCTGAAAGATTGACGGCAGCGGCTACTTTGGCCAAGCCTAACATTTCAGGCATCCAAACGACGTGTTCTGTCCGTAAGGAAACATCTTTGGCAAAGGTTTTGCTGTGTTGCAACAAAACGGGATCGAGATGGTAACAATGGACGCAGAAGTAGCCAAAAAATTCTAGCACTTCAATTTTTCCGGCTTGTTGCTGCGGAATAGGGCGACTGAGGACAGTATAGTCCACGCCCTCGGTAGCAGCCTGCGCACTCAGACTGAGCAGGCTCAGGCTGAGTGCGGAAATGGTTTGTTTTATATGCTGCTTCATCAGTGATTCCATTATTTGCTAGAACGAATCAAGCTGTTGATATTATGGCCTTGCAGGTTTTTTTGCAGTTTTACAGCGGCTTCCTGCGGCATGGTATTACTTTGAACTCGGTAAATGGTTTTGTCGCCGTTTTGCGATTCAACCACTTTGGAAGAAACACCTAAAATAGCTAGTTTTGCACGTTGTGAGTCTGCGCTGGAGCGGTCTGCATATGAACCAAGTTGCAGGAAGGCTTTTTTACCGCTGTTCACAGCTGCTTCGGCTTTTTCTGCTGACTGTTTACTTGCAGTGTTGCTGCTTTCTTTTGTTGTAGAGGCATTTGCTGCTTTACGTGCTTTTTCGATGCTGCCGCTGTTGAGGATTTGCTCAGGTGTCGGCTTGTTTTGTTTTTTGACTTCGGCTGCTTTTTTCTCAGCCAATTTGCGCTCGGCACGCTCTTTTTGTTTGTCGGTCAGTTGGTCGGCTGCTTTTTTATCTTTTGCAGTTTTATCAGTAGCTTCTTTTTCAGCTTTGGCTTTTTCTGCGCGTTTTTTCTCTAATTCAGCTTTTTTCTCGGCCAGTTTTTTCTTGGTGGCTTCTTTTTCTGCTTCCGTTTTTGCGGCTTTTTCTTTGGCTTCACGTTCGGCTTTGTCGACGGCAGTTTTGTCTGCTCTTTCTTTGGCTTCGCGTTCGGCTTTGTCGGCGGCGGCTTTTTCAGCTTTTTCTTTAGCTTCGCGTTCGGCTTTTTCTGTTTCAGCTTTATCCGCTTTTTCTTTGGCCTCGCGATCGGCTTTTTCCTGAGCCTCTTTTTCTGCTTGAGCTTTCTCTTCAGCTTCTTTGGCAGCCTTTTCAGCCGCTTCTTTTGCTTTGGCTTCTTTCTCCGCCGCTTCTTTTTCAGCTTTGGCTTTTTCTTCATCTGCTTGGCTGGACGAGTTGTCGGTAGCTGGGCGTTTCTCTGCTTTGTCCTGAGGTTTCAGGATTTCAGGTTCTTCGCTTTGTTTAGGCTGAGTCAGCTCTTTGAAAACGTTTTGGTTGCCTTGGTTCAAGAAGAACAAAATACCGGCAATAATACCTGTTGCCAGTATCAGGCCGAAAAAGAAACCGGCCAAGCCTTTGCCATATTGTGTAGATTTTTTCATGACTTACCTTGTAATAATGTGTTCAGACGGTCTGAAGGGAGACTGTCTGAGTTTGGATTCGATATTTTATCAATAACCGTTATGGACGGCAAAATCCTGATGCTTTGTTTACTCTAGTTTTACTTAAACATAAAGATTCAGGCCGTCTGACAAGTTAAAGGGCGCGACGGAAGCCGATGGCTTTCATCACATGGGTTTTGCTGACTTCTTCATCACCCGCCAAATCGGCCAGCGTACGGGCGACGCGCATGATGCGGTGGAAACTTCGGGCGGAAAGGGACAGTTTTTCGAGCATAGTTCCCAAGGCTTCTTGCGCTTCTTTTTGAATACGAGCTTTGCCATCGAGCTCGCCGACACTCAGTTCTGCATTGACTTTGCCTTGTCGGTTGTATTGGATTTTGCGTGCGGCGGTAACGCGTTCCAATACGGTAGCACTGGATTCGCCTGCTTCCTGTTGCATCAACTCGGCAGCGGAAAGGCTGGGTACTTCGATGGTTAAATCAATACGGTCGAGCAATGGCCCTGAAATTTTGTTGCGGTAGCGGGCAACGCTTTCAGGCGTGCAGCGGCAAGGTTTGGATGGATGACCAAGATAGCCGCAAGGGCAGGGGTTCATGGCGGCGACAAGTTGGAACTTGGCTGGATAAACTGCTTGGCGTGCGGCGCGGGAAATATGGATTTCGCCGTTTTCCAAAGGTTCGCGCAACACTTCTAATACTTTACGGTCAAACTCGGGCAATTCGTCTAAAAACAACACACCGTGATGTGCCAATGAAATTTCGCCCGGACGCGGGTCTGAACCACCACCTACCATGGCAGCCGAGCTGGCGCTGTGATGAGGGCTGCGGAAAGGGCGGTTACTGTCGAGTTGCTGTTGATGGTTGGGTAGGAGCGAACGCAATGCCCATACTTCGACTAATTCGTCTTCGGTCAAAGGCGGAAGGATGCCGGGCAAACGTTGCGAAAGCATGGATTTGCCCGTACCCGGCGGACCCATCATCAGCAGGCTGTGTCCGCCTGCCGCTGCGATTTCCAAAGCAAGGCGGGCGGTATGCTGGCCTTTAACATCAGCTAAATCAGGAATTTTACTTTGTTCAGACGGCCTTTGTGGCAGTTTGCATTCGGTTTGTGTCAACGGTTCGATGCCGTTTAAATGGGCGGCCACTTCACCCAAAGAACGCGCTCCATAAACCGCGATACCGCGCATAACGGCAGCCTGTTCGGCATTTTCTTGCGGCAATACAAACGAACGGCCTGCCTGCATTCCCTGCCATGCCATGGCCAGTGCACCGCGCACGGGACGCAGCAGGCCGGATAGCGCCAATTCTCCGGCAAACTCATATTGGGAGAGCTTTTCAGGATTGATTTGTCCCGATGCGGCAAGAATGCCTAAGGCAATCGGCAAATCGAAACGGCCGGATTCTTTTGGGAGGTCGGCCGGTGCGAGGTTGACGGTAATTTTCTTGGCGGGAAAGTCGAAGCCGCTTTGGATAATGGCGGCACGCACACGGTCGCGGCTTTCTTTAACTTCAGTATCGGGCAAACCGACGATATTGAAATGTGGCAAGCCGTTGGCAAGGTGGGCTTCCACTTCGACCAACGGCGCATTCATGCCGCTTAAGGCGCGGCTGTAAACCAAAGCAAGCGACATGTTTCAGACGGCCTTATTCGGCAGCTTCAGTTTGTTGTTTGATTTCGGCAACAGCTTCTTCTGCAGCAGCTTCGGCCGCTTTCAAAGCAGCTTCTTCAGGCTCTTGAGCGGCTTCGAGTTTGGCCAAACGGGCTTCCAATTCAGCCAGTTTGGTACGGGTTTTAATCAAAACCTGTTGTTGGATGTCGAATTCTTCGCGGGTCACCAAATCCATGCGGTTGAATGCGCTGCCGAGCATGGCTTTAACGTTTTTTTCCATGTCTTTGGCAGGGCTGTTGGCGATGGTTTCGCTGATTTTGGAGCTGACTTCTTCAAAAAGTTGTTTGCCGAACATAATCCGTATCCTTTATTCAGAATGTATATAGAAATTCAAGTGGCTATTGTATAAGGAAAAAGGCCGTCTGAAAACGGGAATTTTGAGACGGCCTTTGCTTTCTATCGTAAATATTCCGTGTATTTTAACGTTCAACACGGGCTTCAAAAATAGACATCAGCCAAGCGCCGCCTGTGAAGCCTTTGCATGAGCCGGTGGTGTGTTCCTCACTGCGGACAAACGTTTTACCGTCCCACACCGCTGCATTGCCAGACCAGCAGTCGCCGATCCCTCGGCCTTTGAAGCTGCCGCTAAGGGTGGCTGTTTTCTCATCGAATCCGCCGTGACTGCCGTATGTCATTGGCGGCAGCACTTGTTCGATTTTGGTTAATTCTTTGTTGGCAATGGCATAGTAGCCGCCGGTTTGATAGGCTCCGCCGATACAGATGGCCTCTACCAATACTTGTTGTTTGTTGAGCGGATAAATACTTAGGCTGCGATTCCAATCCATGTGCTCTTTATCATGCAGGGCGGGGCAGTAATTGTCATCGTCAGTGGGAGCATAGTTGTTGCTGTCTCGCAGCAGTTTCATGACGGCATTGTGGCGCGACGTGTTTTGCTCCAGCGTATCGCTTGCTTTTTGTAGTACGGCAACGGCACGGATAACGGGTTTGGGTTGAGGATTGAGGACTGCCTGATTGCTGTTGCCTTTGCGTATCAGCGCGGAAGGTGTGTTCAGACGGCCTTGGAATTCATCCGCTTTCAACATTGCCGCCGCTGCGCCTTTGTCGGACAAATGCCATTCATATTTTCCAGATCGGATGCTGATTTTGCTCTCTTTTTTCAATGCTTCGAGTAAGGCACTGGTTTGCGCGCTGCTCAATTTGCCTTGGCCTTTTTTGTTCAACGCCAATTTGCCCAGTGATTTACCGTTCAATACTAATTCGTTGCGGGTTGCAATGCTGGCGAGTTGTGTGTCATCGTCATTAAATGACAGCAAGGAAACTTCGCCAATTACGGCGGCATTCGCCCCTGCTTGTCGGGTAAACAGGATAGAAACCGGCGGTTCTGTTTCATCTGCCTGATATCCGGCAAGACGGCAGGTGCCGGTATTGTCGCAAGCAATGTCCCAGTCTTTGTAATTTTGATAAAAGCCTTGAGGCGGAGCAGCCAGTGCGGTGGCAGGCAAAACAGCCAGCAGCCATTTTTTCATGATGTATGCTTTCAGTTTTATTTATGTAGATTCACAAGGAAAGCATAGCAATCCAAAATTTCATTGCACTGTTTTTGTGAAAATACGATGTGTCGTTCGTAAAAAGGTTTTGAATATTTAGATGTAAAAAGGCCGTCTGAAACTCCCGTTCAGACGACCTTTATTGTTTTTCTACACGCCTGCGGCTGCTTTCAATGCGGCTGCTTTGTCGGTGCGCTCCCAAGTAAATTCAGGCTCCTCGCGGCCGAAGTGGCCGTAGGCGGCGGACTTGCTGTAAATCGGGCGCAGCAGGTCGAGCATTTGGACGATGCCTTTAGGACGCAGGTCGAAATGTTCGCGAACCAGGGCAATCAGTTTTTCTTCGCTGATTTTGCCGGTACCGAAAGTATCGATGGAAATCGAAGTCGGTTCGGCAACGCCAATGGCGTAGGAAACTTGGATTTGGCATTGGGTTGCCAAACCGGCGGCTACGATGTTTTTCGCAACATAGCGGCAGGCGTAAGCGGCGGAACGGTCCACTTTGGACGGGTCTTTGCCGGAGAATGCGCCGCCGCCGTGCGGAGCTGCGCCGCCGTAGGTATCGACGATGATTTTACGGCCGGTCAAACCGCAGTCGCCTTGCGGGCCGCCGATAACGAAGCGGCCGGTCGGGTTGATCAGGTATTTGGTTTCGTCGGTCAGCAGTTCAGACGGCAGAACCGGTTTGATGATGTGTTCGATCACGGCGTTTTTCAGCTCTTCGTAGCCGATAGACGGATCGTGCTGGGTAGACAGGACGACGGTGTCGATGCGTTTTACTTTGCCGGTTTCGCTGTCGTAAACCACGGTCAGTTGGGCTTTGGCATCAGGACGCAGCCAAGGCAGGCGGCCGTCTTTGCGCAATTCGCTTTGGCGTTGCATCAGGCGGTGGCTGTAATAGATGGCAAACGGCATCAGGGTAGGGGTTTCGTCGCAGGCATAGCCGAACATCAAACCTTGGTCGCCTGCACCTTGGTTCAAGTCGATGCCTTCGCCTTCGTTCACGCCTTGGGCGATGTCCGGAGATTGCTGGTCGTAGTACACGCCGACCGCGCAGCCGTTGGCATCAAAGCCCAGCTCGGAGGAGTTGTAGCCGATGCGTTTGATGGTTTCGCGTGCGACTTTGATGTAGTCCACTTGGGCGGTGGTAGTGATTTCGCCTGCCAATACGCACAAGCCTGTGTTGACCAAGGTTTCTGCAGCGACACGCGCTTTGGGGTCTTGCGCCAAGATGGCATCCAAAATCGCATCGGATACTTGGTCGGCAACTTTATCCGGATGGCCTTCGGATACCGATTCGGAAGTAAACAGATATTCGCTCATTGCTATTCTTTCATTAAAAACAGGCTGCTGTGTTTTCAGACGGCCTTTTATTTCGGACAGCGGAAATCATAACAAAAACTCCGCTTTTTCTCTATACAAGTGAGAAACATTCGCACTTGCCTGCTGTTTCGGAATCCTGTTGCGCGTTTCTTACAGGCAAAAAAATTCCCGCATTAAGCGGGTTTGGATTGCTCTGGCGAGCCACATCGGTTTTTCAACCGTCCACCTTACCTTTCCGTTTGAAAAGCAGGTTGGCATGGAATTCCCAACTCTTAATGCAGCGCGGATAGTAGCAGAAAAGCAGGTGTGCCGCAATATATTTGCCCGAAGTCTGTTTTGTTCAGACGGCCTGTTTCGTTTACAATCTGTCCACTTCATTTTGGTAAAACCTTATGCAAACGCTTGTTACCTTTGTTTTTAAATTTTTGGCCGCGCTGCCTTTGGCTTGGTTGCACAAATTAGGCAACCTGCTGGGCGGTTTGGGTTTTCGCGTGCTGTCGAAAGATCGCCGAAGGGTATTCGAAAACATGACACTTGCCGGCTTGAACCCGACGGATGAGGCGGTGAAAAAAGTTTTCCGTGAAACGGCAAAAGGCGGCTTGGAATTGCCGGTGGCGTTTTTCAGACGGCCTGAAGAAATTGAAAACCTGTTTGTCAGCGTCAACGGTTGGGAACATGTTCAGACGGCCTTGAGTGTGGGCGAAGGTTTGCTGTTTATCACGCCGCACATCGGCAGCTATGATTTGGCGGGCCGCTACATCAGCCAGCAACTGCCGTTTCCTCTGACGGCGATGTACAAGCCGCCGAAAATCAAGGCATTTGATGCGGTGATGCAGGCAGGGCGCGTGCGCGGTAAAGGCAAGACTGCACCGACCAGCATTCAGGGCGTCAAACAAATCATCAAAGCGCTGCGCGGCGGCGAAGCAACCATTGTGTTGCCGGACCATGTACCGTCTCCGGAAGAAGGCGGCGACGGCGTCTGGGTGGACTTTTTCGGAAAACCTGCCTATACCATGACGTTGGCGGGCAAGCTGGCGCAAGTCAAAGGCGTGAAGGCTTTGTTTTTCTGCGGCGAGCGTCTGCCCGACGGCAAAGGCTTTGTCTTGCACATTGAACCTTTGCGCGGCGAATTGAACGGCGATAAGGAGAACGACGCGCGCGTGATCAATGAAAATACCGAATATTGGATACGCCGTTTTCCGGAACAATATTTGTTTATGTACAACCGCTACAAACATCCCGAAGGCGCGCCGTTGCCGCCGCCGGAAGTATAGGCTTGCCGAATGTAAAAAACCTGCTTGGACTCAAGCAGGTTTTGTATTTGGTCGGAATGAGAGGATTCGAACCTCCGACCCCTTCGTCCCGAACGAAGTGCGCTACCGGGCTGCGCTACATTCCGAATGTGGGAAATTATAGATAGGAGAAGCCGGTTTGTACAGGGGTCGATAAATAATTAATAATTGGCTGCCGATGGGTTTGTTTTAGGCCGTCTGAAGCGATGTGTTTCAGACGGCCTGTGTTTTTGTTTGCCGCTTCTGCTGAAGCATTTGTCCTAATGGCATTATAATGTGGGCAATTGTTTTTTAGATTGTCTGCTATGTTTTATCTTTATCAGTCCGACCGTTTGGAAGCGCTTGCCGAAATGTGCGCGCATATTCATCAGGCCTTGCCCTTGGATTCTGTATTGGCGCAGGAAGAAGTGGTGGTGCAGAGCCAGGGTATGCGGCGTTATTTGAATGTGTTTTTTGCGCGCAAACTCGGCGTGGCGGCGAATTTGAAGTTCAGCCTGCCGGCCGGTTTGGCGTGGCAGCTGATGCGTAAATTGGTTCCCGATGTGCCGCCGCTCAGTCCGTTTTCGCCTGAAGTCATGCGTTGGCGTTTGCTGGATTTGTTCCGCAGCGAAGCGTTTCAGACGGCCCCGGAGTACGAAAACGTGCGCCTGAAGCTGGAAAGTTATTTGCACAGTTCGGCATCGGCGGATTATCAGCTTGCCGGACAAATGGCGGATATTTTCGACCAATATTTGGTGTACCGTCCGGATTGGATTGATGCGTGGCAGGCTGGGAAACTGCTGGGTTTGGGCGATGATGAGGATTGGCAGGCGCGGCTGTGGCGCTATTTGGACGATGGCAGCCAATCTGCGCCGCACCGCGTGGCCTTGTGGGAAAAGCTGTTGGCGCAGTTGGATAAATCGGTCTTGCCGCAAAGGTTGTTTGTATTCGGTATTTCGACAATGGCGCCGATGTATCTGCAACTGCTGCACCAAATTTCCAAACATTGCGATGTGTTTGTGTTTGCGCTCAACCCGAGCAGCCAATATTGGGGCGAGGTCATCGACGAGGCACAGATTTTGAAAAGGGGCGATGAGGCGGATTTGTCGCAGGCAGGGCATCCGCTGTTGGCTTCTTTGGGCAAGCAGGGGCGCGATTTCTTTGATTTTCTGTCGGAAGTGGAAACCGAGCAGGATATTCAGGTTTATGAAGAGGGAAAAGACGATACCTTATTACATTGCCTGCAAAACGATATCCAAAACTTAATCATGCCGTCTGAACGCTTATATCAACAGGAAGAAAGCGAAGCAGGCGCGCAATCGGCTTTGGTTCAGGTTCACGATGCGGGCGGCAATCCAGTGTGTGTTGAGCCGAACAAGCTGCTGAATGATGGCTCCGTCAAAATCGTTGCAGCACACAGCCCTTTGCGCGAATTGCAGATTTTGAAAGAAGAGCTGTCGCTGGTGTTGCAAAAAAATCCCGACTGGCAGCCGCACGATATTGCCGTGTTGACACCGAACATCGAGCCGTACAGCCCGTTTATCGAAGCCGTTTTCGGACAGGAGCAGGCAGGCAGCCAGGCTTTGCCGTATTCGATTTCGGATGTGAAACTCAGCCGCCGCCAGCCGTTGCTGTATGCTTTGGCGCAAACTTTGGACTTGCTGGAAAGCCGGTTTGAAGTGGACAAGGTTTTGCCTTTGCTGGAAAGTCGGTTGGTGTTGCAACGCTTTGGTTTGAGCGAGGAAGATGTGTCGCTGCTGCATGAGACTGTTGCCGGATTAAATGTGCATTGGGGTTTGGATCAAACCATGCGCGAGGGCAAAGACAACCTCTTTACTTGGCAACAGGCGGTAGAGCGTTTGGCTTTGGGCTGGATGCTGCCCGAAGGTGGCAACGGTATGTGGCAGGGCGTGAGCGCGTGGCATAGCAACGTCAACCAGCTGGACGTGTTCAGAGGCTTTGCCGAATTTATCCGTACTTTGGCCGATATGGCGGCGCAATGGCAAGCGCCTGCCAATGTGGAAGGCTGGGTGCAGCGTTGCCGCGATTTACTGGAGAAACTGTTTGCTCCGGATACGGACGACCAATACGCCAAGCAGCAGTTTGAGCAGTCTTTGGCGAAATGGCAGGAAGAGGCTCAGTTGGCCGAATTTGACGGATTGTTGCCGTGTAAAACC
The DNA here is from genome assembly GCF_051962915.1 of Neisseria sp. P0006.S009. Classification (NCBI taxonomy): domain Bacteria; kingdom Pseudomonadati; phylum Pseudomonadota; class Betaproteobacteria; order Neisseriales; family Neisseriaceae; genus Neisseria; species Neisseria sp. P0006.S009. The sequence continues at coordinate 797,255 of NZ_JBQCUV010000001.1, read as the reverse complement.
GTTATCCGCCATATCCGTCGCTTTTTGGACAGCGAAAGCCAAGCCGGTTTTTTGAGCGGCGGCATTACTTTTTGCAGTATGGTACCGATGCGCAGCCTGCCGTTTAAAATGGTTTGCCTGTTGGGTTTGAATGACGGCGATTTTCCGCGCAATACCAAAGCGGCGGTGTTCGACCTGATTGCCAAACATCCGAAAAAAGGCGACCGAGCCCGCCGCGACGACGACCGTTACCTCTTCCTCGAAGCCTTAATCAGCGCGCGCGAAATGCTGTATTTGTCTTATATCGGCCGCGATATACGCAATGATGCCGAGTTCGCGCCCTCTTCGTTAATCAGCGAGCTGCTGGATACCATTGCTGCCATGACGGGGAAAAGCGGGCGCGAGTTATCGGAGAAATGGGTGAAACATCATCCTTTGCAGGCGTTCTCACGCCGTTATTTCCAAAAGGATGCGCTTTCAGACGGCCTTTTCAGTACGCGCCAAGATTACGCCGATGCGTTGAACCAACCGCAAGCGGAAGCGCAGCCGTTTTTCCGTGAGGTTTTAAGTCAGGAAGAACCGGGCAAAACCATTCATCAAGACGAGCTCATCAGTTTTTGGCACAACCCTGTCAAAGTTTGGCTGAAGAAAAACTTAAGCTGGGATCAGCCGTATCTGGACGGCGCATGGGAATCTGCCGAACCGTTTGAGCCGCAACATGAAGGTCGGATTGCCGATGCCTATTTGGATGCGCGGCGCAAAGGGGAAGACTTTGAAGATACGGCCATTCGGCTGAATGCAGAAAGCCTGATGCCGGTAGGCGAGTTGGGTGGCTTGTGGCAGAAGCAGTATCAAATATCTGCGAAAAACGTGGATGCCGAGCTGATACGCAGTAACAAAAGGCCGTCTGAACCTTATGAAGAACACTTTGACGATTTGGTTTTACAAGGCACCATCGGCAATCTTTATGAGTGCGGCCGCATTGTGTTCCTAAATCAAAAAGACAATGCACCCAACCGCATTGCCCGTTTATTGGAGCATTTGATTTTTTGCGCCATCGCCCCTAAATCCGTTGAAAGCCGACAAACCTATATTGTCAGCCTGGGACAGACCGAAACCTATGCCGCCATCGGGCAAGAGGTGGCGAGGGCACTTTTGAAAGAATGGTTGGTATATTTCCGAATCGGACAAAATACCCCCTTGCCGTTTTTTGCCAAAACCAGCCTTGCCGCTGCGGAGGAGTACAACAAGAAAGAGGATTGGGATGCTGCCTTGAGAAAAGCCCATGAGGTTTTTAACGGCAACAAAATGAGCAAAGGGCAGAAAGAATATACCGAAGTGAAGCTGGTGTTTGGCCATTCGGACGAATCGCCTCTTGATGAGCCGCTATTTGAAAACCTCGTCGTCAATCTGCTTGTTCCGCTTTTGACCGGTGTGGCAGGGAAAACCGATACAACAGAACAGGAGTAAAGCATGGCCAATTATGCAGAATATTTGGATTTTGATACTGAAGAAGACAAATTGAAACAGCAGCAACTCTATCAGGCAACCGAGCTGTCGGCGCAAACGGTAGCGGCGGTCAAAAAGATCAGCCGTCTGCAAAACTGGCTGCTTGCCGCTGCGCCATATTGCCCTGATTGCCGCGTGTTTGTGCCGTTTATTCAAAAAATGACGGAGTTGAATCCCAATATCCGCGTCAACTATATTGCCCGAAACGATTTTGGCGACAGCAGCCGTTTTGAGAATCCGCGCCAACAGGAAATCGTCCGCGCCAATCAAAAAATTCCTGCGCTGTTTTTGATGGGTCATGAAGAGGAAGGGCCTGTGTTTAACGAGTTTCCGCAAGTGGTGTTAAACCAAATTGCGGCAGATGAAACCCGTCGCACAGAATTGCGCGATGCGTACCGTGCAGGCGAGTTTAATGCCGATATTGAGGCTCAGATTGTAGCGGCGTTGGCATGGGCAGGGCAGCGTTGTTGACAGATATTGCTGGTGTGTACAGCCATGTTTTGAACCGCTTTGATATTTTGTTTCGTAATAAAAAGGCCGTCTGAAAAGATTTCAGACGGCCTTTTTTTAATGCTTAACGCTTGATCAAATCTCGATTTTATTCGGCGTAAAGGTTTGCCATTTATTGCAGGCAGGGCAGTGCCAGAAGAAGACTTGGGATTTGAAGTGGCAGTTGCGGCAGCGGTACATGACGCTTTTTTGCAGCTGGCGGCCGATAATCGAACGAATCATATCGGCATCGGCTTTCCACTCCGGATTCATATTGCTGAGTTTCAAACCAAGCAGGCGGTACACGCCGTTGAGGTCGGGTTTTTGGCGGACGAGTTCGACAGCGATTTGCGCCGCTTCGGTTTCGCCTTTGAGCAGCAGGGCCTTCTCGTAGATGACGTTGATTAGGTCAAGATCGGGGAAGGTTTGCATATAGCCGATCAGGCGGTTGAGGCCTTCTTCCTGCTTGCCTTGCGCGGCATAGGCTTCATAGAGTTTCTCGCCAACCATGCTCAAATAGGCGTGGTTTTGCTGCTCGATGGCGGAATACGCTTCCACTGCGGCAGGGAAATTGCCCTGACGGTATTCGATGTCGCCGAGGATGATGTTGGCGCGTGTACATTTTTTGTTGGCTTCGAGTGCTTTGCCGATGTTGTAGCGGGCGGCATCGAAGTTGGATTTGAACAGCGCGGCTTGGGCAATTTCGCAATAGAACTGGGCAATTTCAAACTGGTAGGTTTGTTCGTCATGGCTCAAGAGCTGTGCCATCTCGATGGCTTTTTCCCAATCACGATCCTGTTGGTAAATGCTCAAAAGGTGTTGGCGGGCTTCGCGTGCCATATCGCCTTCCTGTAAGCCGAGGAAGATTTGTTCGGCACGGTCCACCAAGCCTGCGCTTTGGTAGTTTTGCGCCAATTCAAAAAGTACGCGCGCGCGTTTTTCGTTGACGGTGTCGGGCGAATCGAGCAGGGCGCGGTGCATATTGATGGCTTTGTCGTTTTCGCCGCGTTGGCGGTAGAGCTTGCCTAAGGTCAGATTCAAATCGTATGACTGCGGCTGCTGGTCGATGACTTCTGCCAATTCGCGTGCAGCGCGGCCGCTGTTGCGGTCAACGAGGGCGTCAAGGCTTTTGTAAAAGCCGGCCGGTATGCTTTTGGCCTGTTTCAGGACGGTCTTCATATCGACGCGCGCGGCAAACCAGCCCATAGCGAAGAAAACGGGTAGGAGGACGATGGGCAGTAAGATGACCCACAATTCGTTGTCCATGGTATTCCTTTATTGATTGGTGGCGTTACGCTTTGGGAGCGGTTTCGGAAGCCGTTGCCGGTGTTTCGGTTTTGACCGGAGTCAGGTCTTTTTCGGAAAGGTGGGCGTATTTTTTCACTTCGGCACGCAGGCGGTTGTTTTCGCTGCGCAGGGTCAGCAGACGGCCGAAGAGGGCAAACATACCGAACACGATGCCGATAATAAAGGCGCCGAAAAGCACGACAATCAGCGGCAGATTGACGTTTTGGCCGGGCAGGTAGAAGAAGGATACGGTGTGGGTATTGGTGATGGCCAGCAGGAGGAAAACAAGAAGAATCAGGATTTTGATGATGGTATAGATGAGTTTCATGGGTTGCTCCGGGTGGGCCGCGGTTGGTGCAGGCCGTCTGAAAAATGGTATCAGTTTAAACGATTTGCCGGATTTCGGATAGGACGGCATGTTTCAGACGACAGGGGAATGGTGTCTTTATGCTGACGGGTACTTGTCAAACCCATATTGAAAGGCGTATTGTTCAGTCTTTAGTTATTATCTTACAAATCAGAATAAGAAAGGCAATCATCATGAGCAGACCAGTCCCAGCCGTATTCGGCAGCGTTTTTCACGCTGAAATGCCCGTTATCGCTTATCGTGAAGGTAAATGGCAACCGGTAGAATGGCAATCTTCCAAAGACCTGACACTCGCCCCCGGCGCACATGCTTTGCATTACGGCAGCGAATGTTTTGAAGGTTTGAAGGCATTCCGTCAGGCAAACGGCAAAATCGTGATGTTCCGCCCGACCGCTAACATCGCGCGTATGCAGCAAAGCGCAGATATTCTGCACCTGCCGCGTCCTGAAACGGAAGCTTATTTGAATGCTTTGATCGAATTGGTCAAACGTTCCGCCGAGGAAATCCCTGATGCGCCTGCCGCTTTGTACCTGCGTCCGACTTTGATCGGTACCGACCCTGTGATTGGTAAAGCCGGTTCTCCTTCCGAAACAGCCTTGCTGTACATTCTGGCTTCTCCTGTCGGCGATTATTTCAAAGCCGGTTCGCCCGTTAAAATCTTGGTGGAAACCGAACACATCCGTTGCGCCCCGCACATGGGCCGCGTGAAATGCGGCGGCAACTACGCTTCCGCCATGCCTTGGGTATTGAAAGCCAAAGCAGAGCACGGTGCAAACCAAGTATTGTTCTGCCCGAATGGCGACGTTCAGGAAACCGGCGCGTCCAACTTTATCCTGATTAACGGCGATGAAATCATTACCAAACCGTTGACCGACGAATTCTTGCACGGCGTTACCCGCGATTCCGTACTGACTGTTGCCAAAGATTTGGGCTACACCGTTACCGAGTGCAACTTTACTGTCGACGAGCTGAAAACTGCGATTGAGAATGGTGCGGAAGCGATTCTGACTGGTACGGCTGCGGTTATTTCTCCGGTAACTTCTTTCGTGATTGATGGTAAAGAAATCGAAGTGAAGAGCCAAGAGCGCGGTTACGCAATCCGTAAGGCGATTACCGACATTCAATACGGTTTGACAGAAGACAAACACGGCTGGTTGGTCGAAGTTTGTTAAATAGAACGCATTTAATAAAAAAGCCGTCTGAAATATTTTTTCAGACGGCCTTTTTTATTGGTTTTTAGATGGTGAAAGCAATAATAAAATACTAAATTTTGCAAATAAACGGTAGTATTTTAAGATAATCGGTATATAATGCGCAATTATGTTGTAAAAATACATATTGAAAATATCGAATTTTATCGATTTTTCGATGAAGTTAAAAACATTTATAGATATTTATTTTGTATATTTTGTAAATTTAGTTAAATTGGGAATGCTAAAGGCATGTTGTGTTAGAATTTCCCTCCTTTTTGGCTTCGCGGGGTTAACTCTGTCACGCCAAAAAGGAAAGTAATACAAGATAAAACCATTTTTATTTTGCTATAAAAATCAAAAATAACTTAACTTTGGATGAACTAATCAATTAAAAAGGGACTCTGATACATTTCCGTCAAAAATAACCGGATACATGGTACGCGGACAGATTGCCTATAAAAGTCATCCAAGGGTTCTGTCTAAGCACCATTACCGTTTCCAATCAGAAAACCGGCAGAAGGGGAAACGCTGCCGAGTTTCTCAAAGTGGCCAGCTTCAGTTTGGCCTTTATACAGGCAATTGCTGTTACGACAGAACCCGTCTTACCTCTTTATTCAATCGAACTTTTTTGTTGCACGCTTGTGCGGTGGGAAAGGACGATATTTGATACAAGGAAATACGCTGATTATGTCACATAAACTTGCTCCTCTTGGCCGTACCCATATTCGTCACGGCTCCTCAACTCCTGAAACCACTTCCGAATCATCTTCTCCGCTAAAAGAATGGATACACACTCAAAATTGGGGGGATAGTCCGTCGGTTTTTCCAGAACCCAAGCAATTAAGCGGTAAAAATACTGTAACGAGGGAGGCGGTTCATGTGGCTGAGGCAGCAAGATTGGACAGCATTTCATCATCTTCAGACGGCCTTGTGACAAAAATGCATGTCGCACGGGCCAGCGTTGCTTCTGCAAGCGGTGTTTCCAGTAAAAACACTATTGCGCCTAAAGTAACAAATAAACCTGCCGCTGCCGATAAAGTAACGGCAGCCAAACCAGTCAATAAATCGATGGAAAAAGTCCTGGCTGAAAGGCAAAAAATTTACGAAGAGGCTAAAGCAAAAAAAATAGCCGAAGCCGCAGCAGCCAAAGCGCAGGCGGTTGAGCGCGCAAAAGAAGCGCATAAAGCGGCAGTTGAAAAAGCGATTGCAGAGCGTAAAGCCAAACAAGAAGCCGCCCGTAAAGAGAAAGAGGCGGAAGACAGAATTGCCGAAGGAAAAGAAACAGTTGAAATTGCGCATAAAAAGAATTTGAACGATTCAGACGGCCATAACAAAATTACGAGCGTTTCTGCCGGCAAAAAAAACTCCATGAGTCACGATAGCCACCTCAGCTCAGGCAAAGAAAACAAAATTGACGATCATGCCGAAAGTAGGGTCGGTGTATCTGGAAAATACCGCGTGTATCAATCTAAAGATTACGGTAATTATGTTCGTGTGAATGATTTTGGTGCCGATGCACAGGGTAAAAAAGACAGCCTTCAGGCATTTAAAGCGGCTTTAGAAGTGGCTCATAAAGAAAAAGCCATGGTCTTCTTGGATGGGACTTACTATATTTCCAACCAGATTGTGATGGATAAAACTGTTTCCGGCGCGCGCGGTTTGTTTGGCTCGGGCATGGGCAAAACCAAAGTAACGTTTGATAAGGCGCAGACAGGCGTATTCAATCCGGACACCAACCATGACGATATCCGCGAATTTGCCGGTATTTTGGTCGATGGACAAAACAATAAAACCATTGCCGACTTGTCGGTTCAATATACCAACCTTGATTTTTACCGTAAAGGCTTAAGCTATTTTGGCAAGGTAAACGGCATTTTGGTGAACGATGCGGACAATACTTTAATCAGCAAAGTAGAGGTTTCCGGAGCCAATCGTGCTGGTGTGATGTTTACGTCGACCGCTTCTTTGGAAACGGAAAACGGTCAAAAGCTGACCTTTAAAGCGCGCGTACAAAGCGGCGAAATTGATGAAAAATATGAAGCGCTGCCTTTGGGTGAAAACAACCGTATTGTTGATTCGTATCTGCACCACAACCGCGTTGCCGGTGCGCTGATCGGTTTCCAACAAAACTTTATCGGCGAGGGCAACCGTTTGGATTGGAACGGCCACGAAGCGGACGGCGGTACCGGCTACGGTATGGCTGTGGCTGCGGGTAGCTACAATTACGGCATCACATACCGTAAAAACACAACCGACCACAACTACCGCAAGGGTTTGGATGTGCATGATGGTACAGGCATTGTCATTGAAGACAATGTGTTAACGGGTGACCGGCTGTATGGCATCGTTGCCTACAACCGCCAGTTTTCTATGGATAAAGTCAAAATTACCGGCAATACCATTATCCAAGACCCGAGCTTCCGTTTGAATGTTGATGATGACTTAGGCAAGTACTACCACATGTATTCAGGGATTCAGGTGCAAACCAATACCCAATACAAAGATTTGCACTCGGCTGATAAAGGTTATTTCGATATTAGCGATAATGTCATTAAAAATCTGACGGTTTATCAAAACAATATTCAGACCTACGCGATTGAGTTCCGTAACCATGAAAGCAAAATGGATTACACGCTCAATATGGCAAACAACAAGATCAGCGGTGAATCCACCAAATATCTGATTGCCGTCATCAACGATACCTACGACCGCGTTTTATCTAAAAACGGCATTGGCAGCGGTACCATTACCATCAGCGGCAACGATGCCGATATTGGCAAGATTATGAAAGGCGCGGTACCGGTTTATGTGGAAGAACACCATGGCAATGTCGCGATGCATGGTGCGGTGACGATTCACGACAACAAAATTTCCGTACGTGAAAAATCGGACGGCTATGTCGAATTTGCTTATTTGAAAAGCAATGCCAAAGAGTACAACATCACCAATAACACATTGAAACTTGGTGGTACTCTGAATGATGCTTTGGTAGACGTACACAGTACCAACCCTAAGGGCAAGGCATCTTTAAATGTAGCCAACAATAAAATCATGACGGACATCAAAGGCGAACTGTATGATTCATGGCTGCGCTTTGAAAACGACATCAAAACGTATTCTGAAGGCAATAGCCATAACGGCGAAGCACTGAAAAAGGTGAATACGACCGGCAGTAAAGTTGCATTGAGCGATATTTTGTCAGAAGCCAACCATATTGTCGAAACGACTAAAGAGACTGTGTATCACCATACTAAGAACGTGTATACATCAGGAGTGGAAGAACATCATACAACGACAGGAATTTTGTAAGTTGTTGAAGCCTTAATCTTTATGGTTTAAATATCGATAAATAAAAAAAGGCCGTCTGAAAATTTTCAGACGGCCTTTTCATCTAACTCACATTATTTAGCCAGTTCGGCACGCAGTTTGTGGGTTACGTTCATCATCACTTGGAGTTGTTCCAAAGTTTCTTTCCAGCCACGTGTTTTCAGGCCGCAGTCTGGGTTAACCCACAGACGTTCAACCGGTACAACCTCGATGGCTTTGCGCAACAGATGCTCAACTTCAGCTTCAGTCGGTACGCGTGGGCTGTGGATGTCGTAAACACCTGGGCCAATGTCGTTCGGGTATTTGAACTCGCCGAACGCAGTCAAGAGCTCCATGTCGGAACGTGAAGTTTCGATGGTGATGACGTCAGCATCCATAGCGGCGATGGCTGGCAGGATGTCGTTGAACTCAGAGTAACACATATGAGTGTGGATTTGGGTGCTGTCTTCGCAACCGGTAGAGGACAGGCGGAAAGATTCGCCGGCCCAGTTCAGGTAGGCATCCCAATCGGCACGTTTCAAAGGCAGACCTTCGCGGATGGCAGGTTCGTCAATTTGGATGACTTTGATGCCGGCTTTTTCCAGATCCAATACTTCGTCGTTCAGAGCCAGTGCGATTTGTTTGCACACGGTAGAGCGCGGAATATCGTTGCGGACGAAAGACCATTGCAGAATGGTTACAGGGCCGGTCAACATACCTTTCATCGGGCGTTTGGTCAGGCTTTGTGCGTAAGTAGACCAAGCAACAGTCATGGCTTCAGGACGGCTTACGTCACCGAAGATGATAGGTGGTTTCACGCAGCGTGAGCCGTAGCTTTGTACCCAGCCGTATTGGGTGAATGCAAAACCGCTCAACAGTTCGCCGAAGTATTCAACCATGTCGTTACGCTCGGCTTCGCCGTGTACCAGTACGTCCAAGTCCAGTTTTTCTTGCTCTTCAACCACCAAGGCGATTTCTTTTTTCATCGCGGCTTCGTAATCGGCGGCAGACAGTTCGCCTTTTTTGAAGGCTGCGCGTGCGTGGCGGATTTCAGTAGTTTGAGGGAAAGAACCGATGTTGGTAGTCGGCAGCAGAGGCAGGTTCAACCATGCTTGTTGCGCTTTGATACGGTCGGCAAATGGAGATTTGCGTTGGTCTGCGTTGGCAGGCAAATCGGCCAGGCGTTTGGCAACGTCTGCACGGTGGATTTCACTGCTGTTGGCACGGGAGTCGGCAGCTGCTTGGCTGGCGGCCAGTTCTTCGGCAACAGAATCACGACCTTCGTTCAATGCAGCTTTCAGAACGCGCAATTCTTGGGTTTTTTGCAGGGTAAATGCCAACCAAGAGTACAGGTCAGGTTGATTGGCTTTCAGTTTTTCTTCAACTGACAAGTCAAATGGAGTGTGCAGCAGAGAGCAAGAGCTGGAGATCCACAAACGGTCGCCCAGTTTGGCTTGCAGAGGCTCGACAGTTTCCAAAACTTTGTTCAGATTGGCGCGCCAAATGTTGCGGCCGTCGATAACGCCGGCAGACAGAACTTTGTCGTAGTCGGCAAATGCGTCCAGTTGCTCAGGAGCGCGTACCAAGTCGATGTGCAGGCCGTCAACAGGCAGGGATTTCAGCAATGCGGCGTGTTCGGCAACAGAACCGAAGTAAGTGCTCAACAGGATTTTGGCGCTTACTTTGCTCAAAGTGGCGTAAACGTCTTTGTATGCTTCTACCCATTCTTTAGGCAGGTCAACAGTCAAAGCAGGCTCGTCGATTTGAATCCACTCGGCACCGGCTTCAACCAAAGCAGTCAGGATTTCAACGTAAACAGGCAACAGTTTAGGCAACAGGCTCAGACGGTCGAATTCAACGGTGCCTTTTTCTTTACCGACCCACAGGAAAGTCAACGGACCCACAACGGTCGGTTTGGCTTTCAGTCCCAAAGCTTGGGCTTCTTGCAGCTGTTGAACGTAGTGTTTGGCGTTGGCTTTGAATTCGGTATCGGCGTGGAATTCAGGCACCAAGTAGTGGTAGTTGGTGTCGAACCATTTGGTCATTTCGATAGCGAATTGGTCTTTATTACCGCGGGCTAGTTGGAAGAATTGTTCCAAAGACAGGTTTTGGCTGTCGAATCCGAAACGAGCAGGGATGGCACCGGTGGCAACTTGCAGGTCGAGGATGTGGTCGTAGAAAGTGAAATCGCCTACAGCAACGTAATCAGCGTTGGCAGCAGCTTGGTGTTTCCAGTTTTTCTCGCGCAAGTCTTTAGCAACAGCCAGCAATTCTTGCTCGCTGATTTCTTTGCGCCAGTATTTTTCTTGTGCGAATTTCAATTCGCGGAAGGCACCGACGCGCGGGAAGCCTGAAAAATGTAATGTTGTCATGTTAACTCTCCTAGTTGGAATTTTTAATCAGGCCGGTATGGCCTGAATGTTCGATATTGTAAATCAGAATGGGGAGGCCGTCTGTTTTATTAACGGGGGCGTACACCCAAAATATGGCAGATGGCGTAAGTCAGTTCGCTGCGGTTGAGGGTGTAGAAGTGGAAGTCTTTTACCCCTTCGCGAGAGAGGACTTTGACCATGTCGATGGCGATGCTGGCGGCAACAAGGTTGCGCGTGCCTTGGTCGTCATCCAAACCTTCGTACATTTTAGACAGCCAGCTTGGGATTTTGACATTAGTCACTTGGGCCATTTTGGTCAATTGTTTGAAATTGGTTACGGGCAGGATGCCGGGAACAATTTCAACGTCAATGCCCATCATCACGCAACGGTCGCGGAAGCGCAGATAGCTTTCCACGTCGAAGAAGAATTGGGTAATAACGTGGTTTGCACCCGCATCAATTTTGCGTTTCAGATTGATTAAGTCGGCTTGTGCGGATTTGGCTTCCGGGTGCACCTCTGGATAGGCCGCTACGGAAATATCAAAGTCGGCAACGGAGCGCAACAGTTTGACCAAATCTTCGGCATAGAAAGGTTTTTTCTCGTAGCCGGGCGGCTCGTCGCCACGCAGGGCGACAATGCGGCGGATACCGCTGTCCCAATAATCTTTGGCGATTTGGCGCAACTCGTCAGGGCTGGCGTCGATACCGGTCAGGTGGGGGGCTGCGTCAAGGCCGGTTTCTTGTTTGATGCGTTTAACGATACTGTGTGTGCGGTCGCGTTCGCCGGAGTTTGCACCGTAGGTTACGGAAACGAATTTCGGATGCAAGGTTTGCAGGCGATGGATGGAATCCCACAGCATGGTTTCCATTTGTTCGTTTTTCGGCGGGAAAAATTCGAACGAAACATTGATGTCGCCTTTTAAATCTGAAAGGCTGTTGTTTAAAGCGGCGATTTCTCGAGCGTGATTCATGGTTATGCACCTTCTGCATATCTTTTATTTGTTGTCAGACTGCATAATAAATTTGAGGTTGGTATGAGTCAATTTCGAAATTTTCCGAAATTGTATGAATAGATTTAATAAAGACCTCAGGTCGTCTGAAAAACTGCCTGAGGTCTTGTTTGATAGGGAAGGGAGGAAAGATTATTCTGCTTCATCTATCCATGCTTGTTGCACGGCTTCGAGAATACGCTCGCCGCAACGCGCCGGATCATCGTCAAATTCAGGCAGAGCCATAATCAAATCACGCAGTTGGGTGAAACGTACGGTTTTCGGGTCGATGCTGTCGCCGTGTAAGTCGTAGAGTTCTTCGGCGATGCGTTGGGTATCTGTCCATTTCATGATGTGTTCCTTTATTGGGTTTGGGCTATTAGTAATTATTTTAATCAAGAAGAAGTCGGACTGCCAGATTGTTTTACGGAAGATGGGCAGATAAATAATGATGTTATTTTTTAACAAAATAGCATATTTGCGTTAAAATACGGCAAGACACTTAAAACTTACGGCATATTCTCTTTGAATCTGCCGTTTTACACTTTCTATTCCGCTTTGAATGATTTGGTTTTCATACAAAATTTACACTTTGTTATGCAACCAAATTTTTTGGAATGGCTCTTAAGAAAATCCATCGCTTAAAAATAAAAGGAAAAAAGATGAATAACGCACTCAACGCCAAGCTGTCCAAACTGATTTACGCGCTCGCTTCCGATGATCCGGAGTATCTGTCCAAAGCAGGCGCATTTGACCGTTTGCTGCTGTTGGTTCGCGAACTTTATCGGATGCTGGACGAAACAGAAGGTTTGAAGCAGCTGGTGTTCCGTCTGTATTACGGCAAGCACTATGGCTTGATTAAACTGGATGCTGCTTCACCCAATGACGATGCAGGTGCATTGAGGTTGAAACGTTGGATGGTTTATTCGCGCATCGCCGAGCGTATCGAAAAATGCGGAAAGCATTTGTCGGTCGTGCTTGAAGATGCAGTGTTGGAAAATGGCGCGGACAAATCTCATTATATAGATGAAGCCAATGCCATTATCGAGCGTTTCGGTTTGGTAAGAGATGAGGCTGCACTTTCGGCCATTGAGGCGGAGGAAGTGTTGAAGGCAGAGGCTGAGCTGCCGACCGTAAACAAATCTCAGAATGCTGCTCCCCGTTATAATGGCAATATGCATCGAATCAGAATGCAAGAAAAAATTGAAAATTACTCCGCTACGCAGAAAGTGACCTCTATGCAGATTTCACGTATGCGTTTTATTTTCCCTCATATCAAATAGTTTGCTGCATAACCAAAAGGCCGTCTGAAAACCATGAATTTATGGTTTCAGACGGCCTTTTCATTAAACCTTGTTTTAATGGTCTTCACGCGCGTGGTTGATCGTATATTTAGGAATTTCTACGACCAAATCTTCATCGGCAACGACTGCCTGACAGCTCAAGCGTGAATCGGCTTCCAAGCCCCATGCTTGGTCGAGCAGGTCTTCTTCCAATTCGGTTGGTTCTTCCAGGCTGTCAAAACCTTTGCGGATAATCACGTGGCAGGTTGTGCAGGCACAGGATTTTTCACAGGCGTGATCGACTTCGATATCGTGGTCGAGCAGCACGTCAAGGACGGTTTGACCTTCCGGTGCGTCTTCGATAACCGCGCCTTCGGGGCATAATGTCGCGTGTGGGAGTACGGTAATTTTTGGCATTTTTATTGTCTCGGTTGTTTAAGAGTGGTTGTGGTTAAAGTGGTTTCAGACGGCCTTGGATATTCAATATTCAGGCTGTCTGGAAAATGGGTTTATAACATGATGCCTTTACTTCTTAAATTTTCCAAACACTCGTCCAGATAAGCATCATCATGTTCGGCATAAATCGGCGAAGTAGCTGTTTCAGCTGCGTGCGAATGGTATGGGGCAACGGCTTTACCGCGATATAGCGGGTCTTTCCATAAAGCATCGGGTTTGTAACCGCGCTTTTTCATCTCTTCCATAATCAACGCGTGATATAGATAGAGTTTGTAGGGCGAATGGGTAAAAACGTAATTAACCGTCGCATGCGGCCTGCCCCAGCCCGCTCCGCGTAAAGCGGCGCATTCGCGGTGTTGCCCCAAAAGCTGGGCACGGGGGAGTAGGGGGATAAGGGTTTGGTGCCAGAGTCGCATAAAAGAAATCGTTTCAGTTTTTGGATATTTAGATAAACGACCTTTGTATCTTCCGAGGCCGTCTGAAACTGTTTAGGCATCAAATATTATCAACGCTTTGCCCTGTTAACGCGCGTTGGATGTTACGGTTCATGCGCTTGGCGGCGAAGTTGTCGGTACTGTGGCTGAGTTTGGCAACGGCGGCACGGATGTCTTCGGCTTTGCCGTCTTTCAGACGGCCTTGCAAGTTGGCGATGTCTTGTTGAATTTGTTGCAATTCTTCGGCTTCCAACAAATCGCTATCCAACTCAAGGGCGGCGTTGACGGCATCGGTCAGGCTTTCTGCTTCGACCACGGCTTCGGCGCGTGCGCGTGCGGCCATGTCTTCGGCAGCGTTGCTCATGCTGTCTTTGAGCATTTGGGTGATGGTGCTGTCGTCCAAACCGTAGGAAGGTTTGACTTCGATTTGCGCCTGTACGCCGGTGCTTTGTTCTTGTGCGGAAACGGACAGCAATCCGTCGGCATCAACTTGGAAGGTCACGCGGATACGCGCTGCACCTGCGGTCATGGGCGGAATGCCGCGCAGAGTAAATTTGGCAAGGCTGCGGCAGTCGGAAACGAGTTCGCGCTCGCCTTGTACGACGTGTATCGTCATGGCGGTTTGACCGTCTTTGAAAGTGGTGAAGTCCTGCGCGCGTGCGGTAGGAATGGTGGAGTTGCGCGGGATGATTTTTTCGGCAAGACCGCCGTAGGTTTCCAAACCAAGCGACAAAGGTGTAACGTCCAGCAGCAGCCATTCGCCGTCGGTTTTGTTACCGGCAAGGACATTTGCCTGTATGGCGGCGCCGAGCGCGACGACTTCGTCAGGGTTGAGGTTATTCAGTGGGGTTTGACCAAAGAATGTGGCAACTGCTTGTTGAACGTGCAACATGCGGGTAGAGCCACCAACCATAATCACGCCCTTGACATCTGCCTTGGTCACGCCGGCATCTTTCAAAGCCTGTTTGACGGGTTCGATGGTTTTTTGTACCAGATTTTGGGTCAGGTTGTGAAACTCTTGGCGGGTAATGACGGTATGAACTTTATGGCCGTCTGAAAGTGTGGTTTCAATGACGGCTTCGGTTTGAGTGGTCAGTTTTTCTTTGGCGCTACGGACAAGGGAAAGCAGAAGCTGGCTGTCTTGTTCGTTGAGTTTGGAAAGGTTGTTTTGTTCGAGCAGGTGGCAGAACAAACGATGGTCGAAGTCGTCGCCGCCCAATGCGCTGTTGCCGCCGGTAGCTTTAACCTCAAACAGACCTTTGGTCAGTTGCAATACGGATACGTCGAATGTGCCACCGCCTAAGTCGTAAACGACAAACGTGCCTTCTGAGGCGTTGTCCAGTCCGTAGGCGATTGCGGCGGCAGTCGGCTCGTTGAGGAGGCGCAAGACATTCAAGCCTGCCAAGCGCGCGGCATCTTTGGTAGCTTGACGTTGGGCATCGTCAAAATAAGCGGGTACAGTAATGACGGCACCGACCAAATCGCCGCCCAATGTTTCTTCAGCACGAGATTTGAGGGCTTTGAGGATTTCTGCAGATACTTCGATAGGCGTTTTTGCACCTTGACGGGTGTTTAACTCGACCACGCGCTCATTGGGTGTAAATCGATAGGGCAGGTATTGCGCCTCTTGTGCGAGGTCGGTAAGGGTACGGCCGATCAGGCGTTTGGCGGAGCTGACTGTATTTAGCGGATCGGTTTTTTGGGCAGAAAGGGCGTTTTTGCCGACTTCAACTCCGCCATCCAAATAACGGACAACTGAAGGTAGGGTGGTGCGGCCGTCTGAATCGGGCAGGCAGACTGCGCTGCCGCTGCGTACGGTGGCTACCAAGCTGTTGGTTGTGCCTAAATCAATGCCTACGGCGAGGCGGTGTTGATGGGGGGCGGCGGACATGCCGGGTTCGGAAATCTGCAAAAGAGCCATGATTGTGTGCCTTCTGATGCTGTATTTATTAGGATGGGGCAGATTTTAGCAGATTTTTGGCAGATAGTTGAGTAGTTTGCTAGGAAATAACCATAAGGCCTAATGTTGTTTTTTGATTGAAAAGAAAGTGGATTTTGAATCCGGACTTGTATTTTTTAAGAAATGCGGATAAAATTCAGCCTCTTTGCCTTGCCTTTTACTTCGCATGGTGAAAGGCTGTTTTTAATCATCCATAAGGAGATAACATGCGTCATTACGAGATCGTGTTTATCGTTCATCCTGATCAAAGCGAGCAAGTGCCTGCTATGGTTGAGCGTTACAAAACCATGATTACTGAAGCCAACGGTAAAATCCACCGTTTGGAAGACTGGGGCCGTCGTCAATTGGCTTACCCAATCAACAAAATCCACAAAGCACACTATGTTTTGATGAATATCGAAACTACTCCTGAAGTGGTTGAAGAGCTGGAAACTGCTTTCCGCTTCAATGATGCCGTACTGCGTCACCTGACCATCAAAACAAAACACGCTGTAACTGAAGCTTCCCCAATGCTGGGAGGCGAAAAAGCAAAAAACTTGCTGAACGGTGCAGCTGAAGAAGTTGCAGCAGTCGAATAAGATTGAACAATCTGATTAAGCTTACCGCCCGTATTTTACAGGTTCAGCCTTTGAGATATACGCCGGCAGGAATTCCTGTTTTAGATGTTGTGTTGCAACATGAATCTTGGCAGGAAGAAAACGGACAGAAATGTCTGGTCAAATTTGAAATTCCTGCGCGGATTTTAGGTAAGCAGGCTGAGGAATGGCAGTATCGGCAAGATGCCATCATCGAGTCGGAAGGTTTTTTGGCGCAACGCAGCCAACGCTTCCCCAAGCCGGTACTACGCATACAGAACATTAAAGAATATAAAGGTTAAACGACAATGGCTCGTCAATCATTCAAACGTAGAAAATTCTGCCGCTTTACGGCTGAAAAAATCCAAGAAGTTGATTACAAACAAGTTGATTTGTTGAAAGACTTCATCTCTGAAAACGGCAAAATCATCCCTGCCCGCATTACTGGTACTAAAGCACACTACCAACGTCAGTTGGCTACTGCTGTGAAACGTGCCCGTTTCCTGGCTCTGTTGCCTTACACCGATCAACACAAATAATTTTGGAGTTTAAATCATGCAAATTATTCTGTTAGAAAAAATCGGCGGTCTGGGTAACTTGGGTGACATCGTTACCGTTAAAAACGGTTACGCACGCAACTTCCTGATCCCTGCTGGTAAAGCAAAACGTGCAACCGAAGCCAACATGAAAGAATTCGAAGCACGTCGTGCTGAATTGGAAGCCAAACAAGCTGAAATCTTGGCTGATGCTAAAGCACGTCAAGAAAAACTGGAAGGCCAAACCATTACTGTTGCTCAAAAAGCCGGTGTTGATGGTCGTCTGTTCGGTTCTGTTACCAATGCTGATATCGCTGAAGCGATTGTTGCTGCCGGTATCCAAGCTGCTAAAGCAAACGTACGTCTGCCTAACGGTCCTTTGAAAGCTGTTGGCGAATACGAAGTTGAAGTGGCTCTGCACACTGACGCTGTTGCTAAAATTACCGTTGCTGTTGTTGCAGCCGCTGAGTAATTGATTCATTCAAGGCCGTCTGAAAATCAAGGGTTTCCTTGGATTTCAGACGGCCTTGTTTATGTGTTTGAGCCGAAGCAAATCGGTGCCGAGTTGTTTATATTTTTGGCTGATTAAAAAGTATGGCGGTTGGCATAGAGAGATGATGTATTGTCCGAATATTCATTCGTGTTCGGGTTTGTCGTATTATTTAGTAAAGAGATTATTTATGAATAAAATTAAAATTTTTGGGATAGGTCTGACTGCTTTGGCTTTAGCTTCATGCGGCACTCCGCAAAAGCCTGCTGTTGATACGGCAAAACCTGTCGAGCCTGTTTCCTCTGCAAAACGACCTGTATTTGATGCTGCGGCTGAATCTGTTGCCAGTAGCGGTTTTAATGAAAACGTCAATGTTCAGCAGTTTATCCAATATGAAGTGAAAAACCGTCGTTTCAGTGCGGAAGAATTGCGTAATTTCTTTAATGGCGTGGTGTATAAAGGCAATATTATTACCATTATGTACCGCCCAAGCACTTCGCGTCCGTGGTATGAATTCCGCACCGGTAACTCCGGTGCAGCCAAATTTAACGGCGGCAGACAATTCTATGCGGCAAACCGTGCCGTAATCGATGATGTGGCGCGCAAATACGGCGTACCTGCCGAATTGATTGTGGCGATTCTCGGTATTGAAACCAATTACGGCAAAAATACGGGCAGCTTCCGCGTTGCCGATGCCTTGAGTACATTGGCCTTTGATTATCCCCGCCGTGCCGAATTTTTCCAAAACGAATTGAGCGAACTTTTGCTGATGGCAAAAGAAGAAAAAGAAAATATCTTTGACTTTAAAGGCAGCTATGCCGGCGCGATGGGCATGCCGCAATTTATGCCTTCAAGCTACCGTAAATGGGCGGTGGACTATGATGGTGACGGGCATCGTGATATTTGGAATAATGTTGGCGATGTGGCGGCTTCTGTCGCCAATTATATGAAACAGCATGGCTGGCAGACCGGCGGTAAGATGGTTGTGCCGGTAAGTCTGACGATTACTCCGCACTTGCAGGCGATTATCGATGAGAAAACTGCTTTGACACGTACTGTTGCGGATTTCAAAGCTTTGGGTGTCGTGCCTCAAGCTGCTGTTGCGGATAATGAAAAGGCTGTATTGTATGCTTTGGAAACCAGCCCGGGCGTATTTGAATACTATTTGGGCCTGAATAACTTCTACACAGTATGGCAATACAACCACAGCCGCATGTATGTAACAGCGGTACGCGATATTGCGAATGCAATCAATAACAATGGCCTGTAAGCCATAAGAAAACCACCCTTTGGGGTGGTTTTTAAATATCGAGGATTTGTAAAGGGGGTTAAGCTATCAGTCTGATTTTCATGGCGTAACGTTTTTTGCTGTGTCCTGAAACAAACTGTCCTCCTCGGGCAGGGGATAAAAACGCATTGCCTTCTGCGGTTGGCTCTGCACAAGTATATTGACCGTTTCGATCGCTCCAAAGGGCATACACAGGCAGATTGTGGGTACGGATATCCAGTTTCAAGCCGTCAAATGCAACGTGTGCATCCTGGTCGGAGGAAACAAATTCGGTATGGGAGATATAGTCGGCATCGTATGGGGCGCCGTTGAAATCAAATTGTGTGCCGGCGGCGGTAAAGTAGGGGTGGAATCCTGGGGACGTGCGGACGGGTGATTCGCCGTAATTGCAGACAGTTAGGATGGCGATGGCTTCATTTTCGTTAGGCAGACTGTAATCAAGCAACCATTCGACGTGTTCATAGCCTTTTTCTGTGCTGATTAATTTTAAGCCGATATCCGATTCATTTTGATGGCGGATTTCCCAGTCTGAAGTTCTGCCGAAACCATGTTGGGCCAGATGATTTTTGCTGTCCGGTCCGAATTGGGGTAAGCAAACGTGCATGCCACCGCGTAATTTTGTGTCATTGGCGACTTGGACGCTGGTTTTCGGAAATAAGACTTCCCGTCCTTTCAGAATCAGAGAATCAATATATCCGCCCATTGTATTAACTTTCATAGTGGCTGATTGGTTGCGTAGTATGATTTCAGACATAATGATTTAAGCTTTAAATTGTTTATCATTTATGTAGCATTCTAACATTGAGATGACATGCTGTCGCTGTGGGCTTGATAGAAAATCCTTAATAAAAATCAAAAAAATGCTAGAATATATGCCATTTTCTGAGGCCGTCTGAAAAGCGGATAATTCTTTTCAGACGGCCTTCCGATTTATTTCCCGTAGAGAAACAACATGGCTTATCAAGTTCTTGCACGAAAATGGCGTCCGAAAACCTTTGCCGATTTGGTCGGTCAGGAACACGTCGTCAAAGCTCTGCGCAACGCGCTCGACGAAGGCCGTCTGCACCATGCCTATCTGCTGACAGGGACGCGCGGTGTGGGCAAGACCACGATTGCCAGGATTTTGGCCAAGAGCTTGAACTGTGAAAATGCCGTGCATGGTGAGCCGTGCGGTCAGTGTGAAAGCTGTACGCAAATCGACAGCGGCCGTTATGTGGATTTATTGGAAATTGACGCGGCATCTAATACCGGTATCGACAATATCCGCGAAGTATTGGAAAACGCGCAATACGCGCCGACTGCGGGTAAATACAAAGTCTATATCATCGACGAAGTGCATATGCTTTCCAAAAGCGCGTTCAATGCCATGCTGAAGACTTTGGAAGAGCCGCCTGAGCACGTTAAATTTATTTTGGCGACCACCGATCCGCACAAAGTCCCCATTACCGTATTGAGCCGCTGTCTGCAGTTTGTGTTGCGCAACATGACAACCCAGCAGGTTGCCGAGCATTTGGCATATGTCTTGGATCGTGAAAACGTTCCTTATCAGCCGCAGGCTTTGCAACTTTTGGGACGTGCCGCCGCCGGTTCGATGCGCGATGCGTTGAGCCTTTTGGATCAGGCGATTGCCATGGGTTCGGGTAAAGTTGCCGAACAAGATGTCTGCCAGATGATCGGAGCAGTCGATAAACAATACTTGTTTGAATTGCTTGAAGGAATCATCAATCAAAACGGTGAGGCCTTGCTGGAAAAAGCTCAGGAAATGTCCGCCAGAGCGATTGGTTTTGACAGCGCATTGGCAGAATTGGCCATGCTGTTGCAACGTTTGGCTTTGATTCAAACCATTCCTTCCGCCTTGGCGAATGACGACCCTGAACGTGAAACTTTGCTGCGATTAAGTCAGGCTTTGAGTGGCGAGCAGATTCAGCTTTATTATCAATGTGCTATTCATGGTAAACAGGATTTGCCGCTGGCTCCGGACGAGTATGCCGGTTTTGTCATGACGCTTTTGCGCATGCTTGCATTTGCGCCGTTGGCCGCTTCGGGTTGCGATACGCAAAGTCAGATTGAACACACGGATTTGCATTCCGACCATCAGAAAGCTGAGGCCGAAAAAAAGCCTTTTCAGCTGCCGAAATCTGAGCCGATAGCAGCACCGGCGGTTGAGAAAGGGGCTGTTCCGAGCAAACAGGATATCGTTGAAAGGCCGTCTGAAGAAACCGTTCAGCCTATTCAGCAACAAGAGGCGGATGTACCGCCTTGGGAAGACATGCCGAGCCTAGTGTCGGCTGAGCCGCCTCAAACTCAAACGGTACAGATACAAGAAGCAGCGGAGCCATTGCCTGTTGCAAAAGTTCAGACGGCCCCTGAACCGGAAGCATATCCGCATATGGATGAGGAAATTCCGCCCCCGTTTTTTGATGAAGCATATACATATGAAGATTCACACCGTTCTGATGTGATGGAAGTACCTCAGCCGGTTGCGTCTGCTGAGCCTGAAGAAGAGGAAGGAGATGAAGAAGAGCTTCAATTCGCTCCTTTGCCTGAGTTTAAAACAGAGAATTGGCACAGCATTATCGAACGCTTCGCCCGTAAATTAGGCGCGGCGCAGATGTTGGCGCAAAATGCGGCATGGACGAGTTATGATGCGGAAGCAGGTTTAATCATGCTGTCGTTGACGGATGAAGCCAAAGCCACTGCCAATAAAGAGCGCTTGGACAAAATCTGCCAGACGTTGAGCGAGGCCTACCATCTTGGCAATTTAAGGCTGCAAACCGAGCCTTGGCAGGATGATAAAGGCTGGGAAACGCCGGTGATGCGCCGCAACCGTATTCAAGAAGAAGGGCGGCAGCAGGCGCAAGATTTGCTGGAAGCGGATACAACGGCGCAGACAATCTTGCAAACCTTTGAAGCGCAATGGCTGCCGGATTCTTTAGAGTTGGCAGGGCATTCTTAAAATACTGACATACAAGGCCGTCTGACAGGCAATAGCGTTTTTCAGACGGCATGAGTGAAACCCATTTATTCAAACCCATAGGAGTAAAACATGTTCGGAAAAGCCGGATTAGGCGGCCTGATGAAGCAGGCTCAACAAATGCAGGAAAACATGAAAAAGGCACAGGCCAAGCTGGCTGAAACCGAAGTTGAAGGTGAAGCAGGCAATGGTTTAGTGAAAGTTGTGATGACGTGTTCGCACGTTGTTCGCAAACTTGAAATCAGCCCTGATTTAATTCAAGAAGCCGCTGACGACAAAGAAATGCTGGAAGATTTGGTATTGGCCGCCATCAATGCCGCTTCTGAAAAAGCCGAGGAAACAACCAACAAAACCATGGGTGCATTTACCCAAGGCCTGCCGGCAGGCATGGGCGATTTCTTCCGCTAACCCCCGCTGCAAAGCAAACAAAGGCCGTCTGAAACGCCAAAAATCAGTTTCAGACGGCCTTCGTACTATCTGTTTTGCAGATTAAAATCAACATATCTACGGTCATTCCGCCGAAGGTATATTGAGTGTTTATTGCATTCAAACCCACTCAATCAATATTATAGTGGATTAACTTTAAACCAGTACGGCGTTGCCTCGCCTTAGCTCAAAGAGAACGATTCTCTAAGGTGCTGAAGCACCAAGTGAATCGGTTCCGTACTATCTGTACTGTCTGCGGCTTCGTCGCCTTGTCCTGATTTAAATTTAATCCACTATAAAAACCAACCGACACACCAAACAAAATGAAACCGTCCCTTCCCATCCGCTCACTTCTTCTAAGCTGTATGCTCGCCGCAGCAAGCGCAAACAGCTTTGCCGCCGAAACCATCCTTACTTCTCCGGACAAGCAGTTCAGCATTAAAAAAGTCTGCAACCACAAAACCCAAGAATGCTCTTTCTTTGCAGGCAAAAAAGCCATCGAAAAAAATCTTCCCGAAGACAGGACAAGCCATAAATGGCTTGGCAATACCTTTGCATTAAGAACCAGCTTCGGGTCGTATGATTCCTACACCACCTTCGCCGACCGTACCCACAAGCCCCATACGCTTTCCTCCGTCATCGCCACCGACAGCAAAACACAATGCGCCGTGACCGCAGATAATAAAGGCGTGTCTTTCTACTCGCTGTTCCATGAAAAACCGGTCAAATTCATTGCTGCAAACGACAAAAAATTCGGCTTCCCCCAAGATGTTGCCACGCTGGAATCCGCCGTCGAGGCAGAGTTCAAAGGCAAGAAAGTCCACATGACGTATATAAACAAAGCCGAACGCAATGTCTCGGTCGTTTTAGATAATCCGTGTGTGAAATGATGTGCCAAATTTGATGGACAAGGCCGTCTGAAAAGATGCCGTTCATTCAAAAAACGAAACAGCCCGAAACCTGACTGAAAAAAGGTTTCGGGCTGTTTGCACTTGTTCGCCAGACGAAGCGGGTAGGGCGTAAGGTTGCCAGTTTGGCGGATAGAGACCTTGGCAAAGGTCTCATGAGGATTCATGGGCTTTCTTTGGGAAAGAACAATCGTTCCTTATTGATGTAAAAAAGCCTGAACAGCAGTTCAGGCTTTTGAAATTTGGCTCCCCGACCTGGGCTCGAACCAGGGACCTGCGGATTAACAGTCCGTCGCTCTACCGACTGAGCTATCGGGGAATGGGGCGTATTATAATGGCTGGAAAAAATGTGTCAATCAGTATTTTCAAGAAAATGGTGCAAAATATTTCAAATGTTTGAATGTTAAAAATATTTTGTAATCAAGTTTCACATGCTTCCCAGCCGTTTCAGACGGCCTTTAGTATTTGGCGGTAACCAATTTGCCGTTTTGGAATACTTGCTGCTGCATCACTGTACCGTTGTAGGCGTAAGTGGTCAGCGAGCCGTTGCTTGGCGTGGCGCGGAACTGCATCAGTTGGTTGCGGCTGAGGACGTAGGGGTCCGTGCGTTTTTGGCTGTTGTCGCTGTAAAAGTCTTGGACAACGTATTCGTTGTTGCGTTTGCTGATCAGTTGGCGATGGAAGCCGCCTTTGACTGCGCTGTTGCTGGGTGTGCCGTGTGCATCGAAATAGGTCACGATTTGTTCTTCTGAGATACGGATGCCGTCTGAATCCGTGCCTTTGGTGGTTTTGGTTTTATCCAAGCCGACAGGGATGTTGATGGATGTACCCAAGCCGACATGGCGGCCGATGCTGGTGCCGACGCCTAAACCGACGGAAACACCTGGCGTGCCGACTGTACATGCGCTGAGTGAAGCGGCCAAAAGGACAGGTAAGAGAACTTTTTTCATAATGTGTATCCTTGTAATAAGAAATGTTTGTAATGTGAGAAGTATAGTATTTTTGCGGGGTGGCTGGTGTTAGTATTGGTAAAAGGGCGCAATGCCGTCTGAAGAACAAGATAGAAACGAATATATCATTCTGGTGTAGAATGTGCCGAAATAATGATTTAATAAGAATGTGAATGAATAATGAAAACTTTGAAATTTACGAAGATGCACGGCTTGGGCAATGATTTTATGGTGGTCAATGCCATCGAGCAGGACTTTGATCCGTTGGCTGCGCCGCTTACCCAATGGGCAGACCGCTATCGCGGCGTGGGTTTTGATCAGTTTTTGGTAGTGGAGAAGCCTTCTTCTGATGCGGTCGATTTTCGGTACCGCATTTTCAATGCCGATGGTCAGGAAGTAGAGCAGTGTGGCAATGGAGCGCGTTGTTTTGCGCGTTTTGTCGCGGATAAGGGTTTGACGGATAAAACGGAAATTTTAGTCGAAACGGCCAAAGGGATTATTGTGCCGAAGCTGTTGGATAACGGTTTGGTTACCGTCAACATGGGTAAACCGCGTTTCATGCCGTCTGAAATTCCGTTTGTGCCTGCGCATGGTGAAACGGAAGATGCGTTGACACATATTGTCTTAGTCGGTTTGGAGTCTGTACCGGTAAGCTGCGTGAATATGGGTAATCCGCATGCGGTGATTTTGGTTGATAATGTTGAAACCGCACCGGTGGAGCATTGGGGCGGCGCTATTGAATCGCACGGGCAGTTTCCTGAACGGGTCAATGTCGGCTTTTTGCAGGTTGAAGATGAATTGTCAGTCCGCCTGCGCGTGTTTGAACGCGGGGTGGGGGAAACTCAGGCTTGCGGCACTGGAGCGTGTGCGGCAGTGGTGGCAGGCGTGCGCAATGGCTTGCTGAAAGCGGGTGCGCCTGTGCGTGTTACTCTGCCTGGCGGCGAATTGTTTATCAGTTGGGAAGAAGGTGGCGATGTGCAAATGACCGGCCCTGCTGAAACCGTTTTTGAAGGCGAGTTGCAGTATTCATGATGGTTTCTTTGGATTTTTGGTTTGCCGTCGCGTATGCTGCGGTATCGTTGGCATTTATTTTTCGCGCACAGCGGTTTCAATGGCTTTGGGCTACGGTGTTGTTGTGGCTGGGGGTTTCGGCATTGGGTGCACGCTTGTTGCCCGGAATGTGGGGCTTTACGCATACAGGCCCTTTGTTCATCCCTCATTTTTATCTGACAATCGCCAGTATTTTCTTCTTTATCGATGACTGTAGTAAAACGGAAGACAAAAAGTTTTGGTCGGCAGGCGAATATGCCGGTTTAACCTTATTTGCGGTTTCCAATGTCGTCATGACTTTGGCTTTTGTTTTCTTGGCAGGCGTGGTTTATTTCATCTTGCCGCTGGCTGGCGCGGTTTTTGCATGGGCGGCCTTACTGAAAATTTATGCTTTGAAACCCATTTATTGGTTTGCATTGCAGGGCGTCCTGATGCTGGTGTTTTATCTGCACCGTGTGGTTGTTTGCAAGCAGTCTGCCTCTCTTTTCAGTATGCGGCAGATGTGGGCAGGTTGGATGGTTGCCGTCGTGATGCAGGCTGTAGTTGCCGTTACATTGATTTTTGAGCGCAGTGGATATTGACCGCGCTTGAACCAAAAGTTATAAAGAAAGAAATTTTCGATATTGGTTTTTCAGACGGCCTGAGTTTAATATGCAGGCTGTATTACATCTAAATCAGGAGCAGGAAATGAAAATTGCAAATAATATTACCGAGCTGATCGGCAACACACCTCTGGTGAAACTGAACCGCCTGACCGAAGGTTTAAAAGCGCAAATCGCCGTTAAACTTGAATTTTTCAATCCGGGCAGCAGCGTGAAAGACCGTATTGCCGAATCTATGATTGAAGCGGCCGAGCAAGCCGGTAAAATCAATAAAGATACCGTTATCGTCGAGGCAACCAGTGGCAATACCGGTATCGGTTTGGCCATGGTGTGTGCGGCCCGCGGTTATAAATTGGCGATTACTATGCCTGAAAGCATGAGTAAAGAACGCAAAATGCTGCTGCGTGCATTCGGTGCAGAGCTAATTTTGACACCTGCTGCCGAAGGTATGGCGGGCGCTATTGCTAAAGCCCAGTCTTTGGTGGACGAACATCCAGATACTTACTTTATGCCGCGCCAATTTGATAACGAGGCTAATCCTGAAGTTCACCGCAAAACCACTGCCGAAGAAATTTGGCGCGATACAGACGGTAAAGTAGATATTTTCGTGGCCGGTGTAGGTACAGGCGGTACGATTACCGGTGTGGGCGAAGTATTGAAAAAATACAAACCCGAAGTTCAAATCGTGGCTGTCGAGCCTGAAGCTTCCCCAGTATTGAGCGGTGGCGAGAAAGGTCCGCATCCGATTCAAGGTTTGGGTGCAGGCTTTATCCCCAGCGTTTTGAATACGACTGTTTACGACAGCATTTCCAAAGTACCTAACGAGGCAGCGTTTGAAACTGCGCGCGCTATGGCTGAAAAAGAAGGCATTTTGGTAGGTATTTCTTCAGGTGCCGCAGTATGGAGCGCATTGCAACTGGCTAAAAAACCTGAAAACGAAGGTAAGTTGATCGTTGTCTTGTTGCCATCATATGGCGAACGCTATCTTTCTACGCCTCTGTTTGCCGATTTGGCATAATATAGGATTGTTGTTAAAAGGCCGTTTTCAGACGGCCTTTTTTGCGTATGGGCTTGAGATATCGTATGAAATCTGTTGTAATTCAGTTAATGAGCTTTGAATACCATTATTCAAAAGTTGGTTTCTTCAACGAATCATGCTTATAATGCGCATTATGAAAAAATACATTCTTCCTATCTTTGCTGTGGCGGCACTTGCCGGTTGTGAATCGATTTATGTTCCAACATTGAAAGAAGTGCCAGTTCGACCAACCAACGTTAAGAAACCTAAGGCTGATTCACAAGTTTCAGCTACCGGTTATCATTTAGCTCCTTCGCATTGGGCAGATGTTTCCAAGATTCATGATGAAGCACGTCGCTTGAGTACCCAAGTGAGCCAAGGTAGTCTGACCAAAGTTCAGGCTGCACAATATTTGAACCGCTTCCGTATCCAACAAGTGGGACGCAACTCTGTCGATGACAGTATGTACGAAGTTTATCTGCGTTCTGCCGTTGACAGCCAACGTGGTGAAATTACTACCGAGCAATCCAAACAGTACATCCAAGGTGCTTTGCGCGGTTGGCAACAGCGTTGGAAAAACATGGATACCAAACCAAGCAATCCTGCGTTTACCAACTTCCTGATGGAAGTTATGGGTATGCAGCCTTTGAAATAAAAAGTCATAAACTGAGAAGGCCGTCTGAATATTCAGACGGCCTTCTTTTTGTATTTATATATGTGTAGTCGGACTTTATCCAATTAAGAACCAAACAGCTTGTCAGCCGCTTGACGGGCTTTTTCTTGAATATCTTCGGTCAGATAGTTTTTCATCTGAGAATAAACCAGCGCAATGACGGCAATGTCATCGCTGAAGCCAAATGGAATCAGAAGGTCGGGAATGCTGTCAATAGGACTGAGGAAGTAAACCAGTGCGCCGACAATAATCATTTTTGCACGTTTGGGTGTATGTTCGGATTCCCAGAGATAATAAAGCGCATAAAGCTGGCGGACGACAGGTTTACCCAAGCGACCGGCAAAGCGTCCGAGTTTTTTCATGAAGCCGGATGTGTCTAAGTTTCGACGGCGGAAGGAGGGGATGTAGTCTTCCGGATCGGGTGTGTTTTGATGAGGGGAGTGTGTCATGATGCAGCTTCCTTATAAGGTATGGAAACATGGTTGGTGTTACGTCGTATTTTAGTCTATTTGGGGCGGATGAAATGTCTTTGAATGTATAACTATGTAAGAGTAGTGATGATAATGCAATGGTAATAAGTTAAGAATGGCTTATGCCTTTGTAAAGATTAGGTATCAAGAGTGAGAATTTATCTCACAATAGATACAATTCTCAAACAATAATGATGTTATCGTAAGTGCTTTGATGGGGAGATGGCTTAATTGCAGGAAAGTAACAAAAAAGGCTAGCCACACAAAAAAAAATCTAAGAATGATTGTTTGATTTTATTAGTCTTTTGGTAAAAATCATTAGAGCATTCATAAATTGCACTGTTCAAAATGAGATAAAACAGGTAAATTATGGTTTATGTAGCTTATTGTAGTGCTGAGCTATAGGTTTTGAGCTGATAATAAATCTAGAGGAACTGACCATGTCCGCCAAATCACGCCCGGTATTTTTGGAAATTCCGAATATCCGATTGCCCATACCGGGGATTGTATCTATTCTTCACCGTATCAGCGGCGTCGGCTTGTTTGTGATGCTGCCTGTTCTCTTGTATTTCTTCTCCGGAACGCTGGATCGCGAAGCGTCGTTTGAAGCATATCGTACTGCTATTTCCAATCCGTTTGTGAAGCTGATCCTTATCGGTCTGTTGTGGGCATATCTGCACCACTTTTTCGCCGGTATCCGCTTTCTGTTTTTGGATGTACACAAAGGCTTGGAATTAAATACTGCCCGTACTACTGCTAAAGTTGTATTTGCTTCTGCTTTGATTCTGACCGTCGTTTTGGGAGCTTTGTTATGGTAGAACGTAAATTGACAGGTGCGCATTACGGTTTGCGCGATTGGGCAATGCAACGTGCAACTGCGGTCATCATGTTGGTGTACACCGTGGTTCTTTTGGTTGTTTTGTTTACGTTGCCTAAAGAGTATTCGGCATGGCAGGCATTTTTTGATCAAACTTGGGTGAAAGTATTTACCCAAGTGAGCTTCTTGGCCGTATTCCTGCATGCATGGGTAGGTATCCGCGATTTGTGGATGGACTACATTAAGCCTTTCGGCCTGCGTTTGTTTTTACAAGTTGCCACCATCGTTTGGTTGGTAGGCTGCTTGGTGTATTCAGTTAAAGTAATTTGGGGGTAAATATGGGTTTTCCTGTTCGCAAGTTTGATGCCGTGATTGTTGGCGGTGGTGGTGCAGGTTTACGCGCAGCCCTCCAATTGTCTAAATCCGGCCTGAATTGTGCTGTTTTGTCTAAAGTGTTCCCAACCCGTTCTCATACTGTAGCGGCTCAAGGCGGTATTTCTGCTTCATTGGGTAATGTGCAGGAAGACCGTTGGGATTGGCATATGTACGATACCGTGAAAGGTTCCGACTGGTTGGGCGACCAAGATGCGATTGAGTTTATGTGTCGCGCTGCGCCTGAAGCCGTAATTGAGTTGGAACACATGGGTATGCCTTTTGACCGTGTGGAAAGTGGCAAAATCTACCAACGTCCTTTCGGTGGTCATACTGCCGAACACGGTAAACGTGCGGTAGAACGTGCATGTGCGGTTGCCGACCGTACCGGTCATGCGATGTTGCATACTTTGTACCAACAAAACGTCCGTGCCAATACACAATTCTTTGTGGAATGGACGGCGCAAGATTTGATTCGTGATGAAAACGGCGACGTAGTCGGTGTAACCGCTATGGAAATGGAAACCGGCGAAGTTTATATTTTCCACGCTAAAGCTGTGATGTTTGCTACCGGTGGTGGCGGTCGTATTTATGCTTCTTCTACCAATGCTTATATGAATACCGGTGATGGTTTGGGTATTTGTGCCCGTGCAGGTATTCCGTTGGAAGACATGGAATTCTGGCAATTCCACCCGACCGGTGTAGCCGGTGCCGGTGTATTGATTACTGAGGGTGTGCGCGGTGAGGGCGGTATTCTGCTGAATGCCGATGGCGAACGCTTTATGGAACGTTACGCTCCGACTGTAAAAGACTTGGCTTCCCGTGACGTGGTTTCCCGTGCGATGGCAATGGAAATCTACGAAGGACGCGGCTGTGGTAAAAACAAAGACCACGTATTGCTGAAAATCGACCATATCGGCGCAGAAAAAATTATGGAAAAACTGCCGGGCATCCGCGAGATTTCCATTCAGTTTGCTGGTATTGACCCGATTAAAGACCCGATTCCTGTTGTGCCGACTACCCACTACATGATGGGCGGTATTCCGACCAACTACCACGGCGAAGTTGTTGTTCCGCAAGGTGAAGATTACGAAGTGCCTGTAAAAGGCCTGTATGCAGCAGGTGAGTGCGCTTGTGCTTCCGTACACGGTGCGAACCGCTTGGGTACCAACTCCCTGTTGGACTTGGTGGTATTCGGTAAAGCTGCCGGCGACAGTATGATTAAATTCATCAAAGAGCAAAGCGACTGGAAACCTCTGCCTGCTAATGCCGGTGAATTGACCCGCCAACGTATCGAGCGTTTGGACAACCAAACCGATGGTGAAAACGTTGATGCATTGCGTCGCGAACTGCAACGCTCCGTACAACTGCATGCCGGTGTGTTCCGTACCGATGAGATTCTGAGCAAAGGCGTTCGAGAAATCATGGAGATTGCCGAGCGCGTGAAACGTACTGAAATCAAAGACAAGAGCAAAGTATGGAATACCGCGCGTATCGAAGCTTTGGAATTGGATAATCTGATTGAAGTAGCGAAAGCGACTTTGGTGTCTGCCGAAGCACGTAAAGAATCGCGTGGCGCACACGCTTCAGACGACCATCCTGAGCGCGATGACGAAAACTGGATGAAACATACCCTGTATCATTCAGATACCAATACTTTGTCTTACAAACCGGTACATACCAAGCCTTTGAGCGTGGAATACATCAAACCGGCTAAACGCGTTTATTGATGAGTTTTCAGACGGCCTTTACCTTAAAGGCCGTCTGAAACCTAACCATACCCACATTGAACTGCTTGAATTCATAATACAAAATCATTGAGCAGTTTATGAGAAAAGGAACACTTCTCATGGAAAAAATGAGTTTTGAAATTTACCGTTACAACCCGGACGTTGATGCCAAACCTTATATGCAACGTTACGAGTTGGAATTGGAACCAACCGACGTTAAGCTTTTGGACGCTTTAGTGCGCCTGAAAGCACAAGACGATACATTGTCTTTCCGCCGTTCTTGCCGCGAAGGTATTTGCGGTTCTGACGGTATGAACATCAACGGTAAAAACGGCTTGGCATGTCTGACCGATCTGCGCAGCCTGAAACAGCCGGTTAAAATCCGCCCTCTGCCAGGTCTGCCTGTTATCCGCGACCTGATTGTGGATATGACCCAGTTCTTCAAACAATATCACTCAATCAAACCTTACGTTGTCAACGACAACCCTATCGATGCGGACAAAGAGCGTCTGCAAACTCAGGAAGAGCGTAAAGAGTTGGACGGTTTGTACGAGTGTATTTTGTGCGCCTGCTGTTCGACTGCCTGCCCGTCATTCTGGTGGAATCCTGATAAATTCGTTGGTCCGTCTGGCTTGCTGAATGCTTACCGTTTCATTGCGGATAGCCGTGATACCATCACTAATGAGCGTTTGGATAATCTGAACGACCCATACCGTTTGTTCCGTTGCCACACCATTATGAACTGCGTAGACGTATGTCCTAAACACTTGAATCCGACCCGAGCCATCGGTAAGATTAAAGAGATTATGTTGAAACGAGCCGTTTAAGAAATGATGGTTTTTGACGATATTGCCAAACGGAAAATCCGTTTTCAAACCCGCCGGGGATTGTTGGAATTAGACTTAATCTTCGGTAGGTTTATGGAAAAAGAATTCGAGCACCTGAGTGATCAGGAGTTGTCCGAATTTTCCGAAATCCTCGAATTTCAAGACCAAGAGTTGCTTGCCTTGATTAACGGACATTCGGCAACGGACAAGAAACACCTGATTCCCATGCTTGAAAAAATCAGACAGGCATGATGTGTTATAGAGCTTGTTTGCGATGCCAATCCGAACAAGCTTTTTCCATACTGAGGCCGTCTGAAAAAAGGACCGTGCCGCTTGGGCGGCAACGAAAGCCCCAACTTACAAAGGAGTTTAAGAATGTCTAAATCAGTCAAGCTCACCACCCCAAATCAAGAGACCTTGGAACTGCCAGTATTGGAAGCAAGTATCGGCCATGATGTGGTTGACATCCGTGCGTTGACAAAAAATACAGGTCTGTTTTCATTCGACCCAGGATTCGTGTCCACTGCAAGTTGCGAATCCAAAATCACTTATATTGACGGCGATAAAGGTCTGTTGTATTACCGTGGTTATCCTATCGAGCAGTTGGCCGAAAAATCCGATTACTTGGAAGTTTGCTATCTGTTGATTTACGGCGAATTGCCTACGCCCGAACAGAAAAAAGAATTTGATGCTACAGTCAGCCACCATACTATGGTGCATGAACAGTTGACTTGGTTCTTCCGCGGTTTCCGTCGCGATGCGCACCCGATGGCGATGATGGTGGGTGTGGTTGGCGCTTTGTCTGCTTTCTATCAAGACAGCTTGGATATTACCAATCCTGAACACCGCAAAATCGCGATTTACCGCTTAATCTCCAAAATTCCGACCATTGCGGCAATGTGTTACCGTTATTCCAACGGTTTGCCGTTCAATTATCCAAAAAATAACCTTTCCTATGCTGAAAACTTCTTGCACATGATGTTTGCCACACCGTGTGAAGAATACAAACCTAATCCAGTCTTGGCCCGCGCGCTCGACCGCATCTTTATTTTGCATGCTGATCACGAGCAAAACGCGTCAACTTCAACCGTGCGTTTGGCCGGTTCTTCCGGCGCGAACCCGTTTGCCTGTATCGCTGCCGGTATCGCCTGTCTGTGGGGTGCTTCACACGGCGGTGCAAACGAAGCTGTGTTGAAAATGTTGGATGAAATCGGCGATGTGTCTAATGTTGCTGCATACATGGAAGGCGTGAAACAACGCAGATACCGTCTGATGGGATTCGGTCACCGCGTATACCGCAATATGGACCCACGAGCCAACATCATGCGCGAAACCTGTTATGAAGTCTTGAAAGAATTGGGCTTGGAAGACAGTCCTAAATTCAAGCTGGCGATGGAATTGGAACAAATAGCACTGAAAGATCCATTCTTTGTTGAGCGCAAGCTGTATCCAAACGTCGATTTCTACTCCGGTATCGTCTTGTCCGCATTGGGCATTCCAACTGAAATGTTTACCGTTATCTTCGCATTGTCGCGCAGTGTAGGTTGGATTTCTCATTGGCATGAAATGATTAGCGATCCGGCACTGAAAATCGGTCGCCCACGTCAACTGTATACCGGTGCAGAACGTCGCGATTACGTTCCGGTAGATAAACGCTAATAGACAATACATTAATATATTGTTGAAAAGTCGTTTGAAAAAATCGAATTGCCGTTTTCAATGAGGTTGGTCGTAATTAATTAAGTTGATAGCAGGTAATTTGATTTGAAATAGGGTAGAATAAAGTGTCATTTCAGACGGCCTGAATTCCGTTCGGAGAACACGGGATTCTACCCTTTGTTTATATTTTAAAGAAAAGAGCTCACGCCATGATGGACGAAAAACTCAATTTCTCTTATCTGTTTGGTTCTAATGCGCCATACATCGAGGAGTTGTATGAAAAGTTTCTGGATAATCCGGAATCTGTCGATGAAAAATGGAAACAGTACTTTACCGATTTGAGTAAACAGCCGGGCGCAGTCGCTGTCGATGTTGCCCATACACCGATTCGTGAATCATTTGCCACTTTGGCTAAAAAGAAAATTGCCGCAGCCGTCGCAGGCGGTGTGGATGAGGCAATGATGAAAAAGCAAGTCAGCGTTTTGCGACTGATTTCTGCCTATCGTATCCAAGGCGTGGGTGCAGCCCAACTTGATCCGCTCAAACGTATCCCTCCTCAAAATATCGAAGCTCTCGATCCTAAATTCCACGGTCTGTCAGATGCCGATATGGCGCTTCAGTTCAATATGGGCGAGGGCGATTTTTCCGGTCAGAGCAAACTGCCTCTGTCCCAAATCATCAGCAACCTCAAACAAACCTACTGCGGCCATATTGCGGTAGAGTACATCTACATTCCAAATACCGAAGAGCGCCGCTGGGTTCGCAATTATTTTGAAAGCGTACTGTCTACGCCAAGCTACAACGTTGAACAAAAACGCCGTATCTTGAAAGAAATGACTGCTGCCGAAACTCTGGAACGCTACCTGCATACCAAATATGTCGGTCAAAAACGCTTTGGTGTAGAAGGCGGCGAAAGCGCGATTGCTGGTTTGAATTACCTGATTCAAAACGCCGGTAAAGACGGTGTGGAAGAAGTCATCATCGGTATGGCACACCGTGGCCGTCTGAATGTTTTGGTTAACATTTTGGGTAAAAAACCGGCTGATCTGTTTGCCGAATTTGAAGGCCGTGCCGAAATCAAATTGCCTAGCGGCGACGTGAAATACCACATGGGCTTCAGCTCCGACATCGCCACTCCGCACGGCCCAATGCACGTTTCTTTGGCATTTAACCCGTCACACTTGGAAATTGTTAACCCAGTAGTGGAAGGTTCTGCGCGCGCCAAACAAAAACGTTTGGGCGAAAACGGCCGCGATAAAGTTTTGCCAGTATTGATTCACGGTGACTCCGCATTTATCGGTTTGGGTGTTAACCAAGCAACATTCAACCTGTCTAAAACACGCGGTTATACCACCGGCGGTACTGTTCACATCGTGATCAATAACCAAATCGGCTTTACGACTTCCGATACCCGCGATACCCGTTCAACCGTACACTGTACCGATATCGCAAAAATGGTTTCCGCTCCGGTTATCCATGTGAATGGCGATGATCCTGAACGCGTTTGCTTTGCTATCCAAGCCGCTTTGGATTACCGCAAAAAATTCCATAAAGACATCGTGATCGACGTTGTCTGCTACCGTAAATGGGGCCACAACGAGGGCGATGATCCGACCCTGACCCAACCGATGATGTACAAAAAAGTATCGCAACACCCGGGTGCGCGTGCTTTGTACACCGAACAACTGATTGCCGAAGGCGTGGTAACCCAAGCTGAGGCTGACGGCTACATCCAAGCCTACCGTGATGCTTTGGACAAAGGCGAACATGTTGAACAAACAACTTTGAGCAACTTCCAACGCACACAAATCGACTGGAGCAAATACCAAGGCAAAGATTGGCGCGAAAAAATCGAAACCGGTTTGCCTGCCGCCGACATCGAGCGCCTTACCGAGAAATTTACCGCCGTACCGGAAGGCTTTGCCCTGCATCCGACTGCAAAACGTGTGATCGAAGCGCGTAAAGCCATGGCATCCGGCAAACAAGCCATCGACTGGGGTATGGCCGAAACCCTCGCATACGCAAGCCTGCTGACCAAAGGTCATGGCGTGCGTATCTCCGGTGAGGACTCCGGCCGCGGTACATTCTCACACCGTCATGCCGTTCTGCACGATCAAAAACGCGAAAAATGGGACGACGGTACTTATGTTCCTCTGCGCAACATGGGCGAAGGCTTGGGCGAGTTCCTGGTTATCGACTCTATCTTGAACGAAGAAGCCGTAATGGCGTTCGAGTACGGCTTTGCCTGCTCCGCTCCTGACAAGCTGACCATTTGGGAAGCTCAATTCGGTGACTTCGCCAACGGCGCGCAAGTAACTATCGACCAATTCCTGTCTTCAGGCGAAACCAAATGGGGTCGTTTGTGCGGTCTGACCACCATCCTGCCGCACGGTTACGACGGTCAAGGCCCTGAGCACTCTTCTGCACGCGTGGAACGTTGGTTGCAACTGTGTTCTGAGAACAATATGCAAGTCATCATGCCGTCTGAAGCGTCGCAAATGTTCCACCTCTTGCAACGTCAAGTCTTGGGTTCATACCGCAAACCACTGGTGATTTTCATGTCCAAACGCCTGTTGCGCTTCAAAGGTGCAATGAGCCCGCTGGAAAACTTTACCGAAGGTTCGACTTTCCGTCCGGTTATCGGCGATACCGCCGAACGCGCAAGCAACGACAGCGTGAAACGCGTGGTATTGTGTGCCGGTCAGGTTTACTATGACTTGGAAGCTGGCCGTGCCGAGCGTAAACTGGAAGATGATGTTGCTATCGTCCGCGTTGAGCAGCTGTATCCGTTCCCATACGAAGAGGTTAAAGCTGAACTGGCGAAATATCCGAACGCAAAATCTGTGGTTTGGGCACAAGAAGAGCCGAAAAACCAAGGTGCGTTCTACCAAATCCGCCACCGCATCGAAGACGTTATCAGCGAAGAGCAAAAACTGTCTTATGCCGGTCGTCCAAGCAGCGCATCGCCTGCAGTGGGCTACTCAAGCAAACACATTTCTCAATTGAAACAATTGGTTGAAGACGCTTTGGTATTGTAAACCAAGTAGCATTCCGTCTGAGTCTGCTCAGGCGGAATACCCATATGCAGAATTAAAAACACACAACAGGCCGTCTGAAAGGGCCATTGGAGACACAAAATGATTATTGATGTAAAAGTACCTATGCTGTCTGAAAGCGTATCTGAAGGCACGCTCTTGGAATGGAAGAAAAAAGTTGGCGAAGCAGTTGCCCGTGACGAAATTCTGATCGATATCGAAACTGACAAAGTGGTTTTGGAAGTACCTTCTCCACAAGCCGGCGTATTGGTTGAAATCGTAGCGCAAGACGGTGAAACCGTTGTTGCCGACCAAGTTTTGGCTCGTATCGATACAGCTGCTACTGCCGCTGCTGAAGCACCTGCCGCCGCACCTGCAGAAGCAGCCTCAGCTGCCGCTCCTGCTACTGCACAAAATAATGCCGCTATGCCTGCTGCCGCCAAACTGGCTGCTGAGACCGGTGTTGACGTGAACGCATTGCAAGGTTCCGGCCGTGACGGTCGCGTATTGAAAGAAGACGTACAAAATGCCGCTGCCAAACCTGCCGCAGCCGCTGCTCCTGCC
Organism: Neisseria sp. P0006.S009; assembly: GCF_051962915.1. Classification (NCBI taxonomy): domain Bacteria; kingdom Pseudomonadati; phylum Pseudomonadota; class Betaproteobacteria; order Neisseriales; family Neisseriaceae; genus Neisseria; species Neisseria sp. P0006.S009. The sequence goes on along the minus strand of NZ_JBQCUV010000001.1, from coordinate 760,667 downwards.
GTTGCACTTCCTGCCGGCGCACGTCCTGAAGAACGCGTACCAATGAGCCGCCTGCGTGCCCGTGTTGCAGAACGCCTCTTGGCTTCTCAACAAGAAAACGCTATTCTGACTACATTCAACGAAGTCAACATGAAACCAATCATGGACTTGCGTGCGAAGTACAAAGATAAATTCGAGAAAGAACACGGCGTGAAACTGGGCTTTATGTCCTTCTTCGTTAAAGCCGCTGTTGCCGCCCTGAAAAAATACCCGGTTGTGAATGCTTCTGTTGACGGCAAAGACATCGTGTACCACGGCTACTTCGACATCGGTATCGCAATTGGCAGCCCACGCGGTTTGGTTGTGCCAATCCTGCGCGATGCCGACCAAATGAGCATTGCCGACATCGAACAAGCAATTGTTGATTACGCGAAAAAAGCTAAAGACGGCAAAATCGCTATCGAAGATCTGACCGGCGGTACCTTCAGTATCACCAACGGCGGTACTTTCGGTTCTATGATGTCTACCCCGATCATCAACCCGCCTCAATCTGCGATTTTGGGTATGCACGCCACTAAAGAGCGCGCTGTGGTTGAAAACGGCCAAGTTGTTGTCCGTCCAATGATGTATCTGGCTCTGTCTTACGACCACCGTATCATTGACGGCCGCGAAGCTGTATTGACCTTGGTAGCCATTAAAGACGCGTTGGAAGACCCAGCCCGCCTGTTGTTGGATCTGTAATCGTTTCAGACGGCCTTTTATTTGTTAATGAAAAGGCCGTCTGAATTTTTATTTAGATGTAGCGTAATGTAGTATCGTGCTACAATAGGCTCAACAAACGATTGAGGCCGTCTGAAACATTTGATTCGAATGAATCGGCAGATATGGACTTTCAGACGGCCTTTTCTTAAAACCATCAAAACGCAGTCATTCAAAATAAAAAAGAAACAAAAAGTATCGTTTTTATTTTGAGATACTGCAAAAACAAAGGATGACACGATGTCTCAATATGATGTAGTAGTGATTGGTGCAGGCCCGGGCGGATACGTTGCCGCCATTCGTGCCGCGCAACTGGGTTTCAAAACCGCTTGCGTTGACGCAGGCGTTAACAAAGCGGGCAACGCCCCAGCATTGGGCGGTACTTGCTTGAACGTAGGCTGTATCCCTTCCAAAGCCTTGTTGCAATCCAGCGAACATTTCCACGCTGCGCAACACGATTTTGCAGAACACGGTATCACTGTCGGCGACGTAAAATTCGACGCGGCCAAAATGATTGAGCGCAAAGATGCCATCGTGACCAAGCTGACCGGCGGCGTGAAATTCCTGTTCCAAAAAAATAAAGTTACCAGCCTGTTCGGTACTGCTTCCTTTGCCGGTAAAAATGGCGATGCTTACCAAATCGAAGTCGATAACAAAGGCGAGAAAACCGTTATCGAAGCCAAACACGTCATCGTAGCGACCGGTTCCGTACCGCGTCCGCTGCCACAAGTCGCTATCGACAACGTGAACGTGTTGGACAACGAAGGCGCATTGAACCTGACCGAAGTACCTGCCAAACTCGGCGTGATCGGTTCCGGCGTGATTGGTTTGGAAATGGGTTCCGTATGGAACCGCGTGGGTGCAGAAGTTACCATTCTTGAAGCCGCGCCGACCTTCCTGGCTGCCGCAGACCAACAAATCGCCAAAGAAGCCTTCAAATACTTCACCAAAGAGCAAGGTCTGAGCATCGAATTGGGCGTGAAAATCGGTGACATCAAATCTGAAGGCAAAGGCGTTTCCGTTGCTTACGAAACAGCTGCCGGCGAAGCCAAAACCGAAGTATTCGACAAACTGATCGTTGCCATCGGCCGTATTCCAAACACCAAAGGCCTGAACGCCGAAGCCGTAGGCTTGGAAAAAGACGAACGCGGCTTTATCAAAGTGGACGGCGAATGCCGTACCAACCTGCCTAACGTATGGGCAATCGGCGACGTGGTTCGCGGCCCGATGTTGGCACACAAAGCCAGCGACGAAGGCGTTGCCGTTGCCGAGCGCATTGCAGGTCAAAAACCGCATATCGATTTCAACAACGTACCGTTTGTAATTTATACCGACCCTGAAATCGCTTGGGTAGGTAAAACCGAAGAACAGCTCAAAGCCGAAGGCGTGGAGTACAAAAAAGGTACTTCAGGTTTCGGTGCAAACGGTCGCGCATTGGCAATGGGCAAAGCCAAAGGTACGGTTAAAGTGTTGGCAGATGCCAAAACCGACCGCATCTTGGGCGTACACATGATTGGCCCGGTTGTCAGCGAATTGGTTACCGAAGGCGTGACTGCGCTCGAATTCTTCGCCAGCAGCGAAGACATCGCCCGCATTATCCATGCCCACCCAACCTTGTCAGAAGTGGTTCACGAAGCTGCATTGGCGGCCGACAAACGCGCTTTGCACGGTTGATAGACATTAAGGCCGTCTGAAATTTTTCAGACGGCCTTAAGACCTTCGACAAATTGAATGTTCCGAGAGCTCCGTTTTCTGATTTATAATTCCGTCAGACAAACAAACAGCATTTACATTCATTATGAACAAAGAAATAGTCGGTATTTTCTTTATACCGATGGGCATCATCAGCATGTGTATGGCCGCATTGTGGCAGATGTATGTGATGATGACCGAAACTTATACGCTCAACCGTTTCAAAGATAAAGAATTGGTTTGGCGCGTGGCATTGTTGTTTATCAGTTTCAGCCTTGCCGTTTATCTGCTCTGCCCGAATTCGCGTAAAAAAGGCATTGTCTTTTTTATTCTCGGGGGAGGCGGCGCAACCATGTATCTGCTGGCGCGGATGTGGTTGCCCTTCAGTAAATAGTAGGGCCGTCTGAAAATATGGGATTGGCCGCAGGGCGATTCCTAAAACCCACTCACCTTAAGGAGAAATCCATGAATTTACACGAGTATCAGGCTAAAGAACTGCTGGCTAGCTACGGTTTGCCCGTACAAGGCGGTATTTTGGCACATAACGGCGAAGAAGCCGCTGCAGCTTACGACAAATTGGGCGGCAAATTCGCTGTTGTCAAAGCACAAGTACACGCCGGCGGCCGCGGTAAAGCGGGCGGCGTAAAAGTCGTTAAAAGCCGCGAAGAAGCTAAAGAAGTGGCTGAAAGCCTGATTGGCACCAACTTGGTAACTTACCAAACCGATGCCAACGGCCAACCTGTCAACAGCGTTTTGGTTTGCGAAGATATGTATCCTGTTCAAACCGAGCTGTACTTGGGCGCAGTGGTTGACCGTTCTACCCGCCGCGTTACATTCATGGCTTCTACCGAAGGCGGCGTGGAAATTGAAAAAGTTGCTGCCGAAACTCCTGAAAAAATCTTCAAAGTAACCGTTGATCCGCTGGTCGGCCTGCAACCTTGCCAAGCTCGCGAAGTTGCCTTCCAACTGGGCTTGAAAGACAAACAAATCAACGAGTTTGTCAAACTGATGACCGGCGCGTACAAAGCGTTTATCGAAAACGACTTCGCACTGTTTGAAGTAAACCCATTGGCAGTCCGTGAAAACGGCGACTTGGCCTGTGTGGACGGCAAAATCGGTATTGACAGCAACGCGCTCTACCGCCTGCCGAAAATTGCCGCTTTGCGCGACAAATCTCAAGAAAACGAACGTGAGCTGAAAGCTTCTGAATTCGACCTGAACTATGTTGCCCTGGAAGGCAACATCGGCTGTATGGTTAACGGTGCCGGTTTGGCGATGGCCACTATGGACATCATCAAACTCAAAGGCGGTCAACCTGCCAACTTCTTGGACGTTGGTGGCGGCGCAACCAAAGACCGCGTGGTTGAAGCGTTCAAACTGATTTTGGAAGACAAATCCGTTAAAGGCGTATTGATCAACATCTTCGGCGGTATCGTACGTTGCGACATGATTGCGGAAGCCATCGTGGCAGCCGTTAAAGAAATCAACGTCAACGTTCCTGTCGTTGTTCGTTTGGAAGGTAACAACGCCGAACTCGGCGCGAAAATCCTGAACGAATCAGGTCTGAAACTGACTTCTGCAGACGGCCTGAATGACGCAGCCGAAAAAATTGTTGCAGCCGTAAACGCCTAAGGAGAAAAGAATGAGCGTATTGATTAATAAAGACACCAAAGTATTGGTTCAAGGTTTCACCGGTAAAAACGGTACTTTCCACTCCGAACAAGCTCTGGCTTACGGCACTAAAGTTGTCGGCGGCGTTACCCCAGGTAAAGGCGGCCAAACCCATCTGGACCTGCCTGTATTCAACACCATGAAAGAAGCCGTTAAAGAAACCGGCGCAGACGCATCTGTAATTTACGTTCCAGCTCCGTTTGTATTGGACTCTATCGTTGAAGCAGTTGATTCAGGCGTAGGCTTGGTCGTTGTGATTACCGAAGGCGTGCCTACTCTGGACATGCTCAAAGCCAAACGCTACTTGGAAACCAACGGCAACGGTACCCGCTTGGTCGGCCCTAACTGCCCTGGTGTGATTACTCCGGGTGAGTGCAAAATCGGCATTATGCCGGGCCATATCCACCAACCTGGCCGCATCGGTATTATTTCCCGTTCCGGTACATTGACTTACGAAGCCGTGGCACAAACCACCAAACTGGGCTTGGGTCAATCAACCTGTATCGGTATCGGCGGCGACCCGATTCCTGGTATGAACCAAATCGACGCACTGAAACTCTTCCAAGAAGACCCAGATACCGACGCCATCATCATGATCGGTGAAATCGGTGGTACTGCGGAAGAAGAAGCAGCCGAATACATCCAATCCAACGTAACCAAACCTGTTGTAGGTTACATTGCTGGTGTTACCGCTCCTAAAGGCAAACGTATGGGCCACGCCGGTGCGATTATTTCCGGCGGTAAAGGTACTGCCGAAGAAAAATTCGCCGCTTTCGAAAAAGCCGGTATCGCTTACACCCGCAGCCCTGCCGAGTTGGGCACTACCATGCTGGAAGTGTTGAAAGCAAAAGGTTTGGCATAAGACTTAAGTCTTTAAGCTGAATGGAAAAGGCCGTCTGAAGTTTTCAGACGGCCTTTTTTTAAATTTCATTGGCTTGTTTTCATAATAAGCACTTAATTTTATTTAAATTAACGTTTATTTTGGAATAAATGGTTATAATTTATTAACAGATAAACAGTCTGTAACCATATCAACCTATATCAAGGAGAGAAGCATGAAAAAACACGATTTTGAAGCACGTCGCGAGGCTTTGCTGAAAGACATCCGAGAAGTAATGGATGATGTGGAAGAGTTGTACCGCAATGGTATTGAAGCCGGTTCGGAAGAGGGCAGCAAAGCCCGAGCCAAATTGGAAGAAAAATTGGCCGTGGCCAAAGAGCGTTTGAGTCGTTTTGAAGAAGAGGCCGGCGAGCGTTTGCGCCATCATGCCGAACGTGCGCGTGAGAAATACGAGCAGTTTGAAGAAGCAGCTCAGGAGCGTTTGAAAGAAGGCAAAGAGCGTTTTGCCGAATTTGAAGCCGATGCGGGCGAGCGTTTGAAACGCGGTGCCAAACATGCTGATGAAGTGGTGCATGAAAAACCATACTATGCGATGGGTTTTGCCGCATTGGCCGGTTTGGTTGTCGGTGTGTTGTTGAACCGTCGTTAATGTGAATATGTTAAGGCCGTCTGAACAGGCGTGCACATGAAATCATGGATTTCATTGCGCCGTGCAGACGGCCTTAGCCTTATTTTTCCTGGGGGAAAGGATAGTTAAGATGGGAATTCGCCAGCGTTTTGAACATGGCAAGGCTTTGTTGAGTCAGGGCGCGGATTTGCTGCTGTTGCGTTTGCAGGTATTGAGCTTGGATTTGACGCGTCAGGCGGAGAATGTGTTTCGTTTGGCGATTTGGCTGGTGTTGTCCGGCGCGCTGTTGGTGGTGGGCTTGGTCGGTTTGCTGTTTGGCTTGAACCGTGTGTTGTCAGATGTGGCTGCTTTGTGGGTATTTTTCGGCATTTTCTTTGTAAGCCTGTTGATTATTGCCGTATTGTTCCGCAAAGTATCAGCGGACTATCGGGAGCAGGGCAGCCGTGTGGCTGAAACCTTGCAGGATATTCGATCGGATATTGCGTATTTGCGCGGTGAGATAGACAAGGATGCGGACGATGAAGCAACAGGAGTATGAAGAAGCGCGCGAGCTGCTGCTTTTGGAAGCCAAGCTGGTGCGGCTGCGGATTGAAGCGGAAAATTTGAAACTGCGTAAAGCGGAAGAAGGTAATGCTCGGCAGACTAATCGCTTGGTAATGTTGGCCGATGTGGCGTATCAGTTGAGCCAAACGCGTTTGCTGTCTCAACGCGCTATGTTTTCTACATCGCGCCGTCGGCATTGGATTTGGCTGGTATTGGCGGTCATACTGGGCTTGTCGAGATAATCGGGAGCGTAGGGGTAGTCTAAACATTGTCTGTGGCGAGGTGTTGGGTTGTGTGAGCCGCTTGTTTAGGACGCTGCGTCATTGTATTGCCGAGATTTAAACTTTATCTATGTTGAGTATTTTTTACAAAAGACACCGGCCGTCTGAACATTTCAGACGGCCTCAATGTTTGGAGTTTCAGATATAATGGCGGCAATTTTGAAATTATTAAATGAAGGATAAGTGATGAACCGTTTGTATCCCCACCCGATTATCGCCCGTGAGGGCTGGCCGATTATCGGCGGCGGTTTGGCTTTGAGCCTGCTGGTATCGATGTGCTGCGGCTGGTGGTCTTTGCCGTTTTGGGTGTTTACCGTATTTGCCCTGCAGTTTTTCCGCGACCCTGCGCGTGAGATTCCGCAAAACCCTGAAGCGGTGTTGAGCCCGGTTGACGGCCGTATCGTGGTGGTCGAGCGCGCACGCGATCCGTATCGTGATGTCGATGCTTTGAAAATCAGTATTTTTATGAACGTGTTCAACGTGCATTCGCAAAAATCGCCTGCCGATTGTACGGTAACGAAAGTGGTTTATAACAAAGGCAAATTCGTGAATGCGGATTTGGACAAAGCCAGCACGGAAAACGAACGTAACGCGGTGTTGGCGACTACGGCTTCAGGTCGTGAAATTACTTTTGTTCAAGTGGCCGGTTTGGTGGCGCGCCGTATTTTGTGCTACACCCAAGCCGGTGCAAAACTGTCCCGTGGCGAACGCTATGGCTTTATCCGCTTTGGTTCGCGCGTGGATATGTATCTGCCTGTCGATGCGCAGGCGCAAGTGGCGATTGGCGATAAAGTCACCGGCGTCAGCACTGTATTGGCGCGTTTGCCGCTGACTGCGCCGCAAACTGAATCTGAGCCTAAAGCCGCAGCTCCTCAAGTTGCGCCAGCTCTACAAGCAGCCCCGGCTGAAACAGTAGCAAGCCAATCTACCGAACAGCAGCAAATCGAAGCGGCGGCGGCTAAGATTCAAGCGGCTGCGCAAGATGTGTTGAAAGATTAATAGTCAGTTTTAAATGATTGGTTAAAACAAGAAAAAGGTTTTCAGACGGCCGTCTGAAAACCTTTTTTGTTTGCCTGTCCGATTTTAAAACTTCACGTTCACGCCGCCGGTAAAGCTGCGCCCCATTTGCGGCGTATCAGAGAGGAAGCTGCTGTGGGCGTAAACGGATTGGTTGAGCAGGTTGTCGGCTTTGACGTACCAATTCCACTCGCCATAGCGCGTATTGCGGCGGTAGTTTGCACCAAGGTTGAGCATATGGTGTCCGGGCGTACGCGTTTCGTAGCGGGCGAGTTTGTTTTGGGCGAACACGCGGTAGTAGTCCAAATTGGCATCGATACGGTCGGTCAACGAGGCTTTCAGGTGGAAGCCGAGGCGCGCAGCCGGAACACGGGGCGCGTTTTGGTCGTCCTGTGCGATGAAAGGACGGTTGCCGTAGGCATCTTCCCTGCCGGGTAGGGATGGCAGGTTTTTCAGACGGCCTCGTACATAGTCGCCGGAAAGTCCGATGCGGTAGCGCGGCGTGGGCTTGAAGTAAATTTCGCCTTCCGCGCCGTAGAAGTCGGCGCCGGATTGGTTATAGCGTACGAGCTTCATTTCGCTGTTGTCTTCGATGGATTTGGGGCCGCGCCCGTCGTTTAAGGTTTGGGCATAGATGTAGTTGCCGAAGCGGTTGCGGTAGAGTGCCAGATTGTACTGCCAGCGGTCGCCTTCGTAGCCCAGCGCGAGTTCGATGTTGTTGGAACGCTCTTTGTTGAGGTGTTTGTTGCCGACTTCAAAGGTATTGGTGGCAACGTGTTTGCCGTGTGCGTACAGCTCTTGCGTTGACGGCAGGCGTTCCTGATGGGAGGCGGTCAGGCTGAGTTTGTGGTGTGGCGTGAAATACCAGTTGCCCGAAAGTGCGAACGAGCGGGCGGTTTGGCGGTGCGCGCCGAGGTCGGGCAGGGGCTGGTTGTAGTAGTTTTCCCGATCAATCAGGGCTTTGTCGTACTGGATGGAGGCTTTTTGTTTTTCCACGCGTACGCCGCCTTCAAGCGAGAAGTTGTCCCAGTTTGCCTGTTCTACACCGAAAAAGCTGTAATGGCGGACATTGTTGTCAATCAACATCGGTTGTTGGACGGTTTCGGGAATGGCGGAGAGCGCGCTGGATTTTTGTCCCAAATATTGCACGCCCCAGCTGCCTTTCAGACGGCCTATGGGTTGGTGGCGCAACTCGATACGGGCGTTGTGTGTTTTGTTGTTGAAGAAGTTTTCTACTGCATCGCCTGCTTTTTCGTCGTGGTGGTAGTCGTTGCGGTTCAGGTGTACGCGCAGGGCTTCAAAACCGGGGAATGGCTGCTTCCATTCGGCGCGGATTTCGTAGCGTTTGTTGCGCAGGTCTATCCACGGTTTGCCGTTGTGGGCATGGGCGTGTGCATTATCGTCGTCGTGGAAGCCGCAGCTCAAACCCGGATTATCGTAATCGACGTCTTCTTCGGTCAGCAGGTGTGGATAAAGCTGCAAATAGCGTTTGTTAATCAAGCTTTTTTGCCAGATGATGTCGGCGTGGCAGTCGTCGTAGAGGTGGCTGTGGGCAGGCAGGCCGTAGCGGTCGCGACGGTCGCTGTACGCCACGCCGAGGAAACCTTTCTCACCCACCCAAGACAGGCCGATGCTGCCGGTTTTTGAATCGGCATGGCTGTCGGGCAGTCGTTTCAGACGGCCTTCTTCTTTTTGATAGCGCGGTACGGCGTAATCGCCCGATCTGCGGTACAAGCCTTCGGTATGCAGCACGAAGTGGTTGCCCAAACCGATATTGATGCCTGCGGACGTCAGTTTTTCCAAATTGCCGCTGCTCAAACGCAATCCGGCTTCGCCCGATACGCCGTTTTCAGGCATTTTTTCGGGGATTTTTCCGTCGGCAACATCGACCAACCCCGCCACATTGCCCGAGCTGTATAAGAGCGTAACCGGGCCGCGCAGGATTTCGACCTGTTGCGACAAGGCGCTGTCCACCATCAGGGCATGGTCTGGCGAGAAGTCCGCCATGTCGCCCGTTTCGCCGTGATGGTTCAACACTTTAATCCGTCTGCCTGTTTGACCGCGAATAACGGGAGCGGATGCGCCGCCGCCGTATTGCGAGGCATGAATGCCCGGTACGCCGTCCAAAGCATCGCCCAAGTTGACGGCTTTTTGGCGCAAGGTATCGCCGCTGATGATTTTGTCGGAGGCGGTTGAAGTGTGCAGCAGCCCCGAAGTCGCGCGCGGACGGCTTTTGCCGACGACGGTAACCTCGTCCAAGTCCACCGACTGATCGGTTTCATGCGCTTGGGAAAGGATGGGGGTGCTGATTAAAAGAATAGATAAAACAATGGGTTTGAGTGTGGTTTGTGTCATTTTAGTTTCTCATCATATTTCGAAAGGCTGTTATTATATAACATTTCATTGTTTATATGATAAGATTTTTGAGAAAAAAGGCCGTCTGAAAACGAAGCGTGGTTTTCAGACGGCCTTTAGCTTGTATGTAGGTTTAAATGAAAACGGAACAATCTCTCTGCTGCCTGGTTTGGGTAAGGCAGAAAGTCATGGCAGATGGTTTGCTTTCATTGAAAGTATTACTTGGTTTCGGCGGCTTTAGCGCCAGCGGTCTCGGCAATCAGATCAAGGAATACCAACGGCTTTTTGCCGATATTTTTCAAAGCATGGGACTGGCCGGGGCGGGCGATGGTAATGTCGCCGGCGCCGACTTCGGTTTGTTTGCCTTCGCTATCGGTAAACAGGCCTTTGCCGGATACGATGATGTAAACGTCTTCATTGCCGGTATGTTTGTGTTGCCCAATGGAGGCGCCCGGCGGTAATGTGAGCCAGCCGATTTCTTTGAATGCGTCTTGGTCGGCGGTTTGATGGCGCGTGAAGGCAAAGCTGCCGAGCAAGGGGCCTTGGCCTCCGGCTGCGTTTTCGCGGTTCCATTCAGCTAAGTCGGCTTTTTTGTACACTTGGATGCTGCGGTCGGTGGGAGTGGTTTGTTCGGCAGCTTGAGCGCTTATGGATGTGCCGAGCAGAAGGGCGACAGATAATGCGGCAAATAGTGGTTTCATGGTGGTTCTCCGTTTGTCAGGTTGAGTCAGATAATGCGGATTCCGTTTTCAGACGGCCTGCAGGGTTGAAACGATTAACCCCGCAGGCTTCCCCCAAGATTTATTTCACATTGCGCAGATAGTTCAGCAATAAAGGAACAGGACGGCCGGTCGCGCCTTTTTCACCGCCGGATTTCCATGCTGTACCTGCGATGTCGAGGTGTGCCCATGGATAGTCTTCGGTAAAGTAAGACAGGAATGTTGCGGCGGTAATCGTGCCTGCACCCGGCGTGCCGATGTTTGGAATGTCGGCAAAGTTGGATTTGAGTTGGTCTTTGTAGGTCTCAAAGAGCGGCAGTTGCCATGCTTTGTCGTCCACGTTGCGGGAAGCGGCCAGCAGGCTGTCGACCAAATCTTGATTGTTGCCCATCACGCCGCTGACGTCATGACCCAGGGCGATGATGCACGCACCGGTCAGGGTGGCGACGTCGATAACGGCTTTGGGTTTGAATTGTTCGGCGTAAGTGAGCGCGTCACACAAAATCAGACGGCCTTCGGCATCGGTGTTCAACACTTCGATGGTCAAGCCTTTCATGCTTTTTACGACGTCGCCCGGTTTGTTGGCTGCGCCGGAAGGCATGTTTTCACAAGTGGCGACGATGGCAATCAGGTTGATCGGCAGTTGCAGTTTGACGGCGGCGCAGAAGGTACTGATGACGGTTGCCGCGCCGCACATATCGAACTTCATTTCGTCCATGTTCAGACCGGGTTTGAGGGAGATGCCGCCGGTGTCGAAGGTAATGCCTTTGCCGACCAATACCACAGGTGCGGCTTCTTTGTCGGCTGCACCGAAATAGCTCAGTTCAACCAAATATGGGTCTTCGACGCTGCCTTTTGCGACAGACCAGAACGAACCCATGTTTTCTTTGATGTAGTCTTTTTCAATAATTTTGGCGTGTGCGCCCAGTTTTTCGGCTTCGGCTTTGGCGGTACGCGCGAGGAATTCAGGCGTGCATTCGTTCGGTGCGGCATTGCCCAAATCGCGGCAGAGGCTTTGTCCGTAAACTTGCGCTTCGGCAACGCGCAGGGCTTCTTTGACGGCGGCTTCGTGCGCGCTGTGGAACACGGCTTCTGCAAATTTAGCCGGTTTGGCTTCTTTTTTGTAGCGGTCGAAACGGTAGGCGGTATTGCCGAACGCAATCGCAAACGCTTCGGCAACGGCTGCCGCTTGCGCTTCTTCAAAGGCATAAACGTCCACATTGACCGTTTCTTGATTTTGCGCCCATTTGGCGGCTTCGGCTGCAGCTTTGTTCAATGCGGTGCGGTCGGTTTTTTCGAGGCGGGTGACGGCAATGGCTTGCAAACCGTTGTCCGTCGGGATTTTGGTGTTGGCGAAATTTTGACCTTCTTCAAGGGAGGCGAAGAGGGCGAGGGCAGTCGGGTTGCTCAGTTGCGATGCTTCGGCGCAGACAAATAATTGCGCACCTGTCTGTTGAGCCTGCAAAGTTTCGGCTTTTGTGCTAAATTTCACGTTTATTCTCCTGATTGGAACGGTTGTCGGTTGTTCAGACGGCTTGTGACCAACCGTCCGAACAGATGAAAATCATTGTACTCCATTTGTGTCATGCCGTCTGAAGCCTTATTAATAAATATAGGTTTCCCATAAACCGTATACCACGCTCAATCTTATGATTTACCAAAGAAACTTTATTAAAGAACTTTCCTTTACCGCCGTCGGCATCTTTGTCGTCCTCTTGGCGGTATTGGTGTCCACGCAGGCCATCAACCTGCTTGGCCGCGCAGCCGACGGGCGTGTCGCCATCGATGCCGTGTTGGCCTTAGTCGGCTTCTGGGTAATCGGCATGACACCGCTTTTGCTGGTGTTGACCGCATTTATCAGTACGTTGACCGTATTGACCCGCTACTGGCGCGACAGCGAGATGTCGGTTTGGCTTTCCTGCGGATTGGCATTGAAACAATGGATACGCCCGGTCATGCAGTTTGCCGTGCCGTTTGCCATCCTGATTGCCGTCATGCAGCTTTGGGTGATGCCGTGGGCAGAGTTGCGTAGCCGCGAATATGCCGAAATTTTGAAGCAGAAGCAGGAGTTGTCTTTGGTGGAAGCCGGCGAGTTCAATAACTTGGGCAAGCGCAACGGCAGGGTTTATTTTGTCGAGACCTTCGATACCGAATCCGGCATCATGAAAAACCTCTTCCTGCGCGAGCAGGATAAAAACGGCAACGACAACATCGTTTTTGCCAAAGAGGGCAATTTTTCGCTGACCGACAACAAACGCACGCTTGAATTGCGCGACGGCTACCGTTACAGCGGTACGCCCGGCAAAGCCGATTACAACCGCGTTTCTTTTCAACATCTCAGCCTGATTATCAGCACTACGCCCAAACTTATCGACCCTGTTTCACATCGCCGTACCATTCCGACCGCCCAACTGATTGGCAGCAGCAATCCCCAACATCAAGCGGAATTGATGTGGCGTATTTCCTTGACCGTCAGCGTTTTGTTGTTGTGTCTGCTTGCCGTGCCGCTTTCTTATTTCAATCCGCGCAGCGGCCATACCTACAATATCTTGATTGCCATCGGTTTGTTTTTGGTTTACCAAAACGGGCTGACCTTCCTGCGCAATGCTGTGGAAGACGGCAAAATCCATTTTTGGCTCGGACTGCTGCCTATGCACATCATCATGTTTGTGATTGCCGTCGTCCTGCTACGCGTGCGCAGTATGCCCAGCCAACCCTTCTGGCAGGCGGTTGCCAAAAGTCTGACATTGAAAGGCGGAAAATGAACCTGATTTCACGTTACATCATCCGTCAAATGGCGGTTATGGCGGTTTACGCCCTCCTTGCCTTCCTCGCTTTGTACAGCTTTTTTGAAATCATCAACGAAGTCGGCGATCTTGGAAAAGGCAGCTATAACGGCGCAAAATTGGGGCAGTATGTTTTAATGCAGATGCCTGCGCGCGCATATGAACTGATGCCGCTTGCCGTTTTGATCGGCGGCCTGATTTCCCTCAGCCAACTGGCTTCCGGCAGCGAGCTGACCGTTATCAAAGCCAGCGGCATGAGCACCAAAAAGCTGCTGTTGATTCTGTCGCAGTTTGGTTTGATTTTCGCCATTGCCACCGTTGCACTTGGCGAATGGGTTGCGCCCACGCTGAGCCAAAAAGCCGAAAACATCAAAGCCGCGGCCATCAACGGCAAAATCAGTACCGGCAATACCGGCCTTTGGCTGAAAGAAAAAAACAGCATCATCAACGTGCGCGAAATGTTGCCCGACCATACGCTTTTGGGCATCAAAATTTGGCAGCGCAACGATAAAAACGAACTGACCCAAGCGGCGGAAGCAGAATCAGCCGTTTTGAATCCAGACGGCAGCTGGCAGCTGAAAAATATCCGCCGCAGCATATTGGGCGAAGATAAAGTCGAAGTTTCTACTGCCACTGAAGAAAACTGGCCGATTTCCGTCAAACGCAACCTGATGGATGTATTGCTCGTCAAGCCCGACCAAATGTCTGTCGGCGAATTGACCACCTACATCGACCATCTGGAAAAAAACAACCAAAATACCCAAGTCTATGCCATCGCATGGTGGCGCAAGCTGGTATATCCCGTTGCCGCATGGGTGATGGCGCTTGTTGCCTTCGCCTTTACCCCGCAAACCACACGCCACGGCAATATGGGCTTGAAACTTTTCGGCGGTATCTGTCTCGGTTTGCTGTTCCACTTTGCCGGACGGCTCTTCGGCTTTACCAGCCAGTTGTACGGCGTGCCGCCGTTTTTGGCAGGCGCATTGCCGACGGTTTTGTTTGCACTGTTGGCGGTGTATCTGATACGCCGTCAGGAAAAAAGATAAGGCAAAATAAACTTCAGGCCGTCTGAAAGGCAATCTTCAGACGGCCTGAGTATTTTGTGTGCAAAAAACAAAATGCTAAAGTAAAATAATACCTTTCCAAACCAATGCGGCTATTGAAAATGTCCCAAACCATCTGCTTGAATATGATTGTCAAAAACGAAGCGGCAATCATCGAAGAAACACTGGCCAACATCACTGACCACATCAAACTTGACTACTACGTCATCAGCGACACCGGCTCGACCGATGATACCGTCGGCGTGATCCGCCGCTTTTTCGATGCAAAGGGCATCGCAGGCGAGATTCATCATGATGGTTGGCAAAATTTTGCATACAACCGCAATCAGGCGTTGAAACACGCAAAAGGCAAAACCGATTACGTGTTGATTTTTGATGCAGACGACCGCTTTGAAGGCAAATTGGAATTACCCGAACTGACCGTCGACCGTTACCGCCTCCGCATGAGAAATGCCATGGGCAGCGTGGTTTATTACCGTCCGCTGTTGTTGCGCAATGACGGTACATTCTACTGGCGCGGCGTGTTGCACGAATTTATCGAAACCGATAAACAAGATACCAGCGAAGCCACGCTTCATGGTGACTATACGGTTCTCAGTGGCCGTTTCGGCGCACGCAGCAATATGGCGAACAAATACCTGCTTGACGCGGTTTCTTTGGAAAAAGCGTTTTACAGCCCTGAAGATGAAGACCTGAAACCGCGTTACGCCTTTTATGCGGCGCGTTCTTATTGGGACTCTGATATGCCCGAGCGTGCGAGCGAATGGTTTAAAAAACGCATCGAGTTGGGCGGTTGGATCGAGGAAGTGTCGGTTTCTTACCAACAGCTGGGCGAGTGCTACAAATTAATGGGCAAACGCGATGAAGCCTTGGCGACTTGGTTGGCAGGCTACGATTACAACCCGCGCCGTGCCGAATGTCTCTACCTTGCGCAAACCATGTTGCGCCAGGAAGGGAAATACCGCATTTCCCATGCGATCGGTCTGATGGCGAAACGTATCCCGTTCCCAAAAGACGATATTCTTTTTGTCCAAAGCAATGTTTATCAGTTGGACATCGACTATGAATTGTCGGTTACCGCTTATGCGGCCGGCGATTTGCGTCAAGGCTATGAGTCTTGCCGACACTTGCTCTTGCTGAATGTACGCGAGGAATTGACCACGGTGACCATGCAAAATATGTGGCTCTACCGCGAACACGCGCAAACCGAAACGCGCGAAGTATTGGAGCAGCTGGTGGCCGTCATGCAGCCTTATGCCGTACAAGGCGGACGTTTGGCAGAAGTGACCGAATATTTTGCCGATATTTTGAAAAACCGTTAATCAGGACTTTGCCCCGGCCATAAGGCCGTCTGAAAGGAAATTTTTTGAGCAAGCGCAATCTGTTTTCCGTCGATAAATCTTTGGAAAAGCCCGAACGCGTCCTCTTGGTCGGCGTGATGTTGACGGCGGACTATTCCGGCGCAAACGAAACGCGCGAGCGCGGCTTTCAGACGGCTTTGACCGAAGCGGCAGAATTGGTGAGCGCGGCCGGCGGCGATTTGGTTTCTATCGAAACTTCACGCCGCGATAAACCGCATCCGGCTTTATTTGTTGGTACGGGTAAGGCGGAAGAATTGGCGGCAGTGGTCAAACAGTATGATGTCGGGCTGGTTGTGTTCAACCACGAACTCACGCCGACACAAGAGCGTAATCTGGAAAAAGAGCTTCAATGCCGCGTCCTCGACAGAGTGGGTTTGATTTTGGCGATTTTTGCCAAACGCGCCCAATCGCAGGAAGGTAAGTTGCAGGTGGAGCTGGCTCAGCTGAACCATTTGAGCGGACGGCTGGTGCGCGGTTATGGACATTTACAAAGCCAAAAGGGCGGTATCGGCTTGAAAGGGCCGGGCGAAACCCAGTTGGAAACCGACCGTCGTTTAATCGGACAAAAAATCACAGCATTGAAAAAACAGCTTGCCGATGTCCGCAAACAACGCGCCACACGCCGCAAATCGCGCATGAGCGGCCGTCTGAAAACCTTTGCCATTGTCGGCTATACCAATGCCGGAAAATCCAGCCTGTTCAACCGCTTGACCAAAGCGGACGTATTGGCGAAAGACCAGTTGTTCGCCACTTTGGATACCACTGCGCGTCGGCTTTTCCTGTCGCATGAGGCGAGCGTGATTTTGACCGATACCGTCGGCTTCGTCCGCGATTTGCCGCACAAGCTGGTGTCGGCGTTTTCCGCTACCTTGGAAGAGACAGCGATGGCGGATGTGCTGCTGCACGTTGTTGATGCGTCCAATCCCGATTTTGAACGGCAGATGGATGATGTCAACGAAGTCTTGGAAGAAATCGGCGCGCATGAAATTCCGCAATTGGTGGTGTACAACAAAATCGATTTGCTGCCGTCGGGTATGCGTGAAGCAGGCATTTTGCGCGACAACTCCGGGCAGGCCGTCGGCGTGAATGTTTCCGTTGCCGAAAGTTTGGGCTTGGACGGTTTGCGCGAAGCGATGATTGAATTGGCCGTACAGCCAAGTGCTTGATAGTATGGAATGAAACAAGGCCGTCTGAATATTCAGACGGCCTTACCGTAAAATTCTAAATCTGAGGATTATGCCGACAGAGGGCTTTTCTTTTTAAACACGCTTTCGTAAAGCATCCAAGCGGCGAGGCTCAGGTATACGGTGCTGGACAAAATGCCGATAACGGCGAAGATAGGCATAAGGCGATCAATCATGGTGAGGTTTCCCAATAAGTTAGTTTTATAAGTAAATGTGTGTTTTTTTATTTCCGTCTTCGCGGAATGCCTAAAGTATGCTGCTTAAGTGGGCTGAGGTCAACAAAGAATGTATCGGAATTTTTAAAAAAGTTCCATTTTTACATTAAAATAATTGGAAGTTTTTAAAGATAAACGGTATTTATATGTTACCGTTCATCGGTTGATGAACGGTCAATACTTTGTTTCCCATATTTTTTACAAAGTCCGACAGTCTGTTAATTCAAAATTGAATGAAAAGAGGCGGAAAAACGCTTTTTGCTAAAATGTAACACCCTGGGACGGTTGTTTCAGGCCGTCTGAAAAATAAATCGAACACATGATGACATCTTCCACACATCCCCAAAAAAACTGCTTCCATTGCGGACTTGAAGTCCCGGATCATCTGCATTTGACGGTTCGTTTTGAAGACGAAGAACACGAAACCTGTTGCGCCGGTTGCCAAGCGGTGGCGCAGAGTATTATTGATGCCGGTTTGGGCAATTATTACAAACAGCGTACTGCAGATGCGGAAAAATCTGAATTGCCGCCACTGGAAGTGTTGTCGCAATTAAAGCTGTACGATTTGCCCGAAGTGCAGGCTGATTTTGTCGAGGTCGGCGCAGGGGATGAGCGCGAGGCGGTGTTGATGCTGGGCGGCATTACCTGCGCCGCGTGTGTGTGGCTGATTGAGCAACAGTTGTTGCGCATGAAGGGCGTGGTGCGCGTGGATTTGAATTACAGTACCCACCGCTGCCGCGTGGTGTGGGACAGCGCCCATATCGAATTGTCGGATATTTTGCTGAAAATCCGCCAAACCGGTTATACCGCCGCGCCTTATGATGCGCAAAAAATCGAAGTGCAGGCGCAGAAAGAGCGCAAACAGTTTATCGTCAGATTGGCCGTAGCCGGCTTGGGTATGATGCAGACGATGATGTTTGCCCTGCCGACTTATTTTTACGGCGGCGACATCGAGCCGCTTTATTTGGAAATCCTGCATTGGGGCGGCTTTTTGATGGTGTTGCCCGTTGTGTTTTATAGCGCGTTGCCGTTTTACCGCGGCGCATGGCGTGACTGGAAAAACCGCCGTGTCGGCATGGATACGCCGATTGCCATTGCCATTGTGATGACCTTTATCGCCGGTATTTACAGCTTGGTCACCAACGCAGGGCAGGGCATGTATTTTGAATCCATTGCCATGCTGCTGTTTTTCCTGTTGGGCGGGCGTTTTATGGAGCAGATTGCCCGACGAAAAGCAGGCGATGCGGCGGAGCGGTTGGTCAAACTGGTTCCGGCATTCTGCCACCGTTTGCCGTCTTATCCTGAAAGCGATGCCATCGAGGAAGCTGCAGTCGTCCGCCTCAATATCGGCGATACGATTGTTGTGAAGCCTGGCGAAGTCATTCCGGTGGACGGTACGGTTTTATCCGGCGAGAGTGAAGTGAACGAAGCCATGTTGACCGGCGAAAGTCTGCCCATCGTGAAAAGGCCGTCTGAAAAAGTAACCGCCGGCACGCTCAACACCAGCAGCCCTTTAATCATCCGCACCGACCATACCGGCGGCAACACGCGCCTGTCCCATATCGTCAAACTGCTCGACCGTGCGCTGGCGCAAAAACCGCGTGCCGCCGAGTTGGCCGAAAAATACGCGTCCAGTTTCGTGTTTGGTGAACTCTTGCTTGCGGTTCCTGTTTTTATCGGCTGGGCTTGGTATGCCGATGCGCACACTGCCTTGTGGATTACCGTTGCCCTGCTGGTCATTACCTGCCCGTGCGCCTTGTCGCTCGCGACTCCGACTGCACTGGCCGCTTCGACCGGTGCGCTTGCCAAAGACGGCATTCTCATCAGCGGCAAACAAAGCCTGGAAACGCTTGCCCAAATTGACGATGTCGTGTTCGACAAAACCGGTACGCTGACCAAAGGGCAGCTTTCCGTCAGCCGTATGTTGTCCGCAGGCCGTCTGAACGAAGCTCAAGCCCTTGCTATCGCCCAAGCATTGGAGCAGCAATCCGAACACCCCATCGCCCGTGCCATTTTGAACCATACGCTTTCAGACGGCCCTGTATCCGCGCTTGATGTGAAAGTACAGCAACGGGTCAACCGTATCGGACACGGTGTCAGCGCACAAATCGAATTGGATGGCGAAACCCAAGTTTGGGCTTTGGGCAAAGCGGCGTTTGTTTCGGAAATCGCCGGTAATCTGCCTGAAACATTTGCCCATATCGACCACACAGGCAGCATTATTTTCTTGGGCAATCAAAGCGGTTTTCAGACGGCCTTTTTGCTGGAAGACCAAATCAAAGACAGCGCCGCTGAAATGTTGCAAAACCTGAAACAACACGGCATCCGTCTGCACCTTTTAAGCGGTGACCGTCAAGCTGCCGTAGTCCAAGTTGCGCAAGAGCTGGGTTTGGATGCCTATCGTGCCGAAGCCACGCCGGAAGACAAGCTGGCTTATGTAGAAAATCTGCAAAAACAAGGACGTAAAGTCATGATGATCGGCGACGGGATCAATGATGCCCCCGTCCTTGCCCAAGCCGATGTGTCGGCTGCCGTGGCCACGAGTGCTGATGTGGCGCGAGATGGTGCGGATGTGGTTTTACTCAATGATGATTTGAACGTTTTGCCCGTGATGATGGAACAGGCACACCGTACCCATCAAATCATCCGCCAAAACCTGACTTGGGCGAGCGCATACAATCTGGTTGCCGTTCCGCTGGCCGTGTTTGGTTACGTTACCCCGTGGATCGCCGCGCTCGGCATGAGTTTCAGCTCGCTGCTGGTGTTGGGCAATGCCTTGAGATTGTTGAAAACCAAAAAGGCCGTCTGAAAACAGTAAATCCATTGCCTAAACGAAAGAATACGCCATGCCTAAAGCCACTTTTTATACACACGTTGCCCAGCCGGCCGCCTTTGCCTGCCGCTTGATTGCACGCGCCATATGCGATGGCGGGCAGATTTTGGTGTGGTCGGATTCTGCTGCGGCAGTACAGCAACTCGACGTTGATTTGTGGCAGCAGATTCCCGAAAGCTTTATTCCGCATGAAGTCTGGTTGCCTATCGACCCCATGCCGTCTGAAACGCCGGTATTGCTTGCGTTTGGAAACGCATTGCCGAATATTCCGCAGGATCGCACGGTTTTAAACCTGTCTGCCGATTTTTGGAGCCAAGCCCCGGCCATTCCAAACCGTATCCTTGAAATTGTCGGCAACAGCTTAGAAGATTTGGCCGAAGCCCGAGACCGTTTCCGAGCGTATCGTCAGAGTGGATTCGAGATTGAGCATTTTTCGAGAGAAGGGAAGGATTGAGTGTTGGAGATATTCAAGGCCGTCTGAATATAAACAAAGGGACATTTTGATGATGTCCCTTTCTGCTATTTATTGGAAACAATATGCTTATTGGGAATATTTCTTGCCTAAGGCTGTGGCAGCCTTTTCTACTTCTTGATTGGCTGCACGCAGGGTTTCTTGCAATTTTTGAGATTTGTCTTGGAAATCTTTGGCAAATTTGAGCGAATCTTTATCTTTGCCATCGATAGTCAACTCAGAAGAATACTTACCTGCATAAATCATCAGGTTGTTGGCAGCACTGCTGACTTGCAGTGTACGATCCATAACTGCTTTGATTTCAGGATCTTTGATATCGAGAGCAGCTGCGCTCTGATGGAATTGTTCCAGTGCGGCCGTCAGTTTGTTCATCTGCTCCAAAGCTTCTTTTTCTTTACCTTGGCTGGCCAGTTGTTGCAATTCTTGTCCCATTTTGCCGATGTTTTGTGCTTCTTCACCAGTGGTGAAATGAATGAATTTTTGTAATTCGGCAAGACCGTCTGGAGATTTTTTATCGGAAATGACGATAGGTTCGGCCAGTTTAGGATCTGCTTCCGGGAATTCGCTCAGGGCTTTTTCGTATTTGTTGGCAGAGCTAGATTCGCTTTGGGCAACTTGTTCTGCCGGTTTGTCGCTGCTGCCTTTATTACCGGAGTCGCCGCAGGCTGCCAGCAGGGAAGCGGTCAAGATTAGCATACCGAATTTGTTTAATACGTTCATATTAGGATTCCTTCTTAAGTTAGGGGAAAATTGGGGGGAATTTGTTTTTATTGATGAGCGTAGATAATTGTTTGTACTTTTGTTCTATTTTATTACAGATTTGTTTATTTTTCTCAAATTAGGTTAAGTGGTATGTTTTTGGAATTAAACGGCGAAGATGGATGGTTGTAAAATATTGAACATATAATGAAATTAACAAGGGTAATAATAAGGAAAGCTATGCTGTTTTGAGTTAAAGCAGATTTTTTTATTAAGATGTTTTTAATTAATGCGAAAGGAATAAAAAAGGCCGTCTGAAACAATAAAGTTTCAGACGGCCTTTTAACAGGCTGGAATTAGTTGCCTAAGTCGAATGCTTTATGCAGAACGCGGGTAGCCAGTTCCATGTATTTTTCGTCAATCAGGACGGATACTTTAATTTCGGAAGTTGAAATCATTTGAATGTTGATGCCTTCTTCTGCGAGGGTGCGGAAAATTTTGGCAGCCACGCCGACGTGTGAACGCATGCCCAAGCCGACTGCGGAGACTTTGCATACGGTGTCATCGCCGTCGATGTAGGCTGCGCCGATGCTGTCTTGACGTTGTTGCAGGATTTCGATGGTTTGTTTGTAGTCGCTGCGCGGTACGGTGAAGGAGAAGTCGGTTGTGCCTTCGCTACCGACATTTTGGATGATCATGTCGACTTCGATGTTGGCATCGGCAACTGCGCCGAGGATTTGGTAGGCAACGCCGGGTTTGTCAGGTACGCCGCGTACGTTGATGCGTGCTTGGTTTTTGTCGAATGCGATACCGGTTACGGCTGCTCTTTCCATGTTGTCGTCCTCTTCAAAGGTAATCAGGGTGCCGTTGCCGCCATCTTGCAGGCTGCTGAGTACGCGCAGGCGCACTTTGTATTTTCCGGCGAATTCTACGGAGCGGATTTGTAAAACTTTTGAGCCGAGGCTGGCCAATTCGATCATTTCTTCGAATGTGATCGTGTCCATGCGGCGTGCTTCGGGTACGACGCGCGGGTCTGTGGTGTAAACTCCGTCTACGTCGGTGTAAATTTGGCATTCGTCGGCTTTGAGGGCGGCGGCAAGTGCAACGGCGGAGGTGTCGGAGCCGCCGCGGCCGAGGGTTGAGATATTGCCTTCGCTGCTGATGCCTTGGAAACCGGCTACGATAACGACTTTGCCCTCGGCGAGATCGGCACGCATTTTTTCGTCATCGATGCTTTCGATGCGGGCTTTGGTGTGGGAAGTGTCGGTTTTGAGGGCAACCTGCCAGCCGGTGTAGCTTTTGGCGTCAACGCCGATGTCTTTCAGGGCCATGGCCAGCAGGCCGATGGTTACTTGTTCGCCGGTGGCAAGGACGACGTCCAGCTCGCGCGGATCGGGATGTTCTTGCATTTCGTGCGCCAGGGCGACCAGTCGGTTGGTTTCGCCGCTCATGGCGGATACGACGACTACGATGTCGTGTCCTTCGGCGCGGGCTTTGGCGACACGTTTGGCTACGTTTTTGATGCGTTCGGGCGAGCCTACTGATGTGCCGCCGTATTTATGTACGATTAACGCCATGTTTCGTGCTTTCTTGTGGGGTTTGTCGGGCAGCTTGGTTTGCTGGAAAAAGGGTTATTATTACTATTTTTTACATGAAATTCAAGGATGGGACGCGCTTTTTTGAGTAAATGCGCATAAATGGACGGGGTTAAAAAAGGCCGTCTGAAATCTTTCAGACGGCCTTGCTGCTTATCGGGACAAAAGGGCGGCTTTTTGGTGTTGGACCAATTCGGCAATGCCTTTATGCGCGAGGGCAATGAGTTTGCCCAATTCTTCGATGCTGAACGGTGCGCCTTCGGCCGTACCTTGGATTTCGATGATTTTGCCGGATGCGGTCATGATAATGTTGACGTCGCTGTCGCAGCCTGAGTCTTCGGGATAGTCTAAGTCCAAAAGCGGTACACCACCCACCACGCCGGCGGAAACGGCAGCAACGGCTTCACGGATCGGGCTTTCGCTGATAAGGCCGTCTGAAAGCAGTTTGTCCACGGCGATTTGCAGGGCAACGTAGGCACCGGTAATGGAGGCGGTACGCGTGCCTCCGTCGGCTTGGATGACGTCGCAGTCAATCAGGATTTGGCGTTCGCCGAGTTTTTCCATATCGACGACGGCACGCAGCGAGCGGCCGATCAGACGTTGGATTTCTTGTGTGCGGCCGGACTGTTTGCCCGCGGCGGCCTCACGGCGCATACGGGAAGCAGTGGAAGCCGGCAACATGCCGTATTCGGCCGTCACCCAGCCTTGCTCTTTGCCGCGCAGGAACGGTGGGACATTTTCGTCGATGGAGGCAGTGCAAATCACTTTTGTGTTGCCGCACTCGATGAGGCAGGAACCGTCGGCGTGGGGAAGAAAGTTTGGGGTAATTTTGATGTTGCGCAGGCTGTCGGCGGCGCGGCCGGTGCGTGTGTAGTCGCTCATGATGGTCCTTTGGGGGAATAAAAAACAGGTTACCTTGAATTATAGAGGAATTTGGCACCAAAGGCCGTCTGAAAATCGGCGGTCGGGTGTGTTATAGTATCCGTACTTTCACTCGTATTTGGAAACGGAGTAAAACCATGGCTACAAGACGAACTATTCAAATCCACAGCATGACCGGCTTTGCCAATGCCGCAGGCGAATGCGGCGGCAAACGGATTAATTTGGAAATCCGCGCGGTCAACCATCGTTATTTGGATGTCCAATTCCGTATGCCGGAAGAGTTGCGCTATTTGGAAGGCGCATTGCGCGAACAGATTGCCGCGGCTGTGACGCGCGGTAAATTGGAGTGTCGTGTTCAGCTGCAAGATGCGTCTTCTGGCGGGCAGACTTTGGAAGTTAATCAGGATTTGGTTGCCCAACTGGCGCATTTGAACAAAACTTGGCGCAAGGAACACAATTTCGGCAAGCTGAGCGTGGCCGACGTTTTGCGTTTCCCCGGCGTTTTGGCAGGTCAGAGCGAAGACTCCGAGGCCTTGGCGAAAG
Organism: Neisseria sp. P0006.S009; assembly: GCF_051962915.1. Classification (NCBI taxonomy): domain Bacteria; kingdom Pseudomonadati; phylum Pseudomonadota; class Betaproteobacteria; order Neisseriales; family Neisseriaceae; genus Neisseria; species Neisseria sp. P0006.S009. Next base: position 736,548 of record NZ_JBQCUV010000001.1, on the reverse strand, counting down.
GTGTCAAAGATTTATTGACCAGCGCTTTGAAAGAGTTCACAGCTGCCCGCAAACGTGAAGGCAAAAAACTGGGCGAGCACCTGCTGCAACGTCTGGACGGCATGGAAGAGATTGTGGACGCTTTGAACGAATTGTTCCCAAGCCTTTTGCAGGCGCATATGGACAAAGTCAAAACCCGTTTGGCAGAAGCCGTTGGCAATATCGATAATGACCGCTTGCAACAGGAATTTGCTTTGTTCATCCAAAAATCCGATGTGGATGAGGAATTCAGCCGTTTGCGCACCCATATCGCCGAAGTGCGCCGCATCGTTACCGAAGGCAAGGGCAGCGTAGGCAAACGTTTGGATTTCCTGATGCAGGAGCTCAACCGCGAAGCCAACACTTTGGGCAGCAAGGCCATCGCCGCCGAATGCACGCAAGCGTCGGTTGAACTGAAAGTCTTAATCGAACAAATGCGCGAACAGGTTCAAAATATCGAATAAATCGATAACGAACGGATAAAACAAGGCCGTCTGAAAGTTTTCAGACGGCCTTTGTGTCGATACGGGGCGGAATAGGTTTAGTTTGTTTTTAAACATTATTGGAGGCAGGTTTCCTGTTTCGTGACCGTCATTGCGCACAAGAGTTAACATGTGTTAAATTATGGCAATTATTGTCATGATAAGAACATACAAAGGAGTAAAAACATGAACTTTCTGACCGCAGTCAGTCGGCAAATGACCCGCTTCACCGCCCTGATTATCGTCCTTGCCTCCATCATCGCCTTTATTGAACCTGCTACGTTTTCATGGGTAAAAGGTGATACGCAAGTCGTCGTACTCGGCATCATTATGCTCGGTATGGGCATGACTTTAGGCAAAGAAGATTATCAAATTCTGGCGCAACGTCCGCTCGATATTTTTATCGGCGCCATCGCCCAATACACGATTATGCCCCTGCTCGCCATCGGCATTGCCAGAGCCTTTGACCTTTCGCCCGGATTGACACTGGGTTTGGTTTTGGTCGGTACTTGTCCGGGCGGTGTTTCTTCCAATATCATGAGTTTTTTGGCTAAAGGCGATGTTGCCTTTTCGGTCGGCATGACCACGGTCTCCACCGTCCTCGCGCCTGTGATGACGCCGTTGTGGATGACTTATTTGGTCGGACAAACCGTCGAAATGGACGGCTGGGGTATGTTCAAATTTATGCTGCTCGTTACCCTGTTGCCTGTCGTTATCGGTTCTGTCGCCAATATCTTGCTGCATAAAAAACATTGGTTTGAAGACGTGCGCGCGATTATGCCTGCCGTTGCCGTTGTCGCGTTTGCCTGCATCGTTGGCGGCGTTGCTGCCGTTCACGGCCACCGTTTCGCCGAATCCGCCTTCGTGATGGTACTTGCCATCGCTGCCCACAACATCGGTGGCTACATCCTCGGCTATTACAGCGGCGCACTGACCGGCATGAACACCGCCAAAAAACGCACCCTTGCCATCGAAGTCGGCGTACAAAATGCCGGACTTGCCACCGGTTTGAGTGCTAAATTTTTCCCTGGTAATGCCGAGTCTGCCGTTGCCGTTGCCGCTGCCGTTGCCTGCGTTTGGCACTCTGTGTCAGGAACGGTTTTGGGTAACTTGTTTGCCTGGTGGGACAAGCGTAAGCAATAAGCTGTAAACATTGCCAGATAATAAAAGGCCGTCTGAAACACTTCAGACAGCCTTTTGATTGTCTTTTATCAATGCGCTTTATGCGTCGTGCTATACACGATTTTGTCCGTTAAAGCCATGGCAAGCGCGGAAATCAGGAAACAGATGTGGGTAATACATTGCCACATGATTTGTTTTTCCGACAGGTTGGCGGCGTTGAGGAAGGTTTGCAGCAGATGGATGGAGGAAATGCTGATGATGGACATCGACAGCTTAACCTTTAAAACCGAAGCATTGACATGACTGAGCCATTCGGGCTGGTCGGGATGTTCGTCAACATGGAGGCGGGAAACGAAGGTCTCGTAGCCGCCGACAATGACCATGGTCAACAGGTTGGCAATCATCACGACATCAATCAGGTTCAATACAGCGATCATGATGGTGTTTTCATCCATGATGCTGAAATTGGATACCAAGTGCCACAAGGATTTGAGGAACTTACAGGCATAAATGACTTGGGCGATAATCAAGCCTATATAAATCGGCAGTTGCAGCCAGCGGCTGGCGAAAATGAAATGCGCGAAGATGCCCATTCTGTCGTGGGCTGTGCGTTTGGTCAGGGTGGAATGTTCCATAGAATGTGTTGTGTGCAGGAAAGATAAGGGGCGGCATTTTAATGGAAAAATTTTTAAGCTGCAATTTGAGCGGCTGAATTGAAAAAGAAAGGCCGTCTGAAAACAGAATATGGTTTCTTGTTTTCAGACGGCCTTGTAGGTTGTCGGAATAGGCAAATACGCGCAAAATCGCTTTGCTTTTTAGAGATGGACATTATGCTTGCAGATTCGTTTTTTTATTATCTGGTATTGGTTGGCTTTGCCGCCGGGCTGATGGATGCGGCGGTTGGCGGAGGCGGACTGTTGCAGATTCCCGGATTGTTCAACCTATTGCCAAATGCTACGCCTGTGGCCTCGGTGATGGGTGTCAATAAATTTGCTTCCTGCTGCGGCACGTTGACCGCGACGGGGCAATATCTGCGCCGAATCCCCGTACCGTGGAAAATGCTGCTGCCTGCCGCGGCGTTGGCATTTGCCGCTTCATATTTGGGCGCGAAAACGGTGGTGTATTTCCCTGTGCAATACATGAAACCGGCAATGTTGGTCATCATGATTGCCATGTGTCTGTACACTTTTTTGAAAAAAGACTTGGGGCAGACGGTGCGCACTGAAAAGCTGACACGCCGCGAAACTTTATGGGGCTTATTTTTCGGCGCGTTAATCGGGTTTTACGACGGCGTGTTCGGGCCGGGAACGGGCAGCCTGCTGGCTTTTGTGTTCGTCCGCTTTTACGGCTACGATTTTCTGGCGGCGAACGCCTCGGCAAAGGTCATCAATTCGACCACCAATCTTGCCGCGTTGAAGTTTTTTATTCCGCAAGGCCATGTTGTGTGGGCATGGGCGATACCGTTGGCAGCGGCGAACTTGTGCGGCGGCGTGGTCGGCGCGCGCTTGGCAATGCGCGGCGGAACCAAACTGCTGCGTTACGGATTTATGTTGCTGCTGTGTCTAACCATTGGAAAGTTTGCTTGGGATTTATTGGGTTGATATCGAATGAAAAAAAGGCCGTCTGGAAGTTTCAGACGGCCTTTTTGTTTTACAGTTTAACCGAATGCTCGCGCGTTTCGTGGAACATGATGTCCGGCCAGCGTTCTTGCGTCAGATTCAGGTTGACGCGGTTAGGCGCGAGGTAGGCGAGGTTGCCGCCAGCGTCTATCGACAGATTGCCTGCATTGGCTTTTTCAAATTCTGCCAGCTTTTTCTTGTCTTCGCACGATACCCAGCGCGCCGACCAGATGGATGCGCTGTCGAACACGGCTTCCACGCCGTATTCGTTAGCGAGCCGCGAGGTAACGACTTCAAACTGCAACACGCCGACCGCGCCCAAAATCAAATCTGCGCCGCTCATCGGTTTGAACACCTGTACCGCGCCTTCTTCGCCAAGCTGTTGCAAACCTTTTTGCAGTTGCTTGATTTTCAGAGGGTTTTTGATGCGGACGCTGCGGAACAGTTCGGGCGCGAAGAATGGGATGCCGGTAAACGCCAGTTGTTCGCCTTCGGAGAAGCTGTCGCCGATTTGGATGTTGCCGTGGTTCGGGATACCGATGATGTCTCCGGCGTAGGCTTCCTCCACCAGCTCGCGGTCGTGCGACATGAAGGTTACCACGCTGGAGGCGGCGATTTCGCGGTTGATGCGCAGGTGTTTCATCTTCATACCGCGCTCGAATTTGCCGGAGCAGACGCGCAAAAAGGCGATGCGGTCGCGGTGTTTCGGGTCCATATTGGCTTGGATTTTAAAGATAAATCCGGAGAACTTCGGCTCGTCCGGCTCGACCATGCGTACGGTCGCATCGCGCGGTTTCGGCGCGGGCGCCCAGTCGATCAATGAATTGAGGATTTCCTGAATACCGAAGTTGTTAATCGCCGAGCCGAAGAACACGGGTGTGAGTTCGCCGGCGAGAAATTCGTCGAGATTGAACTCGTTGGAAGCCGCCTGCACCAATTCGATTTCGTCGCGCAGCTGCTGGATTTCCAACGGAAAGCGTTGTTCCAATTCAGGATTGTCGATGCCTTTGATGATGTCGAACTCGTGCGGCAGGCGTTCGCCGCCGGCTTCAAAGAGATAGATTTCATCGTTCAGGATGTGGTACACACCTTTGAAATTTTTACCCATGCCGATCGGCCAGGTTACGGGCGCGCAGCGGATTTGCAGGATGTTTTCCACTTCGTCCAGCAATTCCAAAGAATCGCGTACTTCGCGGTCGTATTTGTTCATGAACGTGACAATCGGCGTGTTGCGCAGGCGGCAGACGTTCAAGAGTTTGATGGTTTGCGCTTCCACGCCTTTTGCCGCGTCGATGACCATCAAGGCGCTGTCCACGGCGGTCAAAACGCGGTAGGTATCTTCGGAAAAGTCTTGGTGTCCCGGCGTATCCAAGAGGTTGACAGTGTGGTCTTTGTAGTCGAACTGCATTACGCTGGATGCCACGGAAATGCCGCGCTGCTTCTCGATTTCCATCCAGTCGGAAGTAGCAAATTTGCCGGTTTTCTTGCCTTTTACCGTACCCGCGCTCTGAATCGCACCTGAAAACAGCAACAGTTTTTCGGTCAGCGTGGTTTTACCCGCGTCAGGGTGGGAGATGATGGCAAACGTGCGGCGGCGGCGCACTTGGTCGAGGATTTCTTGGGACATGGTTTTCTTTGCAAAAAGTTTCAGGCCGCTTTTTCAGACGGCCTGAAGGGTATGGGTGTTGGAAAACAGGCTAAAATAAGGGCGTGTGCGACACGCCCTGCAATAGATTGAAAGATGCGGAATTGTACAAAAAAATGCTTGATAATTCAATGTTTGCACCAAACCAAAGGCCGTCTGAAAAGTTTCAGACGGCCTTGTGCTATGAATCGATGATTAAATATCCATCGGTTTCCATTCCGCGCCTTTTACCGGTGGCAGCCATGATTGCGTACCGCTGGAGGCGAATCCCCACAAGGTATCGGGGAGGCCGTAATGGTCGGCGCGTGTCGGGTCGAGTTGCGTTTCGATTTCAACTTCGCGGCCTTCGCGGATTTGCGTGGCGATGTGCGGATTAATCATCACGGTTTTGCCCAAGGCGATAAATTCTGCCCAGCCGGTTTCATAGGCGGCCAAAATTTGATCGGCGGTAAACAGGTTGCCCACGCCGATAAGCGGCAGTTTGCCGTTGATGCGTTCGTGGATAAACTGCATACGGGTTTGGGCGGTATCGCCGCCGCGACGGATTTTTTTATCAAATTCCCACAGGGAAACGTGCAGATATTGCAGCGGTTTTTGTACCAATGCGTCAATCAGTGCGCCGGTTTCGGTCATGGTTAAGCCGTCGTCGCCCGGTTCTTCGGGAGAGAAGCGGTAGCCGATAATGAAATCGTCGCGCTGGTGTTTTTCGCGGACGTCAACCACGGCATCGACAACGGCCAGCGGGAAGCGCATTCTGTTTTCCAAGCTGCCGCCCCATTGGTCGTTGCGGCGGTTGCTTTGGGCAGAGTAAAACTGTTGGATTAAATAGCCGTTCGCGCCGTGGATTTCCACGCCGTCAAAACCGGCACGAAGCGCCAAATCGGCGGCTTGCACATAAGAGGCGATGAGTGCTTCGACTTCTTCCTCCGTTGCTTCGCGTGCGTGTTCGGCTTCGTTGGCGGAAGCGCTGATTTTGTCGAGACCGTCCAAAAGGTCATCAATGGCTTTGGAACCGCCGTGATGGATTTGCAAAATCGCTTTTGCGCCTTGTTGTTGCAGGATTTGTGCGGTTTCTTTCAGGCTGCCGAGGCAGTGTTCGCCTGTGGCTTCAGGTTGGCCGTGAAAGGCTTTGCCGTCTTTTTGAACCAAAGTGGCGGCCGTGATAAACATGCCCATATTGCCTGCGCGGTTGCTGAGGAAGGTGCGCTCTTGGTCGCTGATCAAACCGTCGGCTTGTGAGCCGAAATGGGTCATGGGGGCGACGGCAAGGCGGTTTTTGATGGTTACGCCGTTATTGAGGGTGTATGTTTGAAAGAGTGGGGCGTATTTTGGATTCATGAGATTTTGCTCTTGATAAGTGAATGGTTGGCAGAGGATTGGGCCATTCGGGAATTTATCAAGTAAACAGGCCGTCTGAAAAGTTTCAGACGGCCTGTTTATTCTTTAAGCCTTAGGATTAAAGATTAGGATTGACAATGATTTTTACTGCGGATTCGTTGTTGTGGATCAAGCGCTCGAAGCCTTCGGAAATCAATTCGTCCAGTTTGATGCGTTGGGTAATGAAAGGCTCAAGGTTGATTTTGCCTTCTTCAACCAATTTGATGGTTTCGGCATGGTCGTTGCAGTAGGCGATGGTGCCGCGCACGTCCAGCTCTTTCATCACGACGCTGTGGACGTTGATGGTGGCAGGGTGGCTCCAAATGGATACGATGACGACTTTTGCAGTCGGACGGCAGGCTTCGATCATGGTGTCCAGCACTTTGTTCACGCTGGTGCATTCGAATGCGACATCTACGCCTTCGCCGTTGGTCAGTTTTTTCACTTCTTCGACGACGTCGACTTCGGACGGGTCGAGGATGTAGTCAGCCACGCCGGCTTCGCGTGCTTTGTCTTTACGTGCTTTGCTCAATTCGGTGATGATGACTTTGATACCTTTGGCTTTTAATACGGCAGCCAACAGCAAACCGATTGGGCCTGCGCCGCCAACCAATGCCACATCGCCTTCTTTCGCGCCACTGCGTACATAAGCATGGTGGCCGACAGACAGAGGCTCAATCAAAGCAGCTTGGTCCAATGGGATTTTGTCGGAAATAGGGTGTACCCAACGGCGTTTGACGGCAATTTTTTCAGACAAGCCGCCACCGCAGCCGCCCAAACCGATGAAGTTCATGTCTTTGGAGAGATGGTAGTTGCTGCCTTCGCCGGTCGGTACGTCGTCGCGGATGATGTAGGGTTCGACAACAACGTGTTGGCCGACTTTGATATCGTCCACGCCTTCGCCTACGGCATAAACCACGCCGGAGAACTCGTGCCCCATAGTTACTGGCGCTGACTCGCCGGAGATTGGGTGCGGATGGCCGCAAGGCGGAATGAAAATCGGACCTTCCATGAATTCGTGCAGGTCGGTACCGCAGATACCGCACCACGCAACATTAATGCCGACAGTACCCGGAGCTACGGTTGGCTCGGGAATGTCTTCGATGCGGATGTCGCCTTTGTTGTAAAAACGTGCTGCTTTCATTGTAACGCTCCTTTTTTAAAGTGGAGGCCGTCTGAAAAAGACGGTCAATTGGGGAAAGGGAAGCAGTGTGGCGTGTGAAATGTTTTTATTGATATGTTTTATGTTTGTTATTTTACTACTGATAATATGGAAATGGTTTGTCTTTGCTCAAATTAAAGTTTGTAAATGAAAAAAAAGGCCGTCTGAAATGGATAATCTGTTTTCAGACGGCCTGGGCAATAGTTTGAATGCATTATGGTGTAGGATTATTACTTTTGCCGCGCTTCAGATGCTTTTGGTAGGCGATGACGTAGTCGGCCTTGCTTAAGCCCGCCAATACGCGGATGTGGGCGGCGGCGGATTTTGACATGGATTCCAAGGTATAGCCGCCTTCCAGTACGGAAACGACACGTCCCTGACAGCTTGCCGTTGCTTGGACGATTTTGTGTGTCAGCCAGGCAAAATCGGCTTCATGCAGGTTCAGACGGCCTGTTTCGTCTTGTTTATGCCCGTCAAAACCTGCCGAAAGCAATACCAACTCGGGGTGGAAAGCCGTGAGCTTGGGCAGCCATTGTTCGCGGATGGTCGTGCGGAAGATACGGCTGCCTGTGCCCGGTTTGAGGGGCGTATGCAGCATATTCTTATTGCCGGCGTATTGTTCCGCCTGAGGGAAGGGAAAGATGTCGGTTTCAAACAGGTTGAAAAACATCACGCGCGGATCGTCTTGGAGAATCTCCGCCGTACCATCGCCGAAGTGGACGTCGAAATCGATGATGGCGATGCGTTGCAAGCGGTATTGGGCAATGGCGTGCATCACGCCGGCGGCAACGTTGTTGATCAGGCAAAATCCGCCGGCGCTGTTGCTGTGGGCATGGTGGCCTGGCGGGCGGATGGCGCAAAAAGCATGCCAGGCCTTTTTGTTCATCACCATATCGACTGCCTTGACGACGGCGCCGGCCGCAAAACGGGCGGCTTGGAGGGAGTCGTGGCAGATGACGGTATCGTCGTCGATACGGTGGATTTTACCGGGGAGCGGCTGGGCGGCTTCCAACTCGTGCAGATAGTTGCGCGAGTGGACCAATGCCAGCTGCGCATCTTTGATTTCCGGTGCTTCGGTGGTTTGCAGGCGACGCCAAATGCCTTCTTGTTTTAAGGCGGTTTGAATGGCGCTGATGCGTTCGGGCCTGTCGGGATGGTTGGGCCCCGGCTGGTGCTGTAGGAATATCGGATGCGAAATCCATACGGTGCGGGCGTTTTTGCCAAACAAACGGCGTAGGCGGGTGCTGATGCGCCAAAGGATTTTTTTGAACATGGAACAGTATGTGTCGGACAAGTCGTAAAGACTGCTAAATATGGTTAATAAATACGGAAATGCTTGGAAATTTTTCAGACGGCCTTTAGAATAGCTCAATTTTGCAGTCCAACCAATGTGTTTGATTGCAGTGTGCAGTTTTTTACTTAATCTAAAACTCAAAAGAACGGATATATTATGAATCAAGCAGTGGCTCAATTTGCCCCTTTAGTGCTGATCATGGTGGTGTTCTACTTCCTGATTATGCGTCCTCAACAAAAGAAATTCAAAGCGCACCAAGCGATGTTGGCCGCTTTGAAAGTCGGCGATAAAGTCGTTTTGGCGGCAGGTTTCAAAGGCCGCGTGACCAAAGTCGGCGAGCAATTCTACACTGTCGACATCGGTCAAGGTGCGAAAATCGAAGTGGAAGTTGAGCGCAACGCGATTGCCGCGAAAGCCGAATAATCCGTTTTTTTGCGAAAAGCCGCCTCATTTTCCGAGTGCGGCTGTTTGCCTTTATAAATAAAGCAAAGGTTTACCATGAACCGTTATCCTTTATGGAAATACCTGCTGATTGCGTTCACGATTGTGGTTGCGGCTGTTTACTCGCTGCCCAACATTTTCGGTGAAACGCCTGCCGTACAGGTATCGACCAACCGACAAGCTATTGTGATCAACGATCAAACCCAGTCTAAAGTGGATGCCGCGCTGAAACAGGCAGGTATTCAGACTGATGGTATGTTCATCGTCGACAACTCGCTGAAAGTGCGTTTCAAAGATACCGAAACGCAATTGAAAGCGCGCGACGTCATCGAAAATACTTTGGGCGAGGGCTATATCACCGCGCTCAACCTGTTGGCAGACAGCCCTGAGTGGATGGCGAAAATCAAAGCCAATCCGATGTTCCTGGGTCTGGACTTGCGCGGCGGCGTGCATTTCACCATGCAGGTGGATATGAAAGCCGCGATGCAGAAAACGTTTGAACGTTATTCCGGCGATATCCGCCGAGAATTGCGCCGCGAAAAAATCCGTACCGGCACGGTGCATCAGACTGAAAACGGTCTGACCGTGCCTTTGCAAGATGCTGCCGATGTACAAAAAGCCTTACCTCAGTTGCAAAAATTGTTCCCTGAAGCCACGCTGCTGCCGGACGGCAACAATATCGTGCTGACTTTGTCTGAAGAGGCAATCAATAAAGTACGTTCTGATGCAGTTAAACAAAACATCAATACGTTGCACAACCGTGTGAACGAATTGGGCGTAGCCGAACCGGTTATCCAACAATCCGGCCTTGACCGTATTGTCGTACAGCTGCCGGGCGTGCAAGATACTGCCAAAGCCAAAGACATTATCGGCCGTACCGCGACTTTGGAAGTGCGTATGGTGGAAGACGATCCGATCAAATTGCAAGAAGCTTTGAACGGCAATGTGCCGACCGGTTACGAATTGCTGTCAAGCGGTGGCGATCATCCGGAAACTATCTTGGTCAACAAACAAGTTGAACTGACCGGTGACAACATCAACGATGCGCAACCTAGCTTTGACCAAATGGGCGCGCCTGCCGTGAGCCTGAGCCTGGATAGTGCGGGCGGCAGCATTTTTGGCGAATTGACTTCGGCCAATGTGGGTAAACGTATGGCTATGGTGTTGATCGACCAAGGTAAATCCGAAGTCGTTACCGCACCTGTCATCCGTGCCGCCATTACCGGCGGCCGCGTGGAGATTTCCGGCAGCATGACGACAGCCGAAGCCAACGATACTTCATTGTTGCTGCGTGCCGGTTCGCTGGCCGCACCGATGCAGATTGTCGAAGAACGTACCATCGGCCCGTCTTTGGGTAAAGAAAACATTGAAAAAGGTTTCCACTCTACCTTGTGGGGCTTTGCCGCTGTTGCTGCATTCATGGTGATTTACTATCGCTTGATGGGTTTCTTCTCTACCATTGCCTTGAGTACCAATATCTTGTTTTTGGTGGGTATTTTGTCTGCCATGCAGGCAACGCTGACCTTGCCGGGTATTGCCGCCTTGGCTTTGACCTTGGGTATGGCGATTGACTCCAACGTGTTGATTAATGAACGTATCCGTGAGGAACTGCGTGCCGGTGTCGTACCGCAGCAGGCCATCAACCTCGGTTTCCAACATGCTTGGGCAACTATTGTCGACTCCAACTTGACCTCCCTGATTGCCGGTATCGCTTTGTTGGTATTCGGTTCCGGTCCTGTACGCGGTTTTGCGGTCGTACACTGTATCGGTATTCTGACTTCGATGTATTCATCCGTGGTCGTGTTCCGTGCTTTGGTCAACTTGTGGTACGGCCGTCGCCGCAAATTGCAAAATATTTCCATTGGTGCGGTGTGGAAGCCGAAAGCTAAAATGGCAGAAGGCAAGGAGTAAAACATGGAATTATTTAAAATCAAACGCGATATTCCGTTTATGAGCTACGGCAAACTGACGACCTTTATTTCGTTGGTTACGTTTATCGCCGCCGTGTTCTTTTTGGTAACCAAGGGCTTGAATTTCTCTGTCGAATTTACCGGCGGTACAGTGATGGAAGTCCAATATCAGCAGGGCGTGGATGTGAATAAAACGCGCGAACGCCTCGATACGCTGAAAATGGGTGATGTACAGGTTCAGGCATTGGGTACGAACAAACACATCATGATTCGCCTGCCGAACAAAGAAGGCGTAACCTCCGCCCAATTGTCCAACCAAGTGATGGATTTGCTGAAAAAAGACAATCCTGACGTTACCTTGCGCCAAGTCGAATTCATCGGCCCTCAAGTCGGCGAAGAATTGGTCACCAATGGTTTGATGGCATTGGGCTTCGTGGTGGCAGGTATTATTATTTACTTGTCCATGCGTTTTGAGTGGCGTTTTGCAGTATCCGCGATTATTGCGAATATGCACGATATCGTGATTATTCTCGGCTGTTTCGCCTTCTTCCAATGGGAATTCTCATTGACTGTCTTGGCAGGTATCTTGGCTGTTTTGGGTTATTCCGTAAACGAATCTGTGGTGGTATTTGACCGTATTCGCGAAAACTTCCGCAAGCCGCATATGCGCGGCCACACTGTGCCGGAAGTCATCGACAACGCGATTACTGCAACCATGAGCCGTACCATCATTACCCACGGTTCGACCGAGGCAATGGTTGTTTCTATGCTGGTGTTTGGCGGTGCAGCCTTGCACGGTTTCTCTATGGCGCTGACTATCGGTATCGTGTTCGGTATTTACTCTTCCGTATTGGTTGCCAGCCCGCTCTTGCTGATGTTTGGCTTGAGTCGTGAGAACATTGCCAAAGAAGTGAAGAAAAAAGAAGAAGTTGTAGTTTAATCGCTGCAATGCTGCGATAAAGGCCGTCTGAAAATTGATTGAATCAGTTTTCAGACGGCCTTTTGTATTTAAATTTCAGAATATTTTGTTTTAATGAAACAGGAGGGGATAAATGTGAAAGAAAAAGAAAAAAATAGGAACAATATAATTTTGTGATGAATCAAGTTTATTGTCTGATATTCCCTTAATTGCTTGTCAGTCCCAATATTTTAAAACATAATACTTTTGCCCCCGATGCTGGAGTTTTACTACAAGTACATGATTTGCAAAAATCTGTCGGGTGTGCAGACCCTGCCAATCAACCTCAAAAAAGGAAGGCCAAGAATGAAAGTAACCAGTTTCGGCGAAGTGCTGTGGGACGATTTTCCAAACGGAAAGGTATTGGGTGGTGCACCCCTAAATGTTGCTGTCCGTTTGCAGTCTTTGGGTATCGATGCTGTCATCATCAGTCGTCGCGGCGATGATGCCGATGGCGAGGAATTGCTACGTCAAATTCAAAGTAAAAACGTCAATACTGATTATTTGCAGGTTTGTCACGAATGTGCGACCAGCTTGGTGAAAGTACACTTGGACAAGTATGGCAGTGCGTCTTATGAGATTGTTTACCCTTGCGCGTGGGACAGGATTGCGGTTGATGATGCGGCAATCAAACGTGTGGCAGAATCCGATGCTTTCATTTTTGGCAGCTTGGCAACCCGTGATGAAGTTTCGCGTAAAAGCTTGGCAGTTTTGCTGAAAGAAGCCAAATTCAAAATTTTTGACGTTAATCTGCGCAAGCCCCATTACGATATTGACCGCTTGTTGGAGACCATGAAACAGTCCGATATGGTCAAACTCAACGATGATGAGTTGTATGAATTGGCTGCAGCTTACGGTTCTCCTTATCACAGTATCGAGCAAAATATCAGCTACTTCGTTGAGCTGACCGGCGTCAAAATTCTTTGCGTGACTTTGGGCAGCCATGGCGCGGTTTTGTATAAGGACGGCGAGTTATACCGTCATTGCGGTTTCCGCGTCAAAGTGGTGGATACTGTCGGCTCCGGCGACAGCTTTCTTGGTGGTTTGACTTACAAGCTGCTCAATAATGCGCCTCCTCAAGAAGCCATTGCTTTTGCTTGTGCGTTAGGTGCATTGGTGGCTTCACGCCATGGTGCAACGGCAGATATTTCTTTGGAAGAAATTGAAGCGTTTATGAATCCGGCTTGATGCTTTGATAATAGATATAGAAAGGCCGTCTGAAAACCTTCAGATTAGGTTTTCAGACGGCCTGAGTGTTTTCAAGCGTTACCAATAAGTTGTAAAACATTCCAAGTTAGTATTTTTTGGGCCACCACCTTCTTCGGTTGGCGAACCAATCATCATCAGGCCGATGATTTTGTCTTTGTCGGCACACTCAAATGCTTCGCGCAATAATGGGCTGTTGACCCACATGCCCGTAATCCAAACATTGTCGAAGCCTTGAGCAGAAGCAGCCAGTTGTAAAGCATAGGCGGCGCAGCCGGCAGTCAGCATTTGTTCCCATTCAGGTTTGGGTTTTGCCACTTCACGGTTCGGCGCGAATGTAACGCCGATAATCATAGGCGCCATGTTACCGACACGTTCGGCCTTTTTCATGGCATCATCGCCGAAGTTGAGTTCGGTAACGGTCTTGCTCAAAAGCTCGCGGAAACGTTGCAAGCCGGCTTCGCTTTGAATAACGGTAAAGCGGAAAGGGCGCATATTGCCGTGATCAGGAACTTGCGTTGCCGCTTGCAGCATTTGTTCCAGTTGCTCGGCATTGGGTGCCGGAGCAGTCAGTTTTTTGGAAGAGCGACGCGTGGTGAGGAGATTTAAGGCATCCATTTTTAGTCTTTCTTGTGAACTAGAATGAGAATAATTATATAGCGGAAAGATAAATAAATCAGCAAAGGATTAAGGCCGTCTGAATTAAGGTTTCAGACGGCCTTTGGATTTTACAGGATACCGTTGTTTTGTGTATTTTCAGTAATCAGTGCTTTGCTGATTTCGTCGGCGGTGTAGCTCTTACCGTTTCCGAATACAAAGCTGTCGACATTATTGTTGGCAATGTCATGGATGGTCAGGGTGTCGCCTGTATCTTTGATGGTTAAGACCCAATCATCGCCGGTTTTCAACTGTAAATCTTTCAGCGTAAGCCCTTCTTTGAAAAGGATTTGGGTATCGCTTCCACCATACGGATTGAAGGTGTCGTTGCCGCTGTTTCTGCCAAACGTGATAACGGTGTTGTCGGCACCCGGGTCGGTAATGGTATCGTTGCCGCCGGCCGTATCAACGATGTTGATGCCTCGGCCCAAAGTAATGGTTTCATCGCTGCGATTGCCTCTGTATTCGACAACAGAAGTGTAACGCGACAAATCTAAATCACTGTTGTCGCTATCGGCGTGGATGGTATGATTGAAGTTGTTGTACACATCACGGTTGAGTTCTTCAACGGGTTGGCCGGTGTATTGGACGATGTTTGTATTGCCGATCATGTGCGGGATAGACAGTTTGAAGTGGTTGATTAGCTCGCCGGTGCTGTATGAGGTATTGCCGTCAAACTGAAACTCGGAAATCGCACCATAAATACCGCTTTGGTTTTTGATGGTTAAAACATCGTCTGTGCCTTTAATGCGGATATGCCAAGTATCGCCATCCAACAGGGGATTGGATACAAATTGGTTGCTGTCGGGCATGTCGGCAATCCCGGTTTTGTCGTAACCTTTTTCAACAGTAATTTCAAGGTCGTCAAGGGTAATGCCGCTGGTAAATTTAACGACATTAGCGTTGAGCGTGTGCAGGCCGGCCTCGCTGTCGAAACCGAAGTTGTAGTCGAAAATGGTGTCGTGACCGTAACCTTTTCCGAAAACATAGGTGTCGTTGTGTTCACCGCCTTCCAGATAATCATTGCCTGCGCCACCGTCGAGTAAGTCTGCACCTACATGGGCATAAAGTTTGTCGTTACCGTTGCCGCCGTAGAGTTTATCGTCGGAAGCAGGTTCGTTGCCGTAATAGGTTTCGCTGTGTTCGCGCAAAATGTCATCGCCGTCGTGGCCATAAAGGGTGTCATGGCCGTCGTTGCCACCGTCGATTTCATTGTTGCCTGCATTGCCATGCAAGGTATCGTCACCGTTTATGCCGACAAATTTAATGGTTTCGGCCTTCAGCGCTTGGAAGGCTTGTTGGAATTGTGCGGCAGTGTAAGTTTGGTCGCTGAACTGGAAACGGTCGATGGAAATGCTGCCATCTGCGCCGATTTGGTTTTGAATCAGGGCTGAACCTTGCCCCGAAGTAATTTCCCAACTTTGGCTGCCATCATCGTTATGAATGGTCTTCAGGTTGAGCTTGGCATTGTTCAGGCCGTCTGAAAACTTGAGGGTATTGATGCCTTGGTTGTCGATAATGGTATCGTTGTTGCCGTAAATATAGGTATCGTTTCCGGCTCCGCCTTTCAGAATGTCTTTACCGTTGCCGCCCACTAAAATATCGTCGCCTGCATCACCGTTGATGACATCGTTGCCGTCGCCGCCATCCAGATAATCGTTGCCGTCGCCGCCATTAAGGTTGTCGTTGCCGCCCATGCCGTAAACGGTATCATCACCGCGTCCGCTATTGAGGCGGTTGCGGCCTTCGTTACCGGTCAGAATGTTATTGCTGTTGTTGCCGGCGGCAAAAATATTGGCTGAGCCGGTCAAGGTAACATTTTCGACGTGGGTAGCGGCAGTATGGGAAATGCTGCTGAATACGGTATCTTCGCCGCCGCCGGCTTTTTCAATCACCACATCTTTTACATCATCAATGTAGTAAGTATCATTGCCGTCCCCACCTTCCATAATGTCGGAACCGGCCTTGCCGTCGATAATATCATCACCGGATGTGCCGATCAGGTGGTCATTGCCGTCGCTACCATCGATGGTTTGACCGCTTTCGGTATGCTCAGTCAGGGAAATATCGAAATATTTGGCAAAGCTGTTTACATCCAGTTTTTGTGTGCCGATGATGAATTGGGAGACTGCCGGTGTTGTACCGTTTTGAGTGTATTGGTTTTTGATGGTTAAAACGGCGTTGCTGTTTTTCACGGCAATCAGCCAGTCATGACCGCCGGTTTCATTGTTTCGGACTTCAACGGTTAAATCGTTAAGGCTCAGGTCGGTATGAAAGCGGATGCTGTTGTGGCCTTGATTGTCGATGATGGTGTCTTGCTCGCTTTTTGCAGAGAAAAGGTAGGTATCGTCGCCTTCGCCACCTTCAAGCACATCATTGCCTGCTTCGCCGTTGAGGGTGTCATTGCCTGTTTCACCAAAAAGATGGTCGTTGCCTTCTCCGCCGTTGATGAAATCGTTGCCGCCGCCGCTGTAAACGATGTCGTCACCGCGGCCGCTGTTGAGGCGGTTGCGGCCTTCATTGCCGATGAGGATGTTGTTGCTGTTGTTGCCTGCGCCGAAGATGTTGGCTGTACCGGTCAAAACAAGGTTTTCAACGTGGTTTGGAAGGGTATAGCTGACGTTGCTGTAAACCGTATCATCGCCTCCATTTGGGTTTTCAATGATTTTATCGTCGTTGCGGGTTACATAATAAACGTCATCTCTCGAAGTACCTGTTGTTGCTTGTGCAAGGGGAGATGGCTGCAATTGCTCTAAATGTCGTAATTCAAATTGCGCATTGCGGATGCGCATTGCTTTTTCGATTATCATGATATTTTCTTTAGATATTGATGAGAGTAACAAGGAAGTAAACGTATCCGGCATATGGCCGGTATTGCTTAATTTGTATTGTGTTTAGGCTGTATATACTAGTGCCGAAATTTGATAAAAACAACAGAAACGTTAAGATATGACAATATATAGAGAGCCTTATCAGGCTTAGTTTGCCGTCTATTCTTTTGCCAAATGGCTTTGCCTTGTGCGGCTGTTTTGTTTCTTATATACCACACATCAATTTCCATAGTTTCAAACTATGAATGGTTGTAAAAAGGCCGTCTGAAAAAAAAGAAGCAGGTTTCGCATTGCAAAACCTGCTTCTTTTTTTTCAGACGGCCTGTCTGATTACAGAGTACGGGCAACTTCGACGATGTCGAAACATTCGAGTTGGTCGCCTTCCATAATCTCGTTGTAGCCTTTGAGCATCAGACCACACTCGAAGCCCATGCGGACTTCTTTGACGTCATCTTTGTAGCGTTTCAAAGAAGACAGCTCGCCGGTATGGATAACCACGTTGTTGCGGATGAGGCGGACATGGGAATCGCGTTTGACCACACCGTCGGTAACCATACAGCCTGCAATATTGCCGACTTTGGAAACGGAGATGACCTGACGGATTTCGACCGTACCGGTTACTTGCTCTTTCTCTTCCGGAGAGAGCATACCGCTCATGGCGGCTTTCACGTCGTCGATGGCATCGTAAATGATGTTGTAGTAACGGATTTCCACGTTTTCATTCTCAGCCAGTTTGCGTGCGGAAGCATCTGCGCGGACGTTAAAGCCGATGATGAATGCGCCGGAAGCAATGGCCAAGTTGACATCAGATTCGGTAATGCCGCCAACGCCGCTGTGCAACACGTTCACTTTCACTTCGTCGGTGGACAGTTTTTTCAGGCTGCCCGCCAAAGCTTCGTAAGAACCTTGTACGTCTGCCTTGATGATGACAGACAAGGATTGGGCTTGGTTTTCGCCCATGTTGTTGAACATGTTTTCCAGTTTCGCAGCCTGTTGTTTAGCCAAGCGCACGTCGCGGTATTTGCCTTGACGGAAGAGGGCGATTTCGCGCGCTTTTTTCTCGTCGGCCAATACCATTGCGTCTTCGCCTGCGTTCGGTACGTCGGACAAGCCGAGGATTTCGACAGGGATAGAAGGGCCGGCTTCATTGATGGCTTTGCCGTTTTCGTCAACCATCGCACGGATTTTACCGAATGCAGTACCGGCCAGCAGCATATCGCCTTTTTTCAGCGTACCGCTTTGAACCAGTAATGTGGCAACTGCGCCGCGGCCTTTGTCCAAACGTGCCTCAACGATGATGCCTTTTGCAGGTGCATCGACTGGGGCAGTCAGTTCCAAAACTTCGGCTTCGAGCAAGACTGCCTCGAGCAATGCATCGATGTTCAGGCCTTTTTTAGCGGAAACGTCGATAAACTGTACATCGCCGCCCCATTCGTCAGGCACGACTTCGTGTGCAGTCAGCTCTTGGCGGATACGCTCTGGGTTGGCGGCTTCTTTATCGATTTTGTTAACGGCAACCACCATCGGTACGCCCGCGGCTTTGGCGTGGGCAATCGCCTCGATGGTTTGCGGCATCACGCCGTCGTCGGCTGCTACAACAAGAATCACGATATCGGTTGCTTTCGCACCGCGCGCACGCATGGCGGTAAACGCTTCGTGACCCGGAGTATCCAAGAAGGTAATCACGCCGCGAGGGGTTTCAACGTGGTATGCACCGATGTGTTGGGTAATGCCGCCCGCTTCGCCTTGTACCACTTTGGCGCGGCGGATGTAGTCCAGCAGGGAAGTTTTACCGTGGTCAACGTGACCCATCACGGTAACAACCGGTGGACGCGGCAATGCTTCGGCTTCTACTGCTTCAACGCCTTCATCCAAGAATGCTTCAGGGTCGTCGGCTGCGGCAGGTTTGCCGATATGGCCGAGTTCTTCCACCACAATCAGGGCAGTGTCTTGGTCGATAGATTGGTTGATGGTTACCATCATGCCCATTTTCATCAGGGCTTTCACCACTTCGACGCCTTTAACGGCCATTTTGTGTGCCAAGTCGGCAACGGTAATGGTTTCAGGTACCAAAACTTCGTGTACGACAGGTTCGGTCGGCGCTTGGAAGGCGTGTTGGTTTGGCTCAAGTTTGAGTTTTTTGCCTTTTTTGCCGCCGCGTACGCGTTCGTCCTCGCCATTGCGTGCATTGTTGCGGTCACGGCCACCTTTGCCGCCTTTGCCTTTGGCGTTACGGCCTTGGTTTTCTTCGTCACGGTCACGACGGTCTTCTTTTTTACCGCGCGCGTTGTGTTCGGATTTGCCTTCGCCGGATGCCGCTTTTGCTTTCTCGGCAGGTTTGTTGCGTTCGCCTGATTTGGCTTCTTTAGTAGGTTTTGAGTCTTGATCGGCCTGTTGTTTCATGGCTTCGCGGCGTGCTTGACGCTCTTGTTTTTCTTTCAACAAGGCTTCTTGGTGCGCACGCAGGGCGGCGGCACGACGGGCCTCTTCATCGCGTTGAGCCTGTTCTTCCACGCTGACGACAGGTTGCGGTACGGCAGGAGCGGCAGGTTTGGCTGCTTTTTTCGCTTCTTTGCCTTTGCCGCCTTTGTCTTGTTTGGCTTTGGCAGGTTTTTTGGCTTCGGCTGGTTTTTCAGCTTCAACGGATTTTTCAGACGGCTTGTTGTCTGCTTTAGCTTCAACTTTTGCTTCGGCCTTGGCTTCTACGGCTTCAACCGGTTTGGCTTCTTCTTTTTTGGCTTCGGCAGGTTTGCCTTCCGCTTTTGGTGCGGCTTTGGCTGCTTTCAGTCTGGCTGCTTCGGCCTCTGCTTTGGCACGGGCTTCGGCCTTTGCGGCAGCTTCTGCTTCAGCTTTGGCTTTTTCTTCGGCAGCTTGAGCGGCTGCTTTTTCTGCTTCGGCTTTTTGGTTTTCCGCTGCTACTTTGGCTTTGGCTTCCGCTGCCAATTCTTCGGAAGAAGGAATGGTAACGGCACGGCTGCGGCGGCGTGTTTCCACTTTTACGCCGTCAACGGTGCTGACTTCGGTTTTTTTGCGGCGGATGCTGATGGTGCCGCTGTTGCTGCCGTTTTTCTTTTGCAGGTAAGCAGTCAACAGTTGTTTGTCGTCAGTGGTTATGCTGTCATTACCGCTGTTTTTATTGACCCCGGCTTCTTTCAATTGTTTAAGCAAATCATCGACGGGGCGGTTTAGTTCGGCGGCAAATTGCGCTACGGTTGTATTACTCATTCAGTACCCCCTTAGTTGTTTTCTTCAGTAAACCAGTGTTCGCGTGCAGCCAAAATCACTTTTTTGGCTTCTTCTTCGTCAACACCGGTAATTTCGACCAATTCGTCAACAGACAATTCGGCCAGATCATCGCGTTGGGTAACTCCGGCTTCGGCCAGTTTGCGCAACATATCGGAATCTACGCCGTCCAAATTGCGCATGTCTTCAGACACTTCACCCAGTTTTTCTTCTGCGGCGATGGTAATGGTCAGGATCGCGTCGCGTGCGCGGTTACGCAGGGTTTCAACGATTTCTTCGTCAAAGCCGTCAATCGAGAGCAATTCTGCCGCTGGAACGTAAGCAACTTCTTCCAATGTGGCAAAGCCTTCTTCCACCAAAATATCGGCGGTTTCGTCGTCGATGTTCAAGTGGGTGGTGAAGAGGTTGCGGATAACGGCGTCTTCAGCGGCATTGCGTTCGTCTGCTTCTTCAACGGTCATGATGTTCAGCTGCCAGCCGGTCAGGATGGAAGCCAGGCGGACGTTTTGACCGCCGCGGCCGATGGCCAGCGCCAGTTGGTTTTCATCAACGATCACGTCAACGGCGTGTTTGTCTTCATCAATCACGATGCGGCTCACTTCGGCAGGAGACAGCGCATTCATCACGAATTGGGCAGGCTCAGGAGACCACAATACGATGTCGATGCGTTCGCCGGACAATTCGTTACTCACAGCGTTAACACGGGAACCGCGCACGCCGATACAAGTACCTTGCGGGTCGATGCGTTGGTCGTTGGCTTTAACGGCAACTTTGGCGCGTTGGCCGGGATCGCGTGCTACTTCGCGGATTTCCAACAGGCCGTCTGCAATTTCAGGCACTTCGTTGGCGTAGAGTTTGGCCAAGAAGTCGCCGCTGGTACGGCTCAAAATGACTTGTTTGCGGCCGGTATTGCCGATTTCGTCCACACGCAGGAAGAGGGCGCGGATGCGGTCGCCGCTGCGGAAGTTTTCGCGCGGAATCATTTCTTCGCGCGGAATCAGGGCGTCAAGTTTGCCCGTGACGACTTCAACGATGATGCCGTGGCGCTCGACGCGTTTTACCGTACCGGAAACGATGTCTTCTTTAGAAGCGAGGAATTCGTTCAGGTTTTGCTCGCGCTCTGCATCGCGGATGCGTTGCAGAATGATTTGTTTGGCAGTTTGAGCTGCTTGGCGGCCGAAGCCTTCGTTTGGCAGCTGCTCTTCGTAGTATTCGCCGATTTGGATGGTTGTGCCGGGAATTTCTTCTTGGATTTCTTCGATGGTTTTTTCTACGTCAGGGTAGGTGTAGTCTTCATCGGCAACAATCAGCCAGCGGCGGAAGGTTTGGTATTCGCCGGTATCGCGGTCGATTTCGACGCGTACGTCCATGTGCTCGCGGTCGGCTTTTTTCTTGGCAGCAGTAGAGAGGGCGAATTCAAGGGCTTTGAATACGACTTCCGTTTCAACGTTTTTTTCACTTGCCAGCGCTTCGGCCAGCTGTAACATTTCGCGACTCATTTTTTAGAATCTCCAAGTAATCGGTTTTTAAAATTTAAATTCGGGGCGCAAACGGGCTTTGTCGATGTTGCTCAATTCGATTTGGGCAGTTTTGCCGTCGAAAGAGACGGTAACGATGTCGTTTTCGCAAGATTCGATGCGGCCGATGAAGTTTTTCTGACCATCAATCGGCAGGCGTGTTTTGATTTTGGCGTTCTGGCCGGCAAAGCGCATGAAATCGGCGGCTTTTTTCAGCGGGCGGTCAAGGCCCGGGCTGGAGATTTCCAAACGTTTGTAGTCGATGTCTTCAACCATAAACACGCGGCTCAGATGGTTGCTGACGGTGGCGCAGTCTTCGACGGTGATGCCGCCTTCTTTATCGATGAAAACGCGCAAATCGCCTTGTGCGGTCAGTTCGAAATCGACCAGCTCGTAGCCCAAGCCGGGCAGGGTTTTATCAAGAATGCTTTGAATATCCATGCTTCTCCAGAAGTACATAAACAAAAAAATGGCCGCGCGGCCATTTTTCGTGTGATTTGAAAAATTGCCCTATTATAACTGTTTTCAAGATAAAAGAAAAGTGTTGATTTGGCGTGGATTTTTTGAAGTGATTGCTTAAATGTAAAGGGGAGGGTTGAGGCCGCCTGAAAAGGAAATTGTTGACAAGTTTTGATATGGTGTTTCTAAAATTATTTTGGAAAACAAATAATTGGTATTGCTTTGTTTTCAGACGGCCTTGTATTTCCGGATTTTTCGTGCTTGCACAATGTGCAAGGCGGTTCTACAATTTCTTCATACCCACCGAATAAGAAAGAAGGCCGCCATGTCCGCACACCCGATTTACAATTTTTCCGCAGGTCCTGCCGTATTGCCGGAAGCGGTATTGCGTACCGCGCAACAGGAAATGCTCGACTACAACGGCACGGGTTTCCCCGTGATGGCGATGAGCCACCGTTCGGATATGTTTTTGAGTATTCTGCATCATGCCGAACAAGACTTGCACCAGCTTTTGAATATTCCGTCCAACTATAAAATCCTGTTTTTACAGGGTGGTGCGACCACGCAATTTAATATGGTGGTCATGAATTTGGCACACGGTTTTGCGACTGCCGATGCGGTGGTAACGGGCAACTGGAGCCGTATTGCCTATGAACAGATGAGCCGTTTGAGCAATGCCGAAATCCGTTTGGCCGCGCATGGCGGCGAGCAATATGCCTATAAAAACCTGCCTGCGGTTGAGGATTGGGATATCAACCCGAATTCTGCGTTTGTTCATTTTGCGATTAATGAAACCGTAAACGGCTTGCAGTATCAAAATGTCCCCAAACTTTCAGACGGCCTGCCGCCGCTGGTGTGCGATATGTCGAGCGAGATTTTGTCTCGTGAGTTTGATGTATCCGATTACGGCTTGATTTATGCTGGCGCGCAAAAAAATATCGGTCCTGCGGGTGCAACCGTGGTCATTATCCGCGAGGATTTGCTTGAGCGTTGTCCGAACGATATCCCCGATGTGTTCAACTACCGTTCGCACATCAACCGCGACGGTATGTACAACACGCCTTCCACTTATGCGATTTATATGTCGGGCTTGGTATTCCGCTGGCTGCAAACGCAGGGCGGTGTGAAAAAAATTGAAGCGGTCAATCGAATTAAGGCGCAAACCTTGTATGAGACGATAGACGGCAGCGGCGGTTTTTACATCAACGATATCCATCCTGATGCACGCTCCAAAATGAACGTGGTCTTCAAAACCGCAAGCGAAGACTTGGATCGCCACTTTGTGTTGGAAGCCGAGTTGCAGGGCTTGTGCCTGCTTAAGGGCTATAAAACCGTCGGCGGTATGCGTGCCAGCATTTACAATGCGATGCCGCTTGAAGGTGTGAACGCGTTGGCCGACTTTATGAAAGATTTCCAACGACGTTACGGTTAAGATGAAGATATAAAAAGGCCGTCTGAAACTGGATTTCAGACGGCCTTTTGATTTGAACAAGCCTTATTCGGTGACTTCTTCAGTGATGCTGTCGCGGTAGATAGTGCTGTCGTAAGTCGGAACAGGAGGCGGCAGCAGGCTGTCGAGCGTTAGCGCGGACGGGTTCAGCGTAGGATAGCCGCTGAAGGTGACGGAATAACCGCCGTTGCCGGTATTGCGGACTTTGGCATGCGCGCCCAACGGGAAAGTGGTTTTGTTGGTGATGTGGCCGAATGGGAAGCCGGTCAACACAGGAATCTTGGCGGTGCGCGAAATGTGGTTGACGACGGCGGAGAAATCGTAGCTGGAATCGTACGTGTCACGGATGGTGCCCATGCGGAAATCGCCGAAGATGATGGCGCGTTGTTTTTGCAAAACACCTGACAGATAAAGCGTATTGAGCATGCGCTCGATGCGGTAGGGTTGCTCGCTGACGTCTTCGATAAAGAGGATGCCGCCTTGAATATCGGGCATGTAGGGCGTACCGGCGAGGGAAGCGAGTACGCTTAGGTTGCCGCCCCATAATGTACCTTCGACGTTGACATCAGCGCGTTGGATGGTTGGAACATCAACGATGTTGACGTTGTTGGTCGTGCCGCGGATGAAAGAATCCATGGTAAAGACGCTGGGGTCTGCTTTGCCGAATTCGCTGTACACCATCGGGCCTGCAAAGCTCATCATATTGCCTTTGGCCAACAGGGCGAGTTGGACGGCGCACACGTCGCTGAAACCGAAGAATAATGTGCCGCGTTCGCGCATTCTGGCGCCGAGTGAGGCAAAGTCAATTTGCGGCAGGATGCGTGCCGCGCCGTAGCCGCCGCGCAGGCCCATCAAGACTTTAGGCGTTTCGACACGACCGCTGGCAACGTCTTGGAAGTCGGCGGCGCGTTGGGCATCGCTGCCGGCAAAGCGTTGGTAACGGCGGCTGCCTGCCTGTTGGTTGGTCACGGTAAAGCCTGCGTTGTAGAGGCGGGTCAGGCCGGTGGTCACGCGGTTGGGGTCTTCGGCGAAGCCTGACGGCGCAACAACGCGCAGGAGGTTGTCGCTGGAACGTGGCGGATGGGGTTGCTTAGGTTGCACGGTTTGGGCTTTCGCGGTGGTAGATGTGGTTTTTGTTTGCGGCGTGGTGGTCGTGCCTGTGCCGCAGGCTTGCAACAACCCTGCGCCTGCCGCGGCAGAGCAGGTACGCAGGAAATGGCGACGCGTGGTAGAGTTCATTGAGGTTTTCCTTTCGTTATATGTTCAGACGGCCTGAACTTGGCGTGTCGGACCTTACAGGCCGTCTGAAAGTTTAAGCGATTAAGTTTTTGATTTGTTCCGGCCAGTTTTCGGGCAAGGCCATACCGTGTTCGCGGACGGGCGCAGCCCAAATCGGCGCGGGGAAATTGGCGTCGTTTTCAAAACGGGCGATGACGTGCCAATGCAGGTGTGGCACAACATTGCCGAGGCTGGCCAGATTGATTTTGGCCGGGCGGAAGACTTGGCGCATTGCGGCTTCAACCTGATACACCATTTCCATGATTTCGTTGCGTTCGGCAGGGGAAAGGTCGGTCATCTCGGAGACATGGTTATTCCAAATAACGCGGCAGAATGCCGGTGCGCCGGCTTCATTGTGGACGGCGATCACGCGCAGGTTTGGCGTTTGCAGCAAAATATCTTCGTTGTCGGCAGTGCAGATGGGGCAGGTCATGGTTTTCTCTTTTTTAGTCTGAATAGGAATCGGATGATTGCCATCAGGATTTTTAGAATGAGGTAAATAGCAGTCAGCGTGATGAATGTGAACAGCCACGGTTCAGGTATAAACCACCAAAATAAATAGGTGGGCGTGATTCAGTCGGCACATTCTTCGGCACTCTTAACGTGATCACACAATCCAAATTTAAAAAAAATCATTGGCATCATGAAAGGGCGAATAGGCGAACATATAGTGGATTAACTTTAAACCAGTACGGCGTTGCCTCGCCTTGCCGTACTATCTGTACTGTCTGCGGCTTCGTCGCCTTGTCCTGATTTAAATTTAATCCACTATAAATGCTATGGGCGTCACACAAATCAATGCAATGATGGCAATCCAAAAGAATGGTTTGAGATGTCCGAGTGCAGTCATGGACGAAGTGTTATGCAAATTTTGCCGCCCCCTGATTAGCAAGCTCGTCGGCTTTTTCGTTTTCAGGGTGTCCGGCGTGGCCTTTTACCCACGTCCAGCGGACATCGTGTTGTTGAACCAAACTATCCAGCTCTTTCCATAAATCGTCGTTTTTAACCGGTTTTTTGGCGGCGGTTTTCCAGCCGTTTTTTTTCCAGCCGTGTATCCAGCTTTCCATGCCGTTTTTGACGTATTGCGAGTCGGTGCAGATGACGACTTGGCAGCGGCGTTTTAAGGATTTCAGTCCTTCGATAACGGCGGTTAGCTCCATGCGGTTGTTAGTGGTTTCGGCTTCGCCGCCGAACAGTTCTTTTTCGTGTGTGCCGTAGCGCATAAATACTCCCCAGCCGCCTGCGCCGGGGTTGCCTTTGCATGCGCCGTCTGTGTAGAGGTAAACGGGTTTATCCATGGGCATGTCTTTGTCGAATAAGGCAGTATCATAACATAAGGCCGTCTGAAATATCGGCAAATACGGTTTGCGCGTGTAAAATACCCTGCACTTTATCACTCGTATAGAAAGCAGGCAGATATGGGATTGTTCAGCGGCCTTTTGGGCAATGCTTCACACAAAGACGCCGATGCGGTGGAACGCGATTTGGCGAATATCCTGATTGATGGCGAACAGGTAAAAATGGCATTCAGCCTGGTGCGCGATTTGATTGTGTTTACCGAATATCGGCTGGTGTTGGTGGACAAGCAAGGGTTGACCGGCAAGAAAGTGTCTTACCGTTCGATTCCGTACCGTTCCGTATCGCGCTTTTCGGTGGAAACCTCGGGTCATTTCGATTTGGATGCTGAGCTGAAGATTTGGGTTTCTTCCGGCGAAGCGCCGACCGAAACCTTGCAATTTAAAAGCGACAAGAGCGTGATTGCCATTCAGAAAGCCTTGGCAGAAGCTGTGTTGAAACCGTCAAAATAGAAAGGAAACATGATGAGCGAACAGCAAGAATTGTTTTGTTACAAACAGATGCCGGTGTGGACGGCGGACGAGATTCCCGAAGCTTTGTTGTCCAAACACAATACTGCTGCCGGTACTTGGGGCTGCCTCAATGTCCTCCAAGGCCGTCTGAACTTCAATGAAGTGGACGAGGCGGGCAATGTTACGGCCACGCACGAGCTGACGCCTGAAAGCGGCGATTGGATTATCCATCCGCAAGCATGGCACTTTATCGCGCCGCAAACGCAAGATACGGAAATCCAACTGTCGTTTTACTGCGAGGCGGCGGACTATTTCAATAAGAAATACGGCATGAGCGCGACACATTCGGCTGTCCGTGCCGCCGAAGGCATCGTGCCCGTCGGCAAGGTTTTGGATATGGGCTGTGGTCAGGGCCGCAATGCGCTGTATTTGGGTTTGAAAGGTTTTGACGTTACCGCTGTCGATAATAATCCGAACGCGGTTCAAAACGTGGAAGAGCTGGCGCGTATTGAAGAATTGAATGTCCGCGCGTTTGAATACGACCTCAACGCCGCCAATATTCAGGAAAACTTCGATTATATGGTGGCGACCGTGGTGTTTATGTTCCTGATGCCGCGTTACGTTCCTGACGTGATTGCCAATATGAAGGAACACACCAACCCCGGCGGTTACAACCTGATCGTGTCTGCGATGGATACGGAAGATTTCCCTTGCCCGATGCCGTTCCCGTTCAAGTTCGGCGAGGGCGAGTTGCGCGAATACTATAAGGATTGGGAATTGGTAGAATACAAGGAAGAGTTGGGTTCGATGCACGCGAAAGACGAATTTGGCAATCCGATTCAGTTTAAATTCGTCACTATGCTGGCGAAGAAACCGGAATAAAGGTTTTGCCGTCAAAAGGCCGTCTGAATTCAGTTTTCAGACGGCCTTTGTCGTAATCAATCCACAATCCTTTTGCCCAAAATCACCACGTCTGCCAACATGGTTTCCAAATCGCAGACTTGCGGCAGCCGCCCCCATTCTTCAAAACCGAAACGGTGAAACAGGTTCAGGCTCGGATAGTTGTGGCCAAACACAAGCGCGATGACGTTGTGGATGCCTAAGGAAGGTGCGCGTTCGAGCATGTGCCGCAACAGGATTTTGCCCACGCCTGCGCCGCGCATATCGTGGCGGACATAAATGCTGACTTCCGCGCTAATGTGATAGGCGTAGCGCGGATGGTAGTCGCTGAAACTGCCCCAGGCCAATATGGTGCCGTCGGCATCGTAAAGGGCGTAGATCGGGCGTTTGTCCGTGTGCGCGGCAAACCATATTTCGCGTTCGGCAACCGTGGTCGGCGACAAATCGGCCGTAGATTGGTGCGTGGCCACGGTGCTGTTGTAAATATCGACGATGGCGGGCAAGTCTTGGCGCAGGGCAGGGCGGATGGTGTATTGCATTTCAGACGGCCTGTTATTGAATCAGTTTGGAGATAGTCTTAAAGGCCGGATGTTTGGCATCGCCGAGCAGTTGGAACAAAATACTTTCGACATTGGAAACGATAATGCCTTGACGGCTCATTTGCGCCAAACCATTGTCG
This sequence comes from Neisseria sp. P0006.S009, assembly GCF_051962915.1. Lineage (NCBI taxonomy): Bacteria > Pseudomonadati > Pseudomonadota > Betaproteobacteria > Neisseriales > Neisseriaceae > Neisseria > Neisseria sp. P0006.S009. The sequence continues at coordinate 708,492 of NZ_JBQCUV010000001.1, read as the reverse complement.
CGGTTGGCCGTTGTACGCGAGGCGGTGCATTCAAAAGGCAGGGATACGGCGTAACCTTGCGCCTTCAAATCCAAGGCCGTCTGAAGCATACAGATATGCGCTTCTGCGCCCACCAAAATAATGTTTTTGATGTCGTTTTTGCGTAATATTTCCTGAATTTCAGGTAAAAACGCCGAGAATTGGGTTTTTTCGACAACAGGCGTGCCTTCGGGCAACAGCAGCGATACAGCGGATACGGTGTTGCCTAAACCTTTCGGATATTGTTCGGTTACGGCAAAGGGTACATTCAAAGCCGTCAAACCTTGAATCAGCAGGCGGCAGCGTTCCAACATTTCATCCGTGCCGGAAAGGGCGGGCAGCAGGCGTTCTTGAATATCGACAATCAGACAAAGCGTATTTTTGGGGTTCATGGCTTTTCCTTTCAGACGGCCTTTACAGCAAAATCGTTGAATCAGAATGCAATCATATAACAAGCCGCTGGAAAAGTATTGCAGCTTGCCCTGTTTTAAAGCCCGAAATTCTTTTAAAATACCGCCTGATTTGAATTGATAGAGACCGAAAACATGAATTTATACCAAACCGTCGAACGTGAAGCCCAAGCAGCCTTTGCCGCTGCCGGTTTGTCCGACAGCCCCGTTGTATTGCAGGCGGCGAAAAATCCCGACTTCGGCGATTTCCAAATCAACGGCGTGATGGGTGCGGCGAAAAAAGCCAAACAAAATCCGCGCGAGTTGGCGCAAAAAGTGGCCGAAGCATTGGCCGACAACGCTGTGATTGAAAGCGCGGAAGTCGCTGGCCCGGGCTTTATCAACCTGCGCCTGCGTCCTGAATTTCTCGCTCAAAACATTCAGACGGCCTTGAACAACGCGCGTTTCGGCGTAGCGAAAACCGACCAACCGAAAACCGTCGTTATCGACTATTCCTCGCCTAATTTGGCCAAAGAAATGCACGTCGGCCACCTGCGCTCCAGCATCATCGGCGACAGCATTTCGCGCGTGTTGGAGTTTATGGGCAACACCGTTATCCGTCAAAACCACGTCGGCGACTGGGGTACGCAGTTTGGCATGTTGGTCGCTTATTTGGTTGAGCAGCAAAAAGATAATGCCGCGTTCGAGCTGGCGGATTTGGAACAGTTTTACCGTGCTGCCAAAGTACGCTTTGACGAAGATCCTGCCTTCGCCGACACCGCACGCGAATATGTTGTGAAACTGCAAGGCGGTGATGAAACCGTGTTGGCGTTGTGGAAACAGTTTGTCGATATTTCGCTCTCACATGCCCAAGCCGTTTACGACACGCTGGGCTTGAAACTGCGCCCTGAAGATGTGGCGGGCGAATCGAAATATAACGACGATTTGCAGCCCGTAGTCGATGATTTGGTTCAAAAAGGTTTAGCAGTCGAAGACGACGGCGCGAAAGTCGTGTTCTTGGACGAGTTTAAAAACAAAGAGGGCGAACCTGCCGCAATTATCGTGCAAAAACAAGGCGGCGGCTTCCTTTATGCGTCCACCGACTTGGCGTGTTTGCGCTACCGTGTCAGCACGCTTCATGCAGACCGCTTGCTGTACGTCGTCGACCACCGCCAAGCCCTGCACTTCGAACAACTCTTTACCACTTCCCGCAAAGCAGGCTATCTGCCGGAAGATGTAAAAGCCGAGTTTATCGGCTTCGGCACGATGATGGGCAAAGACGGCAAACCGTTCAAAACGCGCAGCGGCGACACCGTAAAACTGGTTGACCTGCTGACCGAAGCAGTCGAGCGCGCCACTGCTTTGGTAAAAGAGAAAAATCCTGAATTGGGCACAGACGAAGCAGGTAAAATCGGCAAAACCGTCGGCATCGGCGCAGTCAAATACGCCGATTTGAGCAAAAACCGCACCAGCGATTATGTGTTCGACTGGGACGCCATGCTTTCGTTTGAAGGCAATACCGCCCCCTACCTGCAATACGCCTACACACGCGTACAAAGCGTGTTCCGCAAAGCCGGTGAATGGGACGCAACTGCGCCAACCGTTTTGATCGAACCTTTGGAAAAGCAACTGGCCGCCGAGCTGCTGAAATTTGAAGACGTGCTGCAAAGCGTGGCAGATACTGCGTATCCGCACTACCTAGCTGCCTACCTCTATCAAATCGCTACCTTGTTCAGCCGTTTCTACGAAGCCTGCCCGATTTTGAAATCAGAAGGCGCAACCCGCAACAGCCGTCTGCAACTGGCGAAGTTGACCGGCGACACGCTGAAACAAGGCTTGGAGTTGTTGGGTATTGATGTGTTGGATGTGATGTAAGTTTTTGAATAAAAACGATGAAAGGCCGTCTGAAACTTTGCAGGTTGCAAGGTTTCAGACGGCCTTTCTTATGCTTTGAAAAATATTGTGATACCGTTGATTTTGGGCCTAAGCGGTTTTGAATTTGCTCAGGTAATGCGTTCAGACGGCCTTGTTTTTATTTCAAATTGCTTGCCAACAACCAAGCCTGTGCTTCGGTGGCATCGCTGAAATATTTGGGATGTTGGTTGGTCAAGAGGCTGGACAGGCGCGCGCCGAGTTTGATCCAAATATCGTCGGTAATGACGGCAACGCGGCCAAAGTCGGTTTCATGTTGGTTGAGGAATTTGATTTGTTCGACCGCCATATCGATGGTGAAGTCTTTCAGCATGGACAAGTCCAACAGGATGTCGGGCAGATGGACTTTTTGTTTTGCGGCCAACAAGGCTTCTTCCAATTGGCGGAAATCGTCCAAAGTGAACTCGTTGTACAGCGCTACGTTTAAGCCGTAAGATTGTTCGCGGATGGAAATCATGGTGTTCTCCTTGTTAAATTATTGCTTCATCAGAAATTTTTTGATTGAGGCCGGAGTAAAGCTGCTGAACACGCCGCCTGCAACAATGATAACCATGCCGGCGGCTTCCTGCCAAGTGATTTTATCGCCGAAAAGCAGTACGCCGGATAGGGCGGAGAAAACGACGGTTAGGTAGGAAAGCGAGGCAACGGTAAATTTCTTGCCGACCTTATAGGCGCGGGTCATGGCCAATTGTGCAATCATGGCGGAGATGCCGATGCCGGCCAGATAGGGCAGGGAAGAGATGGTCAGCGGATGCCAGCCTGTGATGGTGCTCCAGACTGCGCCCATAATCAGGCCGGTAAGCGACAAATAAAACACCACGCGCCAGCCCGGTTCGCCCAAAAGCGAGAGTTCGCGCACCTGCAAATATGCCCAGCCCGACATGGCGCCGCCTGCCAAACTGACCAGCGCGGCAAATTCCTGTCCGCCTTGAAAAGATGGGTTGAGCAACAGGATAACGCCGATAAAGCCCATAACCAAAATGGCTTGGGTATAAAGTGTAATTCGTTCTTTTAAAATGAAAAATGAAAAAATGGCAAGCCAGATGGAGGACGTGTAGTTGAGCGTGACGCCTGTTGCCAGCGGCAGATGCATGACGGAATAAAACGTGCACATCATGGCAAGCGTGCCGATGACGCTGCGGTTGAGATGGGTTTTCCAATACGGCGTGGAAAACGTGTTGCCTTGCGCTTTGGCCATGATGCCTAAGAACAGGGTGGAGACCAGCATGCGCCAAAAGACCAGCTCGCCGCTGGAAAAGCCGAAATGTGTAGAGGCGGCTTTGACGGAGAGGTTCATGACGGTAAAGCCGAGCGCGGCAATAACCATCCATGCCGAGCCGAGCGGATCTTTTCTGACGGTTTCCATTTGATGGGTGTGTAAAGCGGTTTTATTAATAAGAAAATATTATACAGGTCAATCAGGCTGTCTGAACAATATCGTTGGGTTTCAGACGGTCTTTTTATTAGAAAATGAGAATTATTATTGAAGAATAAAGTGGATTTTTATAGAATGGAAGCCCTGTTTTAAGAAAGGCTTGTCATGAAAGTTTCCAATATTTCCGCTGTATTGCTGTCTGCTTTGTTTTCCGTTGCCGTTTCTGCCGCGCCTTTGGGGGAGGTTTCTTCCGAAAACGGTAAGATTTTCAGCGGCGAAAATTACATGGTCGTTAAGAAAGACATGAAGAAAGGGGAGCAAATTAAGCCGCACGATCATCCGGGTTTTAAAACGTTGATTTTTGCCGTTGGAAAAGGAAGCTTTGACGTGACGTTGAATCAGACTGAAAAACATACTGTCGGCGCAGGCTCGGTGTTGCGGTTTGGCGGCGATGCAGTGATTGAGGCAGTTGCAACCGAAGATGCCGATGTAGCAATTACTTTGATTAAGTAAACCGATAGATGATAAAAGGCCGTCTGAAAAATGATGTTTCAGACGGCCTTGTTTATTCAGTCAACCGTTGCCATTAAGCGCAAATCAAATAGATGAAGCCGGAGCCGAAGATATCTGCCAAGGCGTGAATCAGGAAAAACGGCAGCAGGTTTTTAACTTTGTATTTGTAGAAGAAGTAGTACATCAAGCCGAAAATAACGCCGATAACGGTCGCCCAAAGCATGCCTTGATAAGTATGGAAGGAGATGCGCACCAAGGTCGAATAGGCCAATGCCTGCCATTTGTATTTGTCTTCCACGCAGGTCAAGAGGCCGAGGAAACAGAATTCCTCATAAAAGCCGTTTAAAAGGCCGTAGAGGATGGCCATCGGCGCAAGGGCGGCGAATTTGTCAAAAATGGATAATGGTTTGATGTATTGGAAGATTTCAGTGGTGAAGTAATTGTAGCCGCCGCTTAACGAAGTCACCGCATCGGCAGTCAGACCCATCAGGATAAAAATCACAGGCGTCCAAAACAATACGCCTAAGTTAAAACGAATCGGCAATTGTTTGAAGTCGAAACGGCGAATAATGAGGTAAATCAGAGCAATAGCAAGCAGCGTCAATTGCAGGCTCATGTTTTCAGAATAAGCCACTCCGGTTACCGCAGTATCTCGTACTTCTTCGGCAACCGCGGCTGTTTCCACTTGCGGCATCAGGCTGGCGATATAAAGTTGGGTAGAACGGTAGGCAAATTGACCGAACAGGATAGCGGTCACAATCAGCATGTCAAACCAGCGCAGATGACGCAAAGGCTCTTTAGGGCGGATGGCTGCGAGTATGCTCATATTCTCCTCTTTGCTCTAATAAATAGCGGTGCGCAATAGTTACATAAACATACAAAAATCGTCAACAATTATCACAATAAAACATGAATTAAAAATCGAGCTGTTTCAGACGGCCTGAAGTGCTTCCAAAATGCCGTATTTTCTAAAGGGTTTATCTTCAAAAGTATGGCATAATCACTTTATTGCAAACCAAGGAATCTTATCGTGAGTATTTCTCTGTCCCAATATCTGCTCTACCTGCAATACATGTTGGCAGGTATCGCCATGACTGTCGTTTTCGGTGCCGTATATCTGCGGATTACCCCCGCCGAAGAATTGCGCCTGATTAAAAACGGCAACCTTGCCTGCGCCTTGTCGTTTGGCGGCGCGTTGATCGGTTTCTGTCTGACGCTTGCCTCAAGCATTGCACACAGCGTCAGCTTCATCGATTTTATCCTGTGGGGACTTGCCGCAGCAGTGATTCAGATTTTTGTCTATTTTGCTGCAACAATGATGATTAAAGACGCTACCCCAGAACTTATCGGCAACAATGTCGCCGTCGGCGTGCTGTTTGGTGCAGTGTCCATCTCGATCGGCATTTTGAATGCGGCTTGCTTGACTTGATGTTGATGGTCGGTTGGATAGCAAAAGACTAGCTCTTACCCGGAGAAATCATCGGTAGATTTTTTGACTGATAATGTCTTATATCTGATGGTATTAGCGTAATGGTGAGATTTGGGAAGTATCAAAAAATTCAGACGGCCTGTTATATACAAGGCCGTCTGAAACGTTTTAACTACTTAAATTCATCAAATTAGAAAGAGTATTGCAATCTTACACCCGTTTCTTGAGTGCGGTTTTTGGGTTCAATTGAACCAAATTGAACGAAGCCATAGTCTTCTGTAACGGTGAAGTTTGAATCTTTAACTTTCCAGCCTCGATAGAACGGGGTCAGGGTGATTTTAGAACCGTTAGCGAATTTTTTAGATACAGGTACTTCAACCTCAATACCTTGTCCACCACCTTGTTTCATTCTGGTTTCTTCTCGATTTGGCTCGTAAGAATACTGACGGCCTTTAACGGCACGATTGTAAGCAATACGAGGAGCAATTTCAAAGTTTGCAGGAAGGGCAACATTTACACCGGCATTGATTTGCGCGTATGTAGTTCGGTTTTTGCGGTCATAATCATTTGGGTCAATTCGTCTGTTTAAGTCTCTTAGAACACGGTGACCCAAGCCTGTACCGGCAGTCAGGCTAAAGCGATCGTTAACTGGATATGTATACTCGTATAAGGCGCGGATATCATATACGCGACGTGGCGAACCTTTGACGGTGGCAGAACCATAACCTGTAGATTCACCAAATCCATTTTGGAAGCTTCCTGTGTAATCAGATTTACCGCGGGAATAACGGCCTTCTAATTTTGCCGCATGGCGATCGTTAAAACGGTATTTGACGCCGGCATTAATAGACCACAGATTGCCTTTTTGTTGCATTAAGCGGCTACCATCTTTTTCGTATTCACGATAGGTCTCTTTGTAATATTCGCTACCAACGGTAAATTCAACAGGACGAGCAGCCTGTACGCCTACTGCAGCAGACAGTGCCAAAACAGCAAGACAGAAATGAGCAGAATTTTTCATGTAAATTCCTTTTACTTTGTGAAAATCAGTGTGATAATTTAGTGATATAGCATGATGGATTTTATAGTATTTAATGAATATTAACAATGCCGTTGAGGTAATATATTGACCGCTTGGTGTGTTATTTAATGATTTACCGCAAGTATTTGTCTTTTTTATGAGACAGTATGGATAAAAAACCTAGAAATAGTGTAAAACTGAGTCGGTAAGAGGTTTAATTCCGAAGTTTTCAAAAAGTTAATATCTATATAGTTATTATTTAGTTTGCAATAAAAGTATATGCAGCCACCCACTCTATTCTCATACATAAAGACATTTTGAATGTTAATATCGCATGACATTCTATTTATATAAAATAAGCGATATTACCGACCAGGCAAATTGACCTGACTGCCTATAAGTTATCCCTTCTTCTTCAAATAAGGAACTGAAATGTTCAACTTTATCAAGAAACAGTTTATCGACGTCATTCAATGGCCGAATCCCGATGACAGCCTGCTGATGTGGCGTTTTCCAATTGCCGATGAGGAGATCCAAAACGGTGCGAGCCTGACTGTGCGTGAGGCGCAGATGGCGATGTTTGTCGATGAAGGCGTGACCGCCGATGTGTTCGGGCCGGGACGTTACACGCTCAATACGCAAACGCTGCCGGTGCTGACCAACTTGAAAAACTGGGACAAGCTTTTTGAGTCTCCGTTTAAATCGGATGTTTACTTTTTCAATACCAAACAGCAGCTCGCACGAAAATGGGGTACGTCCCAACCTGTTACCGTGCGCGATGCCGAGTTTGGCGCTGTGCAACTGCGTTCGTTCGGTATGTATTCTTACCGCATCAGCGATCCGGCAAAATTTTTCAAAGAAGTCAGCGGCGTGGCGGCGCAATACAGCGGCGTAGACTTGGAAAACCAGCTACGTAATATTGCAGTTACCCAATTGGCGGCTGCGTTTGGCAGCTCCGGTATCCCATTCTTGGATATGGCGGCGAACCAAGTTTTGTTGTCGCAAAAAATCGGTGAATTGCTCGGTGCGGAATTTGCCAAGCTGGGTTTGGTGCTGGAAAACTTCACTGTTGAAAGCATTACCTTGCCTGCGACTATTCAGGCTGCGTTGGATAAGAAAATTTCGATGGGCGTTATCGGCGATTTGGGACGCTACACCCAATATCAAACCGCCGAATCTATCCCGCTTGCGGCACAAAATGAAGGTGGACTTGCCGGAATCGGTGCAGGTTTGGGCGTGGGTGCCGGTATTGGTCAGGCGATGGCGGGTGCTATGTCAGGCATGATGCAGCCGAATGCGCAACAGGCTCAGCAAAATGTTCAGCCGGCTGCCGAAGATCCGCAGGCAAAATTGGTGAAACTCAAGTCTTTGCTGGATGGCGGTTTGATTTCGCAAGAAGATTTTGATAAAGCCAAGGCTGAAGTGTTGAAACAGTTGATTGGTTAATCAATTGAAGGCCGTCTGAAAAATATCATTCAAAGAAGCGTTGAGCTACTTCTGTGAAAAGGTTTCAGACGGCCTTTTGAATCATTTGATTGAGTCTGTTCGGCGATTTGGTTTGTTTCTAATCTGAAATCATTGATAAAACCAGTTGATATAAACATTAAGGCCGTCTGAAACATCCCAACCCATTCTGAAAAAGCAAACCCATGTCTCAAACTCCTTTCTTCAAAACCGACTGCCCAAGCTGCGGCGCACCTGTCGAAGCGCATTCTGCTTCTTCCGTGACGCTGGTGTGCGGTTATTGCAACAGCATGCTGGTGCGGCAAGATAACGGTGTTGTCGACTCCGGCCGCGATTCCGCATTGCTGGAAGATTTTAGTCCGCTGCAAATCGGAACCAGCGGCACATTTGTCGCTCAACGCTTTACCTTGGTCGGACGGCTTCAGGTGCAATACGACGATGGCGCGTGGAATGAATGGTATGCGCTGTTTGACGACGGCAGGGCCGGTTGGCTTTCTGAGGCGGGTGATTTGTATGTGATGACCATGCCGGTCGAAATCGATAATCTGCCGAAATTTGAAGACACGCGAGCCGGATTTAGCGAGCTGACTTTTCAAGATAAGCACTATATTGCCTCCGATGTCCGCAAAATCAGCTTGAAACGCGCGGCCGCGCAGGGCGAATTGCCGTTTGTTTTGAAAGAGGATACAGAAAATCGGGTTTCTGACTGGCGTTGTGAAAACCTTTTCATCACGCTTGATTACAGCAGCAAAACACCCGAAGCCTTCTTCGGGCGGATGGTAAACCTAGATGATTTGAAGCTGGAAAACACGCGCCACGAAGACGAAATTAAAGAAAGCGCAGGCCGTCTGAAAGGCAGTATTACTTCAGAAAACTGTCCTAACTGCGGCTCGTCCATTCATTGGGTGAACGGCCTGACCTCTCATCTGAACTGTCAAAGCTGCGGCAGCGAATTGGCAGTCGGCAAGGATAAGGCGGAGCTTATTACCGCCAATGATCTGCGTTTGTCACAAAATACGATGTTTACTTTGTCTGTCGGCTCGACAGGCCGTCTGAAAAATAAAGAGTTTCATGTTATCGGCGCAATTAGATATTTAGAAACAGATGCGCAGGAAACATTTGATAACTTGTTCAAAGGTGCCAAGCATACATTGGCACCAGAAGGGCAGTGGACAGAGTATCTGCTTTACAACCCTACACAGGGTTTCTTATGGCTGGTTGAAGCTGATGAAGGTTGGAATATTTCTGAAACCTTGAATGATTGGCCGCGCCTCGACCGCAACCGCCAACCGCAAGGCTATGGCAAACTTTATGACTATGGCGGACGGGTCAGGATTGCCAGCGGCGCGTTTTATTGGCGTGTTCGAAGCGGTGATTTGAACTATTACAGCGATTACCGAGACGGGCAAAGCCGTAAGATTGGCTCCGAACTAAACAGTCACGAAATGGCATGGACTAGAAGTGCCCCAATTGCTTATCGGGAAATTGCAGACGCGTTTAATCTGACCAGCCAAGCTCCGCATTACACTGCAAACATGGCGGCAGACGGTATTGATAAATCATTAAGAATTATAATGACTGCTATCTTGGTTGTTGTTAATCTCCCTGCACTTCTGGCCAGCGACAGCTCTGCTGCACTTACCGTCATCTTTATAGGATGCTGGTTGTTGTGGACCATGGGCAAAAAAGACGAGGACGAGGATTAACATGTCGAGAATCACTTACATCATTTTCAGCACCATCATCATCGTCATCTCCATGATCATCAGCTACGGCTCTTCCGACTCCGACGGCTCGCGTATGCACTCCGGCGGCTATTACGGCGGCAGCGGTTATTCCGGAGGCCATAAATGACCCACATGCCCGGTAATCATGGCCTATTGGACTTATATAGCTGCGATGAAGCCATCTTAAAAGATGAAGGCCGTCTGAAAACCGCTTTGATGGCTGCTGCACAGGCCGCAGAAGCCACCATATTGACCGAACACTTCCACACCTTCGGCGGCGCAGGCGGCGTAACCGGCGTTTTACTACTTGCCGAGTCTCATATCAGTATCCACACTTGGCCGGAACACCATTTCGCCGCCATTGACGCATTTATTTGCGGCGGTATGAAATTGGAAAAAGTGAAGGAAATCTTGTGCAGGGAGTTGGCGGCTGAAAGAGCTGTTTGGACGGTTGTGCAACGTGGCGAAGGTATACTGGACGATATACAACCATCGGTTGAACAATAAAATCTGTCAGGCCGTCTGAAAAAAATGGCTGATAGCAAATTAGATAACAAATTTTGTATAGAAAGGTTTTAAAACAAAATGCTTAAAATAAGAGATTTGAATAGCAATAGAAGCTTACCGTTGGTTATTTCTTTGCTTACAGGTTTGTTTTTGCTAGGAGTGGGAAGTGCCGAAGCAAAAAAATTAACACATGATCGTACCGAGTATTGCCGTAATCAAGTTTATGTCAGTAATAACCAAGGCGCATCCCTGCAAGCCCAACCGGACGATAAAGCATCTTCAATCGCTCAATTGCACCATATGCAATACCTTTGTGTTATCGGTAATGACAGCAAAAATACCGAAGAAGGATACTCTTGGATAAAAGTAAAAAAAGTACCTTTGGCAATCAAAGAAAACCAAATCAGTTGTCATGATATGGGCCTACCTGACAACTGCACCAAACCTACCGATTTTCCGACTGAATGGAAAATCAAACCACCCAAAGGCAAAAAATGTCGTCTTTCTACTCATGTTGATGATGAAGGCCAGTTGCTTATTGGCGCAAAAGGCGTTTGCCCGACCGGATGGGTAAAAGAGAGAGATGTACAATTTTTTGCCGATTAGTAAACTTGGCTTTAGTTAAAGAAAAAAACAAAGGTCATCATATGGCAGAACAATCAAGAAAAAAGATTTAACGTATTCTTTATTAAAAGACAGGCCGTCTGAAAGCATATTCGATCCGTTTTCAGACGGCCTTAAACCTTGTTCTGCTTAAACTGAAATATTGACGTTATATGGAAAAAACGCCTTTTTTTAAAACCGATTGCCCAAGCTGTGGTGCGCCTGTTGAGGCGTATTCCGCTACTGCCGTGACGTTGGTGTGTGGCCATTGCCACAGTATGCTGGTAGTTAGAAAAGGAAAGAAAAAAAGCGGGAGCATTGTCTCATATTCGGAGCGGGATTCTGCGCTCTTGGAGGATTTCAGTCCATTGCAAATCGGCACGAGGGGTGTTTTTGCGCATCGGAATTTTACGCTGATCGGAAGATTGCAGGTGCATTACGATGTCGGCGTATGGAACGAATGGTATGCTTTGTTCGATGATGATCTGACCGGTTGGCTGTCTGAAGTTGGTGATTTATATGCTATGACCTGTGAGGCTTCAGGCAAGGCAAAAGGGTTGCCGACAACTTTTGAGTCAGTTCGCCTTGGGCAGAGCTCTTTCGAGTTGGACGGTAAAACTTTTGTCGTTTCAGACGCACGCACCATCCATTACCGCAACACTGATGCACAAGGAGAGTTACCGTTTAACCTGACCGCAAAAAAGGCGACAGGTAAGGTTTGTGATTTTCGTTGTGGCAAGCTGTTTCTGACCATAGATTTTACAGTATCGCCACTCACCATTTATCTTGGCCGCGTTGTCAGTTTGAATAGCCTGAAGCTGGAAAACTTACGCAGCGATGATGAGATCCAGGCAAGTGCAGGTCGTCTGAAAGGAGAAATTCACGCCGAAGCCTGCCCTAATTGTGGCGCATCGGTTCATTGGCCAAGTGGCGTAACTTCTTTTCTTCTTTGTTCCTCTTGCGGCAGCAGTCTGAATACGACGAAAGATACTGTCGAATTGATGAAGGAAAATACAGCACGGCAGGCACAGCAAAACCTGTTTACGCTGAATATTGGCACAGTAGGCCGTCTGAACGATACGGAATATCGGGTGATTGGCGCCGTACAATATGCCGAAATCCCTTTCGGCAGTATTACCCGTAACTATGTTGTCAAGGAAGAGCGGTTTGGGAAGTGGACGGAATACCTGCTTTACAATGCGCAGCAGGGCTTTGCTTGGTTGGTAGAATCGGGAAATAGCTGGCGGTTTTCGGAAACTTTGCAAGCATGGCCGGAGTTTGATGTCAACGGCAACCCTATCGATGAGAAGGTGGTTGATCGTTACGGCGGGCGGGTTGAAACAGCAGCGGGAGCGTTTTATTGGTGTGTCAAAAGCGGGGATTTGATTGACTATACCGAATACCGTTCAGCAACAGATTATTCTGACAATTCCAGATTGTGTGCCGAACAGGGCAAGGATGAAACGGTTTGGAGCAGAAGCAAACCTATTCCTTACAGCCAAATGAGAAAGGCATTCGACCTGCCGCGTGATTCGGTAGGTGCGTTTGGCTTATGGCTGACAAACGAAGAGAGGCGTCCTGAAGATCGTGATGACAGAATCCGTGCTTTTGCTACGTTGATTCTCATCGTTATCAATCTTCCGGCGTGGTTGTCTCCAGATTTGTTGAGCTTTGAAGGCATTGGGGTTAGTTTGTTTGCATTGGTGTGGATATGGATAGCGGAGAGATTTAAAGATGACGACGATTACGAAGAAGAGAGGGGGGTTATGGTTTTCGGTTTCTTCTTTATGATTTTTATTGCTACCTTATTCAACTATGTTAGCGTAGATGAAGGTGATTCGTCTTATTCGGGCAGCGGCTACAGTGGTTATTCTGGTGGACATAAATAGTACGAGGTGCACTCAAACTAAAGCAACCGCTATCTCATTTTTTTTTTCAGACGACCTTTTTATAAAACATGCTAACCCGCCGTCAATTTCTCAGTTATACTGCCGCGCTTGGCGCTGCCTCTGCTTTCTCTTGGCAGACTTATAAGTACCTCAACCACAAACCGCCGGTTTCTATTAACCGTGTCGGCTTGCCGTTGGGGCATTTGTTGCGCGACGGGGAATTGTTGCAAGCACCGGCTCGTCGTTATGAATGCAATACGCTGATACTCGGCGGCGGTGCGGCGGGTTTGGGGGCGTTGTGGTATTTGGCGAAGCATAATCACTGCGATGTATTGTTGGCAGAAGGGTTTGAACGCAATGGCAACAATGCCGCCTATACGTCTTCAGACGGCCTGAAAGCGCCGAGCGGTGCGCATTATTTGGCTTTGCCGTCGAAAGAAAGCGTGTATGTGCGCGAGATGTTGGCGGATTTTGGTATCTTGCAATCGGACGGCAGCTTTAGGGAAACCGATTTGGTTTATGCGCCCGAATCGCGCCTCTTATATCAGGATAAATGGGTGGAACATTTATTGCCGAAAGAAGATGCGGATTCCAAAAAGTTTTTTGATTTGATAGGCCGTCTGAAACAGGCTTACGGCAATGACGGTAAGAAAATTTTTGCCATTCCGATTGCGCTGTCATCGGCAGATGAGACATGGCGCAAACTCGATAATCTGACGTTCAAACAATGGCTTGAGCAAGAAGGTTACCACTCGCCCGAGCTTTTATGGTATCTCGATTATTGTTGCCGCGACGATTACGGACAAGGCATCGGGCAAGTGTCTGCCTTTGCCGGACTGCATTATTTTGCCGCCCGCAACAATGCAGAAACCGTCCTCACTTGGCCTGAAGGTTTGGCACATCTTTCTGAAAACTTGCGCCGTCATGCCGATTTGCAGGAAGGCTGGCAATGGCCGTCTGAAAACCGTATCCGTTTGGAGAAACCTGCTTCGGTTAATGCTTCAGCCGTCAAAATCAAACCGCTTTCAGACGGCCAGATTGAAGTGTGGCTGCGTGATAATGCAAAAGGGGAAACCGTTGCCGTCACCGCGCAACACGTTATCTCCGCCATGCCGCTGATGGTTGCCGCCCGCGTTATTGAATCTCCTGAACAATTTGGTCTGGACATCCCAGAATACGCGCCATGGCTGGTTTCCAATTTTGAACTGCACAGTTTCCCGAAAGAAAAAAACAACAGCGAACTTGCGTGGGACAATGTGGTTTACGGCAGCCAAGGGCTGGGCTATGTTGTTGCGACCAATCAGCTTATCCGGGTTGCCCGTCCTGAACGCACGATTTTTACCGCCTACGCCGCACTCAACCACGATACGCCACAAGCCGTCCGCCGCCAGCTGCTTGAAGCAAGCGACGAAGAGCTGCTCCAGCTTGCCGCCCAAGATCTGCTTACCGCTTACGGTGAAGGCTTTTGGCGGCACGTTTCCCATGTTGACATTACTGTTCGCGGGCATGGCATGAGCGTGCCGAAACCCGGCTATTTAAGCGATGAGGCTTTATTAAAAATCAGAAACCAAAATGCCGGATTGTTATTTGCACACAGTGATTTAAGCAGCTATTCGGTATTTGAAGAGGCTTTGTATTGGGGTGTGGAAGCGGCACGGAAAGTGTTGGGAAAAGGATAATTAGAATGAGGCGGATATTCGGCTAAATTTCTGTTTACATTCAAATTTCAATTTTAAAAGAAAACTATATGAAATATTTGAGCTTTTCTCTGATTGTTGCCTTAGGATTAGGGAGCGCGGCATTTGCCTCTGCTGAAAAAATGCTGCCTCTGAACGAAACAGGCTGCATTGACCAACCCTTACAGGTTAAACGTGGCCAAGTGTATGGTTTTAATAGTTCGGCAGATGCCGGTTTAGTGCTTTCATTCGCGCCTGTCAGTCCCGGTGTCGTTGTGAAAGACCCGAAAGGTAAACGGATTGCTTTGGAAGTAGGGGCTGATGGTGATGCGCCTGAAAACCGCTTCAGCTTTGCCGAAATCGATCAAAAAGGACGTTACACCATCCGCTTCCCGAGAGCAGGTAAGATTGAATCTTTGTGTGTTAATGCCGCCAGTTAGGATAAATATTAAGCCGAATAATGCTTGATTCGTATGCTTGCAGTAAAAAAAGGCCGTCTGAAATCATATTCAGACGGCCTTTTCTTTTTTAACCTATAACCTGATTAGGCTTTTGGTTTCAAAGCGGCAGCTTCGCGAGCCAGACGGGTGATGGTATCCCAGTCTTTGTTTTTGATGGCTTCTTTTGGAGTCAGCCATGAGCCGCCGACGCACAAGACATTAGGCAGCGCCAAGTACTCGGGAGCGGTTGCCAGGCTGATGCCGCCGGTCGGGCAGAAGCGCACGTCGGCATAAGGGCCGTAGAGTGCCTTGAGCATGGCTTTGCCGCCAACGACTTCAGCAGGGAAGAGTTTGAGGGTGTCGATGCCGTGTTCCAAAGCCAGTTGGACTTCACCCGGAGTGGCAACGCCGGGAATCAGGGGAATGCCGCTGTTGTGGCTGGCTTTGGCGAGGGATTCGTGCAAACCCGGGCTGATGGCGAAAACCGCACCTGCGTCTTCGACGGCTTTGAGCTGTTCGGGATTGGTTACCGTACCCGCGCCGACGATGGCATTGGGCACTTCTTTGGCAATCAGGCGGATGGCGTCGAGGCCGACAGGGGTGCGCAGGGTGATTTCGAGGGTGGGAATGCCGCCTTCGACAAGGGCATGGGATAAATCGACGGCAGTGCTCAAGTCGTCAATCGCCATTACCGGTACAACTGCGCCGGCAGTCAGAATTTCACGAGGGGTCAGTTTAGACATTTTAGGTCTCCGTTGGGGACTGTATCGTAATAGGGTCGATAACATGGTTTCAGACGGCCTGTTTGTTTTAAGAGGCCGTCTGAAAAGGGTTTAGGCAAATTCGCCGCCGAAGCTCATGGCACCGGTTTCTGCGCTGCTGGTCATGCTGCGGAAGTTGGCGAAGAGTTCGCGGCCGCAACCTTGTTGGTTCGCGCTCAAATCGATACGTTCGACTTCGCGAGAGCTCCATTCGGCTTCGTTGATCAGGACGTTGAGTTCGCCGGTAACGGAGTCGAAGCGGATCAGGTCGCCGGTACGGATTTTGGCGATATTGCCGCCCATCAAGGCTTCAGGCGTCATGTGGATGGACGCAGGCACTTTGCCGGATGCACCGGACATACGGCCGTCAGTCAGCAGCGCCACTTTGAAGCCGCGGTCTTGCAGGATGCCCAAAGGCGGGGTCAGTTTGTGCAACTCGGGCATACCGTTGGCGCGCGGGCCTTGGTAGCGGACGACACAGACGAAATCGCGTTCCAACTCGCCGCGTTCAAATGCGGCCAATACTTCGCGCTGGTCGTTGAACACGATGGCGGGTGCTTCGATGATGCGGCAGCCTTCGCGCACGGCAGATACTTTAATTACGCCGCGACCGATGTTGCCTTTCATTAGGCGCAGACCGCCGTCTGGGGAGAACGGGTTGTCGGCTTTGCGCAGGATATCTTCATTGCCGCTGGTTTCAGGGGCTTCACGCCATTCGAGTTTGCCGTCGATGAGGAAAGGTTCTTTAGTGTAGTGGCGCATACCGTGTCCGACGACGGTATCGACATCGTCATGCAACAGGCCTGCGTCCAGCAATTCGCGGATAACGAAAGGCAGGCCGCCGGCTGCGGTAAAGTGGTTCACGTCGGCTTTGCCGTTGGGGTATACGCGGATGAGCAGCGGGATGATGGAAGAAATTTCATCAAAGTCGTCCCAATTCAAAATCACGCCTGCGGCGCGCGCCATGGCGACGAGGTGCATGGTGTGGTTGGTCGAGCCGCCGGTCGCCATCAGACCAATCAGGGCATTGATGAAGGATTTTTCGGTCAACATTTCGCCCAATGGTTTGATGGTGCCGTTTTTAATGCCGCGTGCAAGGTGTCCGGCTGCGTAGCGGGTCAGAGCTTCGCGCAAATCGGTATAAGGATGAACGAAAGCGGCGGCGGGCAGGTGTACGCCCATCATTTCCATCATCATTTGGTTGGAGTTTGCCGTGCCGTAGAAAGTGCAGGTACCGGGGCTGTGGTAGGAACCCATTTCGCTTTCGAGCAAGGCATCGCGGCCGACTTTACCTTCGGCGAAAAGCTGGCGGGTACGGGCTTTTTCTTTATTACCGATACCGCTGGACATCGGGCCTGCCGGAACGAAGATGCCCGGAATATGGCCGAAAGACAAAGCGCCGATCATCAGGCCGGGAACGATTTTGTCGCATACGCCCATAAACAGGCCGCCGTCAAACATTTGATGCGACAGACCGATGGCGGTACTCATGGCAATCACGTCGCGGGAAAACAGCGACAATTCCATGCCGGCGTAGCCTTGCGTGATGCCGTCGCACATGGCGGGCGTGCCGCCGGCGACTTGGGCGGTCGCGCCGTTTTTTTGTGCTTCGTCTTTGATTTGGTCAGGGAAGTCTTTAAACGGCTGGTGTGCGGAAACCATGTCGTTGTAGGCAGTGATGATGCCTAAGTTGGGGACGGTTTCCTGAAGCATTTCGATTTTGATGCTCTTAGGCATGGAGGCATAGCCGTGCGCCAAATTGCTGCAGCCGAGTTGGTTGCGCTCTAAGCGTCCCATCTGTTTGGCGCTGCGGATTTTCGCCAGATACTTTTCACGCGTCGGGCGGCTGCGCTCGATGATGCGCTCGGTAATTTCGGCGAGTTTCGGGTGAATAGGAGTGGGGTTCATGTGCGGTCTCCTGGCTAAACGATATGATAGGGATTTTGTTTGCGCGTTTCTGATTTTTGTATTGGGTATGTTTCAGACGGCCTTGAGCTGTGGGAATGAATAATATGGGCCGTCTGAATATTTGAAGATTTCTCTTCGAAGCGTCTGCGTATTATAGTACAAAATCTGTAATTTTGTTACAAAATAATTTACTAAGTGGAAGAAATTTGATTTAAATCGAGGTATGGTCAATTCGTAAAACGATGGGCTGTAAAAGTCATCAAACTTTTATGTTAAATCAAACAATTTGTAAAAATGAGAATAGACAAAATGTGTAGCCATGTGTAGTATTACTACTCATTAGCCCGCTTGTTTGAAATTTTGGTGCAGGCGATTGGTTTTTTACTGCTTATTGCTTAAAGGCTTTTGATTTTAATCGATTTTTATAGATGACGACAGTCCAAAAGTTTTGAAGCAAGCTTCCTCAACGAGAGATGAAACAATGAGTACACAGACAAATTTTGATTTGGTGTTGTTTGGCGCGACCGGCGATTTGGCAATGCGTAAACTTTTGCCTTGCCTGTATCAGGCGCATGTAGCCGGTTTGCTTCATCCCGAAGGTCGTATTTTGGGCGTAAGCCGCAGCGAATTGGATACCGCCGGCTTTTTGGCCAAAGTGGAAACGAATTCTAAAATCCATGTCAAACAAAACTTCTCAGAAGAAGCGTGGGCATCGTTTATCCAACGTCTTGAGTATTTGAAAGTCGATGTGACAAAGAAAGAGGACTTCATTGCTTTGGGCGACTTGGTAAAAGCGCGCAAGAATACTGAAAATGTCGTGATCTACCTCTCAACTGCACCGAAATTTTTTGCGCAAGCCTGTGAAAACCTTGCTGAAATCGGTTTGAATGCCGATAACGTGCGCGTGGTTTTGGAAAAACCGTTGGGTACGGACTTGGCTTCTTCCCAACAAATCAATACCGATGTGGCCCGTTATTTCAAAGAAGAGCAAATCTACCGTATTGACCATTATTTAGGTAAAGAAAGCCTGCAAAACCTGCTGGCCTTGCGTTTTGCCAATGTGATGTTCGAGCCTTTGTGGAACAACAAATATATTGAAAGTGTACAGCTGACCATCGCCGAGCAGTTGGGCGTGGAAGAACGCGGCGAGTTTTACGACATTACCGGCGCATTGCGCGATATGGTGCAAAACCACTTGATGCAAATGCTTTGTATGACTGCGATGGAAGCGCCGGCAAGCTTGGATGCCGATGCCGTACGCGACGAGAAAGTGAAAGTCATCAAATCGCTGAAACCCCTGACCATCGAATCCGTCAACGAAAATGTTATTCGCGGCCAATATGTTGCAGCAAAAGGCATGAACGGCTATCTAGAAGAAGTCGATGTACCGAAAGACAGTTTCACTGAAACCTATGTCGCCATCAAAGCCGAAATCGAAAACGAACGTTGGAAAGGCGTACCTTTCTACCTGCGTACCGGCAAACGCATGGCAGGCAAAGTGGCGGAAATCGTGTTGAACTTCCGTCCGCTGCAAAACCATATTTTCGACAACAGCCAAGCCGCGCCGAATCGTTTGGTTATTGAACTACAACCGACCGAATCCGTCCGCCTTTACACTCAAGTAAAAACCCCGGGTGCAGGCAACAAAGTCGAAGTGACACCGATTGGCGTGGACTTGGGCACAGCAGTAGAGGGCCGCCGCGCTGAGGCTTATGAGCGCCTGCTGCTGGATGTGATTAACGGCAAACTCGCTTTGTTCAACCGCCGCGACGAACTCGAAGCCGCTTGGGAATATGTGATGCCTATCCTGGAAAACTGGGCGAACAATACAACGCCTCCGCATGCTTACGAAGCCCATTCTTGGGGTCCTGAAGCTGCGCGCGCGCTGTTGGCGCGTGACGGCAACAAGTGGCACGAAGAGCAATAATATTTCTTTCAGACGGCCTTGTTTTCCAACAAAAGGCCGTCTGAAACCATGAAAGGACGAAACATGTTTGTTTGGCACGAACAAGAAAACGCTGCAACTGCCGCGCAGGCTCTCGCTGATGCCGTTGCCGCTGCATTACAAACCGCGTTGAATGAGAAAGGCCATGCGGTTTTGGCTGTTTCCGGCGGTCGTTCGCCGATTGCGTTTTTCGAGGCTTTGTCGCAAAAAGATTTAAATTGGCAAAATGTCGGCATTACTTTGGTGGACGAGCGTATTGTCCCGACCACGCATGCCGACAGCAATACAGGCTTGGTACGTGAATATCTGCTCAAAAATAACGCGGCCGTTGCCACATGGATTCCTGTTGTTGAAGACGGAAAGTCTGAAACTGAATTACAACCTGAAGTTGTCGTTGCTTATGCATTGAAACATTACAAGCAACCTGACGTGCTGGTGTTGGGCATGGGAGGAGACGGGCATACAGCGTCGTTGTTCCCTCAAGCGCCTCAATTACAGGCCGCAATCAATGAAGCTGATGACCCGACATTGATTCATACTACGCCGGTTACCGCGCCGCATGAGCGTGTGAGCATGACTTTGGGTGCGATTGCCAAAACGCCGAATGTATTTTTGGCCATTCAAGGCGCAGAGAAAAAAGCGGTATTCGACAAAGCTGCTGCAAGGGCCGATACCGAATATCCGACCAGTCTGATTCTCAATCACCAAGGAATTAACTGCCATGTCTACTATGCACACTGAAGCTTATCCTCGTTTGGTTGCCGATATCGGCGGTACGAATGCCCGTTTTGCACTTGAAACTGCACCACAGGTCATTGAAAAGGCTGAAGTCTTACCTTGCCAGGATTACGACACCATTGTCGATGCCGCTAAAACTTATTTGGAACGCGCAGGCAGTCCGAAAGTCTTGCACGCCGCCTTTGCGATTGCCAATCCGATTTTGGGCGACTGGGTGCAGATGACCAACCACCACTGGGCATTCTCCATCGAAACCACTCGCCAGGCTTTGGGTTTTGAAACGTTGATTCTGTTGAACGACTTTACCGCCCAGGCTTTGGCGGTAACAAAAACCGATAAGAAAGACTTGATACAAATCGGCGGTCAAAAACCCATCGAATTTGCGCCTAAAGCCGTTATCGGTCCGGGTACCGGTTTGGGTGTCAGCGGTTTGGTGCACAGCGCTGCCGGCTGGGTGGCGTTGGCAGGCGAGGGCGGCCATACCAGCTTCCCGCCGTTTGACGATATGGAAGTATTGATTTGGCAATACGCTAAAAACAAATACGGCCATGTTTCTGCCGAGCGTTTCTTGAGCGGCGCAGGTTTGAGCCTGATTTACGAAGCATTGGCCAAACGCGACAACATCAAACAATGCCGTCTGAAGCCTTCTGAAATCACCGATAAGACATTGAGCGGAACATCGCCGATTTGCCGTCAGACTTTGGATATTTTCTGCGCCATGCTGGGTACGGTTGCTTCCAATTTGGCTTTGTCATTGGGTGCGCGCGGCGGCGTGTATTTGTGCGGCGGGATTATCCCGCGCGTGTTGGATTACTTTAAAACATCCCCGTTCCGCAGCCGCTTTGAAAATAAAGGCCGCTTTGAGGCTTATCTTGCCGCTATTCCCGTGTATGTCGTATTGAGCGAGTTTCCGGGCATCGTCGGCGCGGCGGTCGCATTAGACAATCATTTAAATAACGTTTAAACACACAAACGGCGGTGCAGGGCAGGGGGTGAAAAAAACCTTGTCCTGAACGTCAAAGAATCAAAGGGTAGAGTATATGTTAAGCAAAATCAGCGAATCATTGTCCAACCTCTCCGGCGCAGAACGCAAAGTTGCCGAATCTGCGCTGGCCGAGCCGAAATGGTTCGTTCATGCCGCTGTGGCGGAAATTGCCGAGCGTGCATCCGTCAGTCAGCCGACTGTAATCCGTTTCTGCCGCAGCTTGGGTTACAAAGGCTTGCCTGAGTTTAAACTCGCTTTGTCTGCCAGCATCGGCCACGAAGGCATGCCTTACGTTCATGAAGAATTAAACGCCGATGACAACATGGGCAGCGTGGTCGAAAAAGTGTTGGGCAATGCCGCAGCCTCCCTCTTGGGCGAGCGCCGCTTCCTGAAAGAATCCGAGCTTGAAAACGCGATTGCCATTCTGATGCACGCGCGACGCGTTGAGTTTTATGGTGTCGGCAACTCCGGCATCGTTGCCCAAGATGCGCAACACAAATTCTTCCGCTTCGGTATGTCCACCGTTGCCTATGTTGATACGCATACCCAGCTGATGGCGGCTTCCGTATTGACCGAGCAGGATGTGTTGGTGGCGATTTCCAATACCGGCTCATCTATCGAATTGTTAGACGCGGCCAGTATCGCCAAAGAAAACGGCGCAGCCGTTATCGCGCTCACCCGTAATGATTCGCCGTTGGCTCAAATGGCCGACTGCGTATTGAGCATTGCCACTCAGGAAAATGCCGAGCTTTATACGCCTATGGTGTCCCGTCTTCTGCAGCTAGCCGTTATTGACATTCTTGCCATCGGCTTGGCCTTGCGTTTGGGCGACACTGCCAGCACGCAACTGCAAAAAAGTAAAAAAAGCATACATAACAAGCACATCGAATACGATAAAGATTGATTCTTCACTGACATTTTCAGACGGCCTCGTCCCATATCAAGGCCGTCTGAAACCTCAAAAAACGGAAACCACCCCGTTCCCGTTTCAGACGACCTCACGGCCGTTTTCTCAACAAAACTGTCCACTATCCAGGAGAGCATCCGATGAAACACCTTCACGATTTACCAGCTTGGTCAAAATTATGGATACATTTTGACGAAACCAAAGAACAACACATGCGCGAAATGTTCGAGCAAGATCCCGAACGTGCCGAGCGCTACTGGCTGCAGGTTGGCGGCCTGACTTTGGATTATTCTAAAAACCGTATCAACGACGAAACCATGGCACTGTTGTTCGAGCTGGCGCGTGAAGCAGGCGTACCGGAGCGGATGCAGCAAATGTTCCACGGCGAAAAAATCAATACGACAGAAAACCGTGCCGTACTCCACGTTGCCCTGCGCAACCGTACCAACGCCCCTATCGTCGTGGATGGCGAAGATGTCATGCCTAAGGTCAACCATGTCCTGCAACGCATGGGCGAGTTCGCGCATGAAGTCCGCAGCGGCAGCTGGTTGGGCTATACCAATCAAGTCATTACCGACGTCGTCAACATCGGTATCGGCGGCTCTGACCTCGGCCCTCTGATGATGTGTACCGCGCTCAAGCCTTTCGGCCATCCGCGTTTGAACATGCACTTCGTCTCCAATGTGGACGGCTCCCAACTGCGCGACGTATTGTCCAAAGTCCACCCCGAGACCACCCTCTTCATCATCGCCTCCAAAACCTTTACCACCCAAGAAACCCTGACCAACGCCCTGACCGCGCGTAAATGGTTCTTGGATCATGCAGGCGATGAAAGCGCCGTGGCCAAACACTTCGTTGCCGTCTCCACCAACCAAAAAGCCGTTGCCGAATTCGGTATCGATACCGCCAATATGTTTGAATTTTGGGACTGGGTAGGCGGACGATACAGCCTGTGGTCGGCCATCGGCCTGCCGATTATGCTGTATCTCGGTGAAGAAAACTTCATCGAAATGCTCAACGGCGCACACCTGATGGACCAACACTTCATCAACACGCCGCTGGAGCGCAACCTGCCGGTTATCCTTGCCCTTATCGGCATTTGGTACATCAACTACTACGGCGGCGGCAGCCACGTTATCGCGCCTTACGACCAACATCTCCACCGCCTGCCTAAATTTATCCAGCAGCTCGATATGGAGAGCAACGGCAAACAAGTGACCCTTGACGGCAAAGCTGTCGGTTACGAAACTTCGCCGATTATTTGGGGCGAAACCGGTATCAACGGCCAGCACGCCTTCTTCCAACTGCTGCACCAAGGTACGCACATCACGCCGATTGATCTCATCGCCTCGCTTGAAAAACGCAGCAATTTGCAAGGCCATCACGAAATCCTGTTGGCGAACGTTTTTGCCCAAGCCGAAGCCTTTATGCGCGGTAAAACCCCAGACGAAGTCCGTGCCGAACTCAAAGCCCAAGGCATGGAAGCAGAGCGCATCGAAGAGCTGGTTCCGCACAAAACCTTCTCAGGCAACCGCCCGACCAACCTCATTCTCATGGACAAAATCAACCCGCGCAATATGGGCAGTCTGATTGCCATGTATGAACACAAAACCTTCGTCCAAGGCATTATTTGGGGCATCAACAGCTTTGACCAATGGGGCGTAGAACTCGGCAAACAGTTGGCCAAAACCATTCTTGCTGAATTGACCGGCGAGACCGAAGTGCAAAAACACGACAGCTCGACTACACGCCTGATTAATCTTTATTTGAATGCCAACAAATAAAGCATTTATTTAAAGCTAAGGCCGTCTGAAATTTTCAGACGGCCTTTTGTTTTATTCCGGATCATCCGTAAACGCATTTTCCCGAAATATCGGTACAAACGTGAAAAGATACAGTACGAACACGGCGATAGTCAGAATCGCAGGAACGGTGATGAAAAATATCGGGTTCACGTTCATTAAGAAAGCGCGTGAGACGGCAGCCATAAAGAGTAGGGGAACGGCAATGCGGCAGAGCTTGGGGTAGTCGAGTTTGGTAAAGCCGCTGTGCCACAGACCGGCGGTCAGCCACACCATCATCACGCCACCTATCATGCCGCCGAGGGTAATCAGGTGCAGGGGCGCGGAGGCAGGCAGGTTTTGCAGTTTCGCTGTGCCTGTCCACAAATAGCCTGCAGCGGCAAAGAGTTGGAGCAGGTAATAAGTGCAGACGTAGTGTTTGCGCAGGAGTTCGTGATGGTGGAGCTCACGCAGCTTGGCAAGCAGGATAAAGCCGACGGCAAGCGCGGTAAAACCGGCGGTTTGCGCGGGCAGCCAAAGTTCGGCGGCGGCGTGCAGCAGCAGGAAGGTGATGGCGATGTTTTTATAGACGATGTTGGGGATGAATACGGGGTCTTTCAGACGGCATTCTTTCAGGGCTTCCGCGCCCAAAAGAATGCTGACGCGGACGGATACAAACATGACAGCTGCCATGTTCAGATGTACTTGCGCGCGCAGTAAGTTCAAATCGCCAGTTGCGGCGTAGGCCGTCTGAAAAATAGTAAACGCGGCAAGCAGCATTAAGAGGGCGAAGTTATCAGTGTTACGGTCGAGCCAAATCAGCCAGGCGCAAAACAGCAGCAATACCAGCCAATAGGCGGCAACGAAAAACGAGGCAGTTTGCGGCGAAAAGGGCAGTATGGCAGATGCGGCGAGCAGTAATGCCGCCATCAAAGTAGAGACAGGTTTCAGACGACCTTTATAACCCGTCCATTCGAGCATGGCTGCAGTCAGGAAGCCGCCGTATGCCGCAGGCAGCATGAGTTCTAAGAAGATTTGGCGGTGCAAAATGACGGCACCGGGGCTGATGAAAAATACCAACGCGCCGAGTATAGCAAGCACCGCCGCACCGACGAAAAACGGCCGCATGGGGTGGGTGAAAAATTTATTCATGGCTTGGCTTGATTCTGGATAGAAGATGCTTTCGGATATGGATTTATTGGGTGGACAGGGCTGTATCTTTTGTTGAAGAGGCAAGCCTGCGGCTTGCTTGCCCTCTCCCACGGGGAGAGGGGATTAGGCTGTCGAGTCCGATCATTCTCAGGTTTACCTTCCATCTGATTCCCAATCCTGCGCCCGCTGATTTTCAGAAACCTGATTCCCTCTCCCCGTGGGAGAGGGTTAGGGAGAGGGCAACGAACCGCAAGGTTTGTCAGATACTCAAATGCCCGTATCATTCATATTATTGATATTATTGTTTGAATTGTATTATTTTCAATAATAATAAATAATCCTAAACCAATATAAATAACAGCCATTATCCAACGACTAAACTTCTCTACAATTTCACCAATACCTGAAATATTAGCCAATCTTTGTGCTGTATATACTAAAACAAAAATCAATATTAAAAATACAAGAAGAGTAACTAATAAGTCGACAAGATCTAAAGTCACAAAGTAAGGAACAAAAAGTCCAATATTATCTGCACCACAACTAGCAACTGTAACCAAAGCAACAATACCGACTAATTTTGACAACCCTTTTTCATCCAATTCTTTTTTAGCTCTTTTTTCGCCCTCACAATCGTCGTAAATAGCAACTTTAATACCTAAGTAAATCGGTATTAAACCTAATAAACCCAACACCCATTTTTCCGGAACATAATGCAAAACAAAAGCTAGAAATAAACTAACTAATATTAAAATTACAGAACCTAAATATTGTCCGATATAAATATCTCGATATTCTTTTCTAGTATTTGCTCTAGCAAAAAATATTAATAGTATTACCAACAAATCTACTGCTGTAGCAATATATAAAACAGCAGCAGTAATCACAGTCGAAAACATAAAGCACCTCATAATGAATCCCCTGCCCCCTTGGCACCACGGCTTTTTCAAAAACCGAATCGCGTTCGGATAACAGATTCGTATCTTTCGCTAAAGAGGCAAGCCTGCGGCTTGCTTACCCTCTCCCTAGCCATCTCCCACGGGGAGAGGGAATTGGGCTGTCGAGCCTGAACATTTTCAGGTTTACCTGACATCTGATTCCCAATTCTACGGCTCTCTGATTTTGAGAAACCTGATCCCCTTTCCCCGTGGGAGAGGGTTAGGGAGAGGGCAACGAACCGCAAGGTTTGTCAGAAATTTAAATTCCTATCACTCATAATAATGAATCCCCTGAAACTCTCTTGCCACCACGGCTTCTTCAAAAGCCGAATCGCGTTCGGACAGCGGCGTAGGCAGGGTAATCACGTTTTGCACGTTCATGCCCTTAGTGGAAAGCAGCATGATTTCATGGCTCAGGCGTGCGGCTTCGAAGCGGTCGTGCGTTACCAGCATACACGCCATGCCCTGCCGCTCGATTTTTTCCACCAGTATGGCGACCAAAATATCGCGCAAATCGCGGTCCAAACCGACGAACGGCTCGTCCAGCAAGGCAAGGTCGCAGCCGCACAGCAGCAGGCGCAAAAATGCTACCCGTTTCGCCATGCCGCCGGACAATTCGGTCGGATATTTGTTCAAATCGCCCGCAGTCAGCCCGACTTTCGCCGCCAGCGCGATGATTTCGCCTTCATCGGGTTTGTCCATAAAAATAGCGATATTCTGCATCGCGGTCAAGTTTCCCGGCAGGCGGTTTTCCTGAAACAGAAAACCCGTTTTGCGGAAAGTATTGCGTATCGTGCCCGATTTCGGCGTTTCCAAGCCCGCAATCAAACGCAAAACCGTCGTCTTGCCACAGCCGCTCGGCCCGAACAAAGCTTTCACTTCGCCATGTTGCAGGTTCAAACTGAAATCGCGCACGATGGGGTCGCGGAGAATTTCAAAACGCACGTTTTCAAGACAGAGCATCATCTCCTCCACGGCATAAACAAAATTTCCAAAGGTTTGGTAATCAGGTATTCAATCAGTGACACAAACACGATAACCAACACCACATAAGCCATCACCGTCGAAGTCTCCAGCATCG
The DNA here is from genome assembly GCF_051962915.1 of Neisseria sp. P0006.S009. Lineage (NCBI taxonomy): Bacteria > Pseudomonadati > Pseudomonadota > Betaproteobacteria > Neisseriales > Neisseriaceae > Neisseria > Neisseria sp. P0006.S009. The sequence goes on along the minus strand of NZ_JBQCUV010000001.1, from coordinate 681,313 downwards.
CCCTCGCGTCTGCAATCCGCGCGCCTACGCCTTCGCTCGCGCCCAAGAGTTCCGCCATAATCACCACCTTCACCCCCATCGCCACCGCCACGCCGATGCTGGAAATCACATAACCCGTCAGATGCGGGATATACAGATAACGGATTTTTTTCAGACGGCCTAATTTATAAGCGTCAAACAATTCCTCATGCTGCTTGTTCACGCTCGCCATCCCGACCGCCGCACTCGCAAACGTCAGCGGCGCAACCAACACAATGATGGTAAACAGCACGCTCGGATTGCCGAACCCGAACCAAAACAGAGCCATCACCACCCAAATAATCGGCGGCATCGCCAACAAAGTCGTAATCACAGGTTTAAGCAATGCCATCGCCGTCTTAAAACTGCCCGCCACCAGTCCCGCCGCCAATCCCGCTACCAGCGCAACCGAAATCCCCACCACCGACCGCCACAGCGAAATCCCGATTTCGTTTTCCTGAAAATGTTTCAATAAAGCCAAAGATTTTTGAAACACCTCCACCGGCGCAGGCAGCATAAACTCGCCGAACACGGCACTGCCCCACGCCCACAACGCCACCACTACCATCGCCACGCCTAGACCGGCAAAGCCGCTCCAAAGGTAGTCGATGATGTAAAACAGCGCAGGCTGCGGTTTGCGGATTTTGTCGGTTTTAATCATGGTTTGAGTGTTGGTTGATGGGGATGGTTTGGGGATGATAGGCTGTCTGAAAAGTTGGGTGGACAATCGGATAAACACCATAAGTTCTTTTCAGACGACTTTCTTACGCTCCTGCTCCTTATGCAGATAACTGCCTTTGGTGGTGATATAGAACATGTTTTGCAGTTTGCGTATGGTGAAATTCTTTAGGTTTTAATTTAAACACACTGTATTTACAGTTAAACCAATTCATCTATACCGATAGATTTTAAGTATTGATATGTCCCATCATAAAACTTTTTTTGACGAGTGTTATCACTTTCACTACCTTCCGGAATCCAGATTACCATGCCCTGCCTTGCTCTTGTTAATAAAACTCGATAAGCATTTTGGGTAAACTGTTTATCCTCTTCTTTATTGATATTTTGCCATTTGTACCCTTTAAAGGATTGGTAGCACCACTGGTTATCCTGATAATAGAAATTTTCTCCCCAAGCTAGACATACCCAATCAAGCTCAAGTCCTTGAACATCAAACTCTGTTGCCACATCTTCTAAAAAATAAGAGGAACGCACATCATCTTTGGGATTTAAAAACCAATTGGCCACGTCGATTTCATTTTTGACATGCACTCCTAATGCTTTCAGACGACGCGCCCCAGATGAAGCCACCAAGCCATAACGCTCACTTCCTTTGGCTTGTGCCTTTACCCATGCTTTAGCCTTTTGCAAATTTCTTGTAAGTACAATAGGATAATTGCTTTTAATTTCTTTCCAAAGTGACTTGGCTTGCTCATCTATGTCTAATAACGCGTGTACCCATGTCGAAACTTTTTCTGACCGAAACGAACGCACTGAAGTAGCCAGATGTAAATGGTTTTGCTTAACGCCTGTCGTAGATAACCAGTTTTTTATTGCAGTATCTTGTAAATAATTGTCTTGATTGACAATTAAATTAGAATAATGCACCTGCCAATCTATGTAAGAAGATTTCAAAGCTTGCATCCAGGCAACAAGACCTGCTTCCCCTGTGTTGATTTCTTGACCTCCCCCAATCAAGCAAACTATCACACACCAATCTTGATGGCGATTCATTACCTCAATCAAAAATTCTGGTTCAGACTTATTAAAATCTGGCCGTCCGCGTTTTTGACGCATAAATTTACAAGTTTGATGTTGATTCCACGCTCGTTGTGCTTCATCAAATACCACAACTTTTTCAGTTGGTGCCTGTGAATTTTCCAAATATTCATCTCTAAAATGATGAATATTTTGAATGAATGCTTTGGTTGCCTTTAATGCATTTTCTTTTTTGATTTTATTTTTAATGACACTATCTCTTGCCAAAGCCTCTTGCAAAACTTGTACCAACGGGCCATTTCCTGATAAGAAAACAGCGTGCTCATCTTCTGCTACTTTTAAACGCTGATTAGCAATATTGAGCCCAGCCAATGTCTTCCCTGCACCTGGAACACCAGTAACAAAACAAATAGCTTTTTTATTCCCTTGTTTGGCTTGCTCAATAATGTTACTAATGCAATTAGCCGTAGCTGACAAATTTTTTGCACCAGCATCTGAACGCGTGATTTCTGCAACATCATGATTTTGATAAAGTGCTTGTGCCGCTTCAATAATGGTAGGCGTTGGTTTGTATGGAGATTGCTCCCAAGCTAAAACATCCATTAGACTAGTTGAATTATAAGGCTTGAAAAACTCACGCAAATTCTGTGCATTCAATAAAATTGCCTGATTTAGATTTTGAGCTTCCTGAAAATTATTTTTGAATTTTTTTGATGCTTTTTCTGCGATTAATACAGGTATTAAATTTGCATGATGGCTACCTTCATGGAAATTTCGTAAATCAAGCGCATAGTCAATCACTTGGTCAATGGCATGCCTATCATATTGTTCGCTGCCAATTTTAAACTCTAGCAAAAAAATCTTATCTCCAAGAATTACAATATTATCAACGCGCTTCCCCATTCTTGGAATTAAAAATTCAAAATAAATATAACCATTTAATCCTGATAATTGGGACTTTAAAATGGTAATTTGCTGTTTCCATGCATTTTTTTGCAAAATTTCTAGTTTATTATTTTGATGTTTTTCACTTAATTCACCTAAAATTCTTTGGTTATCTTCCTGGATAAAATCAGCAATACTTTTACCGTAATAAGCTCTTAACATAATTTATCTACCTAATATTAATTGTATTTCTTATAAAAATAGTTCTTCAATATAATGCTTCTACCTATCCCGTTTTCCCAATAACTCCGGCTGGTAAATTTCCACCAGCGAGCAGGCTTTGCAGCGTTTGCCGTAGTTGGACGGCGGGGTTTGGCTGCTATTTTAGAAGTTCGCGCACGGCAGCGATGGTGGCGTGTGTTTGGGTGTGTAGGTCATCTGAAAAGAGTAGATCGGATCTTGTATCCGACAGCCCCGTTTAGCCGAAATGTCGGATTCAAGAATCCGACCTACGCTGCTGATAATGTCCTTATAGGCATAGGCCGTCTGAAAATAACAAGGCAGATTTCATGGCTACTCCATTATTTTCAGACGGCCTCCCTCCTCGTTTAAGCCAAGAAGAACCCATTATCAGGCAGCTTGCCGCCCAAGAGTTTCGGGTTGAACTGCATCAGGATTTCATAAAACTTCAGAATCTCGTTCTTGACTTCGCTGCCTTTGGTTACCGTCAGCCGCGCGCCGTCCAAGCCCATGACTAGGGCGGGTTCGGGGGCGGGGAGGTAGTTTTTACCAATTTTTGCTGCGCTTTGGCGGTTGGCAAGTATCCAGTTGAGCGCGTTTTTCAAATCCTGATGGAAGATGTCGAACTGCGCTTTGTGCGCGTGGAAATATTCTTCGTTGGCGATGATGCCCGCCATCGGAATCAGCGGTTTGGTGTCAAACGCCTGCCCCCATGCTTTCACCAAATCAAAGCCGCGCACGACATTTACGCCCATGGTTTTGCCTTTAAGTAGGCTGGCGGTTGCCATCGGTTCGGGCAGGATGGCGGCGTGGTAGTCCTTGCTTAAAAACAGCCCCACCGCTTCGGGTGGCGTGGCGGTGTAGGTGATGCCGACTTTGTGTGCGTCGATTTTCAGTTTTTTCAACAAGGCTTGCAGCACGATGTCGGGCATGTCGTTTTTAAACGGCACAAGGATTTTTTTGCCGACCAAATCCTGCGGCGAGGCAATCGCGCTGCCTTTGCACATCAGCTGCGTGATGCCGTTGGTCAAAATATTGACCATGCCGACTTTCTGCCCTTGGTTGCGCAGGTTTACGCCGACATTGCTCGGACTCATCATTACTTTAAATTGTCCGCTCGCTACGCCTGCGCGCAGTTGGTCGGGCGAACGCCAGATTTTCAGCGATACATCCGCCTGCTTCGCCAGCTTGCCTTGCAACGCCGCTACGGCAATGGTAACGCTGGGCATTGCCGGTGCGCCGTACACGGTAAATTGCTCTTTACCGGCTGCCAACAATGAAGGCGAAACGCCTGCGGCTGCCAGCGCGGCAGTCATTTTTAAGAAATCGCGTCTTTTCATATCCATTTTTTATCTCCTAATTCTTGATAAGCCAATGCAGGCATTCTTTCAGACGGCCTGATTTTAAAACGCCGCATGCAAACTCAACCAATATGTCCTGCCCGGTGCATACACCACACTGGGCGACAGGGCGAGAACGTGGTCGCCGCTGATGTGTTCGGCGTATTTTTTGTTGAACACGTTGTTCACGCCCAAGCGCAAGCCGTATTTGTCTTTAATGTTTACGCCTGCGTAAAGGTCGGCAACGGTAAAGCCTTTGGCGGCTTCGCGTTTGTCTATGCCCAAACCGCTTGCGGCATCAAAATCGCCGCGCGTTTGTTTGGCGACAAAGCGTGTTGCTGCGCCGATGTTGTAGCTGCCGTGGGCAAAGTAGTTTTTGTAGTCGGCTTGGACGGCGGCTTCAAACGGACGGATTTGATAGAGCGGTCTGCCGTCGGTTTCGTTGTGTCCGTAGTTGTAGGCGGCTTTGATGCCTGCCGCCCAATGCGGATTGAAGTTGTAACGCGCGTAGGCCTGCGCGGTAAACAATCGTGCGTCCACATTGCGTGTGATGATGCCGCCGCCTTTGGAAGCAGTGCCGCTTTGTCCGCGTGCGCGGTCGAAAATAATCAGGTCTTTGACTTTATCCGCCACAAGCGTGCCACCCACGTTCCAGCCCGCGCCTGCCAGCGAGTTCATATAGCCGTTGTAGTAGTCGTTGCGGCTGTCGGCGGTGAGCTTGATGCGGTTGTGTTTTTCGGTTTTCAGCAGGGGATTGCCTGCGATGGCGGCGGCTGGATTTTGGTTCATCAGCGAGCCGTTCATGCGGTTTTGCACGATGGCGGCAAGCGAGTTGAAGCGTTCGGTGTTGTCGCCGATGCGTTCTAAGTGAGCAAGGGAAACGCCGTATTTTTGCGTTTCAGACGGCGTGAAATCGTATTTGAGTTCGCCTGAGAAGGCATGACGGCGCACTTTGCCGTTGAAGTCGTAGCCGTAATGGGTTTTCCAGATTTGTTGTGATGAGGCGAAGGCAAGGTTGCGGTTCATCGGATGGGCGGGCTGCGCCGTATTTTTGCGAACGTCCGCTTCGTTGATTTCGTAGCTCAAACCCAAGCCCAGTTTGTGTTGGTCGTCAAATTTGTAGGACAGGGTATCGGCGATGCGCCAGCGATCGAGGTGTACATCGGCGAAACGGTAGCCGTTGAGGAAATCGCGCATGGCGGTGTGGGCGTTGCGTTCGCCGTTTTGGCTGTCGTTGCGGTAGCTGACGGCGGCGGTGTTGTGGAACTTGCCGAAGTCCGCATCGTGTTTGAGCGAGAAGTCGTACACTTTGCGGTCAAGCTCTACGAATACTTGCTGCGGCGTGTTGTTTGGGCGCAGGGAGTAATTGTCGGCATGGCGTTTGAGTTTGATGATGCCTGCTTCTGCGCTGACCGTATTGCTTAAATCGGCATTGCCCCAACGCGCGTTGAGTTTAGCGATGTGGCGTTCGGTGTCCAATGCGTCGTTGACGAACTGCGGTTGGCGGTCGTTGTTGATGTCGTCGTGTAGGTAGGTGAGGCGGTATTCCTGGTTTTCAGACGGCACGAAACCGAGTACCAATGCTTGATTGAAACGGCTGTATTTCCAGTCGGTCTGATTGCCGTCGCCGTCTTTATAGCCGTTGGCCTTGGTGTGATTGAGGTTGGCCACGCCGTACACCTTTGCACCACGTGCTTGCGCGGTAACGGAATTGTAAAAACTTTTGCCGTAGAAGCCACTGTTTGCTTTCAGCGGACGGAAGGCTTGGTCTATGTTTTCAGTAACAAAGTAATGATCGCTGCGGTCGGTGCGGTCGAATTGGTTTTCGGGGAAATAGCCTTGTGCGGCGGTTGGTGCAATCGGTTTGGGAGGGGAGAAGGTTTTGACAGGCTGGATTTCATCAGGGTCTGCCAAGGTTTCGGCAAAGCCGTTTGCGGCGGCAAAACTGCTCATTAACAAGCAAATCAAATGTTTTCGTTTCATCTTCATCTCCTGATAATCATTTTTATTCATTATGCTCTTGGAGAGAAGCAAAGTAAAGAAACGATAGGGTATTTATTGTCGATAAACACCTAGCGCAAAATACAAATCGGCAAGGAGGAAAATTTTTAGAAGAGGGGAGCGGCGGCGCAGGTTGTATTTGCCCCGAAATCGGGTTTTATCTTCTATTAGTATTTCAGGTTAATAAAGCAAAAGGCCGTCTGAAAACCTCTCTCTTTTCAGACGGCCTTTTGCTGGGTATAATAAATTTACGAATCATTATTATTTCTGTTTAAATGTAGGAGAAACGCATGAGTACCCGTACCGAACACGACACCATGGGCAATGTCGAAGTCCCGTCCGAAGCTTATTGGGGCGCGCAGACCCAGCGTAGCCGTAACAATTTCAAAATCGGCGGTGAAACCCTGCCGCAGCCGTTGATTTATGCTTTGGCGCTGGTAAAAAAAGCCGCAGCCGCCACCAATGTTTCCCTCGGCAGGATTAAGCCCGAACAGGCGGATTTGATTACGCAGGCGGCGGACGATGTGTTGAACGGCAAGCTCGACGGGCAGTTCCCATTGGTAGTGTGGCAGACCGGCTCCGGCACGCAATCCAATATGAACATGAACGAAGTGCTGGCGAACCGCGCCAACGAAATCGCTGGTACGGGTTTGGCGGCGTATCAGCCCGTCCATCCCAACGACCATGTGAACCACGCGCAATCGACCAACGACGCGTTCCCGACTGCCATCCACGTTGCTGCCGCGATTGAAATCAACCGCCACCTTATTCCGGCGGTAAAAGCCTTGCGCGACACGTTGGACAAAAAAGCCCAAGCTTTTGCCCCTATCGTCAAAATCGGCCGTACCCATTTGCAAGACGCAACGCCGCTAACTTTGGGACAAGAATTTTCCGGCTACGTTTCCCAGCTCGATCACGGTTTAGGCCGTCTGAACGATGCACTTAAAGATTTGTATGAACTCGCCTTGGGCGGTACGGCGGTCGGTACGGGCTTAAACAGCCATCCCGAATACGCCGAAAAAGCCGCCGCCAAACTCGCCGAATTGTCCGGCCTGCCGTTTGTCAGCGCGCCGAACAAATTTGAAGCCTTGGGCGGACGCGATGCTGCCGTTGCCGCTTCGGGCGCATTGAAAACGCTTGCGGCAAGCCTGAACAAAATCGCCAACGACATCCGCTGGCTGGCAAGCGGCCCGCGTTGCGGTTTGGGCGAAATAAAAATCCCTGAAAACGAGCCGGGTTCGTCCATCATGCCGGGCAAAGTCAACCCAACCCAATGCGAAGCGATGACCATGGTGTGCTGCCAAGTGTTCGGCAACGACGTCACCATCGGCATGGCAGGCGCATCGGGCAATTTCGAGCTGAACGTCTATATGCCCGTTATCGCTTACAATCTCTTGCAATCCATCCGCCTGTTGGGCGATGCGTGCAACAGCTTCAACGAGAACTGCGCCGTCGGCATTGAACCCGTACCGGAAAAAATCGATTATTTCTTGCACCATTCTCTGATGTTGGTTACTGCGTTAAACCGCAAAATCGGCTACGAAAACGCCGCCAAAGTCGCCAAAACCGCCTATAAAAACGACAAATCGTTGCGCGAAACCGCCATCGAATTGGGCTTGTTGACGGGAGAAGAGTTTGATGAATTGGTCGTTCCTGCCGATATGGTTCATCCGCGTTAAGCTTTAATAATGAAACATGCCGTCTGAAAATGTTTTCAGACGGCATGTTTTTATGCTGCGCTTGTCTTTTCTTCGAATAGGGCAAAAATCATTGGCGTCAGATTGATGCCCATTAGAAACATTATTGAGCTCAGAAATGTACGCCAGGCGTAATGCCATGCCTCCGTTCTGTCTGCTTGGGGTAGGAGCGATGCAGTATAGCGGTTGTGTAGGGTTTTTGCGGTGTCATTGTTTTCCAAATAGTCCAACGAAAGTACCAATAATTTGCCCGTGTCTTTGTGTTGCAAGAATTTTGCATGTTCAACCCAGATGCCCGGCTTGGCATGTTCGCATAAAGATTCAATGCCGACGCAAGAGGCCAAGCTATTTTGGTTGTTTTGCAAAATCGACAGCTCGTTTTTTTCAGCCTGCATGGTGGCGGCGGAGGTTTGATGAAGGTATGCGCTCATGCCGTTGCTCTCTATTGCTTGAAAATCATGGAGCTGGCTGAATCCGCCATTTTCCCAGGCAACGAATACGGCATAGCATCCGCAGCATAGGCAGATCATGATCAATTTTAAGACAATGTTTTTCATCCTTGCTCCTTTTGTATGAAGATGGCGGCAAAGTCAGGAGGCGTGTTTTCTCGTTTGAAGGTAAGTTTAGGTTTTATCTGTTTTTATTGTGAAGTTGAGTGTAACACGGGCAATCAAAAGGCCGTCTGAAAATTTTCAGACGGCCTTTTACTTATGTGTTTAGATGGGTTTAAGCCAATAATTCACGCCAGCGTTTGACTTGGAAACGGACTTGTTCAGGCGCGGTGCCGCCCAAGTGGTTGCGTGCGTTTAAGCTGCCTTCGGGTGTCAGTACGCTGTACACGTCGTCGGCAATCAAACCGCTGAAACCTTGCAAGATTTCAAGTGGCAATTCGCTCAAATCAACGCCTGCTTCATCGGCATGGCGCACGGCTTGGGCAACGACTTCGTGGCTGTCGCGGAAAGGCATGCCTTTTTTCACCAAGTAATCCGCCAAGTCGGTAGCCGTTGCAAAACCCTGCATTACGGCGGCGCGCATATTGTCGGGTTTGACGGTCACGCCGCGCATCATGTCGGCGTAAATGCGCAGGGTGTCGATAAGCGTGTCGGCAGTGTCAAACAAAGGCTCTTTGTCTTCCTGATTGTCTTTGTTGTATGCCAAAGGTTGTGATTTCATTAGGGTAACCAGGCCGATCAGGTGGCCAATCACGCGACCGGATTTACCGCGCACAAGTTCGGGTACGTCGGGGTTTTTCTTTTGCGGCATGATGGACGAGCCGGTGCAGAAACGGTCGGCAATATCGATAAAGCCGAAACGCGGGCTCATCCACAAAATCAATTCTTCGGAAAGACGACTCAGGTGAACCATAATCAGAGAAGCAGCAGCTGTGAACTCAATGGCAAAATCGCGGTCAGATACGGCATCAAGCGAGTTCTGGCAGATTTGCTCAAAGCCCAACAGCTCGGCGGTAATTTCGCGTTGAATCGGGTAGGTGGTACCGGCCAGTGCGGCGGCACCGAGCGGCATACGGTTGACGCGTTTGCGGCAGTCGGCCATGCGCTCGAAATCGCGGCCGAGCATTTCAACGTAGGCGAGCATGTGATGCCCGAAGCTGACCGGCTGGGCAACTTGCAGGTGGGTAAAGCCGGGCATGACGGTTTCGGCGTTTTGTTCTGCCAAATCGACCAAGGCCGTCTGAAGGTTTTGAATCAGGCTTTGAATAACGGTAATTTGATCACGCAGCCACAGGCGGATGTCGGTAGCGACTTGATCGTTGCGGCTGCGGCCGGTGTGCAGGCGTTTGCCGGCATCGCCGATTTTGTCGGTAAGGCGGCGTTCGATGTTCATGTGGACATCTTCCAAATCCAGCGACCAGGGAATCGTTCCTTCTTTGATTTCTGCTATAATCTCGGCCATGCCCTGACGGATGGCGGAGAGGTCGTCTTCGCTCAAAACGCCCGACTGTGTCAGCATTTGCGCGTGTGCCAGCGAGCCTTGGATGTCCCATTCTGCCAGTCGTTTGTCAAAATCAATCGAGCCGGTATATTTTTTGACCAGCTCGGAAACAGGTTCGTTAAAACGGCCTGACCAGGTTTTGTCCTTGCTCATATCAGCATCCTTAAAATATAAATAAAAAAACAGGGTCTACGTCTTCAATATAGCAGACCCGTCTATACATTATGAAAGAAAACGGTTGAAATCATGTCTATTATACGTCAAATAAACCAGAATTTCGCAGTGCCGGATTTGCGCAATTCCGCAACTCTGGTGCGCCTGCTCATTGTTTTGTTAATCAGTTTGTTTATCTTTCCGTTGATGACGGTATCGGGCGTGCCTTATCCGGAACAGATTTTCCAACATTTTTCATGGGCTTGCCCCGTCATCCTCTTAATTTTACTCAAGGTCTATTTCTTACAGGCATTTGCGCCGTCCCTGCTTCGCTCGCAGTACAGCGTTGTGGTTTCCTACGTCTCCAACCTGCTGATTTTCTTGTTTGTCGATCTAGTGATTTTGAAGACGGAAATTTGGCCGCTGATTCAACACTTCTTCTTGCTGACCTTTTTTTGTTTCAGTTTCATGTACATCGAAGCATCCCGTCGCAACAGCCTTGCACCTTCCATTTCCGAAGCTAGACTGAGCGCATTGACGGCGCGTATCCGTCCGCATTTCTTGTTTAACAGCCTGAATGCCGCCATCAGCTTAATCCGTCTGCGTCCGTATGATGCGGAAACTTTGCTGGAGAATCTGGCCAACCTGTTCCGCGCACAACTGCGCGACGGTAGTCAAAACAGCACCTTGGGGCAGGAAATCGAGTGGGCGCAGGAATATATTGCCATCGAGCAAATCCGCATGGGACATATGCGCGTACAGGTTATGTGGCAGCACCATGCGCCCGATGATGCAGAAACGCCGCATCTGCTGTTGCAACCGCTTTTGGAAAATGCCGTATTTCATGGTGTCGAATCTATCCACCGTCCAGGGATAATTACGGTATTAACAAAATTGGAAAAATCATCTATTTTTATCAGTATCGAAAATCCGTGCGGAACGGAACCTAATGAAAATACCAAGCCGCATAAAGGTAATTCTATGGCTCTGCGCAATCTGAAAGAGCGCCTGACTCTGATGTATGACACCGACGCGAAAATCAGATATATCCAATCAGACGGCCTGTTCCGCGTTGAAATCATATTGCCGTACCGTAAAAAATCAGCCGAAGTTTCCCGTCTGTTTGGCTAAAAAGCCTAGAAGAGGGCGGCTTTAGATAGGTTGAACTATTAACACATTAAACAAAATAGTTTAAATTTATTACATTCAGCAACATAACTGTTCCCATTTTTTGAAAACTGGTCTATGATGCTTAAAAGGATTGTTTACAATCCTTAATTGCAAATCATTTGCAACTGCCCAGAAGAAAAAACAGAAAAAGGAACAAAGAGATGTTAGAAGCCTATCGTAAAGCCGCCGCCGAGCGCGCCGCCCTTGGTATTCCCCCCCTTCCTCTGACTGCTCAGCAGACTGCTGATTTGGTTGAGCTGCTGAAAAATCCACCTGCCGGTGAAGGTGAGTTCTTGGTTGAGCTGTTGGCTCACCGCGTACCGCCCGGTGTGGACGATGCCGCCAAAGTTAAAGCCTCATTTTTGGCTGCCGTTGCCGAAGGCAGCGCATCCAGTCCGCTGATTTCCCCTGAGTATGCTACCGAGCTGTTGGGTACCATGCTTGGCGGTTACAACATTCATGCACTCATCGAACTCTTGGACAATGACAAACTTGCACCTATCGCTGCAAATGGTCTGAAACATACTCTGTTGATGTTTGACTCTTTCCACGATGTTCAAGAAAAAGCCGAAAAAGGCAATAAATACGCGCAAGAAGTATTGCAATCTTGGGCAGATGCCGAATGGTTCACTTCCCGCGCCAAAGTTCCAGAAAAAATCACTGTTACCGTCTTCAAAGTCGACGGCGAAACCAATACAGACGACCTCTCTCCAGCGCCTGACGCATGGAGCCGTCCTGATATCCCTCTGCACGCGCTGGCTATGTTGAAAAACCCGCGCGACGGCATCAACCCTGACAAACCGGGCGAAGTCGGTCCGATTAAATTGTTGGAAGAACTCAAAGCCAAAGGTCATCCTGTTGCTTACGTTGGCGACGTGGTCGGTACCGGTTCTTCACGTAAATCTGCTACCAACTCCGTGATTTGGCATACAGGCGAAGATATTCCGTTCGTACCGAACAAACGTTTCGGCGGCGTATGCCTGGGTGGCAAAATTGCTCCTATTTTCTTCAATACTCAAGAAGACTCCGGCGCATTGCCGATTGAAGTTGATGTGTCTGCTCTGAAAATGGGCGATGTCGTCGATATCCTGCCTTATGAAGGCAAAATCGTGAAAAACGGCGAAACCGTTGCCGATTTTGAATTGAAATCACAAGTATTGCTGGACGAAGTCCAAGCAGGTGGCCGTATCAACCTGATTATCGGTCGCGGTCTGACTGCCAAAGCGCGCGAAGCACTGAAATTGCCTGCTTCTACCGAGTTCCGTCTGCCTCAAGCGCCAGCTGAAAGCAAAGCCGGTTTCACATTGGCTCAAAAAATGGTTGGTCGCGCCTGCGGTTTGCCGGAAGGCAAAGGCGTGCGTCCGGGTACTTACTGCGAACCACGCATGACTACTGTCGGCTCGCAAGATACTACTGGTCCGATGACTCGTGACGAATTGAAAGACCTGGCTTGCTTGGGCTTCTCAGCAGATATGGTGATGCAGTCTTTCTGTCACACCGCGGCTTATCCAAAGCCTGTCGATGTGAGAACTCATAAAGAATTGCCTGCTTTTATCTCTACCCGTGGCGGTGTATCCCTGCGTCCGGGTGATGGCGTGATTCACTCATGGCTCAACCGTCTGCTGTTGCCTGATACAGTTGGTACCGGCGGCGACAGCCACACCCGTTTCCCTATCGGTATTTCTTTCCCTGCCGGCTCCGGCTTGGTTGCTTTCGCAGCAGCTACTGGTGTGATGCCGCTCGATATGCCTGAGTCCGTATTGGTACGCTTCAGCGGCAAACTGCAACCGGGTGTAACCCTGCGTGACTTGGTGAACGCCATTCCGTTGTACGCGATTAAACAAGGTTTGCTGACTGTTGCTAAAGCTGGTAAGAAAAACATCTTCTCCGGCCGCATCCTCGAAATCGAAGGCCTGCCTGATTTGAAAGTGGAACAAGCTTTTGAATTGACTGACGCATCTGCCGAACGCTCCGCCGCAGGCTGTACTGTGAAGCTCAACAAAGAGCCGATTATCGAGTACATGAAATCCAACATTGTGTTGATGAAAAACATGATTGCCAACGGCTATCAAGATTCGCGCACTTTGGAACGCCGTATCAAAGCCATGGAAGCATGGTTGGCAAATCCTGAATTGCTCGAAGCGGATAAAGATGCCGAATACGCTGCCGTGATTGAAATCAACATGGACGACATTAAAGAGCCGATTATTGCTTGCCCGAACGACCCAGACGACGTGTGCTTCATGTCTGAACGCTCCGGCACCAAAATTGACGAAGTGTTCATCGGTTCTTGTATGACCAACATCGGCCACTTCCGCGCAGCCTCCAAACTCTTGGAAGGTAAAACCGACATCCCGGTACGTCTGTGGATGGCACCTCCAACCAAAATGGATGCGAAAGAGTTGTCTGACGAAGGTCACTACGGCGTACTCGGCCGTGCAGGTGCGCGTATGGAAATGCCGGGTTGCTCATTGTGTATGGGTAACCAAGCACAAGTACACGAAGGCGCGACTGTAATGTCCACTTCTACCCGTAACTTCCCGAACCGCTTGGGTAAAAACACCTTTGTTTACCTCGGCTCAGCTGAGTTGGCGGCGATCTGCTCTAAACTGGGTAAAATCCCGACTGTTGAAGAATACCAAGCCAATATCGGTATCATCAACGAGCAGGGCGACCAAATCTACCGTTACATGAATTTCAACGAAATCGACAGCTACAATGAAGTAGCCGAAACCGTGAATGTTTAATGTAACAAGGTAAACCGATTTTCAGACGACCTTAAATAATAAAGGCCGTCTGAAACGGAAAAATAAAGGGCGTGTTCATCACGTCCTTTTTATTTTTAGTTTAATAAAAGGCCGTCTGAAAGATAAGTTTCAGACGGCCTTTGCTTAGGATAAATAATCAGAAACCGATTAATCAGCGTTGTTTACTTTACGCCAAAACCAGGTTGGAGCAGGGCGCAAGGCTGACGCTCGTGACGGCTGCGGCGTGTTCTGCCGGCAATTTTGCCGCAGACAATACCCGGATCGTTTTTCTCTTCTGCTTTTTTCGAGCTTTTGTCTGATTTATTCGCGTATTCGTTGCGTTTGTTTCTATCATCGCGGCGAGAGCGGCTGTCGTTGTGTTGAACCGGTTGCGCTTTGGCTTCATCTTGATTGTCGTTGCCCCACCAATGCGGCTCAAAGCCTTCGATGCGTTCCACATTCAAATCGCTGCCGATCAGCTCTTTAATGGATTCAAACATTTTCTGTTCGGTTTTATCCATCAAGGAAATGGCAACGCCGTCGGCACCGGCCCGGCCGGTACGTCCGATGCGGTGAACGTAGTCTTCAGGTTGGGTTGGCAGCTCGTAGTTGATGACGAAAGGCAACTCGGCAATATCCAAGCCGCGCGCTGCAACGTCGGTGGCAACCAAAACGCGTAATGTGCCTTCTTTAAAGGCATTGAGGGTTTCCAGTCGGCTTTGTTGGGATTTGTCGCCGTGGATGGATTGGGCGGCAATGTTGCGGCGGACGAGGTCGCGGGTAACTTGATCGACGCTTTGTTTGGTTTTGCAGAATACAATGACTTGATTCATATGCAAATCAACAATCAGACGTTCGAGCAGGTTGCGCTTTTTGAGTGCATCAACGGCAATGATGTGTTGCTCGACATTGGCGTTGGTGGTGTTTTGCGCGGCCACCTCGACCATTTCAGGCGTGTGCATAAAATCTTGTGCAAGCTTGCGGATAGGCGGTGAGAAAGTGGCGGAAAAAAGCAGGGTTTGTCGCTGTTTGGGCAACATCTGCATGATTTTGCGGATATCGTCGATGAAACCCATATCAAGCATACGGTCGGCTTCATCGAGTACAACGATTTCAACTTTGTTTAAATTGATGTTTTTTTGTTTAACGTGGTCGAGCAGTCGGCCAACCGTAGCGACAACGATTTCGCAACCGGCGCGCAAGTCGGCAGTTTGTTTGTCCATGTTGACGCCGCCGAAGAGGACGGTATGGCGCAAAGGAAGATTTTTAATATAGGCCTGTACGTTTTGGTCAATTTGATCAGCCAGTTCGCGGGTCGGGGTCAATACCAACATGCGGACGGGGTGCATGGCAGGGGAGGTGCTGGATGTGGCGTAGCGTTTCAGGCGTTCGAGGCTGGGCAGCATAAAGGCGGCGGTTTTACCTGTGCCGGTTTGTGCTGCGGCCAAAAGGTCGTGTCCTGCCAAGGCTTTAGGAATCGCTGCGGCTTGGATAGGCGTCGGGTTTTCATAACCCTGATCGGTCAGGGCAGAGACTAATTCGCTGCCTAAACCGAGTGAAGAGAAAGGATTCATGATGGTGGCTTTCTGTTCAGACGGCCTTTTGAATGGTGAGGCCGTCTGAAAAATCTGATTCTGAAATGGATAAACCGCAGTATGATTTTGATTCTGCGGTTTGAAAAAAGGGGTACGGAACTATCCGGTAAGTAGTCCATTATGCCATAAAAAGAGGGACTCCCCAAATGATGGTTGCAGCTAAAATCGTCTAAGTTTTGATATTTTTACAGTTCAAAAACAGAAAAAGTTACTGGCCTGCAAGGTTTTGAGTTTATTGGGAATTAAGCATTTGTCTTAACATCAATAGGATTAATTTATCAAAAACTTACAGGATGAAATGAAACTAAATTGGAATTGGGTACTCAATATTGAGGTGCAGGGCTGTTTGACAGCCTGTATCTCCCGTTTAACGGTAAACCATAAAATTAAAATTTAGGAATATACAATTATGAAAACTTTATTGATCGCTCTTGCAACCGGTAGCCTGATGTTGGCAGCTTGTTCTTCTTCCAAACCCGCTGAAGAAGCGGCAGCACCACGCGTCACTGTTGAAGAAGCAATGACCCAATGCCAACAGGCATCTGGTGAAAATGCTGACCGTGCTGTGTTTGATGCCTGCATGAAAGACAAAGGCTATCAACGTACGGCTGAGTCAGCTGCTTCCGAGCCCGCTGCCTCTGAACCGGTAGCAGCGCCTGAGGATGTTGCTCCTGAAGCTGCCGCATCCGAGCCTGCTGCTAAAGCTGCTCCTGCTAAAGCCGCTCCTGCAAAAAAAGCTGCTAAAAAAGCAAAAAAATAAGCTTCATAAAATTCAAGGAAGTCACTCTCATCAATACTCCGGATGAAGACAGACTTAGAGCAACTTGAAAACAAAGGCCGTCTGAATATGTTTCAGACGGCCTTTGTTTCGTATATAGAATTGTTCGGCAATATAGTTTAATTCAAAAAAAGACGTGTACGGTTACACGTCTTTTTCAAAGAATCAGTTTTACTGTTTGTATTCGCTGCCGTCTTTGCGGAAAAGTTTTGGCTGCTCGCCTTTTTCTACCACCTCTTTATTGATGACGACTTTGGCGACGTCTTTCAAATCTGGCAGGGCATACATGGTGTCCAAGAGGCAGCGTTCGACGATAGAGCGCAGGCCGCGCGCACCGGTTTTGCGTTCCATTGCCAGTTTGGCGATGCTGCGCAAAGCGTCTTCTTCAAACTCAAGGCTGACATCTTCCATTTCAAACAAGGTTTGATATTGTTTGACCAAGGCGTTTTTCGGTTCGGTCAAAATGTTGACCAAAGCGTCTTCGTCCAATTCCTCCAATGTGGCAATCACGGGCAGACGGCCGATCAACTCAGGAATCAAACCGAATTTAATCAAGTCTTCAGGCTCGACGGTTTCAAACAGGGCTGAAATATCGGCGTTTTCATCTTTGCTGTGTACCGCTGCACCAAAGCCGATACCTCCTTTTTCAGTACGTTGGCGGATGACTTTTTCCAAGCCGGCAAATGCGCCGCCGCAGATAAAGAGGATGTTGGTGGTATCAACATTGATGAATTCTTGGTTCGGATGTTTGCGTCCGCCTTGAGGAGGAACGCTGGCTACAGTGCCTTCAATCAGTTTCAGCAAGGCTTGTTGCACACCTTCGCCGGATACGTCACGCGTGATGGACGGGTTGTCGCTTTTGCGTGAGATTTTATCGATTTCATCGATATAGACGATGCCGCGCTGGGCTTTTTCAACGTCAAAATCACATTTGCCCAAAAGTTTGGTGATGATTTGTTCGACGTCTTCACCGACATAACCGGCTTCGGTCAAAGTTGTGGCATCTGCCATGACAAAAGGGACATCCAGTTTGCGCGCCAAAGATTGCGCCAACAGGGTTTTACCTGAGCCGGTCGGACCGATAAGCAGGATGTTGGATTTGGACAATTCGACTTTGCCCTCTGCTTTCGGGTGGTGCAGGCGTTTGTAGTGGTTGTAAACCGATACTGCCAACGCTTTTTTTGCGTGTTCCTGACCGATAACGTGGTCGTTGAGGTTGGCAACGATTTCGGCCGGGGTAGGCAGTTTTTTCTCGGCGTTTTCTTCTTTCGCTTTGACAAGCTCGTTTTCAATTTCGCCGGATTCGTTGTCTTGCAGCATTATGCCGCAAGTTTCTACACATTCGTTGCAGATGAAGGCGTGTTCGCCTTCGATCAGGTTTTTAACGTCGTTTTCAGACTTCCCGCAGAATGAACAGGTGCGTTTTTCTTCAGACATAATAATTTCTTCGTATGGTTGTATGGAGGCTGTGTTGTAAAGGGGGAACAGATATTTCGGGCGTATTGCCGGATTGAGGGAATGCCTCTGACAAAGGAGCCTAAGTATAATGACTATCTTGTGTTTTTTCAAATCAGAGCAGGCATTGCGCCGTATCGTCTAAGAAACAGATGAGGGCGTGGGATTTGAATATCTTGCTAACAAACGCAAAGTTTTCTCAACTCGCTTTACAATTGTCGAAAAATTTAACAGAATGTTGAATTAAATGTATTTTTTTGAATTGGCAGATATGAAAATCTATAAAACTTTAGGAATGGTATGGACAGGTGTGGCATTGGCCTTTGCTTCTGCGCCTGCCGTTGCCAATGATATGGATGTATTGGGACAATTTTTGGAGCAAAATTTCCCAGTGCAAAATGACCCGCTGGAAGCTTTTGCATTGAGTCATGCCGACCAAGTCGAAGCTCAAGCCGCTTTGGCAGGTCCTCTGCTGTCTTCGCAATCTGCTTTGATTTTCAATAATAAAACCGGTGAAGTGCTGTATCAGAAAAACCCTGATCGTGTCATGCCGATTGCCTCTATTTCCAAATTGATGAGCGCGATGGTGGTTTTGGATGCGCATCTGGATATGAACGAGCCGATTACGATTACCGAGGCTGAAATCGACCGTTTGAAAGGTACGGGCAGCCGTTTGAGCATCGGCACGACGCTGACACGCGGCGAACTGTTGCACCTGAGCCTGATGAGCAGTGAAAACCGTGCTACTCATGCATTGGGCCGTACGTATCCGGGCGGTATGAGCGCATTTGTTGCGGCTATGAATGCCAAAGCGCAAAGCCTGGGTATGACCAGCAGTCGTTTCTATGAGCCTACCGGTTTGAATTTCCAAAACGTTTCCACTGCACGCGATTTGAACCGCATGGTTGCGGCAGCCAGTAAGTATCCGCTGATTCGCAAAAATTCGACTTCAAATTACGGCTCGGTTTGGACGGCAAATGGTCGTCAAAACTACAAAAACTCCAATGCCTTGGTGCGTGAGGGCAGCTGGAATATCGAATTGCAGAAAACCGGCTATATTCGTGAAGCAGGACGTTCTATGGTGGTTAAGGCCAATGTACAGAATCAGCCGATTACCATTGTATTGCTCAACTCTCCGTCTTCCACAACCCGCGTGAACGATGCGCGTAAGATTGAGTCTTGGATGCTGCAGCGCCGTTCTTAAATATTACGCTTAAAGGCCGTCTGAAACCGTTCAGACGGCCTTTTGTGTAAAGGATATTAAATTTGGGTACAATGTCGTTACATTAATTTTAAAACACAGAGAGAAAACATGTTGAAAAAATGGAATAAAAAATATTGGGCCGGCATGGGTGTGATTTTGGCGTTGACCGGCTGTACTTCTGTAGCGGATATGGTTGGCTACGATACTGCGACTTTGAATGAAGATGCTGCCAAAAGTTACTCACAAGTCATTCAAAACGCGCGTGGTCAAAAAGCTTTGGATGTTTCATCTCCAACTGCTCAACGCGTTCAACGCGTGTTTGCACGTCTGCGTCCTCATGCTGAGCGCGCCAACAAAACCGGCGTGCCTTTCAACTGGCAGATGAACGTTATCCGCAGTGATGAAATGAACGCATGGGCAATGCCGGGCGGTAAAATGGCCGTGTACACCGGTATAGTAGAGAAATTGAAGCTGACTGATGATGAAATTGCCGCCGTTGTCGGCCATGAAATGACCCATGCTTTGTTGGAACACAGTAAAAAAGCTTTGGGCGGACAAGTATTGACCGGCTTGGGCGGTTCGATTTTGGCCAGCTCAACCGGTGTGGATGGTGATTTGGTCGGTTTGGGTGCAGATTTGTTGGCGACCAAACCGTTCTCACGTTATCAGGAAAGCGAAGCGGATGCCGGCGGTGTGCGTTTGATGGCTGAAGCAGGCTACAATCCTGAGGCTGCGGTAAGTGTGTGGGAAAAAATGAACAAAGTACAGGGCGGCAGCTCATTGGCTATTTTGTCGACCCATCCGACCAATCAGGCGCGTATCAATGCGATCCGCAAAATGTTGCCTGAAGTGATGCCGATTTATCAGAAAAACAAACGTTAATTTGACGTATTGATGATTTTGCCGGTTTGAACAGATGATTCAAACCGGCAAAGTTTTATGGTTTCAGTCTGACAGTTTGGCAAATTTATCCCAATTTGCCTGAACGTACGCTGCCGCAGTTTCCAAGTCTTCATCGGCAACGTCATAATAATCGCCGTCAAGCTCTTCAAAATCGGGAAAAGCTTTGCGGATTTCGTCGAAATCCCTTTGCTCGTCTGCCATTTTTTCAATGGATTCGCCGTGTTTTTCGTACAGAGCCTTGGCTTTGTCTAAGATTTTTGGTATCGGCTTGATGCGCCAGCGGCGCAGGCTGTCAGCAACCGGATTGCCGAAGATGTATTCTCCGTATCCTGAAGCGATAAGCTGTACAAAGCCGCCTTCTTGAACCTGGCTGTCGAGGTAACAAAGTGCGATTAATGTATGCTGTTCGTCGTTGAGGCTGGACATGTCTTCATCGCCTGTCTGTTCAGTGTGATCCAAATAGGCTGCACTGAGTGTATAAAGAAATGAAGCGGAATCGGAAGTATCGAAATCTTGAAGGCGGAGCAGGGTAGTCATCATCATCAAAGGCCGTCTGAAAAAAGTGATTATATAATGTTTTCAGTCGAACCTAGCGGCCGTTTTGCTTTACAATATCGGAAGATAAGAAAACATAGTGAGGAACCAAACCATGAGTACACAATCTGAAAAAAACGTTGTAGTCATCAAGCCGCAGGATTTGCCGCTGCATTGCTCCGGCCCTAATCATGAAACATGGAACGGCCATCCGCGTGTGTTCTTGCCGATTCAGTCCAACAGTGAGATTGAATGCCCGTATTGCGGCACTTATTACCGGCTTGATGGCGAGATTCCGCATCACCATTACTAATCTATGCCTATGTTGAATAAAATTATCTGCGCTTTGTGCGTGAGTTTGTGCGTTTCGTGCGGCTCGTATAAAGCCGTGCGTCCAGACGCGCCGTTACCGGTCATTGCACAGGCGCAGACGTATTCTGTCCGTTATCAATCCGTACAAGGTCGGACGATTACTGCAATTTATATCAACAGCCACAGCCCGATGATGGTTGAGTTGCGTGAAGGCAATACGGTTGAGAAACTGGCGCAAGTCCGCTTGCAGAGTCAGGGTGTCGAGTACGCCAATCCAAGCTCGCGTTGGCAAATTGGCGATGGTTTTGCCGTATTGATTCGCGGTGGGAAAGAAGTTGTATTTAAAGAGATTGTGGAATAGGGCGGTTTAGCCTTTCGCCAAATATTTGATTAAAGGTTTGGGTAAACCATAATCCGCCAACTGTTCCGCTGATATCCAAAGGCCGTCTGAAAGATGTTCAGACGGCCTTTGTTGCGTCTGAAAAGGGGTAATCATCAATAAGCGGTGGGTCAGGCGGTGGGTAAATGTGGTTTGTTCTTCAAGGCCGTCTGAAACAATACCGAAGCGTTCGGCGTAAGCATACAAATCGTCTAATTTTTCAAAACAGGGGACGCAATACAGACCGCCCCAAATGCCTTTGGCAGGGCGTTTTTCAAGCAATAATGCGCCGTCAGTGTGGTGAATAATCAGCCAATAAAGCGGTAGGGTTTGCACTTCGGGGGCAGTTTTTTTGCGGGGCAGCTCGTCAATGCGGTTTTGTTTTTTTGCTTCGCAGATGTCTGCCATCGGGCATTGATGGCACAAAGGTTTTGTTCGTTTGCAGACGGTTGCGCCCAAGTCCATCAAGCCTTGCGTGTAGGCAGGCATATCAGTGTTTTCAGACGGCAGTAGGCTTTCGGCAAGCGTCCAAAGCGAGTTTTCAAATTTCTTATCTTGCGGATTGCCGTCTTGGGCAAAGACACGGCAGAGAACGCGTTTGACGTTGCCGTCCAAGATGGTTTCTCGTCGGTTAAAAGCAAAGGCAGAAATAGCGGCGGCGGTACTTCTGCCTACGCCGCAGAGCGTTTCTAAGTCTTTGCGTTCGGATGGAAAGATACCGCCGAATTGTCTGACGACTTGTTGCGCTGCTTTGTGCAGATTGCGTGCGCGGCTGTAATAGCCCAAGCCTGCCCACAAGGATAAAACCTCGTCTTGCTGCGCAGCGGCAAGCGATTGCACGGTTGGGAATTTGGCTAAGAAACGCGGATAGTAGTCCAATACGGTAGCAACCTGCGTTTGTTGGAGCATGATTTCTGAAAGCCAGACGGAATAGGGGTCTTTGATCTGCCAAGGCAAGTCGTGACGGCCATGCTGCCGTTGCCAATCGATGAGTCGTTGTGCAAAGGATGTGTGTGTGTTCATTAATATTTACTTTTTAATTATTTATTTTTAAAACAGCATGTTACACTATAACATGCAAAATAATAATCAGGATTGACTTATCTGGTAGAGGGGTATATAAATATAGTTAACGTGGATTTACGCTGTATTGTTAAAGTTTATTAACTGCTCAAGGAGATTCACATGAAAGCAATGGTTTATCATGGCGCAAACGACATCCGTTTCGAAGAAAAACCCCGCCCTCAAATTATCGATCCGACCGATGCAGTCGTCAAAATCGTTAAAACCACAATTTGCGGTACTGACTTGGGTATTTGGAAAGGTAAAAACCCTGAAGTTGCCGACGGTCGTATTCTCGGTCATGAGGGTATCGGTATTGTAGAAGAAGTCGGCGATGCTGTAAAAAACATCAAAGTCGATGATAAAGTCATTATTTCATGTGTTAGCAAATGCTGTACTTGCGACAACTGTAAAATCCAACTTTATTCACACTGCCGCAACGGCGGTTGGATCTTGGGCTATATGATTGACGGTACTCAGGCCGAATACGTCCGTACGCCTTATGCAGACAACAGCTTGGTTCCGCTGCCTGACAACGTCAACGAAGAAGTTGCCCTGCTGTTGAGCGATGCTTTGCCGACCGCCCACGAAATCGGCGTGCAATATGGCGATGTGAAACCTGGCGATACCGTATTCATCGCCGGTGCCGGCCCTGTCGGTATGTCTGCATTGCTGACTGCGCAACTGTATAGCCCTGCTGCCATCATCGTTTGCGATATGGACGAAAACCGCTTGAAACTGGCGAAAGAATTGGGCGCGACCCATACCATCAACCCTGCTTCCGGCGATGTAAGCAAACAAGTTGCCGCTATCGTCGGCGAAGACGGCGTAGATTGCGCCATCGAAGCGGTCGGTATCCCTGCAACTTGGAATATGTGCCAAGACATCGTGAAACCCGGCGGCCATATTGCTGTGGTCGGTGTGCATGGTCAATCCGTTGATTTCAAACTGGAAAAACTTTGGATTAAAAACCTTGCCATCACAACAGGCCTGGTTAACGCGAATACCACCGAAATGCTGATGAAAGCCATTTCCAGCAGCTCAGTGGATTACACCAAAATGATGACCCACCATTTCAAATTCAGCGAATTGGAAAAAGCTTACGATGTATTCAAACACGCTGCTGAAAACCAAGCCATGAAAGTGGTTTTGGAAGCGGATTGATTTGAAAATCGCTTAATATGCCGTTAATTAAAGGCCGTCTGAACATTCAGACGGCCTTTTTGTATGATTTTATTTCTTCTTCAACCAAACGCCGCTTTCGATATGGTGGGTAAATGGGAATTGGTCGAATAGGGCGGCGCGTTCGATGGTATGGGTTTGACAGAGCGTGTCTAGGTTGGCGCGAAGGGTCTCAGGATTGCAGGAAATATAGAGGACGTTGTCGAATCGGGCAACCAATTTGAGCGTTTCATCATCAATACCGGCGCGTGGAGGATCGACAAAAATAGTTGAAAAATCATAGTTTTTCAAGTCAATGCCTTGTTCTTGCAGGCGGCGGAATTCACGGTTTTGCGTGTAGGCCTCGGTAAACTCTTCCGCAGACAGGCGGGCGATTTTAAGATTGGTAATTTGGTTGGCTTCAATATTCCATTGGGCGGCGTTGACGGAAGTTTTGGAAACTTCGGTCGCCAGCACCTGATTGAAATGTTGCGAAAGCGGCAGGGTGAAATTGCCGTTGCCGCAGTACAGCTCAAGCAGGTCTTTGCCTAAGTTTTGCGCAGCATCACACGCCCAAGTCAGCATTTTTTGGCACACTTGGGCATTGGGTTGGGTAAAGCCGCCCTCGATTTGACGATAGCGGAAGGTCTTGCCGTTGACTTCCAACGCTTCAGTCACAAAATCTTGGCTCAATACGATTTTTTGTCCGCGGCTGCGGCCGATGATGTGGATGCCTAAATTGTGCGCCAGCTCTTGCGCGGCTTGTTGCCATGCGTCGTTCAGCTTCTTGTGGTAAATCATGGTAACCAGTATTTCGCCGCTTAAAGTGGACAAAAATTCGACGGCGTACCAGCGGTTTTTCAGCTCGGGATGATTGGACGCGGCTTCAATCAATTTCGGCATCAAGGTATTGATGGATTTGGACGCGGCAGGAAATTGGTCGCAACGGATCAGGCTTGCCCCGCTTGCCTTTTGCCCGCGCTCAAACATGGCGTAAAACATTTCGCCGCCTTCATGCCAGATGCGGAACTCGGCACGCATCCTGTAATGCTGTTCCGGAGATTCAAAGATCTCGATTTCAGGGAAATCCAGTCCTTGGAAAAGTTGCTGAAGATATTGCTTTTTGTCGGCTAGTTGTTGCTGGTAGGCAGTCATTGGGGCAGTCTTTCAGAAAATAATGGCGAATTATAATATAGTTGGCGCAAAGATACGAAAGGCCGTCTGAAACATCGGTTTCAGACGGCCTTTGATTTCAAAGCATCAGCTTGTCAATCAGCCTTGCATTTGTTTGGCTTGAACGGCAGTCAGGGCGATGGTGAAGACGATGTCTTCAATCAATGCACCGCGGGACAAGTCGTTAACCGGTTTGCGCAAACCTTGCAATAACGGGCCTACGCTCAGGACGTTGGCGCTGCGTTGTACGGCTTTGTAAGTACAGTTGCCGGTATTGAGGTCTGGGAAAATCAGGACAGTTGCTTGACCAGCGACAGCGCTGCCCGGAGCTTTGGATTTGCCGATAGATGGAACGGTAGCCGCATCGTATTGCAACGGACCTTCGATGGCCAAATCAGGGCGTTTTTCATTAGCCAGTTTGGTTGCTTCGATTACTGCATCGACATCAGGGCCGCTGCCTGAGTTGATGGTAGAGTAGGAAATCATGGCCACTTTGGGATCGATACCGAAAGCTTTGGCGCTGTCGGCAGATTGAATGGCGATGTCGGCCAGTTGTTCAGGCGTTGGGTTCGGGTTAACCGCACAGTCGCCGAATGCCAAAACTTGGTTAGGCAGCAACATGAAGAATACGCTGGATACGAGGCTTGCACCCGGAGCGGTTTTAATCAGTTGCAGGGCAGGACGGATGGTGTTGGCAGTAGTGTGGACTGCGCCGGAAACCAAACCGTCTACGTCGTTTTGAGCCATCATCATGGTACCCAGTACGACGGTGTCTTGCAGCTGTTTACGTGCATCTTCAGGAGTCAGGCCTTTGGATTTGCGTAATTCGCACATCGGCTCGACGTATTGCTCAACCAAAGAAGCAGGATCGATGATCTCCAAAGAATCGGGCAGGGAAATGCCGCGTTCTTTCGCTACGGCTTCAACTTCTTCGCGGGTAGCCAATAGTACGCAACGGGCGATGCCTTTTTCGTGACAGATAGCGGCAGCGGCGACGGTGCGTGGTTCTGCGCCTTCAGGCAGGACGATGCGCATATCGGCTTTGCGTGCGAAATCGATCAGGTTGTAACGGAATTGGGCTGGAGACAGGCGTTTGGCTTCGCGTTTGGCCAAAGCGGATACGTCTTGTAGTTTGTCGCTGGAGCCGAAGAAAGTCAGGCCGGTTTGCTCGGCAACTTGTGCGCCTAAAGCAGCGGCTGCGCCGTCAATGATAAAGCCTTCCAATAAGCCTGGGGAGTTGGTGTAGAGCTGTTTGGTGAGGTTTAATTGTTGGGCGATGGCGGCCGCGTCAGTATTGTCGGATTTCAGCGCCAATACAACGCCTGCGTCCAAAGACAACGCCAATTCGACGTTTTTGCCTGCCAAGAACAATTTGTCTGCATCAGGAGTGATGCCTTCGATAACGAGGTTATCTGCATTCAATGCTGCAACTTTACCGACAAGCGCGTCAAACCAGTCGTCGCTCTTGCCTTGAGCCAACAGGGCTTCTGTAGTGGAGTCAACGGTCTGGAAAACTTGTGCATTCAATGCCGCTGCAAATGCTTTTGCCGCTGCATCGGCGCTCAGGCCGGTAGATACCGGTGCGATCAGGATTTTTGCCATTTTGTGTCCTCTCTTTCGTTAATTGTAGAAGGGTGTTGCTGGGGCGCAGCTGGTGCTGCATTTTAACACTTCAGGATTGAAGTTTCTTTAATATATTCACGGTCATATTGACATATGTCATCAGGCCGTCTGAAAAGTATAAACGCAATGGGCTAAATTCATCAATCCCCCATTGCCGCCAAAAGCTCGGCTTGATGCTCGGCAATCAGGGCATTGGTGATTTCTTCCAAATCGCCGTCCATCACAAAATCCAGTTTGTGCAGGGTAAGGTTGATGCGGTGGTCGGTCACGCGGCCTTGTGGGTAGTTGTAGGTACGGATGCGCTCGCTGCGGTCGCCGCTGCCGATCAGGGATTTGCGTTCGGCGGCTTCTTTGGCTTGTGCTTCGCGTTTTTGCGCATCGTTTAAGCGGGCGGCGAGGACTTTCATCGCCTGCGCTTTGTTGGCGTGTTGGCTGCGGCCGTCTTGGCATTCGACCACCATGCCTGTCGGCAAGTGGGTAATGCGGACGGCGGAGTCGGTTTTGTTGATGTGCTGACCGCCCGCACCGGATGCGCGGAAGGTATCGATGCGCAGGTCGGCGGGGTTCAACTCGATGTCTTCGAGTTCGTCCGCTTCGGGCATGACGGCAACGGTGCAGGCAGAGGTATGGATACGGCCTTGGCTTTCGGTGGCAGGGACGCGCTGCACGCGGTGGCCGCCGGATTCAAATTTCAGACGGCTGTACGCGCCTAAGCCGATAATGCGGGCGATGACTTCTTTATAGCCGCCCAATTCGCTTTCGTTGGCGGAAACGATTTCGACCTGCCAGCGGTTGCGCTCGGCGTAGCGGCTGTACATACGCAGCAAATCGCCTGCAAACAGCGCGGCTTCGTCGCCGCCGGTACCGGCGCGTACTTCGATAAAGATATTTTTATCGTCGTCGGCATCTTTGGGCAGCAAGAGTTTTTGCAATTCGGTATCGAGTTCGTCGATTTTGGTTTTCGCCGCTTCGATTTCTTCGGCGGCAAAGTCTTTCATTTCGGGGTCGGACAGCATTTCTTCGGCATCAGCCAAGTCGCTTTGCGCCAGCTGATAGTTTTGGAAGACTTCGACGACGGGGGTCAGTTCGGCGTGTTCGCGTGTGAGTTTGCGGTAGTTGTCCATGTCGGACGTGGCTTCAGGCTGACCGAGCAGGTGCGTGACTTCTTCCAGTCGGTCGCTGAGTTGTTGTAGTTTTTCTAGGATAGACGGCTTCATAAATTTTCCAAAATACGGATGCCGTCGAGTGGTCTGCAACGGCGAAATAAGGAGTCATTATAATGGGTTTGAATGAAAATTCAAAAAGATATGATGGATTGGAAAGGCCGTCTGAAACCTGTTTTTAAGTTTCAGACGGCCTTTTTTATATGGGCTTATTTAGGCGCAGCCAAAATGCCTGTTTGGTTCAGCAGGAACAAAACGGTAAAGCCGGTCAAATAAATCAAACCGATAATGGCGAGGAAGTTCATGCCCATGGTCAGTTTGTGGCGTTTGTCACCTTTTACGAGGCGGTAGTTCAACCAAGCGAACACTGGGGCGGCAACGAAGGCGGTAATCATAGCGAACTTGAGCAGTTCCGCCATCGCGCTGTTGAACCAGAAAATTACAGCCAAGCCTGAGCCTGCAACCCAGACGTTCCAAGCAAACAATTCGGCATTGCCGGTTTTGTCTTTGCCGCGCAGCAGGCGTACCGGTTCGGCAATCGCGCGGGCGTAGCCGTCCACTACGGTAATGGTGGTGCCGTACATGCAGGCGAAAGCAATAAATGCCACTAATGGACGAGACCAGTCGCCGATGGTCACAGCGTACATATTAATCAGCTGGCCGACATATTTGCCGCCCGCCATTTGCACTTCCTCGCCGTTGCCGTATTGTACATATGCACCCAAGGCGAGGAAAACGACCGCCAAAATCGCGCTGGTAATGTAGCCGACGTTGAAGTCAAAAATGCCGTCGCGGTAGCTGGAAGGGTTGATGCGTTGTTTTTCGGTAACCCACAAAGAGTTGATGGCGGAAATTTCAATCGGTGCAGGCATCCAGCCCATCAGCGCGATGAGGAAGCCCAAGCCGGTCAGCGTCCATGGGGTAGGCTCGATAAAGTCAGGCTTCATCTGCATACCGCGGGACATGGCCACGGCTGCTGCGGCGACGGTGGCGATGGTCAGGCTGACGATGATGATTTTGGAAACGTTGTCCAATGCTTTATAGCGGCCGCTTGCCAAAATCAGCAGGCAGGAAGCCATAATCATGGCGGACACTATGCCGGTATCGAGAGTCAGTGATGGAATGGCCATTTTGACGATGGCGGCGGTAACGATGGCGACCGCGCCGGCATTAATCGTTGCCGATGCAATACATAAAATCAAAAATACCCACAAATAAACGCGACTTTTTTCGGCATAGCCCTCAATCAGGCTTTTGCCCGTGTCCAGCGTGTAATGTGCGCTGAAGCGGAAAAACGGGTATTTGAACAGGTTGGTCAGAATGATAATCAGCGCAAGCTGCCAGCCGTAAAGTGCGCCTGCCTGCGTGGAGGCAATCAGGTGCGAGCCGCCGACTGCCGCCGAAGCCATCATGATACCCGGGCCGAGAGCATTGATTTTGCTCTTCCAGGTGGAAGCGTGTGTATGTTGTTCAGCCATAATTAGTTTCCGCCTTTTTCAGACGGCCTTATTATCAAAAAAAAGCATATTTTAACGTAAATAAAAAGTTTGCCCAATAATATGCGTAATACTTTTTATCAATCAAAGGGAAAATACGGTGTTAAAAAGCCGAGATGACGGAGTGAACGATAATTTTGTGCCAAAAACATTTTTTCAGACGGCCTTGTATCGCTTTTTATTCATGAATATGGGGTAGGGAGGGCAGGGTGTGTCGGTTTGGAAACGAAATGGCCAGGCGAGGCTTTTTGATGCCTTGAGGTCGGCATATTAAGGGGAAGTATGGAGCAGGGAATCCACGTTTTGCTCGGTTATTTCAGCCAGTTGTGTCAGCGGTATGCCGCGCAATTCGGCGGCAATTTCGGCGATACGGCGGATGTTGGCTGGTGTATTGGTTTCGTGGCCGAGCATAAAAGGGCTGTCGGTTTCGAGAACAAAATCCGTGTCGTTTAAAGCTTGTAAGGCGGCACGGACTTTTTTTGCATTGGGATTGAGCAGCAGCGAGCCTATGCCGATTTTGAAGCCGAGTTTTACCAAAATCCGCGCTTCTTCTACGCTGCCGGAGAAGGCGTGAACGATACCGCCTTGTGTGAAACCGGCGGTTTTGACGGCGGCGGCAATGGCGGCAGAGGCTTTCAGATTATGGATGATGACGCGGCGGTTGAGGTTTTGGGCAAGGATGAGTTGGCGGATAAAGACGTCGGTTTGCGTGTCGCGTTGCGCTTTGGTTTGCTCTTTGCCATAAAAATCCAAGCCGATTTCGCCAACCCATGCTTGCGGATGCCGGATTAATTCGGACTCTAATTCTTGGAATGCCGCCTCGTTGAGGCCGTCTGAAAACCACGGATGAATGCCCAAAGCGATATGGATGTTTTCAGACGGCCTTTCCAACTGCGCAACTGCCTGCCAATCATTGGGAGATGTAGCCGGTACGATAAAACGCACCACGCCGGCGGCTTGCGCTTCGGTAAGCACGGCAGGCAGCGTATCGGCAAGTTTGGGATCGGCAAGATGGCAGTGGGTGTCGGTGAAAGTCATATTTAATGGTGGTTTACAGCAGATTTAATTGTCGCAATTCTTGTTGCACCTTATCTGCATTCCAGTCATGAGATACGGCGAGGGTCATCAGCGCAGTGGTGGTTTCGAGATTGCATTTGCCGCCGTTGATAATACCTGCCTGACGCAAAGCATCGCCTTGGGCATAGACGGCAGCGGCGCAACCTTGCGGCACTTGGCTGATGTTGAGCAGCAACTTGCCTTGTTGCGTAAAGGCTTGAACGGCTCGGACAAACGCATCGTTGTTCGGCGCATTGCCGTGGCCATAGCTTTGCAGAATCAGGGCTTGGGCGGAAAGGTGGGGCAGGCTGTCTGAAAGTTCTTGCGCAGCATAACCGGGAATCAGCGTGCGGACAGAAACTTTGGCTTCAGGATTTGGAAGACGCGGTTTGAGGCCGTCTGAATGTTGGGTCGGGGCGGTACGGATATTGTGCCAACCTTTGTTTTCCTCCCATTCGGCGAGCGCACCAAAATGCAGGTTGTCAAAACCTGCGGCGGTCTCGGTGCTGACCTTGCTGCTGCCGACGGCGGGGAAGAGTTTGCCGTCAAAGGCAATGACCACTTGTTTGAGTTTGAGCGAGAAAGCGGAAACGGCGGTAGCAAGGTTGCGCGGCGCATCGCTGTTGGCGGCATCGTAAGGCCATTGCGAGCCTGTCAGGATAACGGGTTTGTCCAAACCTTGCAGCGAAAGGGCGAAGAGGTTGGCGGTGTATGCCATGGTATCCGTGCCGTGCAGCACCAAAATGCCGTCATAGTCAGGCAGTTTGGCGATAATAAGCTCCAGCCAGTCGCGTTGGTTTTGCAGCGTTACCGCGGAAGAATCGATGAGCGGCTGGCAAACGTGCCATTCGAAATCAAGGCCGTCTGAAAAGGGGGCAAGGGCTTTATCGACGAGGGCAGTGTCGGGACGCAGGCCTGCGCTGCTTTGGGTCATGCCGATGGTGCCGCCGGTGTAGAGGACGAAGATTTTTTGTTTCATGGTGTTTCTGATGAATGATTGAGGCCGTCTGAAAGCGGGGAAGTGTTTCAGACGGCCTGGAATGGTTTATTGATTGGCTTGTTTTTTGGCTTTTGCAGCGCGTTTTTCGTGCAGTTTTTCACGGAAGAAGGTATGGCGGCGGTGTTTTCTCCACCAAATCCAGCCGACAATGACTGCGCCGATGCCCAGTACGATAAAGATACCGGATTGCAGGCTGTGCATTTTTTTCATCAGCCAGTCGGTATTGCGTGCGCCGTATTCGCCCAAATAAATCCAAACCGGAACGGAAATCAGCGCGGCCAGACCGTCCATCAGGATAAAGCGCAGGTAGGAAACTTTGCGGCTGATGCCTGCGGTCACGAAAACGGCGGTACGCAGGCCAGGCAGGAAACGGGCGACGAATAAAACCCAGTTGCCGTATTTGTCGAATTTTTCCTGTACTTGGGCATAGCGTTTGGGCGTCATCACACGGGCAATCGGTTTGAATTTAAGGATTTTTTGTCCCCAAATCCGGCCGGCCGCAAACATAAAGCCGTCACCTACCAATACGCCGAGCATGCCGACGGCAAACATAATATGCGAGTTGGTATAACCCAGGCCGGAAATCACGCCGCCTGTAACCAGTGTCAAATCTTCAGGAATCGGCACGCCGAAGCCGCAAATAACCAAAACGAAAAACACGGCCGCATAGCCGTATTCAACGAAAAAAGATTCTAAAAATGCAAACATGGCCGCTGTCCCACGATAGATATTGATTGATGACTGGATTAAGTCGGAATTTTACCAAAGATAAGGCCGTCTGAAAGCAATCACAAGCAGATATTGTTTAAATTTGACGGTAGTTTGCAAAAAATCTCAAAATTCGGACGTAGAAAGTTGGGATTTGAACAGATTTGGCAGGTACAATAGCCGCTGGTTTATCTTTCAAACCCGAAATGGCAGTTTGTTTTCAGACGGCCTGTTCAGGAAAATGAAATCATGAAATACAGAGATTTGCGAGAATTTATCGCCGGATTGGAAGCTGATGGCAAACTCAAGCGCATTCAGCATCCGGTGTTGCCGCATTTGGAAATGACCGAAATCGCCGACCGCGTGCTGCGTGCCGAAGGGCCGGCGTTGCTGTTTGAAAACCCGATCAAACCCGACGGTACGCGCTACGACTATCCCGTGTTGGCAAACCTGTTCGGCACGCCCGAACGCGTGGCGATGGGCATGGGGGCGGACAGCGTATCCAAGCTGCGCGAAATCGGGCAGACGCTGGCGTATCTGAAAGAACCCGAACCGCCCAAAGGCATCAAAGACGCGTTTTCCAAACTGCCGCTATTGAAAGACATTTGGAGCATGGCGCCGAACGTGGTGAAAAACGCGCCGTGTCAGGAAATTGTATGGGAAGGTGAAGACGTTGATTTGTATAAACTGCCGATTCAGCATTGCTGGCCAGAAGATGTTGCGCCGCTGGTAACATGGGGTTTGACCGTCACGCGCGGTCCACACAAAAAACGCCAAAATCTCGGCATTTACCGCCAACAATTAATCGGCAAAAACAAGCTGATTATGCGCTGGCTGTCGCATCGTGGCGGCGCGTTGGATTATCAGGAGTTCCGCAAACTCAATCCCGATACGCCGTATTCCGTCGCCGTCGTGCTTGGCTGCGACCCCGCCACCATTTTGGGCGCGGTAACGCCCGTTCCCGATACCTTGAGCGAATACCAGTTTGCCGGACTGCTGCGCGGCTCGCGGACGGAACTGGTGAAATGTATCGGCAACGATTTACAAGTGCCTGCCCGTGCCGAAATCGTACTGGAAGGCGTCATCCATCCGAACGAAACCGCGTTGGAAGGCCCAT
This sequence comes from Neisseria sp. P0006.S009, assembly GCF_051962915.1. Taxonomy (NCBI): domain Bacteria; kingdom Pseudomonadati; phylum Pseudomonadota; class Betaproteobacteria; order Neisseriales; family Neisseriaceae; genus Neisseria; species Neisseria sp. P0006.S009. The sequence goes on along the minus strand of NZ_JBQCUV010000001.1, from coordinate 648,671 downwards.
ACGGCGACCACACGGGCTATTACAACGAGCAGGATCATTTCCCCGTGTTCACGGTCGAGCGCATCACCATGCGTGAAAACCCGATTTACCATTCCACCTACACAGGTAAACCGCCCGATGAGCCCGCCGTTTTGGGCGTGGCGTTGAACGAAGTGTTCGTACCGCTCTTGCAAAAGCAGTTCCCCGAAATCACTGACTTCTACCTGCCGCCCGAAGGCTGCTCCTACCGCATGGCGGTGGTCAGCATGAAAAAACAGTACGCCGGACACGCCAAGCGCGTGATGATGGGCTGCTGGTCGTTCCTGCGCCAGTTTATGTACACCAAATTCATCATCGTGGTTGATGACGATGTGAACGTGCGCGACTGGAAAGAAGTTATCTGGGCGGTAACCACGCGCATGGATCCCGTACGCGACACTGTTTTGGTAGAAAACACGCCCATCGATTATCTCGACTTCGCCAGCCCCGTCAGCGGACTCGGCGGCAAAATGGGTTTGGATGCGACCAACAAATGGCCGGGTGAAACCGACCGCGAATGGGGTCGTGTGATCAAAAAAGACCCTGCCGTTACAGCCAAAATCGATCAGATTTGGGAGAGTTTGGGTTTGTAGATGTCGGATTTATTGGAATTTCTACTTCAAATATTGATGGAAATGATTGGGTCTATGTTTGAGGGTACGGTAGAAATATTGAGGCTCGATTGGAGAGAAAGAAAACTCTCAAAAAAAGGCTTGATAATGTTGGCTATATGGTTTGCCATCATTGTTGCACTGATTGTGTATATGGTTATTCCCCAATAAACATCTTATTCTGACAATGTATCTGTTAAAAGGCCGTCTGAAACTTTTTGGGTTTCAGACGGCCTTTGATTTGAACACTTAGCGTGGTTTGAGCCACTTCCATTGTTCTTGTATGGTTTCTTGCAGGGCTTTTTGTTTTTCTGCAGACGTGTTCATGCCATTGGTCAAGCGGCTGTAATCAAGGGTAATAGAAGGGTTTTGTACGGTTCCGCCGATTTTTAGGGGAATCGGTTTGTTTTTAGGTTGCAGTACATTGCTGATAAGCAGGTTTTCGGACAGCTTTTGGGTATTCAAATCGGTATAGCCACTGCTGACAACGTGCAGGCTGTCGGAAAACAGTTCGGTGTTGATATGATGGCTGATGCCTTTTTCAATTTCGCTATTGAGGATGAAATGATGGAAAGGGGTTTTGAGGTTGCTGTTGTCGATTTTTTCCGAAGAGATGCCGTTTTTCAGAATGCTGTCCATATCGATGCCGTGCCATGCGCCGTTGGTAATATCGAGGAGCAGGCTGCCGTTTAGGGCTTGTATCATTTGGGCGCGGTCGTTGCCGGTGGTTTTAATGTCGATAACGGCGTCGCCGCTGCCGCTGAAGCTGTGGAAACCGAACAGGTCTTGCAGCAGCGGCTGAATTTGTATGCCTTTTGCGTTTTGCTGAAGGTGGTAGGAGGCAGGTTGGGTCGCCGCAATACTTAGGCCACCCTCGGTTTTACCGCCATAAAGCCCGGCTTTGAAACGGTGCAGGGCGATATGTTCTTTATCGGCGGTGAGCAGGGATTCGATGTTTTCTAATTGCAGGCCGGCAGTTTGAATGCTGCCGATTTGGAGGTTGGCCTCAATGTCGGGCAACCAGGATTTGGTCAGCAGGGAAGGAAGATTCAGTGATGGCTGGGTTTTCAGATCTTCCAAGTAAGGGGTCAGATTGAGTTTTTGTAAGGCAATACCGGCGTCAAGGTGCGGACGCGGTTGGGCATCGCGTTGGTATTTAAAGGCCAAGGCGAGGGCTTGTCTGTCAAATGCACCTTTCAGACGGCCTTCCCATGTATTGAGGCTGAAATTAGCCTGCCCTTCGAGTGTGCTGATGAATCGGGGACGGGGAAGGCGGTTGATGGTGTCTTGCAGGGTGCTGAGGTGCAGTTTGGGCGCATCGATGCCTTTGTCTTTTTGCCAAACCAACGGGCTGGAAAAGGTAAAGTTGGTTTGGAGGCGGTCGTTTTTATGGCTGCCTTTGAGTTCAAAATTGGCGGCGGTCAAAACGGTTGGATAGAGGTTGGTTTTGTCCAGTTTGAATGAACCGTCCCATTGGTTGTTTTCACTGCCGGCGGTCAATGCGCCGTTGAGTGTGTTGAGGTGTAAATAGCCGTTTTTAAACTGCAAGAGGGGAGAACGTGCATTGATATGCAAGTTTTGGTAGCCGCTTTCGGCTTGCAGATTGAAGTCGCGCAAAAGGGCGGTTTGGTTTTGCCAATTAAGGCTGCCTGCGATTTGGGCATCCAGTTTGTTTTTGAGTAATACGGTTTGCAGGTTTAATTTGAGGGCGGGAACGCTCCAGCCGGTATCATCTTGTACAAGATGGCCGATGCCTTGCCAATTGATGGGGTTGCCGATGTTTTGCAGTGTGCCGCTGATATCGAATGGACGGCCGTCTGAATCGGCTCTGCGCAGGGAAAATTGCAGATCGTTTAAGGCAATATCTTGCTCTTTATTGTGATAGCGGATGCTGCCGTTATTGATGATGACGCGGTTGAGCTGGAAGCTTTCTTTTGATGCATGGTTTTGTTGCAGGCAGGCAGGCAGGTGGTTTTTGGGACCCAGCGTCAGAGAAGGATTGGAAAGAATCCATTTTTCAAGAATGGGGGCGTCTGACCATAGGCTGCTCCAGCCAAAGCCCATTTTAGACTCGGCAATATTCAGCGTCGGCGTATCAGGTTCGGAAGAGGAAAGGCTGAGGTCTTTTAAAATAAGTGTAGGGCGCGGCAGCCATTTTCTGCTGATATTGGCATTGTATTTGACTTGGCAGCCATGGGCGGAAAAGTTTTTTTGTATGAATGCGTCGATGTTTTCTGTGTTGAATATGCGGAACATTAAGGCACTCAATACCGCCGCGAGGCATAAAAGCGCGGTAATGCTGAAAACCAGGGTTTTCAGCCAAAATTTTCCTGAGTGCAACATGGAATGAACAGACAATTCAGATTCTCGCTTTAATGGGAGCTTTAAGGAGTGATTGGGAGTTTAAGCCTTGCTGCTTAAGTGTGTGGAAGTATAACACAGAGCGTGGGCCTGTGTTTCAGACGGCATGGGTATATGAATAAAAACACCGCCCAAAGGCGGTGTTGATTTTAAGCATAAATTATTTACGCAGACCCAGGCGGGTAATCAGTGAACGGTAAGTATCAGGCTGAGTACGACGCAGGTAAGACAGCAGGCGACGACGTTGGCTAACCATTTTCAACAGGCCGCGACGGCTGTGGTGGTCTTTAGGGTTGGCTTTGAAGTGAGGAGTCAGGTCGTTGATGCGGAAAGTCAACAGAGCGACTTGTACTTCAGAAGAACCAGTATCGCCTTCTTTGCGTTGGAAATCTTTAACAATTTGTGCTTTTTGTTCTACGGTCAATGCCATGATGGATAACTCCGAAAATAAAAGAACCTTTTCAGGTTCGGACAAGTTTGTCAAGCCGAACGACCTAAGCAAACTCCTAAGTGCCTTTTTATAAAGACGGGCGGATTATGCCACAATTTGTCTTTGTGCGCCATATCTTTTCAGACGGCCAAAAAAAGCGGCGATACCTTTCAGTACCGCCAAAGCTGCTTTGGTGATAAAACTAAACTTTATTTGCTTGCGCAGCGGAAGCCTAAGTTATTTAAAACATATTTGGATTGCAGGCTGGTACGGATGCCGTAGCGCAAGAAAGCAGCATAGTTGGATGGGTCGCTTGAGCCTACGGATGCGCCGCTACAGAACATTTGGGTGTTGGACGAGCCGGCTGAGAGTTGGCTGCTGTTGAAGTCTTCAGTCCATTCCCAAATCAGGCCGTGCATATCGTATACGCCCCAGTAGTTGGGTTTGTTTTTACCGATGTCGTGCAGGCCGTTGCGGCCGCCGTCTGCATACCAATCTAAGATGGTGCGGTTGTAGCCGGGTTCGGCAGAGCCGTCTTTTTGAGTGGCAGAGGCCAAGCCTGCAAATTCCCACTCGTCAATAGTCGGCAGGCGTTTGCCTTTGGAAACGCAGTAGGCATTGGCGGCAAACCATGAAACATTGGTTACCGGATGTTTGAGTTCGCTGGCTTTAGGCGCATAACTGTTGCTGCCGTTTTTTACCCAATGTTTCAGGTAAGCTTTTTCAGCTTGTTTGGAGCTGATTTTGTCTTTTTGCCATTGTGGATGTGTTTTCAAAAATTCGGCAAATTCGGCATTGGTTACAGGATATTTGTCAAGTTGGAAGGGTTTGACTTTAATAAGGGAAGTCTCTTTTTTGAGATAGAGAGGGCGATAGCTGCCTCCTTCGATTTTTACCATTTCGGCTGCAAATGTATTGCCGCAGATTAAGGCACTGCCTAAGAGGAGGAGTCGTATGAGTTTCATGGTACGCCCTTATTATCGTTTGAAAACAGAAAATTTATTTTTAAGATAGCCTAATCATAACAAGGCCGTCTGAAAAATTAATCTGTCTGATTGAATAGGAAGATTAATTGTGATGGAAGCCACTGCGACTCTAAGAGAAGAGTAGCAGTGGCTTGGCGTATTAAACCGAGGGATTATTTAGCGGCTTCAGAAGCAGCAGGTGCGGCAGACGCAGCGGCTGGGGCAGAAGCGGCAGCACCGGCAGGTTGGTAAACGGTGTCGCTCAGTTTTTTGGTCATGATTTCAGGGTTTTCGTTACCCTCAACTTTCAATTGACCCAAAGCACCTTTGTTGAACGCACGGAAGATAGAGTGGTCAACTATAGTGTAGCTGCCTGGAATATCGACTTTGAATTCGATCATGGCGGCGCCACCGGCAGGAATCACAGTGCTTTGTACGTTTTCGTTAATCAGTTTACCACCTTCAACATATACTTTGTCGAAGATTTCGCCGATAACGTGGAAAGAAGATACCAAGTTAGGACCACCGTTACCAACGTACATACGAACAGTTTCACCAGCTTTGGCTTTCAGGGCGTTGTCACCGGCGATAGAGCCTACGTGACCGTTGAATACAACGTATTCAGGTTGTTCGGCAATTGCTTTGTCCATATCGAAAGGTTGCAGGCCTTGAGCGCCTTTTTTACCTTTAGTATAGAAGTCGCCTTGTACGATGTAGAACTCTTTATCTACTTTAGGCAGGCCTTCTTTAGGTTCAACCAAGATCAAACCGTACATACCGTTGGCGATGTGCATACCTACAGGAGCAACGGCACAGTGGTAAATGTACAAACCGGCTTGCAGAGCTTTAAAGCTGAAAGTAGAAGTGTGGCCTGGGGCAGTGAAAGAAGCTTCTGCACCACCGCCTTGACCGGTAGCAGCGTGGAAGTCAACGTTGTGAGGAACAGTAGAAGAAGGATTGTTAGAGAATTCTACTTCTACGGTATCGCCTTCGCGTACACGAATCATTTGGCCCGGAACGTCGCCGTTGAATGTCCAGTAGTGGTATTCAACACCGTCTTCCATAGTCATGGTTTTTTCGACGGTTTCCATTTTAACGCGTACTTTAGCCGGATGATCGCGATCGATTGCAGGTGGAACTTCCGGAGCGTGAGTCATGATGGCATCGACTACAGGCAATTCTGAAGAAGGAGTCTCGGCAGCAGCTTGTGAGTCAGAAGCAGCAGCAGGAGCTTCGGCAGAAGCGGTGGCAGCCGGAGTTTCAGCTGGTTTAGCAGCTTGTTCGCCGCATGCGGCCAGTGCAAATACAGAAGCGATAAGTGCAGCTAAGGTTTGGCGTTTCATGTTTAAAGTTTCCTTATTGTAAGAAAAGTTAAGTATCCTGATAGGATGGTTTGAAATTTTGTATGATTATGTAGGCGCTTGTTTGGGTGTATTTTGACATAAATCAAATTGTTCAATGAATATGAATCTTTTAATCCTTAAATACTCCTTTAGTAGTATAAAAAACTAAACCGAAAAGTTTATTTTTGTGTGAAAATGTTAGTGTGGGCTTAACACAAAATATAACAAAGGAGGAGTTATACAAGATAATAGGAATCAATATCATGTAAGTTAATGGTTTTAAAGGAATATTATTGACAAAATATTTCTTTACTTTTAAAACCGTGATACAATCTTTAACATTCATATTTGATGAATTAATACCCAACCACTTTTTACCAAAATCAAGGAGTACTCAAAATGGGACAGTACAAGAAGCTTTGGTACTTGCTGTTTGCCGTACTGGCAGTATGCTTTACCATTCTTGGTTATATGGGTAGCGAGGTCTATAAAAAGGCTCCGCCATACCCTGAACAAGTCGTTTCTGCATCCGGCAAAGTCCTGATGACCAAAGACGATATTTTGGCAGGTCAATCTGCATGGCAAACTACCGGCGGTATGGAAGTTGGCTCTGTATTGGGTCACGGTGCATACCAAGCTCCGGACTGGACTGCCGACTGGCTGCACCGCGAGCTGGTTGCATGGTTGGATCTGACTGCGCAAGAAACTTACGGCAAAAAATTTGACGAAGTTTCTCCTGAGGAACAAGCTGTTCTGAAAACCCGTTTGGCTGACGAATACCGCAACCAAAGCCGTATTAAGGAAGACGGTTCTGTCGTTATCAGCGATACCCGCGTGAAAGCGATCGAAAGCATTCTGCCTTACTACCACGGTGTGTACAGCGACGATCCTAAGTTCCAAACCACTCGCGAACACTTTGCAATGAAAAACAACACATTGCCAAGCCAAGAAGCGCGTGAAAAACTGTTCAACTTCTTCTTCTGGACTTCTTGGTCTGCTTCGACCAACCGTCCTGACGAGAACTTCACTTACACCAACAACTGGCCGCACGAGCCTTTGATCAACAACGTACCGACTACTGAAAACTACATGTGGTCCTTCACCAGCGTGGTATTGTTGCTGATGGGTATCGGCTTGCTGATGTGGGGTTACTCTTTCTTGACCAAACACGAAGAGGTTGAAGTACCTACTGAGGATCCTATTTCCAAAGTACAACTGACTCCTTCTCAAAAAGCGTTGGGCAAATATGTATTCCTGACTGTTGCGCTGTTTGTCGTACAAGTACTGTTGGGTGGTTTGACTGCTCACTATACTGTCGAAGGTCAAGGCTTCTACGGTATCGATACCGCACTGGGCTTTGAAATGGCCGACTGGTTCCCATATGCGTTGACCCGTACTTGGCACATCCAATCCGCTATTTTCTGGATTGCAACCGGCTTCCTGACAGCAGGTCTGTTCTTGGCTCCGATTGTGAACGGCGGTAAAGATCCTAAATTCCAACGTGCCGGTGTGAACTTCCTGTACATCGCCCTGTTCATCGTAGTCGGCGGTTCTTACGCAGGTAACTTCTTTGCTTTGACTCACATCATTCCGCCTGAGCTGAACTTCTGGTTCGGTCACCAAGGTTACGAATACTTGGATTTGGGTCGCTTCTGGCAACTTCTGCTGATGGTCGGCTTGCTGTTGTGGCTGTTCCTGATGCTGCGTTGCACCATTTCTGCCTTTAAAGAAAAAGGTACAGACAAAAACCTGTTGGCTATCTTCGTAGCTTCTATGGTTGGTGTGGGTGTGTTCTATGCTCCTGGTCTGTTCTACGGTGAAAAATCTCCAATCGCTGTGATGGAATACTGGCGTTGGTGGGTGGTTCACTTGTGGGTAGAAGGTTTCTTCGAAGTGTTCGCTACTGCCGCTTTCGCATTCATCTTCTATAACATGGGCTTTGTCCGCCGTAGTACTGCCACTGCTTCTACTTTGGCTGCTGCTGCCATCTTCATGTTGGGTGGTATTCCAGGTACATTGCACCACTTGTACTTCTCCGGCTCTACCTCTGCCTCTATGGCAATCGGTGCATGTTTCTCCGCTTTGGAAGTTGTACCTTTGATTCTGCTGGGCCGTGAAGCTTACGAACACTGGTCTTACCAACACCTGTCCGACTGGGCGAAACGTCTGCGTTGGCCTTTGATGTGCTTCGTAGCAGTTGCCTTCTGGAACATGATCGGTGCCGGCGTATTCGGCTTCCTGATTAACCCGCCGATTTCCCTGTTCTACATCCAAGGTCTGAACACTACTGCAGTTCACGCTCACGCGGCTCTGTTCGGTGTGTACGGTTTCTTGGCTCTGGGCTTCGTATTGCTGGTTGCACGTTACCTGAAACCTAATGCTCAATTTGACGACAAACTGATGACTTGGGCATTCTGGCTGTTGAACGGCGGCCTGGTGGGTATGATTGCTATCAGCCTGTTGCCGGTCGGCGTGATTCAAGCTTACGCTTCTATCACTCATGGTCTGTGGTATGCACGTAGCGAAGAATTCCTGCAAATGGAAATTCTGGATACCCTGCGTTGGGTTCGTACCGCTGCTGACTTGATCTTTATCGGTGGTGCTGTCTGCGTTGCTATCCAAGCTACTAAAATCGTATTCAGCCGCGATAAATAATCTTAAGCTGAATTAAATCGAAGGCCGTCTGAAAAGTTTTCAGACGGCCTTTCTGTTATAATTTCAATATTCTTAAATCGACAAGACAAAACATTATGTTCAACCAAGCTGCTCAAGAGCTGACCACTGTTCGCGATTTGCTGCGTTTCGCCGTCAGCCGTTTTAATGATGCCGGACTGTTTTTCGGACACGGAAGCGATAATGCCCATGATGAGGCAGCCTATCTGATTTTGCACACTTTGAACCTGCCTTTGGATACGTTGGAGCCTTATTTGGATGCCAAATTGTTGCAAAGTGAGAAGGAGGAAGTGTTGTCCATTATCGAACGCCGTGCGGTTGAGCATATTCCTGCCGCGTATCTGACACATCAAGCATGGCAGGGCGAGTTTGATTTTTATGTCGATGAGCGCGTTATTGTGCCTCGTTCTTTTATTTACGAATTGCTTGGTGACGGTATCCGTCCTTGGATTGAACATGATGAGTTGGTGCATCGAGCTTTGGATTTGTGTACCGGTAGCGGCTGTTTGGCCATTCAAATGGCGCACCACTATCCCGATGCACAAATCGATGCCGTTGATTTAAGCTTGGATGCGCTGGAAGTGGCCGCGATCAATATTGAAGATTATGGCTTGGAAGACCGCATCAGCTTGGTGCATACCGATTTGTTTGAAGGTTTGGATGAAACCTACGACTTAATTGTTTCCAATCCGCCTTATGTTGATGCAGAATCTGTGGAAGCGTTGCCTGATGAATACCTACATGAGCCGGAATTGGCTTTGGGTAGCGGAGAAGATGGTTTGGATGCTACACGCCAAATCATTTTGCAAGCGGCGAAATATTTGAATCCAAAAGGTGTATTGTTGGTTGAAATCGGTCATAACCGTGAAGTATTGGAAGCGGTTTATCCCGAATTGCCGTTTACTTGGTTGGAAACCAGCGGTGGCGATGGGTTTGTATTCCTGTTGACCCGAGAGCAATTATTGGGTGAAGAGTAGTTTATTTTGATATAAATAAAACAAAGGCCGTCTGAAAAAAAGTTTCAGACGGCCTTTGTTTTATAAAATTTTTAATATTTTAAGAAAATACAAATGTCTATGGTATGCCGAATATGAAATCCAAGCAGGCTTTGAAACTATGGCTTATAATATTCGTCATAGTTTCTAATGTCAGTGGATTTTTATTACTGATTTTTTGTAGAACATATACTGCCAAACTCCATATTATGAATAATTATTTAAAATCAGGCCTGTTGGTTGCTGCCTTGTTCAGTATGCCCATTGCCGCCTTTGCCCAGCAACATACCGTTTATTTCAATCAAAACGGTAAACTGACGGCAACCATGCCTTCGGTTGCTTATGTCCGCCAATACAAAATTGAGGCAGGCAAGGCGCAGGTACAGGATTTTTACTATCCATCGATGAAAAAATATTCTGATCCTTATGAAGTACCTGCCGGTCAGATTAAGGTTTTTGTGCCGGCGTTGGATAATGGCACATTAACCCTGTGGCATTTCAACGGTCAGAAAAAGATGGTTGGCAGCTATCGCAACGGCAAACCGCATGGCGAATGGGTCAACTGGTATCCAAACGGCAAAAAATCTGCGGTAATGCCTTATCAAAATGGCCTGAGTGAGGGCGTGGGTTCCCGCTATTACCGAAATGGCGTGAAAGAAAGCGAAATTCAGTTTAAGCACGATAAAGCCAATGGCCATTGGAAACAATGGTATTCAGACGGCAGCCCGAAAACCGAAATGATGATGAGCAATGACAAACCGACGGAGATCATCAGTTGGGATGAAAATGGTCGCATCGTGTCTGAATTGAGTATTCGCAACGGTAAACGCAGCGGCATCATTTTGGATTGGTATGATGATGGTGCGAAGAAATCTGAGCTGGTTTATAAAGACGACCAGTTGGTGAAAAAAACTTTTTGGGATACGGACGGATACGTTCTCGAATAATTTTGATTATAAAAAACCGCAAGCTGATTAGCTTGCGGTTTTTTATTACATACAGCCTTTGTTTTGGCATAGGGTAAATAATGGTGCGCCACTTTCACGGATTTTTTTGCCACCGTCCAAGTCGGTAAATTCTAAAATGGCAGCTGCTTCGATTACTTCGCCGCCCAGTTTGCGGATAAGCTCGACACCTGCCAGCATTGTGCCGCCGGTTGCTACCAAATCATCTACCAACAAAACGCGTGCGCCCGGCTTGATGGCGTCAGTATGGATTTCTACCGTTGCTTCGCCATATTCCAAAGCGTAACTCTGAGAAACCGTATCAAACGGCAGTTTGCCTTTTTTGCGGATGGGGACAAAGCCGACGTTCAGTTGATAGGCCAAAGCTGCACCAATGATGAAGCCGCGCGCATCCAAGCCCGCAACAACATCAACTTTTTGCCCCATATAGCGGTAAACCAGTAAATCGACCAGCAGGCGGAAATATTCTGCGCTTTGCAAAACGGGAGTAATGTCATGAAACAAAATCCCTTTTTGAGGCCAGTTTTCAATTTTACGGATTTTGTCCGCCAAAGCCTCTACGCCCATTACTTCAGGATGAATCAACATCTCGACATTCCGAAATCAAAAAGTTTTTAACACGATATTGTAGCGGTCATATGCGGACTTGCCAAATTAATCGATACAATAGCCAAATTTTGCAACATGCCGTCTGAAATTCCGAGAAACATTGTGTTGTGTTATAATTTACAGATACATACCATCGGCTGAACCACCATGCAAAATCATAAAAAAGGCAATATTTACATCATTTCTGCCGCTTCCGGCACAGGTAAAACGACCTTGGTGTCACGCCTGTTGAAAAATCATGACGACATCCGTGTTTCCATTTCTCATACCACGCGCCAGCCACGTGAGGGTGAAACACATGGCGTGCATTACCACTTTGTTCTCAAAGAAGAATTTGAATCACTGATTGATCAAAGAGCCTTTTTGGAACACGCCAATGTGTTCGGTAATTATTACGGCACCAGCATTGCCGGCGTGAATTCGCTGAGTGAAGAGGGCTATGACGTGATTTTGGAAATTGATGTGCAAGGTGCGGCGCAAGTGCGTAAATCGTTGCCTGAAGCCAGCAGCATTTTCATCCTGCCGCCTTCCTTTGAAGTTTTGGCGCAACGTTTGATCGGCCGTGGTACAGACAGCGAAGAAGTTATTCAAACACGCCTGTCTAAAGCCCGTCATGAGATTGAACAATCCGTTTTGTTCGATTACGTCGTCGTGAATGACGATTTGGATCGTGCCGAAGCCGATTTGTTCCACATTATTAAAGCAGGCCGTCTGAAAAAATCCGCCCAGCAGGGATTTATCTCAAACCTGTTGGAAAATTCGTAAAAAACAGCGAAAATAACCGTTTATTTGAAACATAGAAAGAAAGCAAGCAAACATGGCACGTATTACTACTGAAGACTGCACAGGTAAAATCCCTAACCACTTCGACCTTACCCTAGTTGCCGCCCGTCGCGCACGCCAGCTCGAAAACGGCAACACGCCTTTGGTTGACGACATTCGCAACAACAAACCAACCGTAACCGCCCTGCGCGAAATCGCAGCCGGACAAATCGGAACCGAGTTGCTGACCCGCAACAAATAAACCAACCGGCAAACCGATAAAACCGCCGCGCGGACTGTATCGGTGCGATATCACAACCGATACAGTCTGACGGCTTAAAAAATAGCCATAAAAGGCCGTCTGAAAATGCCAGCCCCACTGCCTACCGCCCCCTATGACCCGCTGACAGCAGAAGCGCGCGAGCTTCTGTTTCGCACCGCATCCTATCTCAATACCAATGAGCAGGCCGAGCTTGAAAGAGCCGTTGCCTACGCTTTCCACGCCCATGACGGACAAACCCGTAAAAGCGGCGAACCTTACATCACCCATCCCCTTGCCGTTGCCACGCAGCTTGCGATTTGGCACATGGATGTTCAAGGCCTCTGCGCGGGCGTTATGCATGATGTATTGGAAGATACGGGCGTAACCAAAGTCGAAATGGCGGCAGAATTCGGCGATACCATTGCCGAAATGGTAGACGGCCTCTCCAAACTGGAAAAACTCAAATTTGAAGATCATGCCGAGCATCAGGCGGAAAGTTTCCGCAAACTTATCCTCGCCATGACTAAAGACGTGCGTGTCATCGTCGTCAAACTTGCCGACCGATTACACAATATGCGCACCCTTGGCTCTATGCGTCCAGAAAAACGCCGCCGCATCGCCAAAGAAACCCTCGAAATCTATGCTCAAATCGCCAACCGCATTGGTCTGAACAATGCGTATCAAGAGCTTCAAGACTTATCGTTCCAAAACCTCCACCCAAGACGCTACGAAACCCTGAAAAAAGCCATGGACAACAGCCGCAAAAATCGCCGCGATGTTGTCGGCAAAGTGTTGCGTGCATTCGGTCAGCGTTTGGTCGGTGTCAATATTGAAGCCAAAATCAAAGGCCGCGAGAAAAACTTATACAGCATCCATCAAAAAATGCTGGCTAAAAAGCTGCGTTTTGCCGAAGTAATGGATATCTACGGCTTTCGGGTCATTGTAAACAATATTCCTGCCTGTTATGCCGCGTTGGGTGCATTGCATAATTTATACCACCCCAAGCCCGGCCGTTTCAAAGACTATATTGCCATCCCGAAAAGCAACGGTTATCAAAGTTTGCACACGACTTTGGTCGGCCCTTACGGTTTGCCGATCGAAGTGCAAATCCGTACGCGTGAAATGGATGCAGTGGCTGAGGGCGGTATTGCCGGTCATTGGATTTATAAATCCGGTGAAAACACTCCGGACCAAGCCGTCCTCCATATGAACCGATGGATGAAAAATATTCTTGACCTGCAAGCCAGCAGCTCAAATGCCATCGAGTTTCTGGAGCATGTCAAAGTCGATTTGTTCCCTAACGAAGTCTATATCGTTACCCCGAAAGGCGATATCCTTACCTTGCCTAAGGGTGCGACGCCGATTGACTTTGCCTATGCCGTTCACACCAATATCGGTCATAAAACCGTTGCCGCGCGTATCAATAACGTCATGATGCCGTTGCGCACCAAGCTGAAAACCGGCGATACGGTAGAAATCATTACTTCCGAGCATGCCAAGCCTAATGTGGCATGGTTGAACTTTACCGTTTCCAGCCGTGCGCGCAGCGCCATCCGCCAATACATTAAAAATCTGAATCGTCACGATGCCGTTGTTTTGGGTGAGAACCTGCTGCAAAAAGCTTTATCCAGCCTGTTGCCTAAAGATATCCTGCTTTCAGACGACCTCAAAGAAAAATACCTTGCCGATTTGAATACCAAACAAACCTCGTTTGAAGAGGTCCTCTACAATGTCGGTATGGGGCATACTTTGCCGGTACACGTTGCCATGCACATTGCCGAGTTGGCAGGCCAACATTTTGGCAGTGCGGTCAAACTCAGCCCGATCAAAGTCAACGATCAAGAAACCGGCCGGATTCATTTTGCCGAATGTTGCCATCCGATTCCAGGCGATGCGATCCGCGCCTTATTGGTTAAAGACAAGGGTATGATTATCCACCGTGATACCTGCCAAACTTTGGTTAAAGCCGATCCGGAAGAGCAACTTGATGCGGGCTGGGACAGTTTGCGCAATCAAACGTACCGCACCATCCTCAACGTCAAATCCGAAGATGCGCATGGTTTGTTGGCTTCAATGGCGCAAGCGATTTCCAATTCCGGTGCGGATATCGAATCTGTTGATACGCCGACCAAAGCGCAAGCAGGAACGGAAGGTTTTGTAGAATTTAAATTCACGATTAAAGTCAAAGATTTGGATCAGGTTAATCAGATTATTCATGCAATGCATGCCAATCCGAATATCCGCAAAGTAATCCGAGGATAATCTGTGATCAGCATGATAAGAAAAGGCCGTCTGAAAGTGTGTTCAGACGGCCTTTTGAGTATGTACAAACAAACTCTGTTAGTTTGTTTTGAAGAAAAATAATGCTTCAGGTTGGATTTAACTTAACCAAAAACGGAAAACCAAGAAGAAAACCAAGGCCAAAACGCCGGCCCAAACCAGCAACATGAATCCGGCTACTGCCTGACCCAAGCGGTAAACAGGATTTTTGCGTTCGTCTTCGAGTAGGGGATTAGGTGTATCGTGCGGTTTGTCGGACATAATGAAGCTCTGATTGAATTATTGAATAAAAGTGTAAGGGTACGCCGATAGAAGCAAAGATTCAAGTGGGAATGATTATTGATAGAAGTCTTCGTCTTCATTCCACGCGGTTTTTAAGGCCGTCTGAATGGTGTCGGCACCAAAGCCGCGATAGGCAAGGAAACGCGCTTGTTTTTGTTTTTCTTTCAAATCTTGGGCTTCTTGCTTGAATTTTTTACGCAAGACGGAAATGGCGGTTTGCAGCTCGTCCTCCCTATCGGGTAGGAACTCCCGACAGTTGTCTGCATCGATGCCTTGTTGCGCCAAAGCTTGCTTGAGGCGGAGCGTGCCGTAACGGTTGCTCTTGCTGTGAATATAGGCTTCTGCGTAACGTTGGTCGGATTGCCAATTCCGTTCGGCAAATTCATCCAAAACCTTTTCCAATTCTTCTTCGCTTTCAGCGTGGGGAGCCAGTTTGCGTTTCAAGCCGACACGGCTGACTTCCTGACGGGAAAGAATATCCAAGGCACGGGCGCGTAAGGTTTTAGGGGGTCTCATGGGATATGGTGGGAGTGAAGTGACTACATTGAATTACATTTTCAGACGGCCTAATTGGGGAAAATAGCCGAAAAGGCCGTCTGAAAATAAAGCCGAATTATTCTTCGTCTTTGTTTTTTTGTGGTTGTAGATTTTCGTAGATTTCAGGCAGGGCGCGAATCAACAAATCAGGTTTGGTCGCTTTGTCTTGAGAGAGCAAGGTCATGTCGCCGTAGCCGAATGTTACGCCGACGCTGAAGCAACCGGCCGCTTTAGCAGCAATAATGTCATTTTTAGAATCGCCTACCATCAGCATATTGGCAACGTCGATGCCCAGAACTTCGGCTGCATGTTGAAGCGGCAATGGGCTGGGTTTTTTCTCAGTCAGGCTGTCGCCGCCGAGAACCAGGCTGAAGTAGCCGTCGAGATTAAGCTGTTTCAGCAGCTCGGCTGCCAGAATTTCATTTTTGTTGGTAATGACAACCAATGGAATACCCAAGGACTTGAGCAGGCCGAGACCGGCTTCGGTTTCAGGGTAGGGGCGGGTAAAGTCGCTCAAGTGCTCACGATAATATTTCATAAAGAACACAAAGCCTTTTTCCCAGATTTCAGGATCGGCTTCTTTTTCACGATCATTGGTAATGACGCGATGAACCAACTTGCTGATGCCGTCGCCGACATAACTTTCAACCGTTTGGGTGGGCAAAACAGGTAAACCCAAGTGCGCACACATGGCTTGGGCTGCTGCGGCTAAATCGGGAACGGAATCACATAAGGTACCGTCCAAATCAAAGGCAACGGCTTGAACGTGTTCTAAAGCAGCAGTGGTCATTGAGTAGCTTTCTGTCATATTATTTAAGCGTTTATTTTAACATTGTTTGCCTGATTTGCCGATGTTTTGCTGATTCTTTAAAGGGATATTTGTTTAAATTGTTAACAATTTTTGCTGGTGTAAGGCTGTTAGCCTATTTGGAATATGGAAGGGATTTTGTCAACAAAAAGGGTGGTTTGGTAGGCATTAAAAAACAAAGGGTTTGTGTGTTTTTTTGAATGGTTTGATGAGCATTTATACTAGGCCGTCTGAAAATTTTTTGGTCGGCATGCCGATATTTTCAGACGGCCTCAAACTAAATTTATATATAAATGAATGGATTTGCTTTTTATCGACTACATGCTATTACATTTTTTCCTGTTTTTGTATATAGTAACAAGTATGGCTCTCGTCTAATCATGTGTATGAAAAGGAAAAATACATGTCCGCATCTGCTGTTAAAGAAACACTGAATCCGTTTGAAATTGCACAAAAACAAGTAAAAATTGCCTGCGATCGCCTGAATGCCGACCCGGCAGTATTTGAAATCTTGAAAAAGCCGCAACGTGTTTTGGAAGTGAACTTCCCTGTCAAACTCGACAACGGTACAGTAGAAAACTTCACCGGCTATCGTTCCCAACACAATAACGCCGTCGGCCCTTACAAAGGCGGCGTGCGTTTCCATCCTAATGTAAATCTGGACGAAGTCAAAGCCCTGTCTATTTGGATGACTATCAAATGCTGCGTGGCCGGTATTCCTTACGGCGGCGGTAAAGGCGGTATTACTTTGGATCCGCGTAACTATTCCGAAGCGGAATTGGAACGCATTGCTCGCGCTTATTCCGAAGCCATTTCTCCGCTGATCGGCGAGAAAATCGATATTCCTGCCCCTGATGTGAACACCAACGGCAAAATCATGTCTTGGATGGTTGATGCCTATGAAAATGTGGTGAAACATTCTGCACCAGGCGTGTTCACCGGCAAACCGGTTGAGTTTGGCGGCTCCTTGGCGCGTACCGAAGCCACCGGTTACGGCGTAAACTTCGCCGCCGTCCAAGCTTTGGAAAAACTGGGCAAAGACGTGAAGGGTGCCACTTACGCCATTCAAGGTTTCGGTAACGTGGGCTACCACACCGGTTACTATGCACACAAAGCTGGTGCGAAAATCGTTGCCGTATCTACTGTTGACGTTGCCATCTACAACGAAAACGGCTTGGATATGGAAGCAATCATCAAAGAATTCCAAACCAAAGGTTTCATCACCAACGAAGCCGGCTACGGCAAAGAAATCAGCAATGCCGAACTTTTGGCTCTGGAAGTGGACGTACTCGCCCCTTGCGCGCTGGAAAACCAACTGACTTCTGAAAATGCCGGTAAAGTCCGCGCGAAAATCGTGGTTGAAGGTGCAAACGGTCCGACTACTCCTGAAGCAGACGTTATCCTGCGTCAAAACGGCGTATTGGTTGTTCCTGATATTTTGGCAAACTGCGGCGGCGTGGTCGTTTCCTATTTTGAATGGGTACAAAACCTGCAAGGCTACTACTGGGAGTTTGATGAAGTTCAAGAGAAAGAAACCGTTGTCCTGCGCCGTGCGTTCCGCGATATTTGGAACTTGGCTCAAGAATACGATGTTGACCTGCGTACCGCTTCTTACATGATGAGTATCCGTCGTGTTGAAAAAGCAATGAAACTGCGCGGCTGGTATTAATCGTTTGACTGATAGCTAAAAGTAGGCCGTCTGAAACCTGTTTTCAGACGGCCTTAATGTTTTTGATAAGAGCCTTTACAAATTTTAATCCACCTTGATTCCATTTCAATCAAACTCAGCTATAATCCCCTTTTTTGACCTTTCCGGAAAAGACATAATCATGAACAAAACTTTCAAATTCAGCGCATTGGCTTTGTCTGCTTTGTTGGCACTGACTGCTTGCTATCAAAAAAATACTGCCGCTAAAGATGCCCCTGCTGCTTCCTCAGCTTCAAATGCGACTGCAGATGCTTCTGCTATCGGTTCTACTGCCCAACAAGCCAGCTACGCAATGGGTGTGGACATCGGCCGTTCATTGAAACAAATGAAAGACCAAGGTACGGAAATCGATTTGAAAGTCTTCACCGAAGCCATGGAAGCCATGTTTGAAGGTAAAGAAGTCAAAATGACTGAAGCCCAAGCTCAGGAAGTGATGATGAAATTCTTGCAAGAGCAACAAGAAAAAGCTACTGCCAAACGTGCTGAAGATGCCAAAGTAAACTTGGAAAAAGGCGAGGCGTTCTTGAAAGAAAACGCGACTAAAGAAGGTGTGAAAACCAGTGCTTCCGGTCTACAATACAAAATCACCAAAGAAGGCGAAGGTAAAAAACCAACTAAAGACGATATGGTTACCGTTGAATACGAAGGCCGTCTGATTGATGGTACCGTATTTGACAGCAGCAAAGCCAACGGCGGTCCAGTAAGCTTCCCTGTAAGCCAAGTGATTCCAGGTTGGACTGAAGGTATCCAACTCTTGAAAGAAGGCGGCGAAGCAACATTCTATATCCCTGCCAAATTGGCTTACCGCGAAGTGGGTGCCGGCGATAAAATCGGCCCGAACGAAACTTTGGTATTCGACGTAAAACTGGTTAAAGTAGGTGCACCTGATGCCGCTGCACAACAACCAGTACAAGTTGACGTACAAAAAGTTCAATAATCCAAATCAAGGCTTACGCCCTTAAACAACGGATAAAAGGCCGTCTGAAAAATTCCGTTTCAGACGGCCTTTGTTCCAAATAAACAAGGAATTGTGATGAAAAATATCGTCATCCTTATTTCCGGACGCGGCAGCAATATGCAGGCAATTGTGAATGCCAATATTCCCGATGCCAACATTGCAGCCGTATTGAGCAACAGCGAGACCGCAGCCGGATTGGCATGGGCGGCAGAGCGCGGTATTGCCACCGACAGTTTGAACCATAAAAACTTCGACTCGCGCCTGGCATTCGATCAGGCCATGATGGAGAAAATCGATGCCTATCAGCCCGATTTGGTCGTATTGGCGGGCTTCATGCGCATTTTGACTCCGGAGTTCTGCGCACATTATGAAAACCGCCTGATCAACATTCATCCGTCCATTCTGCCTTCTTTCACAGGTCTGCACACCCACGAACGCGCATTGGAAGCAGGTTGCCGAGTAGCTGGCTGCACCATCCATTTTGTGACCCCCGAGCTGGATTGCGGCCCGATTATTTCACAAGGCATTGTGCCTATTTTGGACGGTGATACCGCTGACGATGTTGCCGTACGCGTGCTGACGGTTGAACACCAGCTTTTCCCACAAGCCGTTGCTGATTTCGTTGCAGGCCGTCTGAAAATCGAAGGCAACCGCGTTTTGAATGCACAACGCAATGCCGCCGGACAAAGCCTGTTGGCTTAATTAAAACACCATACACACAAGGAAAACATCATGAATCCGATTAAAACAACCCTGCTGACACTTTCCCTGCTCACTGCCTCCATCGGCGCACAAGCCGCTGAATTGCCACAATCTGCCGTTTTGCAATACTCAGGCAGCTACGGTATTCCTGCGACCATGACCTTCACACGCAGCGGCAGCCAATACAAAATCGTCTCTACCATCAAAGTACCGCTTTACAATATCCGCTTTGAATCCGGCGGCAGCATCAACGGCACGACCTTGCATCCGTCTTACTACAAAGATGTACGCGGCGGCAAAGTGTATGCCGAGGCCAAATTCTCCGGCGGCAACATCACTTACGGCAAAGCAGGCGATTTGAAAACCGAAAAATCCGGCCCAGCCATGGACTTGTTCACTTTGGCATGGCAACTGGCCGCCAATGATGTGCGGCTGCCGTCAGGTTTGAAAATTACCAACGGTAAAAAACTGTACACCGTCGGCAGCATGAACAAAATCGGCAGCGAAAGCTATAAACTGAGCGGCGGTACAACGCCTGTGAGCAAATATCGCGTCCGCCGTGGCGACGATACCGTGACTTACTCGTTTGCTTCCGATATCGACAATATCCCTGCGCAAATCAGTTATACCGATGACGGCAAAACCTACAACTTGAAACTGACTTCCGTCAAAATCAACGGTAAAGTAGTGAAACCGTAATCTTTATTCGCTCAAACAAGAAGGCCGTCTGAAAAGTTTTCAGACGGCCTTTTATCTTTACAGCAACACAATATCGTATTGTTCCTGCGTGTAGGCGGTTTCGACTGCCAGCGAAATCGGTTTGCCGATAAAGTCTATCAACATCGCCAGCGATTGCGATTCTTCGTCTAGGAACAAGTCGATGACATTCGGAGCAGCCAAAATGCGGAAGGCTTGGACATCATAGCGGCGCGCTTCGCGGACGATTTCGCGTTGGATTTCGTAGCACACGGTTTGCGGCGTTTTCAGACGGCCCCGGCCTTGGCAGGAAGGGCAGGGTTCGCAGAGGATTTGGCTTAAGTTTTCGCGCGAACGTTTGCGGGTCAGTTCGACAAGGCCCAGACTGGTAAAGCCGTTGAGGGTGACGCGGGTGCGGTCGAAACTGAGGGCTTTGGCAAGCTCTTGCAGGACGGCTTCGCGGTGGATTTCCTGCGCCATATCGATGAAGTCGATGATGATGATGCCGCCGAGATTACGCAGGCGAAGTTCGCGGGCGATGGTGTGGCAGGCTTCGAGGTTGGTGCGGAAGATGGTTTCATCAAAATTGCGCGCTCCGACAAAGCCGCCGGTGTTGACATCGATGGTGGTCATGGCTTCGGTGGACTCGATGATGAGGTAGCTGCCGAAGTTGAGATTGACGCGCGGTTGCAGGGCGCGGGCGATTTCCTGCTCGATGTTGTGGGTTTCAAATAGGGGGCGTTCGCCTTTGAACAGCTCGATTCTGCCCAATGCGCCTTGAACGTATTGCTCGGCAAACTGGGTCATGCGGCGGTAGTTTTCAGTGGAGTCAACCAGGATTTTGTGCGTATCGAGGCTGAACATATCGCGCAAAACGCGCAGGCTCAAAGGCAAATCTTGATAGAGCAAGGTTTCGGGCGGCTGGATTTTTGCCTGTTTTTGAATGTGTTCCCACACTTTGGTCAGATAGTTAATGTCCGATTGCAGTTGGTCATCGGAGGCGTTTTCAGCGTTGGTACGGATGATGTAGCCGTGGCAGGCATTTTCGGGCAGCAGGTTGTTGAGGCGCTCCCTCAAACTGCTGCGTTCGGCATCATCATCGATACGTTGGGAAATGCCGATGTGGTCTTCTTGCGGAAGATGGACGAGGAAACGGCCGGCCAATGAGATTTGGGTGGACAGGCGCGCGCCTTTGGTGTTGATGGGGTCTTTAATGACCTGAACCAAGACAGACTGGCCTTCAAAGAGCATGTGTTCGATGCGTTGGGTTTCGTCCGGATTGCGGCGTTGTTCGAGGACGTCGACGATATGCAGAAACGCGGCGCGCTCCAAGCCGATATCGATGAACGCGCTTTGCATGCCGGGAAGGACGCGTTTGACGACGCCTAAATAAATATTGCCGACCAAGCTATGGCCGCTGTTGCGCTCGATGTGCAGCTCGCAGATATTGTTCTCTTCCAAAACAGCCACACGCGTTTCTTGCGGCGTGATGTTGACGAGGACGGTTTCGGACGGACGCACGGCGTCCTTGGGGATGGGAATTCCTGAAAGCATGGGGATACCTGATTTTGAATAGAAAAACTTTTGCGATGTGTTCTTCTCCAAAAAACAAATGGCAAAAGTCATTCTGCGAAAGCGCTTATCATACTTTAATTATGGTTTTTCCGCATCTGCACAAATGTTTATGGCCAAGAGGCCGTCTGAATGTTTTTTACAACCGTACGGCGGGAATACTTGTAAAATAGCACCTATGCCCATATAGTCATGAACATTGGTATTTTGGAAGAAATCATGCAAACCGTTACTGTTTATACCGGTCCATATTGCCCGTACTGCACCATGGCGAAAAGGCTGTTGCAGGCGGTGGGTGTGAAAGAAATCAACGAAATCCGCATCGACGGCAATCCGGAAGTTTTTGCCGAAATGCAGCAGCTTTCCGGCCAGCGCAGCGTGCCGCAGATTTTTATCGGCGACACCCATGTCGGTGGCTTTACCGATTTGTACCGCTTGCAGCAGGAAGGCAAGTTGGACGAATTACTGAATCCTTAACCCTTAACTTAGGAAAATAAAATGAGCGAAGAATTGCAACCCGTATTCAGCGTTGAGCGTCTGTATGTAAAAGACTTGTCTTTGGAAGTGCCTCACGCACCACAAATCTTCTTGGAACAAGGCGAGCCTGAAGTCGATATGCGCGTTTCTACCGGCAACACCAAACTGGAAGACGGTTTCTACAGCGTTGACGTTACCGTTACCGTGACTGCCAAACTGAACGAAGAGCGCACCATGTTCTTGAACGAAGTTACCCAAAGCGGCATCTTCCGTTTGGAAAACATTCCTGAAGAAGACGTACAACTGCTGCTGGGCGTTGCTTGTCCGAACATCCTGTTCCCTTACGCACGCGAAGCCATTTCCAACAGCGTAACCCGCGCAGGCTTCCCGCCTGTACTGCTTGCCCCGATCAACTTCGAAGCCATCTACCAACAACAACAGGAAGCTAACGCTTAATCGCGTTATACCTAAATTGAGGCTGTCTGAAACATTGCGTTCAGACGGCCTTTTTTTATCTAAAAATCAGTATATAAGAAAAAATCTATAACAAAAAGTTCATATATTAATGCATCAGGTATATAATGATTCCGCCTATCATTACTATTATATTTTAATTTTATAGATTAAATATCATTTAAAATTAATAAATTATAATTTTTATCAAGTAGGTAAGTAGATTCTATTAATTAAGGAAATAGTTGTGAAACCT
The DNA here is from genome assembly GCF_051962915.1 of Neisseria sp. P0006.S009. Taxonomy (NCBI): domain Bacteria; kingdom Pseudomonadati; phylum Pseudomonadota; class Betaproteobacteria; order Neisseriales; family Neisseriaceae; genus Neisseria; species Neisseria sp. P0006.S009. The sequence continues at coordinate 625,948 of NZ_JBQCUV010000001.1, read as the reverse complement.
GATTTTCAAATGAAAACAATTTGTTTGTTATTAGTACTGCCTTGCCAAACTGTTTTTGCAGATACAGGACATCAAGAAGTTGAACATGTAGATATGGATACGGTCAAGGTCAGTGGCAAACGGCAGGCACAAAGGAATACCGAGCGCAGTCAGTCTTATACAATCGGAACGATGGCAACGGCGACTGGATTGCGTATTTCAGGCAAGGATACGCCGCAGTCGGTGAGCGTAATGACGCGTTGGCAGCTAGATGATAAAGCAATATATTCTTTAGAAGATGCAATGAAAAACACTACGGGAATCAACGTGGTTCGCGATTCGGGCCTACAAACTCGTTTTTTGTCTCGCGGTTTCTATGTTGATCAGATTGGTGAAGACGGTATTACCACTAATGTGTCTGGACGTTCGGGCTATACGGCAAAAATCGATGTCTCACCCAGTACAGACCTTGCTGTTTATGATCACATTGAGGTTGTCAGAGGTGCAACCGGTCTTACTCAGTCTAATTCTGAACCAGGTGGAACCATTAATTTAATCCGTAAGCGGCCAACAGCTCTGTTTAAGCATACAGGTGAAATCAGTACTGACCATAGGGGCAGCAAGCGTTTGGCTTTGGATGTATCTGGAAGCTTGAATAATGAACATACGGTACGCGGTAGGCTGGTTGGTGTTCATGAGGACCACCGTTCTTTTAAAGAGGGTGTATGGAACAAGAAAGACATGGTTTATGGCGTGATCGATACGGATTTGAGTGATAACAGTATGCTGACTTTGGGGGGTACTTATCAGAAAAATAAAGACATTCCCGATTTTGCCGGCGTAATTTTACCTTGTGAGGATCAAAAAACTGCGGCCTTTAGCTCCAGTCCAGCCTGTAACAATCCTTTGAAATTGCCACGTAAAACTTATTTGGGTGAAACCTCATGGTCACGCCTGAATGCTGATAAATACAATATTTTTTCCGGTTTCAAACATGTCTTTGACAATGGATGGCAACTCAATGCCGAAATTTCTTATACGCGTAATGATTCAGATGCCAAAGTCGGACAATTTTTTCTGAAAAACGAACACGCGGCAGGTATTTCAGCATCTGAGGCTACGGGTTTCCTAACTGAAAAGGGGGAGGTTATTCCTTTTGAGCCTAAAGACAAGGCGTTGGCAAAATTAAAAGAATATCGTGATGGCGTCACTAAAACATATGAAGAGAAAAAAGCAGATTACGTTGCCCATCATTTCGATGCATCTGCTTTTGAACAATATCGCTCCCAAAGGGCGGCAGCACGTCGGGCAGGTTTTGATCAATGTATGCAGGACATTGGTTTGGATTTCCTGTGCAACGACTGGCAGGATCCGGGTGTAGAAGTAGATAAAAAAGAGTTTGTTGATAAGGAGCTTGCAAAGCAAGGCATTATTAACAATGCAGAAGGCCTGTTTCCCAACCGTCTATACGACTCAGCATACAATCTTCGCCACACATATAACCGCCGTTACAACTTCATGCCGTTGCACTATACCAAACACGATGTGCAATGGGGCTTTAAGCTGGATCTGACAGGTAACTACCGCCTGCTTGGGCGTGAACATGATTTCTTTGTCGGTTATACGTATAACAATGAAAAAATCCGTTCTGCCTATACGGAAATATATCAAAACCGTTATTTTGTCCGTCCTCAAGGTTATGCGGGTGCAGGCAGTTGCGGCATTCATCCCGATGGTCCGGAGCGTAATCCTTTAGAAAAAGGCATTGTCGAACCAGATTGGCATATTTATAACGAAAAAGGTAATAACAAGATCTATGTGCCGGAATGCAGTGGCGCGCATGTTACCAAATATACTCCCCGTTTGGATGCGGAGGGCAAGCCTGTCTGGACAGTCAACGACAATGGTGAGCGCGTAATGGTGCAAGATCCTGTTTACGAATTGGATGCAAATGGAAACAAAATACAGGAGCGGGATGAAGAGGGAAATTTGAAATGGGCAAACCAATATCTGAAAACGCCGCTGTGGAAAACTGTTCAGGTTGCAGATGATCATGTTCCGGCGTTATACAATTATTCGAAATACCTTAACACGAATAAAACACATTCTTTGACTTTCAGTACCCGCTTTAATGCAACCAACCGCCTACATCTCTTGGGCGGTATACACTATACGCGTTATGAAACCACACAAGCCAAAGAAATGCCTGTACGCTACGGCCAGCCTGCTACGGCATTCCAAACTGAGAGCAGTAACAAAATCGACAAAGAACACTACACCTCAAAAATGCAAAGTCATAGGTTCACGCCATATGCAGGCATTACCTACGACCTGACACCGCAACAAAGCTTGTATGCCAGCTATACTAAGATTTTTAAACAACAGGATAATGTTGATGTAACCAGCAAATCCGTTCTTCCACCACTCATCGGGACTAACTATGAAATAGGTTGGAAAGGGTCGTTCTTGCAAGGCCGTCTGAATGCTTCGCTTGCCTTATTTGTTTTACAGCAGAAAAACCGAACCGTTGTCGATTTCGGATTTGTTCCCGATACTAGTCGTAACGGAGGTTCATTCCAAACCATCGCTAAACCTGTGGGTAAAGTTAAGAGTAGCGGTGCAGAACTTGAATTGGCTGGCGAATTGTCGGAAAATTGGCGTATTTTTGTTGGCTACACATATAACAAAAGCAAGTATAAAAATGCTGCAGAAGTCAATGCGGAGCGGTTGGAGAAAAACACGACTGCCGATCCGTATAACTTCAGTAACTTCACGCCGGTACATATGTTCCGCCTCGGTACAAGCTACCGCTTGCCTCAAACTAAGTTGACCTTGGGTGGCGGAATATCCGCGCAAAGTCGCACAAGTAGCCTTTACAATATCCGCCAAGGAGGCTACGGACTTATAGACGGCTTTGTTCAATATGACTTTCACAAACACGGTAGAATCAGCCTGATAGGAACTAACCTGACTGACAGGACGTATTTTGAAAACAACTACAACCGTACGCGAGGTCAAAACAATTTCTATGGCGAACCGCGGACAGTCAAATTGAAATTGGATTGGCATTTTTAGGAGAATGGATAATGATTGGGTATGTAAACATTATTGGCTAAATTCCTGATAAAAGTATGGGTTGAATATCCTTCTTTTTTGAAAGCTGTTTCCTAACAATGGCTGAAGTTGATTCGATAGCCGGCGTATTTTCAAATATTCATTTGTTTCAAGTATTCAGCTTTGAAGGCCGTCTGAAACATTGCGTTCAGACGGTCTTTTTGTTTTCGGATAAAATATAGCAAACTTTAAATCAGCTGCCTTTTAAGATGACGCCCGAAACCCAAAAACAGCTCAAAATTACCGATGTTTCCGCCAAGAAGCTTGAAAAACTCAACCTCCATACCGCATGGGATTTGGTGTTGCACCTGCCGTTGCGTTATGAGGACGAGACGCACATCATGCCGATTAAGGATGCGCCGATCGGCGTGCCGTGTCAGGTCGAGGGTGAGGTCATCCATCAGGAAGTAACTTTTAAGCCACGCAAACAGCTGATTGTTCAAATTGCCGACGGTTCCGGCAGCGTCCTTTTTCTGCGCTTCATCCACTTTTACGCCAGCAACCAGAAACAGATGGCGGTCGGTAAGCGCATCCGCGCTGTGGGCGAAATCAAACACGGGTTTCACGGCGACGAGATGATTCATCCCAAAATCCGCGATGCCGAGGGCAGTGGTTTGGCGGAAAGCCTTACGCCGATTTATCCGACCGTAAACGGTTTGAACCAGCCTACTTTGCGCCGTATTATTCAGACGGCCTTGGACGTTACGCCGTTGCACGACACCTTGCCTGATGCTTTATTAGGCCGTCTGAAACTGCCGCACCTTGCCGAAAGCCTGCGCCTTTTGCATTCGCCGCCGCCAAGCTTCACTATTCATCAACTTTCAGACGGCACGCTGCCTGCATGGCAACGGCTTAAATTTGACGAACTTTTGGCGCAACAACTTTCCATGCGCTTGGCGCGGCAGAAGCGCGTTAGCGGCTCGGCCACAGCATTGGGCGGCGACGGTACATTGACTCAAGCTCTGCGCCACGCCTTGCCGTTTGCCCTGACCGATGCACAAGAAAAAGTTGTTTCCGAAATCTGCCGTGATATGGCGCAAACCCATCCCATGCACCGTCTGCTGCAAGGCGATGTCGGCAGCGGCAAAACCATTGTTGCCGCCTTGTCTGCTTTGACGGCTATTGAATCCGGCGCACAGGTGGCTGTAATGGCGCCGACCGAAATCCTTGCCGAACAGCACTTCATCAAGTTCAAACAATGGCTTGAGCCTTTAGGCCTTGAAGTCGTCTGGCTTTCAGGCAGCCAGCGTAAAAAAGCCAAAGACGAAGCCAAAGCCAAACTGGCTGACGGTGCTGTCAAAATTGCCGTCGGCACGCACGCCCTGTTTTCAGACGACGTCGAGTTCCAAAATCTGGGCTTGGTGATTGTGGACGAACAACACCGCTTCGGCGTCGCCCAACGCCTTGCCCTCAAAAACAAAGGACGAGACGTCCACCAGCTGATGATGTCCGCCACGCCCATCCCACGCACGCTCGCCATGAGTTTCTTCGCCGATTTGGACGTGTCCGTCATCGACCAGTTGCCGCCCGGGCGCACCCCGATTAAAACCCGCCTCGTCAACAATGTCCGCCGCGCCGAAGTCGAAGGCTTCGTCCTCAACATCTGCCGCAAAGGGCAGCAGGCATACTGGGTCTGCCCGCTGATTGAAGAAAGCGAAACCCTGCAACTGCAAACCGCCACCGAAACCCTAGAGCAGCTTCAGGCGGCATTGCCCGAACTCAACATCGGCTTGGTGCACGGGCGCATGAAGGCCGCTGAAAAAGCCGAAGTCATGGCTCAGTTTGCCGCAGGCCGTCTGAACGTCTTGGTCGCCACCACCGTCATCGAAGTCGGCGTAGATGTGCCCAATGCCGCCCTGATGGTGATCGAACACGCAGAGCGCATGGGCTTGGCGCAGCTTCATCAATTACGCGGACGGGTAGGGCGCGGCGCGGCAGAAAGCGTGTGCGTCCTCCTGTTTGCAGAACCCTTGAGCGAACTTGCCAAGGCGCGGCTGAAAGTCATCTACGAACACACCGACGGCTTCGAAATCGCCCGCCAAGACCTCAACATCCGCGGCCCCGGCGAATTTCTCGGCGCGCGCCAAAGCGGCGTCCCCATGCTGCGCTTCGCCAACCTTGAAGAAGACCTGCATCTCTTGGAACAGGCGCGCGAAATCGCCACTTTGCTGATTGAACAAAACCCTGAAATCGTCGAAGCGCATTTGGCAAGATGGCTTTCCAGCAGGGAAGGTTATTTGGGCGTATAAAATTTGCAGGAAAAGAAAAAGGCCGTCTGAAAACAGACGGCCTTATGATTTGCGTTGATGTAGCCTTTAGAAACCTTGCGCCAACATGGCATCGGCAACTTTGACGAAACCGGCAATGTTCGCACCATTGACGTAGTTCACTTTGTCGCCGACTTTGCCGTATTTCAGGCAGGATTCGTGGATGTTGTGCATGATGTCGAACAGGCGTTGGTCGACTTCTTCACGTGTCCAAGACAGGCGGATGGCGTTTTGACTCATTTCCAAACCTGAAGTCGCTACGCCGCCGGCGTTGGAGGCTTTGCCCGGAGCGTAGAGGATGCCGGCTTTGATAAATTGTTCGACTGCGCCCAAAGTTGACGGCATGTTCGCACCTTCGGCAACCACATAGCAACCGTTTGCCAGCAGGATTTTGGCAGCGTCTGCGTCCAATTCGTTTTGGGTGGCGCAAGGCAGGGCGACTTCGGCTGCGATGTTCCACGGTTTTTGGTTTTCAAAGTATTGCAGGCCTTGTTCTTTGGCGTAAGTGGCCACGCGTTCGCGGCGTACTTCTTTCAGCTCGATCAAAGCGGCCAGTTGCGCTTCGGTCATACCGCTGTCAGGGAAGAGGACAAAGCCGTTGGAGTCGGAAACGGTCAATACTTTTGCACCCAGTTGGATGGCTTTTTCGGCAGCGTATTGCGCCACGTTGCCGGAGCCGGAAATCAACACGCGTTTGCCTTCGATGCTGTCGTTGCGGGTTTCCAACATAGCTTGGGCAAAATACACGCAACCGTAGCCGGTGGCTTCAGGGCGAATCAGGCTGCCGCCCCATTCGAGGCCTTTGCCGGTCAGGACGGAAGCAAATTCGTTGCGGATTTTTTTGTATTGGCCGAACAGATAGCCAATTTCGCGGCCGCCTACGCCGATGTCGCCGGCAGGAACGTCGGTATCGGCACCGATGTGGCGGTAGAGTTCGGTCATAAAGGCTTGGCAGAAACGCATTACTTCGGCATCTGATTTGCCTTTAGGATCAAAGTCGGAACCGCCCTTGCCGCCGCCCATAGGCAGGGTGGTCAACGCATTTTTGAACACTTGTTCAAAGGCGAGGAATTTCAACACGCCCAAATCGACGGTCGGGTGGAAACGTAAACCGCCTTTGTAAGGGCCGATGGCGGAACTCATTTGAATGCGGTAGCCGCGGTTGACTTGAACTTGGCCTTTGTCGTCCATCCAAGTGACGCGGAACATAATCACGCGCTCCGGTTCAACAATACGCTCAAGCAGGCTTTGTTGGGTGTATTTCGGGTTTTTCGCCAAAAACGGGTCGAGGCTCATGAACACTTCTTCAACAGCTTGGTGGAAGGGTTCTTGGTTGGGGTTGCGTTGTTTAAGATTGGTAAACAGGGTGTTCAGGTCAGTCATTTTTCAACTCCTATTGAGTGAGATGTTTCAATATTTATGTTTTGAAATATAGCTGTAAAAATTTTACTTGCCAAGGAAAATTTTGCCTAGATTGTTGACATTATTTTTTTACCAATTTGTAAAAATGGAATTATATTTCAAATTTAATTAAAAATATTTAAATATATTTTCTTAAATATATTTTATTAAAAATAAAATGCTTAGTAATTAAACTAGAAAATGTTGAAAATTTTTTTGTAAAAATTTAATTAAGCTCAAAAATTTGTGTAAATTAGCGCTAAATTGTCAACATTGTTAATGAGTGTACTACGCGAATATGGGGAAGATTGCCCCATTGAAGACAGAGAGGCAGGCCGTCTGAAAATTCGGTACAATACGCATCAAACTCCCACAATACATACATTAAGGAAACCCATGAAAGCCTATCACGACCTTATGCGCCATGTTCTCGACAATGGTATCGACAAATCCGACCGTACCGGCACCGGCACGCGTTCTGTATTCGGCTACCAAATGCGTTTTGATTTGAGTGAAGGCTTTCCGCTATTGACCACCAAAAAACTGCATCTGCGCTCGATTATTCATGAGCTGCTTTGGTTTCTTAAAGGCGATACCAACATCAAATACCTGAAAGACAACAACGTTTCCATTTGGGACGAATGGGCGGACGAAAACGGCGATTTAGGCCCGGTTTACGGCTACCAATGGCGCAGCTGGCCCGCGCCCGACGGCCGCCATATCGACCAAATTGCCAATGTGGTGGAACAAATCAAAAAAAATCCCGACTCGCGCCGTCTGATTGTATCGGCATGGAATCCGGCTTTGGTCGATGAAATGGCTTTGCCGCCTTGCCACGCTCTGTTTCAGTTTTACGTTGCCAACGGCAAACTGTCTTGCCAGCTTTACCAACGCAGCGCCGATATTTTCCTTGGCGTACCGTTCAACATCGCCAGCTACGCATTGTTGACCATGATGATGGCCCAAGTATGCGGACTGGAAGCAGGTGAGTTTATCCATACGTTTGGCGATGCGCATTTGTATAGCAACCATATCGAGCAGGCCCAACTGCAATTAAGCCGCGATTTCCGAAAACTGCCGACCATGAAAATCAACCCTGAAGTCAAAGACTTGTTTGAATTTAAATTTGAAGACTTTGAATTGGAAGGCTACGATCCGCATCCGCATATCAAAGCAGCCGTATCGGTGTAATCTAAGTTGAAAATAAAAAGGCCGTCTGAAACTTCAGACGGCCTTTTGTTTAGGCAGGGTTATTGACGTTTCGCGCCATAGCCACCGATTAAGTGTTCGGTTGCATCTTTGTTTTTCAAGCCGTAAGTGCCGCCAATTTCTGCAGCATTGGGGCCGTAGAATTTGCCGTTCAGGTTGCCGCTTAACTTGTCATCGGCCGTGCTGACTTTACCGGAGAAGAGGTTGCCGTCTTTCCAGCTTGCCGTACCTTTGAAATCATAGTTGTTATCTGCTTTGGATACGCGCTTACCATTTTCTAAAGTATGGAAGTGTGAGTTTGACGTTTCAAAACGGACGCCTTTGAGGCCGAAATCAACGATAGCCATGACATTGGAAGTCAACTGACGATTGTTCTTGTCGGTAACCACATAGGCAGTGGAAATACCTTTGTAGGTGGCTGTTCCTTTAGCAGGCAGGGTTGTGAAGACAGTTTCATCGCCCAGGCTTTGGTAGCCTTGGTATACATGTCCTTTAGGGTCGGTGTAATACGCGAAGGTTTGATATGTCCAGCCGGCCGCAGAAGGATCATGCAACACAATTTTGGTGCCGTCATCAAAGTTGATAACATAAACGCCATCGAATTGTTTATCGAAGACTAAGCCATTTTTATCAGTGCGGAAGTAGGCTAACTTATCGCTGTCAATTTTATTAAAGGTTGCCAGACCAGTACGATGTTGCAGATTTTTTTGGTATAAAGCGTCTAAGTCTCTAATTTTAGCTTTAATTTCCTTTATTTTGTCATGATCAACTTGGCCAGACTCTGAGTTTTGTTCTTTTTTTAGATTTTCTTTTTCAGCTTCTAACTTCTTATAAAGTTCAACAATACGTTCATCCAAAGTTGATTTGCCGTATGCGAATTCGGTATTTTTCTCTTTGCCCGTTTGTTCGCTGACATCAGTTTGAGTATTGCCTTTTGAATATACTTTGGCAATAACAGAAGCGTAGCTTGTCCATGTAGTTTGGGTTGCGTTGCCATCAGTGGTCTTGTTAAATAACACAACGCCGTCCATTTTGACTTCATCATTGCTGTTAAAGTCAATAGAACTGATCAGGCCATTTTGGTTACGGTCTTGATTGTCTGTTTGGAACATTTTGCCTGCGGCATCTTTGCGGATTTGTACGTTAGGGTTGGATTGCTGTGCACCTTTGGAGGAGATGAAATGTGTGTGCAAAGGCTGGGTAACGTTGGCCGGATCGATTGGATCTTCATCGGTCAGTTTGGCGAGGTTGTCGGCACTGTTGGTAAGCGTAGTAGACGGCGCTTTCGGAGTGTTGACATTGCTGTTGTTGGCAGGATTGCCATTATTGCCAGCAGAGTTGCCGGTATTATTGGTAGGAGTCGCGCCGGTGCTTAAAGCAGATGAACCGCCGCCTCCGCCACCACCGCATGCGGACAAGATGGCTGTGCTGATGGCTGTAAAAACGATGGTTTTAAGTTTGGTTTGGATGTTTGACATGAGATTCCCTGTATGGTTATTCGCTTGATTAAAAGGTCGGAGAGATCGTTTATCTGATTTTTAAACCTTTAATATCTGATAATAACCATAAATCATAAAAAAATAAACAGTTTGTTTGCATTTCTGTACAAAAATTAATCAAAGGGAAGATGGTTGGGTGGATATTTTCTTAGTTAATTGTTTTATATGAATTTATTTTGAATATTTTAGTGAGTTCTATAGCTAGTCTGTTTCTTTTTAACAAACTTTTCAGACGGCCTTTTGAAGATAAAAAAGCAGTCGGACTTTATGGATGCTTTTCTCTCAACGGATAAGCGTATTTCCGTTAAAATACGCCTTCTTTTCCGATTCGAAACATTGCCATGCGCCTTACCCACATCAAACTCTCCGGCTTCAAATCTTTTACCGACCCGACTGCGATTCATGTGCCGGGGCAGCTTGTTGCGGTCATCGGGCCGAACGGCTGCGGCAAGTCGAATGTGATTGACGCGGTGCGCTGGGTGTTGGGAGAGGCTTCGGCGAAGCAGCTTCGCGGCGAGAGTATGCAGGACGTGATTTTTAACGGTGCGGCAACGCGCCGTCCTGCGCCGAGAGCTTCGGTGGAGCTGGTGTTTGACAACAGCGACCACAGTTTGCAGGGGGCGTGGGGGCAGTATGCAGAGGTGAGCATCAAGCGGCAGCTGACGCGTCAGGGCGAATCGACTTATTTCATCAACAATCAGACCGTGCGCCGCCGCGACATTACCGATTTGTTTCTGGGTACGGGCGTGGGCGCGCGCGGTTATGCGGTTATTGAGCAGGGGATGATTTCGCGCATCATCGAAGCGCGGCCGGAGGAGTTGCGCGCCTATATCGAGGAGGCGGCGGGCGTGTCCAAATATAAGGAACGCCGCAAGGAGACGGAAGGTCGTCTGAAAGACACGCGCGAGCATTTGCAGCGTTTGGGCGATTTGCAGAACGAGTTGGCGCGTCAGGTGGAAAAGCTGGAAAAACAAGCGGAAACCGCCGAACGCTACAAATCCCTGACCGCGCAGTTAAACCAACAACAGGATTTGCTTGATTACGCGCAATGGCAGCAATCGCTTGCCGCCGCCGACAAGGCGACCGCGCAGCATCAGTCTTTGCAGGCGCAGCAGGACGAAACCGCCGCGCAGGTTCAGGCGTTAAACGACGAAGTACACGCCTTGCAGACCGCCGAGCAGTCGCAGCAGCAGGCGGTACACGAATTGAGCAACAAACGCGGCGTGTTGCGCGAGCAGATTGCCCGTTTGGAAGAACAAATCCGCCATCAGCAAAACCTGCACCAACGCATCGAACGCGACAAGCAGGCGGCGCAGGCGCAGTTGCAGCGCATCCATCAAGAGCAGCAGCAAATCTGCGTCAAGCTGGAAGAAAACGAGTTATACGTCGAAGAAAAGCAAACCGAATTGGCGGAATGGGCGATGCAGGTTGCTGAACACGAAGAGCGTCTGCCCGAATTGGAAGAAGCCCAAGCCACGCTTAACGCCGCCTTCCAAACCCAGCAGGACGAGGCAAACCGCATCCGCCGCGAACTGGCGTTGAAGCAGCAGCAGCTTGCCCATGCCGAACAAACCGTTGCCAAGCACGAAGAGCGCAAAGGCCGTCTGAAGCAGGAAAACCAAGCCCTGAACCTGCCCGACGAAGCCGAAACCACAGCCGCGCAGGAAGCCGCCGCCTTGTTGCAAAGCCAGCAAGAGCATTACGAAGAGCAAATCATCGCCGCCGAAGAAGCCTTACACGCCGCCCGCGAAGCGTTTCAGACGGCCTCAAACCGCTTCCAAAGCCTGAAGCAGCAACACATCACCTTGCAGGCGCAGCAACAGGCGTTGTCGCAAATCCTGTCGCAACAGCAGGAAGCCGCTGACTTCTGGCAGGCAACCGACCACGCCGCAGCACCACAACTGTGGCAACACATCACCGCGCCCGCCGAGTGGCAGCATGCCCTGTCCGTCATTCTTGCCGAACGCCTGCACGCCCGTAGCGTACCGTCTGGCTTCGTTCCGCCCGCGCCGTTGCCGCAGGGGCAGGCGGCATGGCTTTCAGACGGCCTCTCAGGCGGCATCAAAAAATCCCTGCCCGTACAGGCATTGTTGAACCAAATCCAAGCGCAGCCGCCGTTTCAGACGGCATTGCACCACTGGCTCGACGGCGTATTGTGCGCGCCCGATTTGAGCTACGCCCTCGCACATCAAAGCGATTTGGGCGCGCATCAAATCTGGCTCACGCCCGAAGGCCATCAGGTCGATAAAGTCAGCGTCCTGCTCTATGCCAAACCCGCGCAGGAAAGTCTGATTGCCCAAAAAGCCCGTCTCGACGGCATCGCGTCCGAACTGGAAAACCTCGCCCCCGAACTCTCCACCGCCGAAGCCGCGTTCAAACAGGCGGAAGCCGCCGTGCGCTCGTCCGAAGTGCAGCATAAAAACCTGATGCAGCAGCAACAGCAGCACACGCGCCAATACAGCCAGGCGCAGCAACGCGCCGCCGAACTCTTGGCGCGCACCAACCAAGGGCAAATCCGCCGCGAACACATCGAGCGCGAACTGGCGCAGTTGGTAGAAGAGCAGACTGTGTTGCAACACACGTCCGACGGGCTTTCAGACGACATCGTTACTTTGCAGGAAGCCGCCGCCGAACTCGAACACCAACAGCAAACCACCGCGCACAGCCGCCAAGAGCAGCAAGGCCGTCTGAAACAGGCGCAGCTTGCCCTGCTGGAAGCCAACCGCCAATACGGGCTTGCCGAAGTCGCCGTCCACAAGCTCAACCAGCAAAAACAAAACTACCAGCAGCAAATCGCCCGGCTCGAACAGCAAACCCTGGACTGGCAGGAACGCCAGCAAGAGCTTGCCCTCGCCTATGAAACCGAGTTCCAAAACGACGAGCAGCACATCAAACTCGACGAGCTGACCGAAGCCGTACAGACTTTGGACGAAGAATATATTGTCGTACAAGAAAAACTCGCGCAGATTCAGGAGCAGGGCAGGGAGCAATACGCTAAAGTGCAAACCCTGCAAACCCAGTTGCCACAGCTTCAGGCAGCCACCCAAACCGCCCTGTTGCAACAGCAGGAAGCCCTGATTAACGCCAAACGCTACCATCAAAACCTGACCGAACGCGCCACCGATTTGGACGCGCTCGAAGCATTGGCGAAAGAATCGCCGAAAGTATTGAACACCAGCATCGGCAGCCTCTCGCAACAAATCGAAGCCCTCGGCGCAGTCAACCTCGCTGCCCTGCAAGAACTCGAAGAAGCGCGCGAACGCGACGGCTACTACCGCAGCCAAAGCGAAGACGTGCAGGCAGCCATCGCACTTTTGGAAGAAGCCATCGCCCAAATCGACGACAAAACCAAAGCGCGTTTCAAAGAAACCTTCGACGCCGTCAACGGCAAAGTCCAAACCTTCTTCCCAACTCTGTTCGGTGGCGGCGAAGCCACCCTCAAAATGATAGGCGACGACCTCCTGACCGCCGGCGTGTCCATCATGGCGCGCCCGCCCGGCAAGAAAAACAGCACTATCTACCTCCTCTCCGGCGGCGAAAAAGCCCTCACCGCCATGAGCCTCGTGTTCGCCTTGTTCAGCCTCAACCCCGCCCCCTTCTGCCTTCTGGACGAAGTCGATGCCCCGCTGGACGACGCCAACACCTCGCGTTTCTGCAACCTAGTCAAAGAAATGTCGGCGCAAACCCAGTTCCTCTACATCTCCCACAACCGCCTGACCATGGAAATGGCGGAGCAGCTCGTCGGCGTCACCATGCAGGAAAAAGGCGTATCGCGCGTCGTTGCTGTGGACATCAAACAGGCGTTGGAAATGGCTGAGCCGAATTGAGGTAAGAACAAAGGCCGTCTGAAAGAATGAGGAAGAAATCTATAATTTCATCTTCCCATTTTTTCAGACGGCCTTTTTGTATTGGATAAAGCGTTATTCTTTCGACGTATTATCTTTGGCGCGTTGAGGCTGTCCCGAGCGTTGGTTGTTGCCGTTGACGGCATCGCGCCATGCTTTGCGTTCGGCTTCGATTTTGGCGGCTACTTCGTGAACCATGGTTTCTTGTTTTTTGACGGCCGGCTCTTCCAGAGTGTTGTCGGAAAAGTGGAGGCCGTACCACAAGGTGGCGAAAATGCTGCAGACGAAGATAACGGCAATCAGGCCGACGATGGCTTGTTTGCCGGCGAGGGGTTTTTCGGGGGGAGGGACGAGGACATCGAAGCAGTCGGCGCAATCGAGGGCGAAGCAGACGTTTTCGGCTTCTTTGCGGCCGCGTCGGCCTTCTGTGATGTTGAAGGAGATGTGTTGCCCTTCGGCCGGAAGGCGGGTAAGGGTGGTGAAGGCGGCAAGGGCAAGAAAGATTTCTTGGCCTGTGTCTTCTATGGTAGCGGCTCCGAAGCCGCGCTTGTTGTTCCAGCGAGTAATCGTTCCGTAATAGCGCATAATGTATGTAGGGATATTATTATAGGTAACAGTTTTTTCTTTGACTGATTTTAAATCAAAAAGTTTAGTTATTGTCTTAATTTTACACTAGATTTGTCTTGTTGGAAGTGGGCAGGCCGTCTGAAGGATTTCAGACGGCCTGTATGGTTTATGCCTACTTATTAAGCACTTTTTGGAAGGTGTCGATCAGGTGTTGCGCAATGGCACGGCTGCCGAATTGTTGCAGGCAATCTTGGCGCAAGCGGACGGGATCGTATTGTGCATGGTTTTCGTAGAGGGTGAGCAATGCTTTGGTCAGTTCCGGTATGTTTTCGATTGGCACCAGCAGGCCGTTGTCGGATGTGACGATGGATTCGGGGCCGCCGCAACGTGTGGCGATAACGGGCAAACCTTGTGCCAGTGCTTCGATATAGACGACGCCGAAGGTCTCGGTACGGCTGGCGAGGACGAATGCGTTGCTGTGGCGCATGAGATCTAAGGTTTGGTCGGTGGTTAATGCGCCGGTAAAGGTAACGGCGTGATTGATGCCCAAGTCGCTTGCCAGTTGTTTCAGACGGCCTTCTTCTGCGCCACCGCCGCCGATTTTGAGTTTGAGCTGCGGATAGGTTTTGAGTGCTTCGGCAAAAGCAGGCAGGAGCAGGTCGTGGCCTTTGAGGTGGCGCAGATGGGAGACGCTGCAGAAGGTGAAGTCTTGATTGTTTTTTTCGGGGAACTCGAAATCCTGTTCAAAATTGCCGCCCAGCATATTGGGCAGGTATTGCCAGTCTGTACCGGCGTAGGTTTTTTCGAGAATGCGGCAGAAATCACGGCTGACTGCGAACCGGGCGGCGCTGTGGCGCACGGCTTCGTGCATGGACGGCCATTGGTTTTTGCGGACAAGGCCGCGTGAAATGGCGCTACTGTGTTCGGTAATCACATAGGGAATGCCGTATTTTTTGAAGATGGCGCAGGCCAAAATGCCGGCATAGTTGACGCAATGGGCGTGAATTACGTCGGGTTTACCGTTGTCGGCGATATAGGCTTCAAAAGCTTTCATGCCTGCATTAACCCAGCGGATGCGGTCGATATCGACAACCGGGCAGCGCGGGAAGAAATACATGCTGTCGTAGGCGTAAGTGTTGAGTCCGCCTTGCTGATGGCGACGCAGGCCGTAGAAGCGCGAGAAGATGGTTTTCGGCTGGCTTCTCAAGTAGCGGAACATGGGTACGACCATGCCGATTTTCATGCCTTCGCGTTGCAGGGCTTGGGCTTGGAGGCGGAAAAAGATTCCGTCCACGTCGGTTTCGGAAGAAGGATACCAAGAGGGGATAACGACAATATGCATGATGTGTTTTTTATAGAAGTAGATAACGGCGAGGCCGTCTGAAAAGAAAAGATATCTTTCAGACGGCCTTTTGTCTATTTAGTTCAATCAGTTGCCGGCAACCGTCATTTTGGAAACCAAGATGGAGCCGATTTGGTTGGACGAACGGCGTAATGCGTCGTCTGCCACGCCGGTGATGTCGCGGTACATATCCTGCAACCGTCCGGCAATGGTGATTTCCTGAACCGGATAGGCAATGACGCCGTTTTCCACCCAAAAACCGGCCGCGCCGCGCGAGTAGTCACCGGTAATGCCGTTGACGCCTTGTCCCATCAATTCGGTAACCAGCAAACCTGTTCCCATTTCTTTCAACAGGTCAGCCTGCGTGGCATGTGTGTGGTTCAAATACAGATTGTGCGCGCCGCCGGCGTTGCCCGTTGTCTGCATGCCGAGTTTTTTCGCGCTGTAACTGCTGAGGAAATAGCCTTCGACTATGCCGTCTTTCACCACGAAACGCGGCTGCGTGGCCACGCCCTCGGCATCAAAATAAGTGCTGCGGAACGAGCGCAGGATATGCGGTTCTTCACGCAGACTCAGAAATTCGGGCAGCACTTGTTTGCCGATGCTGTCAATCAGGAAGCTGCTTTGACGGTAGAGCGCGCCGCCGCTGAGTGCGCCGATAAGGTGGCCGATTAAACCGACGGCGACAGTGGTGTCAAACAGTACGGGATAGCTGCCGGTCGGAACGCTGCGGCTGTTCAGACGGCGTAAAGTCCGTTCGGCTGCGGTTTCGCCGATGAGTTCGGGCGCGTCCATGTCTTCGTGACGGCAGGAAGAATCATACCAATAGTCGCGCTGCATGCCGTGTTCGTCGCTGGCGACCACGCTGCAAGAAATGCTGTGGTGCGTGCTTTGCTGGTGTGCGGCAAAGCCGTGGGTGTTGCCGTAGACGTATTGGTAATGGCCGGTATGAACCGATGCGCCTTCGGAATTTTCAATGCGTTTGTCCGTTGACAGCGCGGCCTGTTCGCATTGCTTGGCCAAATCAATGGCGGATTCGGTACTCAAATCCCATTCGTGGTAGCGGTCGAGGTCGCCGATATAGGTTGCCATCAAGGCAGCATCGGCAAGGCCGGCGCAATCGTCTTCGGCGGTATAGCGTGCAATATCGATGGCAGCTTTGACCGTATCTTGTAGGGCGCGTTCGGAGAAGTCGGCCGTACTGGCGCGGCCTTTGCGTTGGCCGACATAGACCGTAATGTCTAGAGATTTATCTTGTTGGAACTCGATTTGTTCGATTTCGCCCAAGCGCACGCTGACGCTTTGGCCGAGCGACTCGCTGAAATCGGCTTCGGCCGAGGTGGCGCCGGATTGTTTGGCCAAATCCAGCGTGTGTCCGCACAAGCGCAACAGCTCGTCCGGTGTGTGGTTAAACAGCATAAAAAGGTTTCCTGACAGGGTTTTGCGGCATTTTAACCGTTTCAGACGGCCTCTGCAAAAATCGCACGGAAAGGCCGTCTGAAAACTGATAAAATAGGCAAATTCAGAAAATCAGGGAAACACAATGTTTGAACAAGAAGACGAATGGGTCAGCAAAACCCAAATGAAAAAGCAGATGAACGATTTGCAGGCTTTGGGTATGGAATTGACCAAGCTTTCCAGCGATACGCTGAAAAAAATCGGCTTGGACGAAGAGCTGTTCGAGGCCATCGTTACCTATAAAAAAATCACGTCCAACAGCGCACTCAAACGCCAAGCCCAATTTATCGGCCGCCTGATGCGCGATACCGACCCTGCGCCCATCGAAGCCTATTTGGCCAAACTGCGCGGCGACAATACGGCACACAATGCCTTTTTGCAACGCGTCGAGCAGGTGCGTACTCGACTGTTGGCAGACGATGGCGCGATTACCCAATTTATGGCCGATTTTCCGCAAGCCGATGCCGGCAAATTGCGTACCTTGATCCGCAACACCAAAAAAGAGCAGGAACAAAACAAACCGCCGAAAAACTTCCGCGCGCTGTTCCAAGAAATTAAAGCAGTGATGGAGGCCGGTCAATCCGATGCTTCAGAAGAAGGGCAGGATTGGGAAGAATAAACCCTTAAGGCCGTCTGAAAACGGATTGCGGTTTTCAGACGGCCTGTATCGTAATGCCGAAGGAGGATGACCATGAAATTTCGCCGCTTTGTACCTGCCTTGTTAATTAGTGCACTAACCCTGAATGGTTGTACTGTCTTTCTTTGGGGAGAGAACAACCCGTTCCATAAAACCACAACCGAAAAAACCGTTGCCAAAGACAATATTCAAGCATTTGGCGTGGTTGCCAAAGACAATACGCAATTGGAAACAGGCAGCTTGGTCATGATGGGCAAAAAATATTGGTTTGTTGTTAATCCTAGAGATTCGGCCAAGTTGAAGGTGGTCTTGGATGTTAAATTGGACAAACAGTTTCAAATGGTTCAGCAAAACCCAAGATATGCGTATAAGGCTTTGCCGGTCGAATTGAAATCCCCTGAATCGCAAACTTTCCGCTCAAAATTCTGTCTGCGTTACGATACTCAAAAAGCTGCCGAGATTGCCAAGTTGAAACAGCTGGCGTTCAAGCCGGTCGAACTCGATGACAAAACTGTCTACACGCGGTGTATTTCTACCGAAGGTCATTATTACGCAACGCCGAAAAATGTTGCCGAAGACCGCCGTTTTGACACTGCCGTTCCTGTCAGAATTTATTATACGGAAACCAAAAAAAGCACCGACGTTCAGAAGTTGACGGAGAATATTCTGCAAACACCATTCACATTGGCTTTGGATGCAGTCGGCGCAGTGATAGCAGTCCCCTATGTCGTAGTCAGTGAAATTATCGATGCTTCACGCAAATAATATCCCAGGCCGTCTGAAAACGGATTGCAGGTTTCAGACGGCCTGGCCCTTAAAATAAACGCTTCAAAAATATTAATTTTCTCTCTATTTAATCCCACACACTATGTCCGTCAAAATCCAAACACGTTCCATTAATCCGACTGTTTTTAACGACTTGCTCACTGCCGGTACCGATCCTTTGATTGCGCGGCTGTGTGCTGCGCGTGATGTGCAAAGTCCGGCCGAGTTGGACGACAAGCTTGCTGCGCTTTTGCCGTATCAAACGCTGACAAACTGCGAAGCCGCCGCCGGACGTTTGGCGGATGCGATTGAGCGTCAGGAAAAAATCCTGATTGTCGCCGACTACGATGCCGACGGTGCGACGGCGTGTTCCGTCGGTATGAGCGGTTTGGCGGCGATGGGGGCGAAAGTGGATTTTCTCGTGCCCAACCGCTTCGAACACGGCTACGGCTTGACGCCCGAGCTTGCCGAAATCGCCGCCGCGCAAGGCGTGGATTTGCTGATTACGGTCGATAACGGCATCGCCAGCATTGCAGGCGTGGCGCGTGCGCAGGAATTGGGTTTGGATGTGATTGTGACCGACCACCATCTGCCTGCCGAGACCGTGCCCGACTGCATCATCGTCAATCCGAACCAAAAAGGCTGCGGTTTCCAAAGCAAAAGCTTGGCAGGCGTGGGCGTGATTTTTTATGTATTGATGGCTTTGCGTGCCGAACTGCGCCGCCGCAATTATTTTTCAGACGGCCTAAAAGAGCCGAATCTGGGCAACCTTTTGGATTTGGTCGCACTCGGCACTGTCGCCGATGTCGTCACTCTGGACCACAACAACCGTATCCTCGTGTCTCAAGGTTTGAAACGGATGCGTTTGGGCAAAATGCGCCCGGGTATCCGCGCCTTGTTTGAAGTGGCGCGACGGGATTGGCGCAAGGCTCAGCCGTTTGATATGGGCTTTGCGTTGGGGCCGCGCATCAATGCGGCCGGACGGCTGGACGATATGTCGGTCGGTATTGCCTGTCTGTTGGCGCGAGATGATGCCGAGGCGCAGGAACTGGCGGCGCAGTTAAACAACCTCAATATCGAGCGCCGCGAAATCGAGCAATCCATGCTACAAGACGCGCTGAATGATTTTCCTGAAACCCTGCCTTCAGGGCAGACGACTTTGGTGGCGTATCGCGACGACTTCCATCAAGGCGTGGTCGGCATCGTTGCCAGCCGCCTCAAAGACCGTTTTTATCGTCCGACCATCGTGTTTGCGCCTGCCGACAACGGCGAAGTGCGCGGTTCGGGACGCTCCATTCCCAATCTGCACCTGCGCGATGCTTTGGACTTGGTGTCCAAACGCCATCCCGATTTGATTTTGAAATTCGGCGGACACGCGATGGCGGCGGGTTTGAGCATACTTGAACACAATATTCCCGCGTTTCAGACGGCATTTGAAGAAGCCGTGCGTGAGATGGTGTGCGAAGACGATTTGTCGCAAACCTTCATCACCGACGGCAGCCTGCCTGCACGCGACATTACGCTGGAACAGGCGCAAAACCTTGCTAAACACGTTTGGGGGCAGGGCTTCGCGCCACCGAGTTTTACCGACGAATTTCACGTCATCCGCCAGCAACCTTTGGGCGCAGAAGGCAAACATAAAAAAGTCTGGCTACAAAAAGACGGCTACGAATTTGAAGCCATGTTTTGGCGTTGCAGCGAAGACATTCCCGAATACATCCGCACGGTGTACCGCCCCGTAGCCAACGAATGGCGGAACAATCTCGAATTGCAGCTTTATATCGACTACTGGGAAGCCGCGTAAGTAAAGGCCGTCTGAAAAATGAAGAAACAAAAACCTTGGCTCGGCTTTTCATTGGCGCTGCTTGCCACCATGACTTGGGGTTCGCTGCCGGTTATCGCACAACAGGCCTTAAAAGCCGTCGATGCGCCCACGCTGGTGTGGATACGCTTTTTAGTGGCGTCGCTGGTGTTGTTTGCGTTGTTGGGGCTGACCGACAAGCTGCCGAGGCCGTCTGAATTTTCCAAGCAAACCTTATTTTTATTGTTGCTGGGCATTATCGGCATTTCCGCCAACTTCGTTCTCGTTGCCATGGGTTTGCACTATATTTCTCCGACAACCACGCAGGTGTTGTGGCAGCTTTCTCCCTTTACCATGATTTTGGTCGGCGTTGGCGTGTTTAAAGAAGCCTTTACGCACTGGCAAAAAATTGGCTTGATGCTTTTGCTGACGGGTTTGGTCATGTTTTTCAACGACAAATTCGGCGAACTTTTCAGCTTGGGTAGCTACGCGGTCGGCGTGATGATGGCGGCTTCGGGCAGCATGATTTGGGTGTGTTACGGTGTGGCGCAAAAACTTTTGTCCAAACATTTCAATTCGCAACAAATCCTGCTCATGATTTATTTTTGCAGCAGCTTTGTTTTCCTGCCATTTGCCGAACCGTCTCAAATCGCCCATATCGGCAATCCGTTTTTATGGGGCTGCTTTATCTATTGCTGCCTGAACACGCTGATCGGCTACGGTTCATTCGGCGAAGCTCTCAACCATTGGGACGCTTCAAAAGTCAGTATCGTCACCACGTTGATTCCCGTATTCACCATGATATTTTCCACCATCGGCCATCATCTCGCCCCCGATTATTTTGCCGCTTCGGATATGAATATCGTCAGCTATGTGGGTGCCATGGTGGTTGTGGCCGGGGCATTGCTGGCTGTGGCCGGAGAGAAAGTGATGGAGCTTTTTTTGAGAAAGATATAAAGCATTTATTGCGAAACAGAATAAAGCAAGGCCGTCTGAAACAGGTTTCAGACGGCCTTTATATTTTCTAAATCAGATTAATGTGAATCGCCGAATCAATAGAAGCCTTCGCGTTCTTCACGGGTGCTGATGTAGATGTTTTTCACTTGGGTGTAGGCGGCGAGCATCATTTTGTGGGTTTCTCGGCCGATACCTGAAGTTTTGTAGCCGCCAAACGGCGCGCCGGCAGGCAGGCGGTTGTAGCAGTTTACCCAAACGCGGCCGGTTTCCAATGCGTTGGAAACGCGCAGGCAGCGGTTGATGTCGGTACTCCAAACTGCGCCGCCCAAGCCGTATTCGCTGTCGTTGGCCATTTTGATGACTTCTTCTTCGGTTTTGAATTTAATCACGGTGGCAACCGGGCCGAAGATTTCTTCTTGGGAAACACGGGCTTCGTTGCTGGCCTCAATCAAAGTCGGTTCGACAAATTCGCCTTTGCCCAATTCGCCTTCGATTTTTTTACCGCCGGTAATGATGCGGCAGCCTTCTTGTTCGCCGATTTTGACGTATTTCAAAATGGTCTCGAGTTGACCGGCATTGACTTGAGAACCCATTTGGGTGTCGTCTTCCCAAGGCAGGCCGACTTTGATTTTTTTGAATTCTTCAGCCAAAGCATTGACGAATTTGTCGTAAATGCCTTCTTGTACAAAAATGCGCGAACCGGCGCAGCACACTTGGCCTTGGTTGAACAAAATACCTTTTTGCGCGCCTTCGAGGGCTTTGTCGAAAGGCATATCGTCGAAGAAGATGTTGGCAGATTTGCCGCCCAATTCCAAAGTGGACGGAATCAGTAATTCAGCAGCAGCGATGCCGACGCGGCGGCCGACTTCGGTTGAGCCGGTAAAGGCCAGTTTGTTGAAGCCTTTGTGGTGCAGCATGTATTCGCCGGATTTGGAACCGCGGCCGGTAATCACGTTCAACACGCCTTTAGGCAGCAAGTGGTTGATTTTTTGAGCGAGGGACAACAGGCTCAATGAAGTGCTGGAAGAAGGGTGGATGACGATGGTACAACCTGCGGCCAATGCCGGAGCGATTTTCCATGCGGCCATCAAGAATGGGAAGTTCCAAGGAATGATTTGGCCGACAACGCCGATCGGTTCGCGCAAAACGATGGACAGGTCTTCGGCGTCAAGCTGGGTCGCAGTGCCTTCTTCGCCGCGGATCACGCTGGCGAAATAGCGGAAATGGTCGGAAGCCAAAGGCACGTCGGCGGCACGGGTTTCGCGGATCGGTTTGCCGTTGTCCAAGGTTTCTTGCAGGGCAAACAATTCGGCGTTTTCATCAATCACATCGGCGATTTTGTTCAAAATGGCCGCGCGTTCGGCAGTCGTGGTTTTGCGCCATGTTTTGAATGCTTCTTGTGCAGCGGCTACGGCAGCATCGACATCAGCATCGGTTGCGTCTGTGAACTTGGCCAACTCATCGCCATTGGCAGGGTTGTAAGAGGATAAAAGTTTGCCTTCGCTACCTTTCGTCCATTCGCCGTTGATTAAAAGACCATATTCTTTATCAAACACATTTAAATCTTTTGCCATAATGCTGTCTCCTTAATGAATGGGAATAGGTGGTTCAACACCATGAAAGCAGCTTATGCTTTTTTCTTTTTAAGTTCAAGTACTAAAAATGAGAATGTTCTTAAAATTTACATTTGCAATGTTGTTTCATGTAGCAGGCCGTCTGAAAAATTAAGGATTTGATTGAAATGAAAGTGCATTTGTTAATATATTTAAAGATTCAGGCGGCCTGAATAGGATTTGTTATGGTATAACATCATAACTCGTTGTTTTGAAAAAGATTATGGGTTGACGGCTTAGGGTATGGGGAGTATTCTCATTCATAGCTAAACAGTTTTTCAACACCCTAGGAGACTCTCTCATGAAAATGCATGCTGTGGTAGTAAATAAAGATGTAGCAGGTGATGTAGAAGTTGTTGAACGCGAACTGCGTCCGCTGGAATACGGTGAGGCGTTGGTGGAAGTCGAGTATTGCGGCGTGTGCCACACCGACTTGCACGTTGCGGCAGGCGATTACGGCGACAAACCGGGTCGCGTATTGGGACACGAAGGCATCGGTTTGGTTAAAGAAGTTGCCGACGGTGTGAAAAATCTGAAAGTCGGCGACCGTGTCAGCATCGCATGGCTGTTCCAAAGCTGCGGTTCTTGCGAATACTGTAATACCGGCCGCGAAACCTTGTGCCGCTCTGTATTGAACGCAGGCTATACTGCCGACGGCGGCATGGCGACCCACTGTATCGTGAGTGCCGATTATGCGGTCAAAGTTCCTGAAGGCTTGGATCCTGCGCAAGCTTCCAGTATCACTTGTGCCGGCGTAACTACTTATAAAGCCATTAAAGTTTCCGGCGTCCGTCCGGGCCAATGGATTGCGATTTACGGCGCAGGCGGTTTGGGCAACTTGGCGGTTCAATACGCGAAAAAAGTGTTTGGCGCGCACGTTGTTGCCATTGATGTTAATGACGACAAACTGGCTTTTGCCAAAGAAACCGGTGCGGATTTGGTGATCAATGCTGCCAAAGAAGATGCGGCTCAAGTCATCCAAGAGAAAACCGGTGGCGCACACGCAGCCGTTGTAACAGCCGTATCCGCTGCTGCCTTCAATTCAGGTGTTAACTGCGTCCGCGCAGGCGGTCGTGTCGTTGCAGTTGGCTTGCCACCTGAGTCTATGGATTTGTCTATCCCTCGCTTGGTATTGGACGGCATCGAAGTGGTCGGCTCTTTGGTCGGTACCCGCAAAGATTTGGAGGAAGCATTCCAATTCGGCGCAGAAGGTTTGGTTGTGCCTAAAGTCGAGTTGCGTGCTTTGGATGAAGCGCCTGCCATCTTCCAAGAAATGCGCGAAGGTAAAATTACCGGCCGTATGGTGATTGATATGAATAAAGAGTGCAGCTGCATTCATCACTAATCAAATGATTCTGTGACAAAAAGGCCGTCTGAAAAATTTCAGACGGCCTTTTTTATTGGATTGGATAACTTAAAGCGTAAAGCCGCTTTCAAATACGCGGATTTCTCTGCTGACAGGATCAGTAAACTCTATTCTTTTGGCCAAAAGTTTTAAAGGTTTGTCGTAGTCTTCCTCGCCGGCCGCCAATGGGGTAGGGTAAAGCGCATCGTTCATCAACGGCATGTTCAAACTCATCATATGCACGCGGAGCTGGTGTTTCTTTCCTGTATGCGGCGTGAGGCGGTAGAGGCTGAATGCGCCGCGGTTTTCGATAAGCTCGATGGTTGTGTGGGCGTTGGGTTCGCCTTCCGTTTCCCGCGTGAGAAAGAATTTTTCGCCGCGTTCCATTCGTGACGAAATATGCAGCGGATAGTCCAAATCCGTCCTCGTCGGCGCCACCGCTTCATAGGTTTTTCGGACGGTTTTTTCTTGGAACATGGTCTGATAATCGCGACGCGTGGCAGGGTTGAGCGAAAGCAGCATAACGCCTGCTGTATCTTTATCCAAGCGATGAATCGGCGTAATGTCTTCAACATTCAAATGCTGCAATTCAGGCCGCAAACGCAGGCGTGTGAGCAGGGTTTCCCGCAAAAACCTGCCGCTGGGGATGACGGGCAGAAAATGCGGTTTGTCCACCACAATCAAATGCTCATCAATATGTAAAATCTTTTCTTCAAACGGAATACGCGGCTCGCTCTCACGGCTGGTTTCACGGTAATAAAACATCGTCTTGCCGGGTTCGAACAAAGTATTCTCATCAAACGGTACGCCATCCGCGCCCACCACAAAACCACTGTTCAGCCGCCGCCGCCAGTTTTCTTCGCCGACAAAGGGAAAATGAGCGCATAAAAAATGCAGCAGCGGCAAGCCGTAAAACTGCTTTTCATGCGGCAAAACCAAGTAGCTGGGTTTGACACCGTCTAAAAGGGGTAGGGGATTGGTACGTTTTTTCATGCGGCGGATTGTACTCGGTTTTTAGGATTTTTTCAGATGGTGTTTCGGATTGAGAAAGTGCGGCAGATCGTCATTTATGTCTAATGTTTATATGGTCTATCGAACATAAGTGCTTGTACAATGTGGAAACTACCGTTTGTATGCCAGTAAATCCGCTTATACATCACTTCTGCTATAATTAAGGCCGTCTGAAACCTGTTTTTCAGACGACCTTTTGCCAGTCCAAGAAGGGGAAACCGATGAAACCGATGAACGCATTAATGACCGCTGCCGTATTTTCAGTCCTTAGCCTGAATGCCTGCGGCAGCTCGGAGAAAAGCATGAGTATTCAGGAACAAACCGAAGCAAGATTCCAGCTAAATCCCCATCCTAAACAGGCATACCGCCTTAAAATCAAAATTAACGATGCACCCGGACCGTTGAAGTTGATGGGGAGTATGAGTGTAGGTTATGGAGCAAGAAATTGCTCGTATATTATTAATCGCATTGAAGGAGTGGCTGCCAATCCGGAAAAAGATTTGGAAATTGAAGTTCGCCAGCTAGCGGAGTTTGAATACGAAGCCATTGTCTATACTGATGCAATGCAGGATGAAAATTACTTTAATGAAGGTGTCTGCCATTGGCAGATAGAGGGATTCGGCTTGGGTTTTAAAGCAACAGGAGAGCCATCAGAGACTAGATTTAGTTTTGGAAATATTTTCAATGATTTGATAGAGAAAAAAACATTAACCAAATATTATTGGAAATGGTCATATCCTTATTTTACACGGGAAGATGGTTCCATTTCTCCGGATTTTGTCAATTTCGGTATTACCTCTCCTGAACTGTATAGTGCCGAAGAACATAAAGAAATGTTTACCATAACTGTAACCCTTGAGGAAATTCAATCATGAGTAATATTACTAGACAGCAGCAGGCCGATCTTGCCGCAGATGCCTATAATACTCGTCCCGTTACAAAACCTAATGACAAACCTATTCTTATTGGAGGAAACTATTATAAAGTTCTAGCCGTCCGCAACAACCCTGTAACAGGTTATCAAGGAACAGTGTACCAAGATGTCCGAACCAATGAAATTGTCGTTGCCCACCGAGGAACGGCCAGCGTTACGGATGGTATCATCGACCTTGCGATGGTAACCAGTTGGGCAAATCTTCAGACTGCCGATGCGGAAAAGCTGACCCGTGAGGCGATAAAGTTAGCTAATGACATACATCGAAACGATCCTCGAATTCCCATCCCAAAAATCACCCACGTCGGACATTCCCTCGGCGGCGCACATGTCGAAATCCAAGCCCACCGTTTCGGGCATGAAGGCGCAACCTTCAACGGCTACGGCGCGGTCGGAATGCACGGCGTTCCCAAAGGCGGCAGCACGGTAACCAACTATGTAAAAGCTGCGGATACGGTTTCCGCCGCCTCCGCCCATTACGGCAAGGTCATCGTATTGGCTGGACAAGACGACATCGCGCTGTTGCAAAAATTCGGTTACAACAATCAAAGCAATACCAGAGCCTATAAAGCCGTCAGCGTAGCGGCCCGTTCTATTAAAGTTCATTCTTCCGACAACTTCGTGGGCAAAAACTCCATCCTCTCCGAACGCAATTTTAACCAGGCACTTCAACTCGCTGAATCGAATAAAAACATGATTCAGGATTATCGAGGCGATGTAGCGGTAAGTAAAGCAGCCATTTCGCTTGCCGCTTTCGGCGCTGCACCGCTGGCAGAAAAAGTCCGTATCCTCAGTAACCATCCGCATAGGCAAAAAGATGAACAAGCGGAAAAAATCCAAGAAATCATCAACAGTGTACCGCCGCCGAAATCCCTGTTCGACAACAGGATGTTTATGATGCAGAACGACGGCACACGTCCCGATGCAGGGAAGGAGGCCTATGCCGACGCAGGCAAACCCGACATCAGCAAACCCTTAGTCAAAAACGCTTCTGCCAACGAATTCCGCGAATACGGTTTTGCAGCCTTGCTGTCAGATGACGATAACAAAAGGTATGCCGCTTTGGATAGCATGCTGGATTCTAATGTCGGACGCGGTTTGCGGCAAAACGTAGACAAGGTTTATGCTACGCAGGAACGCGAGCAGGAAATGGCGCGCTTGGCGGAAGAGCAGGCGCGGCAGGTTGATGCGCCTGTGATGCGGATGGGCCGCGGTTAGTAGGTGGGATAAATAAAAGCGTTAATCGATCAAAGGCTGTCTGAAACTTTCAGACGGCCTTTTGATTTGTTCCCAAACTCACAAACCCTTAAAAATCAGCTATAATGCCCAACTATTTGATTTTCGCTCATCCCATATTGAAATGGCACAAAAAATTCAATCTGTAAAAGGTATGAACGACCTTTTACCT
The DNA here is from genome assembly GCF_051962915.1 of Neisseria sp. P0006.S009. NCBI lineage: Bacteria > Pseudomonadati > Pseudomonadota > Betaproteobacteria > Neisseriales > Neisseriaceae > Neisseria > Neisseria sp. P0006.S009. The sequence continues at coordinate 598,796 of NZ_JBQCUV010000001.1, read as the reverse complement.
GTCGAACAAAAAGATTTCAAACTGACGGCTGCGTTTTGGCAGGCGTTTGAAGATGCGGTCGGCCGTTGGACACGCGCTTACGGCTATCAGCAAATCCGTACGCCGATTGTCGAGCAAACCGGTTTGTTTGTCCGCTCCATTGGCGAGGAAACCGATGTGGTCGGCAAGGAAATGTACACCTTCTCCGATTCAAACGATTCTTTGAGTTTGAGCCTGCGTCCTGAAGGTACGGCTTCTTGTTTGCGTGCGGTGGTCGAACACAACCTTCTGTACAACAGCCCGCAAAAGCTGTGGTATATGGGGCCAATGTTCCGCCGCGAGCGTCCGCAAAAAGGCCGTTATCGTCAGTTCCATCAGGTTGGTATCGAGGCTTTGGGTTTTGAAGGGCCGGATATTGATGCGGAAATCATCGCGATGTCTGCCGACTTGTGGGAAAAATTGGGTATTCGCGAATACCTGACTTTGGAAATCAACAGCTTGGGCAACCGTGAGGAACGCGCGGCACACCGTGCGGCATTAGTTGAATATCTGACCCGTTATGAAGATAAATTGGACGAAGACAGCAAACGCCGTCTGAAAACCAATCCTTTGCGCGTTTTGGATACGAAAAACCCTGATTTGCAGGAAATCTGCAACGCGGCGCCGCGTCTGGCGGATTATTTGGGCGAGGCTTCGCAAAACCACTATGCACGCTTCAAGGCGATGTTGGACGGTTTGGGTATTCAGTATATTGAAAATCCGCGCTTGGTCCGCGGTTTGGATTACTACAATCAGACGGTTTTTGAGTGGACGACCGACAAACTCGGCGCGCAGGCGACTGTGTGCGGCGGCGGCCGTTACGATGGTTTGATTGAAGAGCTTGGCGGCAAACCTGCGCCGTCTATCGGCTTTGCGATGGGTATTGAGCGCCTGCTGCTTTTGGTGAGCGAATACGGCTCATTGGAAGTGAACGCTGCGCCTGATGTCTATGCAATGCACCAAGGCGAAGGTGCGGACTTGCAGGTGATGAAATACGCACAAGCCTTACGCGCTCAAGGCTTCAATGTGATGCAGCATTCCGGCTATCAGAGCCTGAAAGCGCAAATGAAAAAAGCAGACAACAGTGGCGCACGCTTTGCTCTGATTGTGGCTCAGGATGAGCTGGCAAACGGTACGGTTACCCTGAAAGATATGCAGGGCAAACACGAACAACAAACCGTTGCCGCCGCTGATTTGACAGACACTTTACAACAATGGAAGAACGCATAAATGGCAGCCCATTTGGAAGAACAACAAGAGTTAGACAACTTTAAATATTTTTGGAAACGCACTGGCCGTTGGATCTTTGCCTTGCTGATTGTGGCGGCTTTGGGGTATTTGGGTTACACCATTTACCAAGGCCAAAAAGCTTCAAAAGATCAGGAAGCCGCCGCAGTATTGGCGCAAATGGTGGAAAAGGCGCAGCAAAAAACCGACCCTAAAGCCATCAACGCCGATTTGGCCGAATTGCAAAAAAACTATCCTGATTCTATTTCGACAGCCCAAGCTACGTTGATGGTGGCGGCAACCGAGTTTGATGCCGGCCGTTATGATGTGGCGGAAGGTCATTTGAATTGGGTACTGAAAAACCAAAACGCACCGCTGGTTCAAGCTTTGGCAGCTCAGCGTTTGGGCGTTGTCCTGTTGCAGCAGAAAAAGTACGATGCCGCCATCAATGCCCTGAATACTCAGGTTGAGGCTGATTTCGAGCCTTTGATGCTGGAAACTAAAGGCGATGTTTACGTTGCCCAAAATAAAACCAAAGAAGCCGTACAAAGTTACGAAGCTGCTTTGAGCAAAATGCCGCAAACCGCAGTAGGCCGCGAATTGCTGCAAATGAAAATCGACAGCTTGAAATAAGTTTGTTTGAAATCAAGGCCGTCTGAAGTTGCAATGACTTTTCAGACGGCCTACACTTATCCTTATCAACCGTGTTTTTAAAACACCTGCTTGTGTTCCGCTCCCGTTTTTAGGCGGCACTTGACACAGAAAGACTCAATCATGAAACCAACCATCGCGCTTGTCGGCCGCCCCAATGTCGGCAAATCTACTTTATTCAACCGTTTGACGCGTACCAAAGATGCGCTCGTGCATGACCTGCCCGGCCTGACGCGTGACCGACATTATGGTCATGGCAAAGTCGGCAGCAAACCTTATTTGGTCATCGATACCGGCGGTTTTGAGCCGGTTGTGGACAGCGGCATTTTGCACGAAATGGCAAAACAAACCTTGCAGGCTGTCGATGAAGCCGATGCAGTGGTGTTTTTGGTGGACGGCCGCACCGGTTTGACGCCGCAAGATAAAATTATTGCCGACCGTTTGCGCCAAAGCCCGCGTCCTATTTATTTGGCCGTGAATAAAGGCGAGGGCGGCAATAGGGCTGTACTTGCAGCCGAGTTCTACGAACTTGCTTTGGGCGACCCTTATGTTATTTCAGGTGCGCACGGCGATGGCGTGTATTATCTGATTGAAGATATTTTGGAAACCTTCCCTGAGCCTGAAAAGGAAGAGGAAGAAGCGAAACATCCTGTTTTTGCTGTAATCGGCCGTCCAAATGTCGGTAAATCGACCTTGGTAAATGCTATTCTCGGCGAGGAACGCGTGATTGCTTTCGATATGGCAGGTACGACGCGCGACAGTATTCATATCGATTTTGAACGTGAAGGCAAGCCGTTTACCATCATCGATACCGCAGGTGTGCGCCGTCGCGGCAAAGTGGATGAAGCAGTGGAAAAGTTCTCCGTTATCAAAGCCATGCAGGCGGTTGAAGCGGCAAACGTTGCTGTTTTGGTATTGGACGCGCAACAAGATATTGCCGATCAAGATGCGACGATTGCAGGTTTTGCTTTGGAAGCAGGCCGTGCTTTGGTGGTGGCGGTCAATAAATGGGACGGCATCAGCGAAGAGCGTCGCGAGCAAGTGAAACGCGATATCAACCGCAAACTGTATTTCCTTGATTTTGCTAAGTTTCACTTTATTTCTGCATTGAAAGAGCGCGGTATAGACGGTTTGTTTGAAAGCATTCAGGCTGCCTACAACGCGGCAATGATTAAGATGCCGACACCGAAAATCACGCGCGTATTGCAAAGCGCGATCGAGCGTCAACAGCCTCCGCGTGCTGGTTTGGTGCGTCCGAAAATGCGTTATGCCCACCAGGGCGGCATGAATCCGCCGGTAATTGTGGTACACGGCAATTCGCTGCACGCCATTTCTGACAGCTACACGCGCTATTTGACCCAAACGTTCCGCAAAGCCTTCAATCTGCAAGGTACGCCGCTCAGAATTCAATACAATGTTTCGGAAAACCCGTATGAAAATGCGGAAGACAAACCGAAGAAAAAACCGCTGCGCCGTGTCAGCCTGAGCAACCGTATTGAGAAACGCGAAGGCCGCAAGGAAGAGAAAAACCGCTTCAAGAAGAAAACCAAAGTCAGCGTGAAAAAACAATTCAGCAAATAAGCACAAAGGCCGTCTGAACAATTTCAGACGGCCTTTTTATAATAAAAAACAGCTCATTAGAGCTTCATGGCATATTTTCGATAAGATTTGCTGAATTTAAAAAACATCAAATTTGAATTTGGAATTGTTGTGAATATGGAAATGAAACAGTCGGTTTGATGGGAAGTTCCCTTATTGCTGGATTCCTAAACGGTGTGATAGAAAAAAATAGTTGGTAATTTATCCTATTCGGGGCTACAATCCCATCAAACGCTGATTTTGGCGTCTTTACAATCATAATAATGGAGCTCAAGAATATGACAGCTAAAGGACAAATGTTACAAGATCCTTTTTTGAATGCGTTGCGTAAAGAGCACGTTCCGGTTTCGATCTACTTGGTAAACGGCATCAAGCTGCAAGGTCAAGTGGAATCGTTCGACCAGTACGTTGTTCTGCTGCGTAATACTTCCGTCACTCAAATGGTTTACAAACACGCTATCTCAACAATCGTTCCTGCACGCGCAGTCAGCCTGCAACACGAAAACAAACAACCTCAAGCCGCTGCCGCAGCTGCTCCGGTTCAAGTTGAGACTGTGCAACAACCTGCCGAATAAATGATGTAACGCATTCCTGTTTTTCAATACCTTACCGCTTTTGCGGTAGGGTATTTTTATTTTCAGACGACCTTTATCATGATGCTTGAAAACATTCTTCCCTTTGCCCACTCCCTGTTAAGACAAGCCTTAAAAGCAGGCAGCCGCGCTTTGGATGCAACGGCCGGAAACGGGCATGATACTTTGCTGTTGGCGCAATTGGTTGGCGAAACGGGTAGGGTGTGGGCGTTTGATGTGCAATCTAAAGCACTGGCGCAGACTCAAGGCCGTCTGAAAGAAAACGGCGTAGATGGTCGGGTAGCCCTGATACATGACGGCCATGAAAACCTTTTATCTTATCTCGACGAGCCTTTAGATGCCGCGGTATTTAATTTCGGTTGGCTGCCGGGTGGCGATAAAAATTGTACAACTGAAGCGGTAAGCAGTATCCGTGCGTTGACGGATACTTTGGGTTTGCTGAAAGAGGGCGGGCTTGCCGTAGCGGTATTGTATCCGGGACATGAAGCCGGCCGAATAGAGGCTGAGGCGATTGTGCAATGGGCGGAAACTTTGCCGCAGGAAGCATTTGCCGTGTTGCGCTATGGCTTTGTCAACCGCCGCAATGCGCCTCCCTATCTGCTGGCGATTGAAAAGTTGCGTCAGAAATAGATGTTTGCGGTAAAATAGCTGCTTTGTTTTTCAACCCTTAACATAAGAAACTGCCATGCAATATCTGTTTGTAAAATACAGCCATCAGATTTTCGTTGCCATTACCATCCTGTTGTTCAACATCCGTTTTTTCCTGCTCTGGCGTCATCCTGAGAAGCCGTTGGCTGGCATTTGGAAAGCCATGCCGCATTTGAACGACACTATGTTGCTGTTTACCGGTTTGTGGCTGATGAAGATTACCCATTTTTCGCCGTTCAATGCACCGTGGCTCGGCATGAAAATCTTGCTGTTGCTGGTTTATATTGTGTTGGGCATGATTATGATGCGTTCGCGTCCGCGTTCGCCGAAATTCTATATCGTCTACGTTTTGGCCATGTCGTGTGTTGCCACGATTGTTTTCCTTGCCAAAACCAAAACGCTGCCGTTTTAAAAGAGGCCGTCTGAAATGTATCCGCATTTTGCCGTTATCGCTTTGGGCAGCAATCTCGCCAATCCTACCGAACAGGTTCGCGCTGCTTTGGCCGAATTGGCCGCGCATCCGCATATCCGGCTCGAAAAAACATCTTCCCTATATCTGACTGCGCCGGTCGGCTATGACGATCAGCCCGATTTTGTGAACGCCGTTTGTACCGTGAAAACTTCATTGGACGGCGTAGCGTTGTTGGCAGAGTTAAACCGCATCGAGGCCGAATTTGGGCGCGAACGTACCTTCCGTAATGCGCCGCGCACTTTGGATTTGGACATTATCGATTTTGATGGTATTCGCAGCGATGACCCTCATTTAACCTTGCCGCATCCGCGCGCGCATGAGCGCAGTTTCGTTATGTTGCCGTTGGTTGAAATCCTTCCGGATTTCGAGTTGGGCGAGCATGGCTGTGCGGCTGAGTTGGCTCAGGCTTTGGGCGGGCAGGGTATTCGCCTGTTGAAAGAATAAGGGCTGTCTGAAAAACGGACTAAAACAAGAAAGGGCGTGTTGGACACGCCTTTTTTGCTATAAAATATTGTTGGGAAACACATTACAAAGAGTTACTATGAATCCTCGTTATATTGTTGTCGAAGGCGCCATCGGTAGTGGCAAGACTGCTTTGAGCCGCCGCTTGGCAGAGCATTTCAGTGCGTTGCTGTTGTCGGAGAATCCGGATCACAATCCGTTTCTCATGAAATTTTACAGCAATGTTTCCAATAATGGCTTGGCTGCCGAACTTTTCTTCCTGACGCGCCGCGCTGAAAGCGTGAATATTATTGAAGACCAATGCGCACAAGGCGGAATGGTTGTGGCTGACTTTTTATTGGAAAAAGACCGTATTTTTACGCCCATCGTTTTGAATGATGACGAGCAACAGCTTTTTGCCGATATGAAGCAACGTATTTTGCCGCAATACGCGGAACCCGATGTGGTGATTTATCTGCAAACCGCCGTCGAAAACAACCGCAAACGCCTGCAAAAACGTCACGAAGGCATTATCAGCTTGTTTCCTGAAGGCTATTTGGGACGGGTGCATGACGAATACAGTCATTTCTTCCATTTGTATCAAAGCGCGCCTTTGCTGACCGTCAATGCTGATGAGTTGGATTTGGCCGGCAATGACGACCACTTCCAGCTTTTGTTGCGCGCATTGGAAGATTTTCAAGGTACGCGCAGTTATTTGAATTTAAGCGAAAAATAAACGAAGGCTAGGTTTAGGCCGTCTGAAAGGAATAATATGTCAAAATATCAATTCACACTCCCATCTTCTTCCGGCAGCGATTTTAACTCCGCCGAACATTTGCCGTTGGTTGTCTATTTTTATCCTAAAGACAGTACTCCCGGCTGTACCACCGAAGGCTTGGATTTCAATGCCCGATTGGAGCAATTCAAAGCATTGGGCTATACCGTTGTCGGCATTTCGCGCGACGGTGTCAAATCGCATCAGAATTTCTGCACTAAACAAGGCTTCCAGTTTGAATTGTTGAGCGACAAAGAAGAAACTGTTTGCAAACTGTTTGACGTGATCAAGCTGAAAAAGCTTTACGGCAAAGAATCCCTCGGCATTGAGCGCAGCACGTTTGTGTTGGACGAAAACGGCGAAATTGCCCATGAGTGGCGCAAAGTCAAAGTGGCCGGACACGCGCAGGAAGTTTTGGATACAATCTCTCAAGCCTCTTAAATAGGGCTTTGAAAACCTAAGGCCGTCTGAACGGATGTAAAGTTATGCCGTTCAGACGGCCTTTCAATACAGTTTGATGAGTATGGACGATTTAATAGACAAGCTGCTTGAATCCCTTTGGCTGCAAGACCGGCTCAGCCACAATACGCTGCAAAGTTACCGCCGTGATTTGGTTAAAATCGCAGCGCGTTTGGCCGAGTGCGGGCAGGATTGGTTGAGTGCTGATGAATTTGCCCTGTCTGATGCCGTGTATGCGGAGGGGGAAAAAAGCACGTCCCAAGCGCGGGCATTGTCGGCTTGCAAGCGTATGTACGGCTGGTTGGAGGAAACGGGACAAAGAGCAGACAATCCCACCCGTTTTCTCAAGGCGCCGAAATCGGAACGCAAACTGCCCACGCTGATTACCGAAGCCCAAATCGACGCGCTGCTGGCTGCGCCGGATGTGGAAACGCCGCACGGGCTGCGCGACAAAGCCTTGCTTGAAGTCATGTATGCAACAGGTTTGCGCGTGACCGAAGCCGTCAAATTGACGCTCAGCGATATCGATTTACATCGCGGCAGTATCCGTACCATAGGCAAGGGCGACAAATTGCGTCTGGTTCCGTTGGGACAGGAAGCGGCATATTGGGTGGAACGCTATTGCAACGAATCGCGCCCGTTGTTGCTAAAAAACAAAATCTGCGACGAAGTGTTTGTCAGCCAGAAACGCAGCGGCATCAGCCGTCAGCTTGCATGGATGATAGTCAAAGAATATGCCGAAGCGGCCGGTATTGCTTCGCTCAGTCCGCACGGTTTGCGCCATGCTTTTGCCACGCATTTGGTCAATCACGGCGTCGATTTGCGTTCGGTCCAGATGATGTTGGGACATTCCGATATCAACACCACGCAGATTTATACCCATGTTGCCAATATTCGTTTGAAAAACATGGTCGATGAACACCATTCCCGTTCATGAATAGAGGCGGCATTTCGAAGATGCCGCCTTTTGTTATCGTGGCCGTCTGAACGGTTATAAAGTTTACTATTTATAAAATAACAATCAAAATACAAATTTACATAGAAAAATTTCAAAACAAAAGGACGGTGCCAATATTGCAATGCAAACCGTTTTTATTTATATTTACGTTCAAGAATAAATCCTACTCTCAATTACAGAGGGTAACAAAATTATTGGAGCACATCATGTTTGTCTGCATCTGCAACGCCATTACTGACCACGACATCAAAGAGACTATTGCCGCCGGTGCAACCACTATGAGCGATTTGCAGGCTCAATTGGGCGTGGCGACTTGTTGCGGTTGCTGCGGCGAATTGGCTGCATCGTTTTTGACTGCAAGCAGTGCCCAAAATACCGTGACTGCCGGTATTAACGTTCAGTCTTAATTTTAGAATACACACAAAGGCCGTCTGAAGGCGTGACAGAAATCCTTGATTTCGTTTCGCGCCTGTTCAGACGGCCTTTGTCATGCCTGTATGGTTTGGCGGTATTTTGCTATACAATGGCCGCTTTTGTCCCTCCGAGAGTAACCGCCATGAAACTGACCTTGATGTTTCGGGAATATTGCAGCCTGTGCCACAAAATGCGCGAACAATTAAAGCCTTATCAGGAGCAGTTTGGATTTGAGCTGGATATTGTTGATGTCGATGCCGATCCGGTTTTAGAAGAAAAGTACAATGAGCTGGTACCTGTCTTGCTGGATGGCGATACCGAAATTTGCCATTGGTTTTTGGACGAAGAAAAACTGAAAGTGCATTTGAGCGCGTAACAAACCGTTGACCATATTGTCTTTCAGGACGGCCTTTTGCTGTTTATGCCGTCTGAACATTGATTTTATTATGACTGAAAAACTTTCTCCCGATGCGCTGATTGAAGCGGCGCTGTTGACGCAAGTCGAACCCTTAAACGAAAAAGCCATGCGCGAATTGTGCGTGCCGCCGTTGTCGCAAGACAAGTTGATTGATGTGTTGGCGCAACTGAAGGCCCGTTGGCAGGGCAGGGCTTTGCAACTGGTGCATACCCATGAGGGCTGGCGCTTCCAAATCGCCCAAGCCGCGTTTGAACGACTGGGCAGCCTGCAAGAGCAGCGCGCGCCGCGTTATTCCCGCGCCGTGATGGAAACGCTGGCGATTATTGCCTATCAGCAACCGGTCACGCGTGGCGATATCGAAGGCATACGCGGCGTGGCGGTGTCGCAAAATGTGATGCAAACCTTGCAGGATAGAGGATGGATTGAAGTCATCGGCCACCGTGATTCTGTCGGCCGTCCGGCATTGTGGGCAACAACGGCAACATTCTTAAGCGATTTGCGTTTGGAAAGTTTGGAAGAATTGCCGCCGCTGACTGAATTGGGCGAGCTGGTGTTGCCTGATTTGATGGAAACGCCGCCGACAGGCGATGAGGAGGCTGAAGAAGTTGAATCAGGAAGCAGGCTGATTAACTGATTTGAATGTAAAGGCCGTCTGAAATAATTATGTTTCAGACGGCCTTTATTGTTGTATAACATCATGATTTTAAATATAATTTTCATCTATTTTAATAACTTATTGATTTTATGATATAATTTAAAAATTATTAGAATAAATATCTCTCATTCTGTAATAGTTTGAGAAGGCATACGGAAACGTTTCCCTCTTTATCAATCGGCAGCCCGTTTGTTCTTCAAATATGCGCTGTATCAACTACGGAACCGATATGAAATTCAAACAATTCATTCAAAACAAATCTTCTTTCAACCCAAGCGTGGTCGGTATTACGCTTTTCTTCGTCCTTTTGCTTTTGTCAGCTGCTTTGGTTTGGCCTCAAAATACTGAGGCTTTGTTAAATGCCATGAAGCAGTTTATTTTTCAAAATGTCAGTTGGTTTTACATTCTGACTTTCTCTGTATTCCTTATTTTCTTATTGGCGCTTCCCATCAGCAGCTTCGGCAGTATCAGGCTGGGTACAAACGAGGACGAACCTGAGTTTTCGTTTTTATCATGGCTGGCCATGCTGTTTGCGGCCGGTATGGGCGTGGGCTTAATGTTTTTCGGGGTGGCCGAGCCTTTATCGCATTTCTCTTCCCCGATTGCCAAAGGCAATGCGCAAGAGGCGATTCTGCATACGGTGTTCCACTGGGGGATTCATGCCTGGGCAATCTACGGAATCATTGCGCTTGCCTTGGCGTATTTCGGTTTCCGCTATAAATTGCCGCTGGCGTTGCGCTCCTGCTTTTATCCGATTTTAAAAGACAAAATCAACGGCAAAATGGGCGATGCCATCGATGTGATGGCTTTGATTGCGACTTTGTTCGGTATTATCACAACCTTGGGATTTGGCGCGGCACAAATGGGTTCCGGTTTGTTGAAGATGGGCTGGGTGCAGGACAACAGCTATGTCTTGCAGGTCGGCATTATCGTTGTTGTGATGGCGATTGCCATATTTTCCGCAACTTCGGGCGTGGGCAAAGGCGTCAAAATTTTGAGTGAAACCAACTTGGTATTGGCACTGTCATTGCTGTTGTTTGTCTTGTTGAGTATGCCGACGACGTATTTGATTTTCGCATTCAGCGACAATTTGGGCACTTATCTGAGTAACTTCGTTTCGTTCAGCTTTAAGTCATATACCTACGAGCCTGAGCATACAAAATGGTTTACCGGCTGGACGGTGTTGTATTGGGCTTGGTGGTGTTCATGGTCGCCTTTTGTCGGTTTGTTCATTGCCCGAATCTCACGAGGCAGGACCATCCGCGAATTTATTTTTGGCGTATTGGCAGTGCCTAGCCTGATGAGTATTTTGTGGTTTACCGTATTTGGCAATTCGGCCCTGTGGCTGGACACGCATGTGGCAAACGGCGCCTTGTCTGCCTTGACCAACGAGCCTGAAAAACTGTTGTTTGCCTTTTTGAATTATTTGCCATGGCCGGTCGTCAGCAGCTTGGTGGCATTGCTGGTGATTGCGCTGTTTTTTATCACTTCTGCCGACTCGGGCATTTATGTGCTGAACAATATTGCTTCGCGCGATAAAGGGCTGGCTTCGCCTAAGTGGCAATCGGTTATGTGGGGTGTGTTGATTTCGGCTGTGGCTATTGTGTTGTTGGGTGCCGGCGGTTTGCCTATTTTGCAAACTATGACCCTGATTGCGTCTCTGCCGTTTGCGGTGTTGATGATTTTTATGATGGTTTCTTTGTGGAAAGCCCTGAACAACGATGCCAACTATTTTGCAACCGCCGTCAATCCGAGCAGTATTTTCTGGTCGGGCGATCATTGGAGGGAACGCCTTGGCCAAATGATGAATCAGACGCAGGAAGTCGATATCATCAAATTTATGAAAAATACGGCGCTTCCGGCAATGCAGGAATTGAAAAACGAATTGACCGAAAAATACAATATGGACGTAGAAATCCGTTGCCTGTTGCAACAGGATGAGCCGTCGGTGGAGCTGGTGGTGCATAAAGGGACGGTAAGGGATTTTGTCTATGGGATTAAATCCGTAAAGCGGGAAATTACCGACCAGTTGATTCGTGAAGACAGCCTGCCTCATTTCAAATATGCGGCAACGTTCATACCGTTGACGTATTTTTCGGATGGGCGCGATGGATACGATGTGCAATATATGACGCAAAAAGAATTGATTGCCGATATGCTCAAGCAGTATGAGCGTTATCTGAATCTGCTTGCAGGAGTAGGGCAGGAATTGATGGGGCATGAACAAGTAGAGCTGGCAGAGTAAAATAAATTTAGGCCGTCTGAACATGTAGCAATATTCAGACGGCCTTTTTATTGCCTGATTAAAAAATAATTTGTTTAAAATAAATATCTTAGATAAATTATAAGAAAAATCTGATTCAAACTATAAAAAATCTTAGTTATAATCAGTTTATCTAAAGCTATTCCGCATGGGTGCGGGTGATTTACTAAGGAATACTGCAATGCTGTTGGCACTTTCTTTGCGTGATTTTGTCATTGTTGAAAACCTGAATCTTGATTTTCAAAACGGCTTTACCGTATTGACGGGCGAGACCGGCGCAGGCAAATCGATTACTCTGGATGCGATTGGCCTGTTATTGGGCGATAAAGCCGATTACAGCCAAGTGCGCAGCGGCGCCAAAGAAGCGCAGTTGTCGGCTTTGTTCGATATCAGTAGTTTGCCTGAACTGAAAGCGCAGCTGCAGGAGCAAGGCTTTTTGGAAGAAGATGCGGAAGAGCTCAGCATCCGCCGTATTATCGATGCCAAGGGTAAAAGCCGCAGTTATATCAATAATCAGGCAGCAACATTGGCGCAGCTGAAAGCCATCGGCGAGCAGTTAATCGATATTCACGGCCAAAATGCCCATCATTCGTTGAATCAAGAATCCGCGCAACGCGAGTTGTTGGACGCATTTGCCAGCAGCAAAGAGCAGGCGGAAACAGTCAAACAGCTTTATCAAAATTGGGTCAATGCAAAAAAGGCACTGCAAGAAGCGCAAGAGCAGGCAGAAACCATGGCCATCGAGCGCGAGCGTTTGGAATGGCAGTTTAATGAATTAAACCAATTGGAGCTCAAACCCAACGAATGGGAAACCTTAAGCCAAAGCCACGACAGCCTGGCGCATTCGGCCGAGTTGCTGCAAACCGCTGAGCAGGTGGGCGAAAGCATAGACGGCGACAACGGCATCCAACGTCAAATCTACCAATGCCAAAAACTGCTGGGCAATCTGCAAAACATTGAGCCGCGCTTTGCCGAAAGCCTGAATATGTTGGCAAGTATTGAGGCCGAGTTGGGTGAAATCAGTGCCAATATGCGTGATGTGGCCGGTCGCAGCGACATCGATCCTAATGAATTGGCCGCACAAGAAAGCCGTATGGGCGAATTGATGAGCATGGCGCGGAAATACCGCATTGAGCCGGAAGAGTTGCCGAAAAAGCTGGCAGAAATCGACGAACGACTGCAAAACCTGCACGCTGCTGCCGATTTGGAAGCCTTGGAAAATACAGTCGCACGCAATCTTGCCGAATACCATGAAGCCGCGCATATCCTCTCTGCCATGCGCCATCAGGCAGCCGGCCGTTTGGGCGAAGAAACAACCGAGCATATGCAACATTTAGCCATGAAGGGCGCACGTTTTGACATCGTCTTGTTGCCGTCTTCGCCGACCGCACATGGGCTGGAGCAGGTGCAATTCCAGGTAGCGGCGAATAAAGGCAATCCGTCCCGTCCTTTGAACAAAGTCGCTTCCGGTGGCGAATTGGCGCGTATCAGCTTGGCTTTGCAAGTGGTTGCCAGCCAATACACGCAAGTGCCGACATTGATTTTTGACGAAGTGGATACCGGTATTGGTGGCGGCGTTGCTGAAATGGTCGGTAAAGCTTTGCGTGCCTTAGGTAAAAAACATCAAGTCTTGGCGGTAACCCATCTTCCTCAAGTCGCCTCTTGCGGTGAAAACCATTGGCAGGTGCGCAAGCATAGCGAAGGCGAACAAACTGTCAGCGAAATCAGCGTCTTGAACCATCATCAGCGCATTGAGGAAATCGCGCGTATGCTGGGTGGCGAAATCATTACCGATACCACACGCAGCCATGCCGCCGAACTCTTGCATTTAGCAGCTGCCTAAAAGCCTCAAGGCCGTCTGAAAATAGGATTCAGACGGCCTTTACTATATTTTGCCACCTTTTCAGGCAGGCAGAATACAAGGTATGATTATATCGTCTGTTTACAAGGAAATTTTGATGAAAGTCCTGTTTATCGCCGATCCGATGGCAAGTTTTAAAACCTATAAAGACACTACTTACGCCATGATGCGTGAAATGGCAAAGCGCGGTTGGCAGCTTTTTCATACCTTGAGTGGAGAATTGTCCGTCCGTGAAGGCTGGGTAGTGGCTCAGGCAGCGGCATTTGAGTTTGTCGGTGCGAAGAACGATGACGATCATGAATGGTTTAAAGCAGAGGTAAAAGTTCAGACGGCCTTGAAAGACTTCGATGCGGTCATTATGCGCACTGATCCGCCGTTTGATATGCAATATCTGTACGCGACCCAGTTTTTGACGTTGGCAGAGCAGCAGGGGGCAAAAGTATTTAACAGCGGGCAGGCAATGCGCGATTTCAATGAAAAATTGGCGATTTTGAACTTCAGCCAGTTTACCGCGCCGACTTTGGTTACCACACGTTCCGCCGATGTCCGTGCCTTTTTGAAAGAACACGGCGACATCATCATCAAACCGTTGGACGGCATGGGCGGTATGGGCATTTTCCGCCTAACCGAATCCGACCCCAATATCGGCAGTATTTTGGAAACCCTGATGCAGCTTGATTCACGCACCATCATGGCGCAACGTTATATTCCTGAAATCGTACATGGCGACAAGCGCATTCTGATTATCGGTGGGGAAGTTGTTCCGTATGCTTTGGCGCGTATTCCGCAAAACGGCGAAACGCGCGGCAACTTGGCTGCCGGCGGCCGCGGCGTGGCACAGGAATTGAGCGAGCGCGACCGTGAGATTGCAGAAACCCTTGCGCCTGAATTGAAGCGTCGCGGTATTTTGCTTGCCGGTTTGGATGTCATCGGCAGCAACCTGACCGAAGTCAATGTAACCAGCCCGACCGGCTTCCAAGAAATCATGAAGCAAAAAGATTTCGACGTTGCCGCCATGTTTGCAGATGCCGTAGCATCTTGGGCAAAACAATAAACCCAAAGGCCGTCTGAAAATTGACCCGACCGTTTCTTTTCAGACGGCCTTTTTATGTTGAGAATATGATGGAACCATCTTCCTACGCATCTGAAAAAAAAGGTAAAAACGGCATTAAGCGCATCATCAATGCGTTTGGTTATTCCAAAGACGGACTGGCTGCCGCGTATCGTTATGAAAGCGCATTTCGCCAAGTTTTTTGGCTGAACCTGATTTTAATTTTTTTGGCTTTGTTCCTTGGTTTCGGCCCGGTCACCAAAATGGTGCTTGTTGTCGCATCGTTTATTTCATTGATTACCGAATTGTTTAATACCGCCGTCGAAGCAGCCGTTGACCATACTTCTACTGAAAAACACGAGCTGGCCAAGCGTGCCAAAGATGCCGGCTCGGCCGCGCAATTGATGGCTTTGTTCATGTTATTTATTGTTTGGATTATTGCATTAACTGCTTAAAAATGTGGTAATATGGTAATTCGTTAGGATTAGATAGTATTAATTAATCTATATCAAAGTTTTCAGACGGCCTTTGGTTGTAAGATGAAGACTGTATATCCCAGCCATTTGGCAAACACAAGGAGCAAAACATGAAAAAATTAATGGCAACCCTGATTCTGGCAGGCTTGGCAACTTCCGTATCTGCAGCCGGTATCCATATTGAAGACGGTTGGGCCCGTGCTACTGTCGAAGGTATGAAAATGGGTGGCGCATTCATGAAAATCCAAAACGATGAAGCCAAACAAGACTTCTTGGTAGGCGGCAGCAGCCCTGTTGCAGAACGCGTTGAAGTACACACCCATATTAACGACAACGGTGTTATGCGTATGCGCGAAGTTAAAGGCGGCGTGCCTTTGGCTGCAAAAGGCGTAACCGAGCTGAAACCAGGCAGCTACCACGTTATGTTCATGGGTCTGAAAAAACAATTGAAAGAAGGCGAAAAAGTGCCTGTAACCCTGAAATTCAAAAACGCCAAACCTCAAACTGTCGAGCTGGAAGTAAAAACCGCACCACAATCCGGTATGGATCACGGTCACGACCACGGTGCTCACGGTGGCGCGCATCAGCACTAATTGCTTGAATTTGCATATAAAGGCCGTCTGAAAGTCATTGGGCTTTCAGACGGCCTTTTCTGTCGTCAAATCAAAATGTGCTAAAATCACGCTTTAAAAAATGCATTTGAAACCCACATTCCGCTCATGAATACTACCAACACACCAGCAAACATCATCGTCGGCCTTTCCGGCGGCGTCGATTCATCCGTTACCGCGGCCCTGCTCAAACAGCAAGGCCATCAAATCAGCGGCGTGTTCATGCAGAACTGGGAAGATGACGACAACGACGAATATTGCAGCATCAAACAAGATTCCTTTGATGCCATTGCCGTTGCCGATATCATCGGCATCGACATCGACATCGTCAATTTTGCCGCGCAATATAAAGACAACGTATTTGCCTATTTTCTCAAAGAATACAGCGCAGGCCGCACGCCAAACCCGGATGTCTTGTGCAATGCCGAAATTAAATTCAAATGCTTTTTGGACTATGCCATAGAGCAGGGCGCCGATACCATTGCCACCGGACACTATGCCCGAAAAGAAGTTCGCAACGGCGTGCATTACCTGCTCAAAGGCTTGGATCAAAACAAAGACCAAAGCTATTTCCTATACCGCCTCAAGCCTTTCCAACTCGAGCGCGCGATTTTTCCATTAGGCGAGTTGGAGAAGCCTGAAGTCCGCCGTCTTGCCGAAGAATTCAAATTACCGACCGCAACCAAAAAAGACAGTACCGGCATTTGCTTTATCGGCGAACGCCCGTTCCGCGAATTTCTGCAAAAATACCTGCCGACCAATAATGGCAAAATGGTTACCCCTGAAGGCAAAGTAGTCGGCGAACACGTCGGCTTGATGTTTTACACGTTGGGCCAACGCAAAGGCTTGGGTATCGGCGGCGCAGGCGAACCATGGTTTGTTGCGGCCAAGGATTTGACCAAAAACGAACTGATTGTCGTCCAAGGCCATGACCATCCTTTGCTTTATACGCAAAGCCTGATTATGAACGATTTGAGTTTCACATTGCCCGAACGCCCGAAAGAAGGCCGCTATACCTGCAAAACGCGCTACCGTATGGCTGACGCGCCTTGTACGTTGCGTTATTTAGATGATGAAACCATCGAGCTTGTCTTTGACGAGCCGCAGTGGGCAGTAACCCCAGGCCAATCTGCGGTACTGTACGACGGCGATGTGTGCTTGGGCGGCGGTATCATCATGTCCACCGACAAGCCTGTCATTATTACTGCTTAATAAAAGGGCCGTCTGAAAACGAAGCGGCAGATTGAATAAAGCCTTTCAGACGGCCTTGATTTCAAAAAACGACTAAAACAAAGACTGATCAATATGGAAAAACTCTGGCTCAAAAGCTACGAACAAGGCGTAAACCCTGAAATCGATATTTCTCAATACAGCTCCATCAGCGACGTATTCCGTCAAAGTGTTGAGAAATTCTCGGATAAACCTGCTTTTCAAAACATGGGCAAAACGCTGACTTATGCCGAAGTGGGCAAGTTGGCGACTGATTTTGCGTCTTACCTGCAAAACGTATTGAAACTGCCGCGCGGTGAGCGTGTGGCAATTATGATGCCGAACGTTTTGCAATATCCGATTGCACTTTTCGGTATTTTGCAGGCAGGTTTGGTGGCAGTGAATACGAATCCGCTTTATACGCCGCGCGAGTTGGAGCATCAGTTGAAAGACAGCGGCGCGACAACGATTGTCGTGTTGGAGAACTTTGCCAATACGCTGGAGCTGGTGTTGCCGCGTACGCAAATCAAACATGTGATTGTCGCGTCGGTCGGCGAGATGTTCGGCATGATTAAAGGCGCGTTGATGAACTTTGTCATCCGCAAAGTAAAAAAAATGGTGCCGGAATACCGCATTCCCAATACCGTGACTTTTCAGACGGCCTTGAAGCAAGGTGCGGCAAATGCGTTCAAACCAGTCGAGTTGACGCGCGACGATACTGCCTTGCTGCAATATACAGGCGGTACAACCGGTTTGGCGAAAGGCGCCGTCCTCAGTCACGGCAATATCTGCGCCAATATGTTGCAGGCAAAAGAATGGATTAAAAACAGCCTGCACGAAGGCAAAGAAACGGTTATTGCCGCGTTGCCGCTTTATCATATCTTTGCCTTGACGGTAAACCTGATGATCTTTGCGAATACCGGTTCTAAAATCATCCTGATTACCAATCCGCGCGATATGAAGGGGTTTATCGGTGAATTGAAAAAAGAACCGATTAGCGTGTTCATCGGTGTGAATACCCTGTTTAATGCGATGGTTAACCGTCCGGATTTCGCCGAAGTCGATTTTTCCCGTTTGAAGCTGACTTTGGGCGGCGGTATGGCAACGCAAAAAGCCGTAGCGGAAAAATGGAAAAAAATCACCGGTACGCCGATTGTGGAAGCTTACGGTTTGACCGAAGCCAGCCCAGGCGTATGTTGCAATCCTTTGAATATCGAGGCTTACAGCGGCGGTATCGGTTTGCCGGTTCCTTCGACTGAAGTCGAATTACGTGATGCGGACGGCAAAGAAGTGCCTATCGGACAGCCGGGCGAATTGTGGGTACGCGGTCCGCAAGTGATGAAAGGCTATTGGAACCGTCCTGAAGAAACCGCCAAAGCAATCGATGCACGCGGCTTTTTAGAGACCGGTGACATTGCCGTGATGGATGAAAAAGGCTGGCTGAAGCTGGTGGACCGCAAAAAAGATTTGATTGTGGTATCCGGTTTCAATGTATATCCGAACGAAATCGAAGAAGTGGTGGCCAGCAACGACAAAGTCTTGGAAGTTGCCTGTATCGGCGTGGCAAGCGAGAAAACCGGCGAAGCGATTAAGGTCTTCGTCGTACGCAAAGATCCGTCTTTGACCAAGGAAGAACTGATCGATTTCTGCCGTAAAGAGCTGACTGCTTATAAAGTGCCGAAAGACATCGAATTCCGCGACGAGTTGCCAAAATCCAACGTTGGCAAAATCCTGCGCCGCGAGTTGCGCTGATATATAGAATTAGTATGATAAGGCCGTCTGAAAACGCTGTTTTCAGACGGCCTGAAGCTTTTGCCGTTTGCCAGAATATGCTGCTTCAAGTTAAAATCACACATTCCAACATGGGTATCACATCATGACTAAATTCATTTTCGTAACCGGCGGCGTTGTATCTTCTTTGGGTAAAGGTATCGCCGCCGCTTCTATTGCTACTATTCTCGAGTCGCGTGGCTTGAACGTGACCATGCTTAAGCTTGACCCGTATATCAACGTTGACCCGGGTACCATGAGCCCGTTTCAACACGGCGAAGTATTCGTAACCGATGACGGCGCGGAAACCGACCTCGACCTCGGTCACTATGAGCGTTTCATCAACGCCACCATGACCCGCCGCAACAGCTTCAGTACCGGCCAAGTCTATGAAAACGTGATTGCCAAAGAGCGTCGCGGCGACTATTTGGGCGGTACCGTACAAGTGATTCCGCACATTACCGATGAAATTAAACGCCGTATCCATGAAGGCGCGGCCGGTTATGATGTGGCGATTGTCGAAATCGGTGGTACAGTCGGCGATATCGAATCGTTGCCTTTTTTGGAAGCCATCCGCCAAATGCGCAGCCAGCTCGGCCGCAACAATACATTGTTTGCCCACCTGAGCTATGTTCCTTACATTGCCGCCGCCGGCGAAATCAAAACCAAACCAACCCAGCATACCGTTAAAGAAATGTTGAGCATCGGTTTGCAACCTGACATCCTGATCTGCCGTATGGACAGAGAAATGCCTGCGGACGAGCGCCGTAAGATTGCTTTGTTCTGTAACGTTGAAGAACGTGCCATCGTGGGCAGCTACGATGTGGACAGCATCTACGAATGCCCTGAAATGCTGCACAACCAAGGCATCGACAGCATTATTACCGAGCAGTTGCAGCTGAATGTCAAACAAGCCGATTTGACCGAATGGAAGAAAATCGTTCATGCGATTCAAAATCCGAAACATACCGTCAAAATTGCGATGGTCGGTAAATACGTTGATTTGACCGAGTCCTACAAATCATTGATCGAAGCCCTGAAACACGCTGGTATTCACACTGAAACCGACGTACAAATTACCTTTGTCGACAGCGAAAGCATCGAGAAGGGCAATGGCGACGTTTCCATGCTCAAAGACATGGACGCGATTTTGGTGCCGGGTGGCTTCGGTTCACGCGGCGTAGAAGGCAAAATTGCCGCCGTACGCTATGCGCGTGAAAACAACGTACCATACTTGGGCATCTGCTTGGGCATGCAAATTGCCCTGATCGAATACGCCCGCGATGTTGCAGGCTTGAAAGGTGCGAACTCTACCGAGTTTGACTTGAAATGCGCCGCGCCTGTCGTTGCCCTGATTGACGAATGGCAAACTGCCGATGGCAGCGTAGAAACCCGTGACGAATCTGCCGATTTGGGCGGCACCATGCGTCTGGGTGCACAAGAAGTTGACCTCAAACCGGGCAGCCTTGCCGCAAAAATCTACGGCAGCGAACATATCCGCGAACGCCATCGCCACCGCTACGAAGTTAACAACAACTATGTTCCTCAGTTGGAAAAAGCCGGTTTGGTCATCGGCGGCGTATCCTCAGGCCGCGAGCGTTTGGTTGAAACCATCGAATTGCCAAATCATCCTTGGTTCTTCGCGTGTCAGTTCCATCCGGAATTTACTTCCAATCCGCGCAAAGGCCATCCTTTGTTCAGTGCGTTTGTGAAAGCCGCGTTGGGTAACAAAAAAGCCTGATTGATGTGATTGAAAAAGCACCCGTTATCCGGGTGTTTTTTTGTTTTCAGACGGCCTTAGAAGTTATTTGTCTTCATTGACTTCGCGGTCGTTCAAAGGTTGTACGGGACGGTTGTTTTCGCCGCCGATAATGTCGCGCATGGCTTTAAACTGCGCCGCATCTGCCTGAACCGGAGTTTTTAAGACAACCCAAGTCACGTTTTCGCTGCAAGGCGGCGTTGTCAGGGAGCCTTTCAGTTGGAAGGACTTGCTATCTTTAGGCAGCAGGGCTTGGATATTCAAGTTTTTCAACGTTACGGATTCGCCTGCTTTCAGTTTTTTAGCAGTGAGTGCAGACAAGGCAGGGTTGTTTTTGCCCGGTTTAAATACAGAGCCGATGACCGCCAAAGTACCGTCTTCGGCTTGATGGACGAAATGCGCTTCCATCGGGAAATGTTTGCCTTTGAAAGTATGTTCGCTCGGCGTATGGAAGTGGAATTGTTTGAAGGTATAGGTTTTACCGTTAATCACGATGGTTTGAGCCTTGCCTTGCGGCGTAGCTTGAAGGGTATGGCCGTTATTTTCTACTTTGTAGTCGGCGACGTTGTAACGGTATGCCGGTTGTTTGCCTTTTACTGTTTTTGTCGTGGAGAAGTCCACTGGAGATTGCTGTTTGCCTGTTTTGCAGACAGCAAAGTCTTCACTCAAATCGCCCCAGTGTGCAGCATCGTTTTCACCTGTGTAAGACCAATGTGCATGATGGGTTTCGGCGGATACCGTTGCAGTAGAGACAGCCATTAGCAAAGATAAAAAGAGATGTTTGTTCAACATAAGGGCTCCTGTTTATTTATATTAGGTAAAAGAAAAAATTTATACCAAATAAATTATTGATATAAAAAAACTTCTTCATAAGAAGAAAGTTAATGATAGTGGCAATTTGGGAATGTTGAGTTGATATATGGCAAACATTTATCAAGCAATCATTTTTGATTAAATGATTGCAATAAGAGGGATGATTGTCCTTGCAGTAACTTTGAATGGGAGAGGCCGTCTGAAATTTCTTTCAGACGGCCTGTTTTATTTGAAAATGTTGTAAAAAGTCTAAACTCTAATGAATAAAAGTGCTTATCAAGATGAAAGTAGTTGTTTGTAGCGTTGGAAAACATTAATATTGCTAAACGTGTTTTCACGAGATTTTAACTTTGTTTTGGAGAGAATAATGAAAAAATCGATTATCGCTTTGGTTATTGCCGGTTTGCCGCTGGCTGCATCTGCAGAAGTGATTCTGTATGGTCAAATCAAAAGCAGCGTGACCGTCGGTCAGGTCAAAATCAAAGGTGACGCAGGTTCTGAAACCAGCTCTACCGCAACCAGCATCAATGACAATACCTCCCGTATCGGTTTCAAAGGCAGCGAGAACTTGGGCGGCGATTTGAAAGCCATCTGGCAAGTTGAACAAAAAACGGCCATTACCGGCGGTTCCCAAGGTTTTGCCACTCGTGATTCCTTCATCGGCCTGCAAGGTAACTTCGGTAAGATTCGCGCCGGTAAACTCAGCAATATGCTGAACGAAATGGACACCATCGATCCATGGATGTACAAAACCAATGCCGCAGGCTTGGGCATCTTTACCCGTACCGGCAACCGCAACGCCGCTGTACGCTACGACAGCCCGGATTTCGGCGGATTCAAATTCAACGTGTCTTACGCACCGCGCGACAACCGCAATCCTTCAGACAAATACACGCACACCAAACCGGCCAAAGACCAATACACCGGCGGCGTGAGCTTCTCTAAAAACGGCTTTACTGCCAATGCGGCTTACGGCCACTACAACGGCGCGTACACCGACAATTCAGGCAAAGTCAAAGCGGCACAAATTGCCAAAGTTGAAACTTATTACGACAAAGACAATCTCTTTGTCGGCGGCGGCGTACACTATGCCAAAGGTCATGAGACAGGCAACGAATATTTAGGTTATTTCACCGATGGTTTTAATCAGTACAAGGGTAGTGACATTACTGTCGATTCAGGCAAATCTGAAGCCGTGAAAGTGGTTGATGCAGCGGTAACTGTCGGCTACAAATTCGGCAACGTGACCCCACGCATTACTTACGCACACGGCTGGCCTGCCCAGGGCGTGAACAGCGGCGAGAAATTGGTGGATAAATTCGACCAAGTCGTTGTCGGCGGCCAATACACCTTCAGCAAACGCACCGGCATCAATGCCCAACTGGCGTATCTGAAAGTCGGCAACAAAACCCGTCTGACTGCAGCCAACAAAGGCGGCGTTGAACAAAAAGCCGCTTCTGTGGGCCTGTATCACAAATTCTAAGCCGTCTTGAAAGACAAGGCCGTCTGAAAAATTTCAGACGGCCTTTTTCTTGATTAAAGCAGTTTATTTGTCGTGGTTGGTCAGTGTTGTGCCGTGACGGCCACCACGTTCTTTCAAACGTTGTACCAAGCCTTCAACCGTTGTCGGCATACCGTCGATACAGAATGCCTGATACAGGGCGGTGTGCAGGGCATCGTTGCGGCTGAACGCATTGCCGATCAGCTTCCAATCGCCTTTACGCGGCTCGATCCAGCGGTGGTTTACTGTGTCGCCGTAAGCGAATACTTTGTAAGATGAACGCTTGTCGTTGCTGTAAGTAAAGGACGTGCGGGCGCAATAGAGGCCTTCGACGGAGAGGTTGTCGTAGCCTTTGTCGGAGCGCACGTTCAAGACGTAGCGGATGCTGTTGTCAGGCGCAGGCATGATTTGCAGGCTGCTGAGCAGGATTTTGGGCTGCTTGCCGTAGGTTTCGTTGACATAGAGGTCGAACCAATCGCCCGATTGGGTATCGGGCAAGGGCGGCAACTCGGCTTTGTGTTCTTTAAATTCGCGTGCGGCAACTTCTTCAGGGCTTTCCTGATAACGCGTGTTGGTCAGCGTATCCTTTTGGCTGAAACCCAAAGCAAATGCTTGAGTTGCGGCAAGGCTGAGAGCGAGAAGGGCAAAACGGCGCATAGACAGCTCCAAAGTGAAAAACGGCTTTATTTTATGGGCTTGCAGGGTGGGGTGCAAGTAAGTGCGGTATAATTGACGTTAATTCTAATTAATATGACGAGTTTTCATCATGAATACACAAACTCTGGATGTCATCGGTTTGAAATGCCCTCTGCCGATTTTGCGTGCCAAAAAAGCTTTGGCGCAAATGCAGGAAGGCGAAGTGCTGACCGTATTGGCTACTGATGGCGGCGCGCCCGGCGATTTTGAAGCGTTTTGCCGTCAGACCGGACATGTCTTGTTGGAATCGAGCGAGGCCGACGGCGTGTTCAAGCTGGTGTTGAAACATAAATAAAGGCCGTCTGAAATGTCTAAAGCCGTCGCATTGTCTCTCGCTGTATTGGCTGTCTGCCTCAGTGCATGCGGCAATGAAGGCGTTTCGCCGCAGAACGCTGCCGATTATGCCCAAAATGTAACCGACTTGTTCCGCCAAAGCTGCGTGGCCGCAGACGGCGATGCCGCCCTTGTCGGCGAGTTTGCCAATGCCAACAAACTGGTTTTATTGTCGAAAAAAGATATTGCCGATTTGCCTGCCGGAATGATGGATTTGGAGGCATTAAGCATTTGGAAGAAAACGGAAAACGGCGCAGATTATTATTTGAACCTGACTGAAGACAGTTGCAGCGTGCGCACGGCTAAAGCCGATGACCATCTGATTTTTAAACAATTTTTGGCTTTGGCAGAAAATCCGCCACAAGGTTTGAACGCTGAGTTGCGTGCCGATAATTTGGCGGAAACCCCATTGCCTATGCGTCAGATTTCCTACGCATGGCGCGCGTCCGGTAGTCCGAAAGAAACCTTGCTGACCGTTAAAATAACGTCATCCGAGCATTTTCCAGTACAGGCTGTTTTTTATTTGACCCATCATTCTTACGACAATAAGGCCGCCGTTTTACCTTAGATCAGTTGACGATTGAAACATCAAATCGATAGAAACCGTTACCGCCGAATAAAGGCCGTCTGAAACATTATCAAACCAAACCACTCGAAAGTAAGCTATGCAAACCCTGACCATCATCCGTCCCGACGATATGCACTTACACCTGCGCGACGGCGACGCACTCAAAGCCGTTGCCCCGTACACCGCCCGACAAATGGGCCGCGCGGTTATCATGCCCAACCTGAAGCCGCCCGTCATCAGCGTTGCCGATGCCCAAGCATACAAAGAGCGCATTATGGCCGCCCTGCCTGAAGGCAGCACCTTCCAGCCGTTGATGACGCTTTATTTGACCGACAACGCCACGCCCGAACTCGTGCGTGAAGCCAAAGCTGCCGGTATTGTGGCTTTTAAACTCTATCCTGCAGGCGCGACCACCAATTCCGATTCCGGCGTGACCGACTTGTTTAAGCTGATTCCCGTGTTGGAAGAAATGGCGAAACAGGGCATTTTGTTCTTGGTTCACGGCGAAGTCACTGATCCTGAAATTGATATTTTCGACCGCGAGGCTGCCTTTATCGAGCGCGTGATGAAGCCAGTTTTAACACAAGTGCCCAACCTCAAAGTCGTGTTTGAACACATCACTACTGCCGAGGCTGCCCGACTGGTATTGGAAGCCGGCGATAATGTGGCTGCGTCTGTGACGCCGCAACACTTGCTGCTCAACCGCAACGACCTTTTGGTCGGAGGCGTGCGCCCTCATCATTTCTGCTTGCCGGTTCTCAAACGCGAAACCCACCGTCAGGCTTTGGTTGCCGCTGTTACCGGCGATAAGGCGCACAAATTCTTCCTCGGCACGGACTCTGCGCCACATGCCAAAACTGCCAAAGAAAATGCTTGCGGTTGCGCCGGTATGTTCAGCGCGATGACTGCCATTGAGCTTTATGCCGAAGTGTTTGAGAAAGCAGGCGCGTTGGATAAACTGGAAGCCTTTGCTTCTAAAAACGGCCCGCGTTTCTACGGTCTGCCTGAAAATTCCGATACCATCACATTGGTCAAACAAACGCAAACCGTTCCTGCCAGCGTACCTTACGGCGATGGTGAGCTTGTACCGATGAGGGCCGGCGGCGAGATTGAATGGACGGTGCAATATTAAATTTGCCGTCAATGAGGCATAAAAAGAAACAACCTGCTTGAAAGGGCAGGTTGTTTTTTATTGTCGTTCAGACGGCCTGTTATGGGGAGGGAAGACAAACAAGGCCGTCTGAAAACTGGATTAGTGTGTGTTTATTCGGTCAACATGGGTTTCAGTGCTTCCCAAGCCTGTGGCAGTTGGGTAAAGCCGTCCGAAGCCATCAAATGGCCGCCTTCGGGAATATGGGTAACAGGACTTTTGAGTTTGGCCGCCATGTCCAAAGTCAATTCGGGCGGAACATGGGTGTCGTTGTCGGAAACCAGACAGTGTTTGGGCATGTCGATTTTGCGCAGGATGTCGAAATCGGGGGACGCTGCTTTAATGTAGGCATCGAGTGCAGGCAGGGGCGGCAGCGTATCGGCAAAACCGGCAGCAAGCAGCAGGCCGCCGATTTTTTGCGGTTGTTGGCGGCTGAGGAAGTGAAGGAGGGTAATGCAGCCGAGACTGTGGCCGACTAGGAAGGTATGGGCATCGGGCTTGCCGATGTGCTGGTCAAGGGTAAACTGCCACGCGGTCGTGCTTGGTTTGTCGGGATTGGGCATGGCGAGGGAGATTGCTTGTGCGCCGGTGCTTTTGACTTGGGCGCAAAGCCAGTCAAACCAGTTGCCGTGCGGATTGCCTTCAAAGCCATGTACGATATAAACGCGTCGATTCATGTTTTTCCTCCTTCAGACGGCCTGAGACTTTTGTCTAAATCTCTGCCTGTAAGCGTTCATTATACCATGTTTGTTTATGTTTTATTGTTTGTCGCTTGGTAAGGATGGTCGATTAAGCTTTTGTTGTTAAATGATATTTGCAAGAATAATAAAGCAAACAACACGGCAGGGGCTGATGGCGTTGCCGTGTTGTTCGGGTTTGAAATATATAGGGGCCGTCTGAAAAAACGGTTTAGAAATAGCCTTGTTTTTTGCGCTCTTCCATTGCCGCTTCCGATACGCGGTCGTCCATGCGCGTGGCGCTGCGTTCGGAAATGGTCGCGGCGGCGGTTTCGGCAATGATGTCTTCGGGTGTGGCGGCGGTGCTGGCAACCGGGCAGGTGCAGGAAATATCGCCGACGGTGCGGAAACGGACATCGCGGATTTGGGCAACTTCTCCTTCGCGTTTTGGGGTCAACGGGGTAACGGGAACGAGCAGGCCGTTGCGTTCGACAACTTCGCGTTTGTGGGTGTAATAAATCGGCGGCAATGCGAGTTTTTCGCGTGCGATGTATTGCCAGATATCCAATTCCGTCCAGTTGGAAATCGGGAACACGCGCATGTTTTCGCCTTGGAACAGGCGCGTATTGTAGAGCGACCATAATTCAGGACGTTGGTTTTTGGGATCCCATTGGCCGAACTCGTCGCGGAAAGAGAAGATGCGTTCTTTGGCGCGCGCTTTTTCTTCATCGCGGCGTGCGCCGCCCATCAGCGCATCAAAGCCTTGTTCTTCAATGGTTTCAACTAGCGTAACGGCTTGGGCGGCGTTGCGCGAATCGGTTTCGCGACGCAAGACGACGCTGCCTTTGCGGATAGACTCTTCTACGCTGCCGACCACAAGTTGTACGCCGGTGCGTGCGACCGTGTCGTCGCGGAACCGGATGACTTCGGGGTAATTATGGCCGGTATCGACGTGCAGGAGTTTGAACGGCAGCTTCAGCGGGCGGCCTTCGATTTGGAAGGCTTTGACGGCAAGCGCCAGCAATACGACGGAGTCTTTACCGCCGGAAAACAGCAAGGCCGGATTTTGGGCATTGGCAATGACTTCGCGGATGATGTAGATAGACTCGGCTTCGAGCCAGTCGAGGTGGTGGTTTTGGATGGACATTTTTTCTCTCTTTGCAATCTTGGCGATAGTCGATACTTTAGTGAGGCCGTCTGAAAAAGGGAAAGAATGGTTTGTTTGTTGCAAAGATGTTTTTGTTATATTGCGAGGCCGTGTTTTTCAGACGGCCTTTGCGCTTTAACTTATTTTTAAACCGATTTCTCTGACGAAGCCTCTGTCTTCGCGTACACTTTGGTTTTTTAGAAATGAGAATGGTTCATGTATCACGGCGAGAGATTTAATGCGTACAGCCATTTGGCCGGTTTCTTATTGGCAGTGGCGGCCTTGGTGCTGATGCTGGTGAAAGCGGTGGAATCGGCGGACGGCTATCGGATTGCCGGTGCACTGACTTACGGAATCTGCCTGCTGCTTCTGTATTTGGGTTCAACCTTATACCACAGTATTCCGCAGCCGAAAGCCAAGGCGATTTTGCAAAAGGTCGATCATTGTATGATTTATCTTTTGATTGCAGGCAGCTATACGCCGTTTACGCTGATTACCCTTCACGGCGGCTGGGGCTGGTCGCTTTTCGGCGTGTCGTGGGGACTGGCTTTGCTGGGCATTGTTCAAGAGCTGACGGTTGGGCGCAAAAGCGAGAAACGGCTGCTGTCGATGGTGATTTATGTGTTGATGGGCTGGCTGATTGTGGTGGCGGTATGGCCGCTGATACAGTCGCTTTCGACCGGTGGATTATTTTGGCTGGTGTTGGGCGGCGTATTGTATAGCGCGGGGATTTATTGGTTTATCAACGATACGAAAATCCGCCACGGCCACGGTATCTGGCACTTATTTGTCTTGGCAGGCAGTTTGACGCAATTTATCAGCATTTATTTTTATGTGTTGTAGTTTCAGACGGCCTGAAATAAAAAAACCTCTCAGTTTGACTGAGAGGTTTTTGTTTGTCGTTAACCTGGGTTTTTGTCGTGGAATTCGTGGAATTCGTAGTTGTAGGTCAACTCTTTGCCGGCTTTGGTTTGCGCCAGATAATCGTCGTAAACCGCACGGATTTCCTTACGTAGCAGGAAGAGGGCGATTAAGTTCGGCAAGACCATAAAGCCGTTGAACATATCGGACATACTCCAAACCAAATCCACTTTGCCCAAGGTACCCAGTACGATGGCCACCAAAACCAGTGCACGGTAGATGCCCAAGTGTTTGCCGCGGAACAGGAAGCGGATATTGGATTCGCCGAAGTAGTACCAGCCGATGATGGTGGTAAAGGCGAAGAAGGTCAGACAGACGGCGAGCAGTTGCGAACCGAAACCCGGAAAGGCTTTGTTAAAAGCCAGTTGGGTAACCGCAGCACCGGTTTCGCCGGACAGGTTGGCATCGGTCAGCAGGATAATCAGCGCGGTTGCTGTGCAGACCATCAGCGTATCGATAAAGATACCGATAAATGCGGCCATACCTTGTTGCACAGGGTGTTTGACGTTGGCAGTCGCATGAGCGTGCGGGGTCGAACCCATACCGGCTTCATTGGAAAACAGGCCACGTGCCACGCCAAAACGGACGGCCTCGCGCATACCGATACCGGCCGCACCGCCCAATACCGCTTCAGGATTGAAGGCGGCAACAAAGATACTGTGGAACATCGGGATGATGTGGTCGGAGAATTTGAACAAAATAATCACGGCACACAAGATGTAAATTACCGCCATAAACGGCACGACAAATTGCGCGATACCGGCAATGCGGTTGATACCGCCGATGATGATCAGGCCGGCGAATACTGCCAAAGCAATGCCGACAGCCATCGGAGGAATATCGAAAGCCAAATTCATGGCCGAGGCGATGGAATTGGATTGGGTTGCGTTGCCGATGAAGCCCAGCGCAATAATCAAGGCGATGGAGAAAAAGCCGGACAGGAAACGCGCCGCGCCCCGGCCGATTTTCGGGGTCAGACCGTGCGTGATGTAAAACGCAGGGCCGCCGATGTATTTGCCGTGGCTGACCACGCGGTATTTTTGCGCCAAAACGGCTTCTGCAAAAATGGTAGACATGCCCAAAATGGCAGACAACCACATCCAAAAAATGGCACCCGGGCCGCCGGCAGTAATCGCAGTGGCGACACCGGCAACGTTACCGGTACCGATTTGCGCGGAAATCGCTACGGCAAGCGCTTGAAATTGAGACAGGGATTTGCCTTCGTGGTCTTTGTCTTTTTTGCTGAACAAGCCGCCGAAAACGGATTTGAAACCTGTTCCTAATTTGGTCACTTGCGGCGCGCCCAAGTACAGGGTAAAAAACAGGCCAATACCGATTAAGGCATAAATCAGCAGGTAGTCCCAAAGAACCAGATTGACTGCACCCACCAGAGCAGACAATATTTCTTCCATAATAAAACCTTTAATAAAAACAATAAAAATAAAATGATACGGGTAACTACTCCCACTCATTTTTCGCGTTTGGCAATATCGGCGAGCAGGCCGTTTTGCCATTCGATACCGGTTAAGTTGTTAACAATTTTGACCGATTTTGTCATCATACCGTAAACCTTCGTGAATTAAAACGAAAAACTGACAAAGGTTTGCCGCAAATGTGCTTCTTTATTTAAAAAAGTTTCTTTGTTTTCAGACGGCCTGTTTTTGCAAATATTCGGGCCGTCTGAATATTTTGGCTAAAGGCAACTTATGATAAAATGCACGCCTTACAAATGAAGCAAATTCCGCCTCAGCGCGTGAAAAAACGAAAGGAATCAACATGGCAGGCCATAGTAAGTGGGCAAATATCCAACACAAAAAAGCCCGACAAGATGCCAAACGCGGCAAAATCTTCACCCGTCTGATTAAAGAAATTACCGTTGCTGCCCGCATGGGCGGCGGCGATCCCGGCGCGAACCCGCGCCTGCGCCTGGCTTTGGAAAAAGCCGCTGAAAACAATATGCCTAAAGACAACGTGCAACGTGCCATCGACAAAGGTACGGGCAATCTGGAAGGCGTGGAATACATCGAGTTGCGTTACGAAGGCTACGGCATCGGCGGCGCGGCTTTGATGGTGGACTGTCTGACCGACAACAAAACCCGTACCGTTGCCGATGTGCGCCATGCGTTCACTAAAAACGGCGGTAACTTGGGTACCGACGGCTGCGTAGCGTTCAACTTCGTTCATCAAGGCTATTTGGTGTTTGAACCGGGCGTTGACGAAGATGCGCTGATGGAAGCAGCTTTGGAAGCCGGTGCGGAAGATGTCATCACCAACGACGACGGTTCCATCGAAGTGATTACCGCGCCGAACGACTGGGCCGGTGTGAAATCGGCTTTGGAAGCCGCAGGCTACAAATCTGTTGACGGCGACGTTACCATGCGCGCCCAAAACGAAACTGAATTGAGCGGCGAAGATGCGGTTAAGATGCAAAAACTGATTGACGCATTGGAAGATTTGGACGACGTACAAGACGTTTACACTTCTGCCGTGTTGAATCTGGACTAAACAGTTTAAAGAACAAAAGGCCGTCTGAAATTTCAGACGGCCTTTTTATATCGAAACCAATCAGATTTTTCTGGTTTTCAACCAAGCCCAAAGCAGCAGCAATACCACGAAGCTGAAATACAAAATACTCCACACCGGTAGGGCGACGCCGAATAGATAGTCCGGCTCGGCGCAGTTGCCAAAGCCGCGGACGATAGGTTCAAACCAATCGAACAAAGGCCAGTCGCGCAGGCGGAAGGTCCAAGGTGCGCCGCAAGAAGGGGCGGTGCCGGGCGGCAGGCTTTGCAGCCAAATTTGATAGGCGGCGACACCGGCGCCGTAAACGGCCGGAGCGGCAATCAACAATGCCGAGAGCGAGCGGGCAAATTTGGAAGATTGAGAACTGAATGCCGTAACAATGGCCAACAGCCCGACTGCCAATACGCACAAGCGTTGCAGGATGCACAATACGCACGGGTTCATGCCCAAAACGTATTGGGAAATAAAGGAGCCGCAGGCGGCAAATATGGAGAGGACGACTAAAAATAAAACAGTCTTGCGGAAAAAGTTCATGACATAAAACCTTTCAGACGGCCTGGACGCAAAACAGCCGATAAATAATGTTTACTTTAACACAAAACGCATATGCTTTTTTTGGTTTGATGGTTTTTTGCGTATGTTTGTTGATGATGCGTAACCATAAATATGGAAACAAGAATATGTTCCATATCGAAAAGGCCGTCTGAAATATTCAGACGGCCTTTAGGGGAGAGACGTTTTATTTTTTCCCGTGAGATTTTTTGACATCTGCTTCAGTAATCGTACCGCCGCCATTATTGAAGGCGTTCATGATGTAAGTGGCAACGGCGGCAACATCGGCATCGTTGATGGCGGTAGAAGGCATAAAGCCGTTGTAGGATTTGCCGTTTACTTTAATCGAGCCGTTGATGCCTTTGGTCATACTTTGCAACAGCACTTGCGGTTTTTTATTGATATAGTCGGACTGGAATAAAGGTGGGAACATGGCGCCACGGCCTTCGCCCTTTTTGCCGTGGCAGGCGGCGCAGTTGGTTTCGTAAATCTTTTGTCCTTTGCTCATCAGCGTGGCATCAGCGGCAAAAGCGGTTGGGATGCTGAGTGCGGTCAGGAGGAGCAGGATAGGGCGGAGTGCAGTCATGATGTGTTCCTTTTTGAGTAGTGTTTTTGATGGCTACACGCTTGGTTTGCGTTTGAATAACTTGATGATAACGCTAAAGGCCGTCTGAAAGTGGATTTTTCAGACGGCCTTTGGTTTAGGTCAAATCCAGCCTTGCAGATTGGCCCGGCTTAATTGGGCAAGTGCGGCAATCCAGTCGGCGGAATCGTTGAGGCAGGGGATGTAACGGTATTCTTTGCCGCCGGCGGCGTGGAATTGTTCGCGTCCCATAATGGCGATTTCTTCCATGGTTTCGAGGCAGTCGGCCATGAAACCGGGGCAGAAGACGTCGAGTTTGGTCGTGCCTTGCTTGGGAAGTTGGTCAAACAGGGCTTGCGTGCTGGGCTTGACCCATTGGGATTTACCAAACTGGCTTTGGAAAGAAACGATGTATTCTTGTTCGGACAAGCCCAATGCCTGCGCCAGCAGTTTGGCAGTATGGTGGCACTCGTCAGGATAGGGGTCGCCGTCATCGTGATGTTTTTGCGGAATACCGTGGAAACTCAACATCAGTTTTTCGCCGCGTCCGTTTTGGGTCCAATAGGCTTCAATATGCTGCTTCATGGCTTGAATATAGGCGGCATCGTCGTAATAACGGGAGACAGTGCGGACGCTCATTTGGTTGCGTTGCAGCAATAACTCTTGGAACACTTTATCCAAAGCCGCGCCGGTAGAAGAGCCGGCATATTGCGGATAGAGCGGAATGACCAGCAATTTGCCCACGCCTTGGGCTTTGAGTTCCGCCAAAACGTCGGCAACGCTTGGATTGCCGTAAGTCATGGCATGACGGACGATGACATCGGGCAAATGTTTGGCTAGGGCTTCTGCTTGGCGGTGTGTGTAAACCTCAAGCGGCGAACCTTCTTTAAACCAAACTTTTTCATAGGCGTGCGCGCTTTTTTTCGGGCGAAAAGTCAATACCAAGCCGCGCAATATCGGTTGCCATAAGAGCTTGGGCAGTTCGACAACGCGTTGATCAGACAGAAATTCTTTCAAGTAAGGCTTGACTGCGGCAGCCGTCGGCGCGTCAGGCGTGCCGAGGTTGAGCAGCAGGACGGCGGTACGGTTTTGTGCGGTGTAGGCTAAGGGCGGTTCGGTATGGAAACGGGACATGATTGTGCTTTATTAATTAAGAATATTGAGGCCGTCTGAAAAGCAGTTTGAATCCAAACCTGATTTCAGACGGCCTTTTAAAGGATTAATCCACACCGCGGGCGCGGTTTTCATGGAATTGCGCCTGCCAATCGGCAAATTTGCCTTGCTCGATGGCTTCGCGCATTTCTGCCATGATGACTTGGTAGAAGTGCAGATTGTGAATGGTGTTGAGCTGTGCGCCCAGGATTTCGCCGACACGGTGCAGATGGTGCAGGTAGGAGCGGCTGAAATTCTGACAGGCGTAGCAGGTGCAGCTTTCATCAATCGGACGCTTGTCGAGTTTGTGTTTGGCGTTTTTGATCTTCAAATCGCCAAAACGGGTAAACAGCCAGCCGTTACGTGCATTGCGGGTAGGCATAACGCAGTCGAACATATCCACGCCGTGTGCCACGCCGTACACTAAGTCTTCAGGCGTGCCGACGCCCATCAAATAATGAGGTTTGTGTTCCGGCAGGATAGGGCCGACGGCGCGCAACATACGGTACATTTCGGGCTTAGGTTCGCCAACGGACAAGCCGCCGATGGCCAAGCCGGGGAAGTCGAGCTCTTCCAAGCCTTTCAGCGATTCTTCGCGCAAATCTTCATACATCGCGCCTTGGACAATACCAAACAGCGCATTCGGGTTTTTCAGGTCTTCAAAAGCCTTTTTGCTTCGTTCCGCCCAGCGCAGGCTCATTTGCAGCGATTTTTGCGCTTGGCTGTGCGTTGCTTCGCCAGGGGTGCATTCGTCCAACTGCATCACGATGTCGGAATTCAACACGGTTTGGATTTTCATCGACACTTCGGGCGAGAGGAACAGTTTGTCGCCGTTGATCGGGCTTTGGAATGTACAGCCTTCTTCGGTCAGCTTGCGCATATCGGACAACGAAAATACTTGGAAACCACCCGAGTCGGTCAAAATCGGTTTATTCCAACCGATAAATTCGTGCAGGCCGCCGAATTGTTCGATGACTTCCAAACCTGGGCGCAGCCACAGATGGTAAGTGTTGCCTAAAATGATTTGTGCTTTGATGTCATGCAGGTTTTGCGGGTTCATCGCTTTGACTGAACCGTAAGTACCGACAGGCATAAATACCGGCGTTTCGATTTTGCCGTGGTTCAGTTCCAAAGTGCCACGTCGGGCATGACCGTCTTTTTTGTGTAAGGTAAATTTGAGCATAGTAATAATAGATTGGACGTTCGCGTGTGTGCGAAATGAAAGGGCAGATTATAAAGGATTTTTCGTTGGTTGACGGCCGGATTTTATCTTTGTCAAAACAATGCTTCAGACGGCCTGAATGACGGAGGAAATAAAAAATGAGGTATAAATCAAACAAAAATATTCAGGCCGTCTGAAAAGTATTTACAGATGCTTGCAAAAGGGAACACGCTTCGTTACAATAAGCGACTTAGATGAAGGCACATAGCTCAGTTGGTTAGAGCACCACCTTGACATGGTGGGGGTCGTTGGTTCGAGTCCAATTGTGCCTACCAAATTTCCATAACGGCTTTATGCCGTTATTTTTTAATGTTTTGGAGCTTTCTGATGTTGAACATTACCTTGCCGGACGGTTCGGTCCGCCAATATGAATCACCCGTTACCGTGGCGCAAATTGCAGCGTCTATCGGTGCAGGTCTGGCAAAGGCAACGGTAGCGGGCAAGGTTAACGGTAAATTGGTGGATGCTTGCGATCCGATTACCGAAGATGCCCACGTTCAAATCATTACGCCTAAAGACAAAGAAGGCGTGGAAATTATCCGCCACTCCTGCGCGCACTTGGTCGGTCATGCGGTCAAGCAGCTCTACCCAGATGCAAAAATGGTTATCGGCCCGGTGATTGAAGACGGATTCTATTACGATATTGCAACTGAAAAACCATTTACGCCTGATGATGTGGCCGCTATCGAAGCGCGCATGAAAGAGTTGATTGCACAAGACTATGACGTCATTAAAGTGATGACGCCTCGTGCAGAAACCGTCAAAATTTTCCAAGATCGCGGCGAAGAATACAAATTGCGTCTGATTGAAGACATGCCTGAAGTGGAAGCAATGGGCATGTATCATCATCAAGAATACGTCGATATGTGCCGCGGTCCTCACGTTCCCAATACCCGTTTCTTGAAAAACTTCAAGCTGACCAAACTGGCAGGCGCATACTGGCGCGGCGACAGCAACAATGAAATGCTGCAACGTATTTACGGTACAGCCTGGGCAAGTAAAGACGAATTAAAAGCCTATATCCAACGCATCGAGGAAGCGGAAAAACGCGACCACCGTAAGCTGGGTAAACAATTGGATTTGTTCCACTTGCAAGATGAAGCACCGGGTATGGTGTTCTGGCATCCTAAAGGCTGGGCTTTGTGGCAAGTGATTGAGCAGCATATGCGCAAAGAGCTGAATGCTGCTGGTTATAAAGAGGTGAAAACGCCTCAGATTATGGATAAAACCTTCTGGGAAAAATCCGGCCACTGGGAAAACTATAAAGACAATATGTTTGTGACCAGTTCAGAAAAACGCGAATACGCGGTTAAACCGATGAACTGTCCGGGTCATGTGCAAATTTTTAATAACGGCTTGCGCTCATATCGCGATTTACCGATGCGTTTGGCTGAGTTCGGTTCTTGCCACCGCAATGAACCAAGCGGTGCGTTACATGGTCTGATGCGTGTTCGCGGTTTTGTGCAAGATGATGCGCATATCTTCTGTACCGAAGATCAAATCGTTGATGAAGCACGCGCATTTAATGAATTGCTGGTTCGCATTTACAAACAATTCGGCTTCCATGATGTTGCTGTGAAGTTGTCCCTCCGCCCTGATCAACGTGCAGGTTCTGACGAAGTTTGGGATAAAGCCGAACAAGGTCTGCGTGATGCGTTGACCGCTTGCGGCGTAGAGTGGGAAGAATTGCCTGGTGAAGGCGCATTCTATGGTCCTAAGATTGAGTACCATGTCAAAGATGCCTTGGGTCGTTCTTGGCAGTGCGGTACCCTGCAGTTGGACTTCGTATTGCCGGAGCGTTTGAATGCAGAATATGTAACCGAAAACAACGACCGTGCGCGTCCTGTAATGTTGCACCGTGCTATTTTGGGTTCGTTGGAGCGCTTCATCGGTATTCTGATTGAAAACCATGCAGGCTCATTCCCATTGTGGCTTGCACCGGTTCAAATGGTGATTATGAATATCACTGAAAACCAAGCAGATTATTGTCGTGAAGTGGCTGCCAAGTTGCAGGCGGCAGGCTTCCGTGTCGAATTGGATTTGCGTAACGAAAAAATCGGTTACAAAATCCGCGACAACAGCCAATACCGTTTCCCTTATCAAATCGTTGTCGGCGATAAAGAGAAACAAGAAAACAAAGTTGCGGTACGCCGCAAAGCAGAAGACTTGGGTTCTTTGAATGTCGATGATTTCATTGCACAATTGCAGCAAGAAATCACCGACGCCCTCGTCAATCATTAATTTTTATAGGAGTATTCATCATCGCTCAAGAACGCGAAGCACGAATCAATGGTGAAATTACCGCCAAAGAAGTGCGATTAATCAGTGAGTCAGGCGATCAGCTTGGTGTCGTTTCAGTTCGTGAAGCTCTGGCTATGGCCGAAGAGCAAGATGTCGATTTGGTAGAAATTTCCCCGACTGCCAAACCGCCTGTATGCAAACTGATGGATTACGGTAAATACAAATACCAACAAGCCAAGAAGCGCGACGAAGCCAAGAAAAACCAAAAGCAGGTACAAATTAAGGAAATTAAATTCCGTCCGGGTACAGATGAAGGCGACTATCAAATCAAGATGCGCAACATCAACCGCTTCCTTGCCGATGGTGACAAAGTCAAAGTAACATTGCGTTTCCGCGGTCGTGAAATGGCCCACCAACAACTGGGTGCCCAACTGCTTGAGCGCGTAAAAGAAGATTTGGCAGAAGTAGCGCAAATCGAGTCCTTCCCTAAAATGGAAGGCCGCCAAATGGTGATGATGATTGCGCCTAAGAAAAAATAAAGCTATAATCCAAGGCTTATTTCGATTGCCGCTCGAAATAAGGTTTAATTAGCGGCAAAAACCGTGGTATTTTGGGTTTCAAGTGTTTGAAATTTATTTCAAAACCCCCTTATACCTTATCTAATAACGAATGGAGTTTTCCAATGCCTAAAATGAAAACCAAGTCTAGCGCGAAAAAACGCTTTAAAGTACTGGGTAACGGTGGTGTAAAACGCGGTCATGCGTTCAAAAGTCACATCCTGACCAAAAAAACCACTAAAACTAAACGTCAATTGCGCGGCACCGCTATGGTGGATTCACGCGATTTGGCTTCTGTTGCTAAAATGTTGCCCTACGCTTAAGGAGTTTAGAATATGCCACGCGTAAAACGCGGTGTTACCGCTCGTGCTCGTCACCAAAAAGTCTTCGCGTTAGCCAAAGGCTACCGCGGTCGTCGTAAAAACGTTTACCGTGTTGCCAAACAAGCGGTAATGAAGGCCGGTCAATACGCATACCGTGACCGTCGCCAACGTAAACGTCAATTCCGTCAATTGTGGATCGTTCGTATCAACGCAGGTGCCCGTGAAAATGGTCTGTCTTACAGCAAATTCATGAACGGCCTGAAACGCGCTGCTATCGAAATCGACCGCAAAGTATTGGCTGATTTGGCTGTATTCGACAAAGCTGCATTTGCACAATTGGTTGAAAAAGCTAAAGCTGCTTTGGCTGCTTAATTCGATAAGATTATTTAAAAAGGAAGCTTATGCTTCCTTTTTTCTTTTCCAAAAGAAACTCTATGTAGTTGATTTTCTTTCTTTAAACTCTATTTTTTTATACTGATTTGCGATAAAATAGGCCTCTCTTATCAAACGGATTGGCCGCACTAATACAAAAGGCCGTCTGAACAGGTTTGAAATCAAACCCAACAGACGGCTTTGTTGTTTCAGACGGCCTGCCATCAACAAACAGACGATAAACCACTATGGAAAATGTAAACCGTATCGTTGCAGAAGGTATTGCCGCTATTGAAGCCGCGCAAGACTTCAATGCCTTAGAACAAATTAAAGCACGCTATCTTGGTAAAACCGGCGAATTGACCGGTCTTTTGAAAACTTTGGGTCAAATGTCTCCTGAAGAGCGTAAAACCATAGGCGCGCACATCAACGAATGCAAAAATAAGTTTCAGACGGCCTTTAATGCCAAACGCGATGCCCTGAATGAAGCCAAGCTGCAAGCCCAATTGGCTGCAGAAGCCTTGGATATTACTTTGCCGGGCCGTACACAAGAGTATGGCGGCTTGCATCCGGTTACTTTGACTTTGCAACGAGTGGTTGAGCTGTTTCACGGTATGGGTTTTGAAGTGGCGGACGGCCCTGAAATCGAAGACGATTTCCATAATTTCCAAGCCTTGAATATTCCTGCAAATCACCCAGCGCGTGCGATGCAAGATACTTTCTATGTTGAAAATGGCGACGTTTTGCGCACACACACTTCGCCTATTCAAATCCGCTATATGCTCGACAAAAAAGAGCCACCTATCCGCATTATTGCTCCCGGCCGCGTTTACCGCGTGGACAGTGATGCCACTCACTCGCCTATGTTCCATCAGGCCGAAGGTTTGTGGGTAGAAGAGGGCGTAACTTTTGCCGACTTAAAAGCAGTGTTCACTGACTTTATCCGTCGCTTCTTTGAACGCGATAACTTGCAAGTGCGTTTCCGTCCGTCTTTCTTCCCGTTCACAGAGCCTTCTGCCGAAATCGACATTATGGGTGAGAACGGCAAATGGTTGGAAGTCGGCGGCTGTGGCATGGTACATCCTAACGTGTTGAAAAACGTCAATATCGACCCTGAAAAATATACCGGTTTCGCTTTCGGTATCGGTCTCGACCGCTTTGCCATGTTGCGCTACAACGTGAACGATTTGCGCCTGTTCTTCGATAATGATTTGAACTTTTTGAAGCAGTTTGCAAAATGATCGTGCAGGTTGTCTAAAAATGAAAAAGCAGTCTGCACCGCAGAAAGCTAAATCATGAAACGCTATATTGCCCCATTCGTCTGCTATACGCTTGCTTTTGTATTGTGGCTTCTGTCCATCTATTGCGAAAATCGTGCTTTAGCGTTAGCCGATTTGAAAACTATGACCGGCGACGATATGGAAGGTGCAATAAGGTGGTCAAATTATGGATCTGCCGCGTTTGTTGTATCCTGTTTTGTCACCGTGATCGGCAGTTGGTTGATGCCGTGGTTCAAAAGGTGGGAGCGTGTGGCGTTTACAGTCAGTGTCGCCTTAGGCTATGCCTTGCTAGCGTGGTTTGTAACAATATTTATTGTTTTGATTACTTAAGGTTTGAAAAGGCTACCTGAAAGCAACGCCCCCAACAAAGTTAAAAAGCAGCCTGTGCCCCTAAATAAACAGGTCGTCTGAAAACAAAATCTGATAAAAAAGTTAATTAGTTGATTGAGAACATAACATGCAATTCTCCTACTCATGGCTGAGAACCCAAGCCAATCCTGATCTTTCTGCCGATAAACTGGAACATCTTTTGACCATGGCCGGTTTGGAAGTGGAAGAAATCGATACTGCCGCCCCTGCTTTTAGTGGCGTGGTTGTTGCCGAAGTAAAATCCGTTGAAAAACACCCTGATGCAGACCGTTTGAACGTTACCCAAGTTGATGCCGGTACGGGCGAGTTGGTTCAGATTGTTTGTGGTGCGCCGAATGTCAAACCGGGCATTAAAGTGCCGTGTTCCTTGCCGGGTGCTGTTTTGCCGGGCAATTTCAAAATTAAGCCGACTAAAATGCGCGGTGTGCCATCAAACGGTATGCTGTGTTCGACCAATGAACTGGGTTTGCCTGATGATGGTGTAGATGGTCTGCACATTTTGCCTGAAGATGCGCCTGTCGGTGCCAACATCCGCGAATACTTGGATTTGGACGATACGCTGTTTACGTTAAAAATTACGCCTAACCGCGCTGATTGTTTGAGCGTTAAGGGTATTGCGCGTGAGGTTTCTGCATTGACTCAATGTGCGTTTACGCCTGTTGAAATTCAGACGGCCTCTATTGGCAGCGAGAAAAAACAGGCTGTCCGTATTGATGCACCGGCCGACTGTGGCCGTTTTATCAGCCGCGTTATTGAAAATGTCAATGCGAAAGTGGCTACTCCCGATTGGATGAAACAACGTTTGGAACGCAGCGGTATCCGCAGCATTTCCGCATTGGTGGACATTGGTAACTATGTGATGCTGGAAATCGGTCAGCCTATGCATGTTTTCGATGCTGACAAGCTGTCAGGCAGTCTGATTGTCCGCCGTGCTCAAAATGGCGAGACTTTGGCGTGTCTGAATGAGAAGACGGTTACTTTGGCTGACAATACACTGGTGGTTGCTGATGAAAAAGGTGCGTTGAGCTTGGCCGGCTTGATGGGCGGCGAGGCAAGCGCGGTTTCTGATGAGACACAAAATATTGTGTTGGAAGCTGCTTGGTTTGCTCCGGAGATTATTGCAGGTAAATCCCGTCAATACGGTTTTGGTTCGGATTCTTCTTTCCGTTTTGAGCGTGGTGTGGATTACCGCTTGCAAGCTGATGCCATTGAGCGTGCTACCGAATTGGTGTTGCAGATTTGCGGTGGCGCGGCCGGTGAAATGGTTGAGGCGCAAGGCGAATTGCCTGAGGCAAGACAAGTTGAATTGCGTTTAGGCGGTCTGAAAACGGTATTGGGCGTTGAAATCCCTGCCGAGCAAGTTGAAATTATTTTGCAACACTTGGGTTTGCAGCCTGAGAAAACCGAAGAAGGCTTCCGTGTCACTTCTCCTAGCTTCCGTTTCGATATCGAGATCGAAGCCGATTTGATTGAAGAAATCGGCCGCGTTTACGGTTATGAAAATATTCCTGACGACTATACTTCAGGCCGTCTGAAAATGTTGGCATTGCCTGAAACCAAACGCCCGCGTTTTGCGGTTTATAACGAAATGGCGGCTCGCGGTTACCGTGAAGTGGTCAGCTATGCGTTTGTGGATGAGCAATGGGAGCAAGACTTTGCTGCCAATACTAATCCTATCCGCCTGCAAAATCCGTTGGCGGCGCAGTATGCCGTCATGCGTTCTACGCTTATCGGCGGTTTGGTGGAAGTTTTGCAAAACAATTTGAACCGTAAGCAAAACCGAGTACGCGTGTTTGAAATTGCCCGTGTGTTCAGCAAAGATTCGGCTGATCAATTTGTTCAAAACGAACGTATCGGCGGTTTGTGGTATGGCTCCGTGCTGCCTGAGCAATGGGGCGAGAAAACACGCAACGTGGATTTCTACGATATGAAAGCCGATGTTGAGAGCCTTTTGAAAAACAAGGAAGTATCCTTTGTTAAGACCGAACATCCGGCATTGCATCCAGGACGTGCCGCCAATATCGTTTCAGACGGCAAAGTAGTTGGTTTTGTTGGCGAGTTGCATCCGAAATGGCTGCAAAAATATGATTTGCCACAAGCGCCGCTGGTGTTTGAAATCGATATGGATGCGGTATTGGGCCGTGAGAAAACCCGTTATCAGTCTGTATCCAAATTCCAACCTGCGCGCCGAGATTTGGCATTTGTAATGCCTGAAGCTGTAACGCATGATGATTTGTTAAATGCCCTGAAAGCGGCGGCAAACAAGCTGGTTCAAGAAATCAGCGTGTTTGACGTTTACCGCGGTACGGGCGTGCCTGAAGGCATGAAGAGCGTTGCCGTCAAAATCATTTTACAAGATATGGAAAACACGCTGACAGATGAAGTCATCGAGCCTTTGGTTGCGAAAATGATTAAAGCGGCAGCCGAAAAAGACGCACAGCTTCGCGCTTAAAATAAGATAAAAGTTGTCGCCAAAAATCACCAATAATATTTGATTTTTTGGTGAGGACTTGATTTTTAAAAGAATTTTGGTAATAATTGCACCAGTTTGAATGAAGGTAAACACATGACACTAACTAAAGCAGAATTGGCTGATATTTTGGTCGACAAAGTCAGCAACGTCACCAAGAATGATGCCAAAGAAATCGTCGAGCTCTTTTTTGAAGAAATCCGCAGCACTTTGGCGCGTGGTGAAGAAATTAAAATTTCCGGTTTCGGTAATTTCCAATTACGCGACAAACCTCAACGCCCTGGCCGTAACCCTAAAACAGGCGAAGAAGTGCCGATTACCGCACGCCGTGTGGTAACTTTCCATGCCAGCCAAAAACTCAAAGGCATGGTGGAGCATTACTATGACAAACAACAATAATCCGGTTATTCCTGCCAAGCGTTATTTTACGTTGGATGAGATGTGCCAATTGGTGCAAATCAGTCCGGCTCAGTTTGCCCAATGGCAACATGAAAATAATGTTGTGATTGGATACGGTGGTGATAGATATACACGCTCAGATGTAGTTAAGTTGTTGAAACTAAAAGATACGTTTGAACCGTATATCGATACGTTTAGCCGTGGCGCTTTGGATGCAAACGGCAATCCTGCCGCCAATGCAGAAGAAGTCCGTCATGGTCTGACGCAGATTTTGTCTGATTTGGAGCGTCATCTTGGTTCTGAACAACAAAACCACCATGTCGAGCCGTAATCGATAAGGAAATTCTGATTAAAAGTGCGAAGGCATACAAAGATTTGCATGATTGATTATTGTAAAGGCTGTTTGAATTGTTTTCAGACGGCCTTTATTGTTTTATATTGCTTTCAAAATATCAGAATCTTGATTGCAAATGATTCTATGAAATAGCCGTAAATGTTATACTTAGCCTCTTGTTTGCCGATTTGGAAAAGCGGCGGCAGACTAAGTTTTTTACAATAAATGTAACGGCAGAATAGATTAGGCTGTCGGGCAACATTCAAACCGATGAAATGGATAGCAGAAAATGAGCAGAATCCAACAAACTTTCTCAGCGCTCAATGGCGCAAAAGCACTGATTCCTTATATTACAGTGGGTGATCCCAGCCTTGAGACAACCTTGGCATTGATGCATAGCCTGGTGGCTAATGGTGCTGATATTTTGGAACTGGGTGTGCCGTTTTCTGACCCGATGGCAGATGGTCCGACCATTCAGCGTGCGGCCGAAAGGGCGTTGGCAAATCATGTTTCTTTGTACGACGTATTGGAAACAGTACGTTTGTTCCGCCAAACCAATGATAAAACGCCGATTGTGTTAATGGGTTATTTGAACCCAGTACATAAAATGGGTTATCAAGCGTTTGCACAAGCGGCTGCCGACGCTGGCGTGGATGGCGTATTGACTGTGGATTCTCCGGTAGAAACCATTACCCCGCTGCATGACTCGTTGAAAGCGCAAGGTATTGATTGTATTTTCCTTATTGCGCCAACAACAACTGAGGAGCGTATTCAAACGATTGCCAAAGTAGCCGGCGGTTTTGTGTATTATGTATCGCTCAAAGGTGTGACCGGTGCGGCAAGTTTGGATACTGAAGAAGTTTCGCGTAAAATAGAGCTTTTGCGCAAATACATCGATATTCCGATTGGTGTCGGCTTCGGCATCAATAATGCGGAGAGTGCGCGTAAAATTGGTGCGGTAGCGGATGCCGTTATTGTCGGCAGCCGTATCGTCAAAGAGATTGAAAGCCACGCAGGTAGCGAGGCCGAAGCGGTAGGCGTGTTAGTTAAAGAGTTGAAAGACGCGATTCGCTAATATTTTTTATTCCATTATTTCAGACGGCCTTACGTTCAACAGGCCGTCTGAATTCTGAATTCCAAGGAGTCATTCATGAGCTGGCTAGATAAAATTCTTCCTCCGAAAATTAAAAACCGAAGCAGTTCGTCCAGCGTCCCTGAAGGCCTGTGGCACAAATGTCCGTCTTGTTCGGCAACGGTTTATTCAACCGAGTTGAAGCAAAACAGCGAAGTCTGCCCGAAATGTAATCACCACAATCCGCTTTCTGCGCGCGAACGTTTGAATCTACTTTTGGATGAAGAAGGCCGTGAAGAGATTGCAGCCAATATTAAACCGACCGACCCGCTGAAATTCAAAGACAGCAAAAAATATCCTGACCGCCTCGCGGCTGCGCGTAAAGCAACCGGTGAAGACGATGCATTGGTTGTTATGAAAGGCACCATGAACGGCCTGCCTGTCGTTGTGGCTGTATTTGAATTCCGTTTTATCGGCGGCTCTATGGGCTCGGTCGTGGGTGAGCGTTTCGTTCAGGGTGTACGTCGTGCCGTTGCAGATAATTGTTCGTTTATTTGCGTGGCGGCTTCCGGTGGTGCGCGTATGCAGGAAGGG
Source organism: Neisseria sp. P0006.S009 (assembly GCF_051962915.1). NCBI lineage: Bacteria > Pseudomonadati > Pseudomonadota > Betaproteobacteria > Neisseriales > Neisseriaceae > Neisseria > Neisseria sp. P0006.S009. The sequence continues at coordinate 554,619 of NZ_JBQCUV010000001.1, read as the reverse complement.
ATTAACTCTTTGATGCAGATGACGAAGACCAGCGCGGCTTTGCATTTGCTGACTGAAAAACGTCTGCCGTTTATTTCTGTATTGACCGACCCGACCATGGGCGGGGTATCTGCCAGCTTTGCCTTCTTGGGCGATGTGGTTTTGGCAGAACCGAATGCGCTGATTGGTTTTGCCGGTCCGCGCGTTATCGAGCAGACTGTACGTGAAACCTTGCCGGAAGGTTTCCAACGTGCAGAATTCTTGTTGGAGAAGGGGGCAATCGACCAAATCGTCGATCGCCGTTCCATGAAAAAACGTATCAGCGATTTGATTACCTTGTTGCGTCATGAGAGCAAAGTAACTGCTGCTTGATTGGCACAATAAGAAAGGCCGTCTGAAAATAATATTTCAGACGGCCTTTTTGATTATTGATGATTAAGCAGTCAATGCGGCTTTCAAAACCTTATTGACTTCACCCATGTCAGCTTTGCCGGCCAGACGGGTTTTCAATACACCCATGACTTTACCCATATCTGCCATGCCTGATGCACCGGTTTCTGCAATGGCTGCATCAACGACAGTCTTGATTTCTTCTGCGGACATCATTTGCGGCAGGTAGCGGTTGAGGATTTCGATTTCCGCGTTTTCTTTGTCAGCCAAATCTTGACGACCGGCTTCGGTATAGATTTTGGCGCTGTCTTTGCGCTGTTTCACCATTTTGGTCAGGATAGAGATGACTTTGGCGTCATCGGCTTCGGTGCGCTCATCTACTTCAAATTGTTTGATGGCGGCATTAATCAGGCGGATGGTGCTTAAAGACACTTGGTCTTTGGCACGCATGGCGGTTTTCATGTCTTCGGTTAATTGTGTTTTTAGGCTCATAATGTTCTCACTTTATATAAAAAGATGCCGTCTGAAAAACAAAACACACCGCAAAGCTGCCCTTGCGGTGTGTCGTTTATCACAGGGCAGGCCTGTAATTAGTACATTTTAGGAGGCAGTTGTTGGCTGCGCAGGCGTTTTTGCAGACGTTTGGCTGCAGCAGCTTTTTTGCGTTTGCGTTCGGTAGTTGGTTTTTCGTACGCTTCACGGGCGCGCAGTTCGGTCAACAGACCGGTTTTTTCTACGGCACGTTTGAAACGACGCATGGCAACTTCAAATGGTTCATTCTCTTTAACACGAATAGCAGGCATTTTATTTCCTTTAAATTTTGTTCAATCAAACCGTTTTAAGAAATAGAGGACGGTTTGTCATAATGGGGGAGTTGTTGTATCGCTGGTTTGCCTAGGGCAGGGCGGGATACGCGCCGTGATGTAAACATCACCTCCTAACAAGTCGGCTTTTGCCGTGCAAGTGACCTTTTCGGTCAGAAACAATCGGGCGATTATCTTATAAACCCGATAGTCTGTCAAGGTTGCAGGCCGTCTGAACGTTTGATTCTGTCTCACTTTTCAGACGGCCTATCTGGTATTAATAACGACCGGGAACCGTACCCATACGTTGTTTCAACGAAGTTTGCGGTTCGTTGAACAATGACGCGTAGTAAGTCGCGTTGGTCATGACTTTTTTCACGTAATCACGGGTTTCGGTGAATGGGATGGTCTCGGCGTAGATGGCGCCTTCCAAAGGAGAAGAAGCCTGCCAGTTGCGGGCGCGGCCTGGGCCGGCGTTGTAGCCTGCGGTGGCCATCACTTCGTTATTTTGCAGGCGGCGTTTGGCATCTGCCATGTACCAAGTACCCATGCGGATGTTGCCGTCCATGGTGTAGAGTTCGCTGCTGCTCATGCCGATTTTGCCGGCGATTTCGCGGGCGGTCGCAGGCATGACCTGCATCAGGCCTTGTGCGCCGACGCTGGATTGTGCGCCCATGACAAAGCGGCTTTCTTGGCGAATCAAACCGTAAACCCATGCCGGGTCAATACCAGCCTGTGCGGCATAGCGGACGGTTAGGTCTTTAAACGGAGAGAGGTAGCGCAGTTTGTAGTTGAGTTTGTGGTCGGTACGGTCTGCACTGTTGATTGCCATGTCGTAGAACTGGTTGTCAAAAGCAACTTGTGCGGCAGTCAGCAGGTTGTCTTCGTTGAAGTCGCGGGTGGCAAAACGCCATTCCGCCTGTGCCTGACGGCGCATTTTGGAATCGCCGTTGCTTTGGCTGTTTTTAAACAGAACCAATGCGCGTTTGATGGCACCGTCTTCGCTCATGCGGCGGACGTCTCTGGCATCGGCATCGGAAACGTTGTTGCGCGTATTGATGCGGCGGCCCAGTTCTTCACCTGCCATTACGGCGTAGAAATTGCGTCCGGAAGCGGCGGCTTTTTCGTACATTTCTTTGGCTTGGCCGCTTTTGCCTTGTGCGGAAAAGCTGCGGCCCAGCCAATATTGCCATGTCGGGTCTTTTTGCAGTTTTTCAGGCATATGCTGAATTACGCTTGCCAATTCGTCCCAACGCTGCAGACGCAAAGCGGCGCGTGCGTACCATTCCAATTGTTCGTCGGTCAGTTGTTTGCGGTCGGAAACGCGGCCGTAGTAGCTCAAAGCGGTCGGCATATTTTGGCTTTGTGCATGGTAGTGGCCCAATACGCCCCATGCGAAGCTGCGTTGTTCGCGGCTGAGGCCTGATTCCATGTCGGACAGGGTAGCGGCGGCAGAAGCGGATTTGCGTGCATCTTTGCCGATTACGCTCAACAGGCTGTATTCGGTTGCGCCTTGCGCGCCACCTTCAAAGGGGCTGCCCAATGCGGCGGCGAGGTTGCGTGCATCTGTGGTTTGGCTGTTGCTCAATAAGCCGCGTACGCGACGCCATGCATCGTTGGCGTTCAGACGGCCTGAAGCTGCCGCGCTTTCAACCAAGCGGGTACAGCCAGCAGGCAGTTTGCCGGTAACGCGAACCAGCTCGGCGGCTTTGCTGTAATTGCCGCTGCTCAAATCGGCATAACATTGCACTTCTTGTGCGACGCCGGCGGCGTTCAATTTGCTGAATTCTTGACGGAACAAATCCCATTGGCCGCGCGCGCCCAAGGTTTTCAGCCATTCGTTGCGGACATTTTCAGCCATTGCGCTGTCGCTGGCTTGGGATAAAAATTGTTGTACCCAAGCATCGTCGCCGCGTTTGGCGGCATCGATGGCGCTTTGGTATTGGCTGTAATCGGACAGGACTTTGGATTCGCTGTCGGCGCGGCGTGAAGGAATAGAAGTAGATTTAGGCTGAACGACGGTTTCGGTTTTCGAAGCAGTCGGTGTGTTTTGGGTAGCGCACGCCGATAAAACAGCGGCGGTAATCAAGCTGAGGGAGAGAGGGAAAAGACGTTGAACGTTCATTGGGTACCGTGTCGTTTTTAGAATCAAAATAACTGCTTATTTTAAATGATTTATGCGGAATAACCGAATTACAAACCGATATTTACATTTTCAAAGCCTGGAGATGACTAAGGCCGTCTGAAATATGAAACACTTTTGAGGTATTTTTATTTCAGACGGCCTTTTATGAAGGAAGTCGTCAATCGGGTTTGTGTTCGATATAGTCTTGCGGCTTGTCGGCTTTGCTGGTGCGCGTAACCGTATATTCGCCTTCGATAATGTCTTCATCCTCTTTGGCGGAGCTGTAAGTCTGACGGCTTTGGAAAGACTGCGTAGAAGAAGCGGTCGCGTTGCCTCTAAACGGAATCAGCAAGAGCAGGGCGACGGCGGTTGAAATAAAGCCGGGACTGAGCAGGAAAACCGCGGCAGCAGTATAGCGAATCGGCCACAGCATCTGATAGAGGGAAATGTTTTGGCCGCTGCGGACGGCTGCACCTGCGAGTAAAAGGCCTGAGATGCCGGTATGGCGCAGCATAAAGATACCGCTGATAAAGCTGAGAGCCATCACAAACAGCGTCCAGCCGCCACCTATCCAGTCGGCAACCCAGACGATGGACATGATTTCCAAAAAGATTAAAACCAAAAAACCGATTCCAAAATACTGCATAAGTGTTTGTTCCTTCATTCAACGGATAGTGTCGATTGTGTTCTATCTAGATAAAGATAAACCTTATTTTTTCAAGCAAATGCTGTGTGAAAAAGGGTAAACGGGCGATGAGGCTGTCTGAACGGAGATTAAAAGAAGACAGATGTTTCAGACGACTTTTAGATATTCTATCGCATCACATTGTTCCAATCGCTTTCAAAATAACTGACGAGGATTTGGTTGTTCAAATAATTTGCTTCCACCTTGCGCCTTGCCATATCAGGCGGAAAGCGAAACATTTCGGCAACGGTCTGGGCATTGAGATAGCGGGTGGGTACGTCGAATTTTTGCGGAATGGGGAAATTTTGGTCAAACCCTGCCAACACAAATCCCCATTCGCCAAAGGAAGGGACGTAGACATGATAGGGTGCGGTATTCAACTTGGCCGCTTCGAGGGTGGCAACGACCGACCAGTAGGCGTTAGGGGCGAAATAAGGCGAAGTCGATTGCACAACAATCTTGCCCTGCGGCTCAAGATGGCGGGCAACGAGGCGGTACATAGGGACGGAGTAGAGTTTGCCCAGCGAGAAATTGGACGGGTCGGGCAGGTCGATGATGATAACGTCGAATTTTTCAGACGACCCTTCCAGCCATTTGGCGGCATCGTCGTTGACGACGTGCATTTTGGGATGGGACAGCGAGCCTTGGTTGAGGGCGCTTAAGGTGGCGGAAGTTCTAAAAGTGGCGGTCATGTCGGGGTCGAGGTCAACCAAAGTAACATTTTTGACCTGCGGATATTTTAAGACTTCGCGTGCCGCCAATCCGTCGCCGCCACCGAGAATCAGGACGCGCTCGGCGTTGGGAACCATCTGCATGGCAGGCAGGACAAGTGCTTCATGGTAACGGGCTTCGTCGCGTGAGGAGAATTGCAGGTTGCCGTTGATATAGAGGCGGGTGTCGTTTTTCCAGCGGGTAACGACCAGCCGCTGGTAGGGTGAGTGGCTTTGATAGACGACGGGGTCGCCAAAATAGCTTTGTTCAGCTTTGAAGGAAATACGGTCGGCGTAGACGAAGATGATGGCGAGGATGGATAAGACAATCAGCGCACGCAGGCGGATGGCGCGGTAACGGGGCAGTTCGGCTTTGAAGACGCGCGCGGTCAGATAGGCGACGGCGGCGTTGAAGATGCCAAACAACAAGGCGGAACGCGCCATGCCGAGTTTGGGGGCGAGCAGGAGCGGAAATAATAAGGAGACGGCAAGTGCGCCCAAGTAGTCGAAGGTCAATACTTTGGAAACGAGTTCTTTAAATTCCGCACCTTTTTGGTTTAACACGCGCATAACCAAAGGGATTTCCATGCCGACAACCATGCCGACAATCAGTACAAAAGCGTAGAGCAGGGTGCGGAACGGGGCGGCGGATAAACCGAAGGCCACAAATAATGCCAGCGCGGAAATGCCGCCGATGATGCCGACCAGAAGTTCGATTTCGATGAAGCGGTGCAACACGTCTTTATCTTTGATGTATTGGGTCAGGTGGGCACCGATACCCATTGAAAACAGATAAAGCCCGATGACGGAGGAAAACTGCAAAATACTGTCGCCCAAAAGATAGCTTGCGAGAGCGGCGATGATGAGCTCGTAAGCGAGGCCGCAGCTGGCGACGATAAAAACGGAGATGATGAGGGTGCGGTGGGCGTTCATGATGACGTTTTTGTTGCTTGAGTGTGGGCAATGTAATGATTTTTAAGGTGGGCTGCAAGTTTAATTATAGGATGTAGAAAAGGCCGTCTGAACAAATTGTTTCAGACGGCCTTTAATCTGTCAGGCATTAATAGCGGTGTTTGAATACCATGCCCACTGCGTAAGAAGATTTTTTCGGCAAATCTTCTTCGTATTTCGGATTGACGTTTTCTTTCAACCAGCCGGCACCGAGTGTGGCGGTTGTCCGTTTGGAGAAGCTGTAATCGGTGCTGACGGCGACGTGTTTGTAGTCTTCGCCGACAGAGCTTTTACCGTAGGCAAAGCCGATTTGAGGTTTGAAATTTCCTACTTTGTATGAGCCGGACACCATAAATTCTTTGGTGTTGTTGATTTCTTTGTCGTAAGAACCGGCTACGTTGCCTGCCGCATCTTTCCATACGCCCCAGCAGCTGAAGCCGTCGCAAGTATTTTTGGCGTATTGGAATGCGGCATCGACGGAGATTTTGTCTTTGCTGTATCCGGCCATGAATGCATGGGCTTGGAAGTCTTTGGTTTCGGTTGGAGAGTCGTTGGGTGCGTATTCGGCAGCGTAGTGCGCGTTAAAGCCGTTGTTGGGGTGGTAGTAGTCCACGCCCCAGCCGAAGACCCAGTCGCCGTCACGTTTTTTGTCCGGATTCCAGTCATTGTTGTTGCGCGCGGCATTGGAACCGGGGGAAACGTTGAATTTGAATTGGAAACCGTTTTTCCAAGGCGACTCATAAGCCATGGAAACACGGCGTTGGCCGAAGCGAGAAATTTTGCCGAACTCTAAAATCGGGCTGTTGGTGTCGAACGGGTTCAGATAAATGCTGTTCATGGGCGTACTGATGTAACCCATTTTGACGGTGCCAAGGTTTTTGTAGCTGTTGAGAGCGACGTATGAGTCGGCAGTACCCCAACCGCCCCAGCGGTCGGAATCGAAGTAAATAAAGGAGCCAAGTTGCCATTTCAGCCATAAGTCGTTGTTGAGTCGTACTTCATCGGAGAGATAAAGACTGGAACTTTTATCGGAAATGGTTGTATTGGTGACGCCGGTTTTATTGTTGTGTTCGACCTCGGTCATGATGTAGATGGTGCCGCTCATTTTAGGTTCGGCATGGGCGGCACTTAGGGAAGAGCCGATGAGGGCAGTGGCAATAAAGTAAGATAACTTCTTCATTTGATTCTCCTTTTTATGTCTTTTTCTTGCTTATGGCGAAAGAGTTCGGATAATCTTATTTGACAAAACATAAAAAATCAATACATTTGTAACTTATCGTAGGATAAATTGAAAAATAGTTTTCAGTTACGTATTTTTGTGTTAATTTGCCGACAATCTTAGACGGCTATTATTATTTCGATGGAATATATGGTTTAAAACACTATTTTCATGGTTTGAAATAGATGATTTAACTATGCTGGAAAACTTCTAAATAAATGTAGTTGAGTGTAGTTTGAATAATCAGGCCGTCTGAAAAAGAAGAATACCCAAAAGAAGGAATGAAATATGGCCGGAAAAACCTATCCGCTGTTGGCTGCATCATTGGCTGCCGTATTCGCATTGTCAGCGTGCAGCCGCGATGTTAAGCCTGCTCCTGAGTTTAAGCGTACCGATTATGAGCGCGTGGTAGTCAGCAACGGCGTCGAGCCGGGCACGCTGGATCCTCAGATGAGCGGCGATATGGCGGCCGGTGCGATTATCCGTCAGTTGATGGATGGTTTAGTCGGTACGGATGCCGAAGGCAAAACCATTCCTGCTTTGGCGGAAAAATGGGAGAGCGAGGGCGAGCGTATTTGGACCTTCCATCTGCGTGATGCCAAATGGAGTAATGGCGATCCGATTACTGCCGAAGATTTCGTGTATAGCTTCCGCCGTCTTGCCGATCCGGCTACCGGCGCACCTTTCGGCAGCTATTTGGTCGATGCCCAAGTGGAAAATGCGGAAGATATATTAAACGGCAAAGCCAAGCCTGAGACATTGGGTGTCAAGGCATTGGACGCGAAGACCCTGCAATTTACGCTGATTGCGCCCGTGCCTTATTTCCCCGATATGCTGATTCAGCAATTCACTTTCCCAGTTCATCGTGCCACTGTCGAAAAATACGGCAACAAGTGGACGCAGCCCGGTCATTATGTTTCCAGTGGCGCTTATCTGTTAAAGGATTGGAAAGTCAACAGCCACATCAATATGGAACGCAACCCCAATTATTACGATAAAGACAAAGTAGCCATTCCGAAGGCGATTTTCTTGTCAGGCAGCGGCGAGTACAACCGTTATCGCGCCAATGAAATTGATGTGACTTACGGTATTCCCAGCGATCAGGTCAAAGTGGCGGATATTGAGTTTCCCGGCCAAGTAAGACGTACAACTTCTTTGTGTAGCTGGTATTTGGAGCCGAACCACGAAGCAGCGCCGTTTAATGATCCGCGCGTCCGTAAGGCGCTCAATATGTTGACGCGCCGCGACATCGTCGTCAAAGTGGGCGGCCGTGGCGATACGCCTGCGTTCCAATTGACGCCGCCGCAAATGCAGGGCGTGATTCCTGTTTATCCGGAGTGGAAAGAGTGGACGCCTGAAAAACGCATCGAAACCGCACGCAAACTGTTGAACGAAGCAGGCTACAACGATGACCATCCGCTTGAGTTCGATATCTTGTACAGCACCAGCGAAGCGTCTAAAAAACAAATTACTGCCGTGCAGTCGGTGTGGAAAGCCGCCATTCCGTTTATCCGTCCGACTTTGTCCAACGAGGAATGGAAAACTTATTTGGATACGCGCGCGCAAGGCAATTTCAAGGTTTCGTTCAGCGGCTGGTGTTCTGATTTTAACGATCCGGCGGGCATGCTCAATATCTTGAAATCCAACAACTCAAACAATGCATTCCGCTACAAAAGCGCGGCGTTTGATACATTTATGAACAATACGCTGAAAGATGGTGTCAGCAAGGAAGCGCGCAGCCAGCTCTATGCCGATGCGGAGAAGCAGCTTCAAGAAGACGCTGCACTGATTCCGCTGTATCATCAGGTTGAAGTGCGTATGGTCAAACCCGATATTATCGGCTATTCCGACAAAGACCCTTTGCGGAACTATACGGTCAAGAGCTGGTCGTTCGCACCGAAAAAATAGATTGATTATAGACAGCATAAGTTTTCAGACGGCCTTGATGACAGGGGCCGTCTGAAACAATAGGAGACATAACACATGAAATCTGTACAACAACGTTTGTCCGCTTTACGCGAAGCCATGAAAAAACATGGCGTGGACGCGTTTGTCATTCCTTCCGCCGATCCGCACCTTTCCGAATACCTGCCCGAGCATTGGCAGGCACGTCGTGATTTTTCCGGCTTTACCGGTTCGGCCGGCACTTTGGTGGTAACCGCCGATAAAGCAGGCGTGTGGACGGACAGCCGCTATTGGGAACAGGCCGGCCAACAGCTTGCGCCAAACGGCATCGAGCTGCAAAAAATGGGCGTTGATGCGCCTTATACCGAGTGGCTGGCACAAAATCTGCCCGAGGGCGCAGTGGTCGGCGCGCCTGCCGATATGTTCGCACTCAGCGGCGAGCGCGGTTTGAAGCAGGCACTTGCCGCCAAAAACATCCGCCTCGAATATCCTGAAACCTTGTTGGACGAAGTGTGGGACGACCGTCCTGCATTGCCGACTCAGGAAATCTACGTTCACCATCCCGATTACGTTTCCGAAACCGCGGCCGAAAAACTGGCCCGTATCCGTGCGGCCATGAAAGAGCAGGGCGCAGATGCGCATTTGGTTTCCTCTTTGGACGACATCGCTTGGATTACCAATCTGCGCGGCGACGATGTGCCGTTCAATCCTGTTTTCTTGTCCCATTTGTTTATCAGCCAAGACAAAGCCGTATTGTTTACCGATGCAGGCCGTCTGAAAGCCGAATCTGCCGAAGCTTTGAAAGCGGCAGGTTTTGAAGTATTGCCTTATGCTCAAGTGGCGGACTATTTGGCTGGCGTTAAGGGTGCATTGTTGATTGATCCGAATAAAACCGCCGTCGGTACTTTGCGCCGCCTGCCTGAAGACGTTCGTTTGATTGAAGCCATCCACCCAAGCACATTCTTCAAATCAGTCAAATCCGATGCCGACATCGCCCATATCCGCAATACCATGGCGGAAGACGGCGCGGCATTGTGCGGCTTCTTTGCCGAGTTTGAACAAATCTTGGCAGACGGCGGCGAATTGAGCGAGCTGGACATCGACGGCATGCTCTACAAACACCGCAGCCAACGTCCCGGCTTTATTTCACCAAGTTTCGACACCATCGCCGGCTACAATGCCAATGCCGCCTTGCCGCATTACAGCGCGACACCGGAAAACAACAGCAAAATCAAAGGTGACGGTATGCTGCTGATTGACTCCGGCGGCCAATACTGGGGCGGTACGACCGACATCACGCGCGTGGTGCCTGTCGGCAATCCGAGTGCGGCCATGAAACGCGACTACACTTTGGTGTTGAAAGCGCATATTTCTCTGGCGGAAACCATTTTCCCTGAAAACATCAAAGGCCCGATGATTGATGCCATCTGTCGCAAATCGCTCTGGCAGGCACAATGCGATTACGGTCACGGTACAGGTCATGGCGTGGGCTATTTCCTCAATGTGCATGAAGGCCCGCAAAGCATTGCCGTTGCCGCCGTACCGCAACCACATCACGCAATGAAGTCAGGCATGCTGACGTCCAACGAGCCGGGTCTTTACCGTCCGGGCAAATGGGGTATCCGTATTGAAAGCCTGGTCATCAACCGTCCGGTTGAAAACCCTGAGGAAACCGAGTTCGGCAAATTCCTGTATTTCGAGACCGTTACCCTCTGTCCGATCGATACGCGCCTCATCGATACCAAGCTGATGACCGGCAGCGAAATCGAATGGCTGAACCAATATCACGCCGAAGTGCGCCGCCGTCTCGAGCCTTTGACAGAAGGCGCGGCCAAAGCATGGCTGATCGAACGCACCGAACCTTTGGCGCGTTAACGTGAAAGGCCGTCTGAAACGGCGGATACCAAGTTTCAGACGGCCTTATAACAACAATTATCTAAAAACTAAAAAACCTTACCCGACTCCGAATAAAAACAATAACCCGGTCGGAATAGAGAGAGAAACCGGCGCGGCGACGTTACAGATGCCTGCTGCCATTCATTCGATTTCCGCTTCAGGTCAGCTTTGTTTTCACGAGTCCGGTATGTTCAGACAGGACAGCCTGATTATGTTGAAATTCATCATCAAACGGATATGTGCTTCCATCCCGACCATGCTGGTGTTGATTACCGTATCGTTTTTCCTGATGCGGCTCGCACCGGGCAGCCCGTTCACAGGCGAGCGCAACCTGCCGCCTGCGGTCATGGCCAACATCGAAGCCAAATACCACCTCAATGATCCGATGTACCTCCAATATTTCCACTACCTCAAACAATTGGCACATGGGGATTTGGGGCCGTCGTTCAAATATAAAGATTTCAGCGTTAATGAGTTGCTTGCCCAATCCCTGCCGGTATCGGCGGAACTCGGCTTCTACGCCTTTTTAATCGCCGCTATCTTCGGCATGTTTATCGGCATCATCGCCGCCTTAAAACAAAACAGCTGGCTGGATTATGCGCTGATGAGCGGTGCGATGACCGGTATCGTCGTTCCCAGCTTTGTGATGGCGCCGGTATTGGTGCTGGTGTTTGCCGTCAGACTGCAATGGCTGCCTGCCGGCGGCTGGAACGATGGCGCACTGATGAACTTGATTTTACCTGTCGTTACTTTGTCCATCGGTTATGTATCCAGTATCGCGCGGATTACGCGCGGCGCGATGATTGAAGTATTGAACAGCCCCTTTATCCGCACGGCACGCGCCAAAGGCCTGCCCATGAGCCGCATCATCCTGCGCCATGCGCTGCGTCCCGCCATGCTGCCGATTGTTTCTTTCTTAGGCCCGGCATTCGTCGGCATCATTACCGGCTCCATTGTGATTGAAAACGTGTTCGGTATTCCCGGCGTCGGACAATTGTTTGTCAACGGCGCGCTCAACCGCGACTACGGCATGATTTTGGGTTTGACGATTTTGGTCGGCATCATGACCATTTTGTTCAACGCCATCCTCGATATTCTGTATGCCATTATTGACCCGAAAATCCGTTATTAATCCCATTTGCGCAAAGGCCGTCTGAAACGTTCAGACGGCCTGAAGAAAGAATAAAAAGCGAGAGAGAACATTATGTTATTTAAAAAGAAGCAGACTCAGGCCCTCGCAGAGGCAGCAGAATACGCCCAAGTGCACGGCAAAAGCCTGTGGAGCGATGCATGGCGGCGTTTTAAACAGAACAAAGCGGCAGTGTACAGCATTATCATCCTGTTGCTGATCAGCATTTTTGTGATTGTGGCGCCATGGATTGTCCGCTACACCTACGACTTCACCGACTGGGACAATATGCAGATTCCGCCGTCCTTTTCTACCCATCACTATCTGGGTACGGATTTGCTCGGCCGCGATTTGCTGTCGCGTGCGGCAACCGGCGGACGTATTTCCTTGCTGGTCGGTGTGGCCGGCGCATTGGTGGCCGTTGTCATCGGTACGCTTTATGGCGCGATTGCAGGCTTTATCGGCGGTAAGCTCGATTCGCTGATGATGCGCTTTTTGGAAATTTTGAACGCGTTTCCGTTTATGTTTTTCGTGATTCTGCTGACTACGTTCTTCGGCCGCAATCTGCTTTTGATTTTTGCCGCTGTGGGTTTGGTGTCTTGGTTGGACGTGGCGCGTATCGTGCGCGGCCAAACTTTGAGCTTGAAGCATAAAGAGTTTGTCGAAGCGGCGCGTGTGAGCGGCGTGGCAAAACGTAAAATCGTGACGCGCCACATTATTCCGAATGTTTTGGGCGTGGTGATGGTGTATGCCTCTTTGTTGGTGCCGGGCATGATTATGTTTGAATCCTTCTTGAGCTTCTTGGGCTTAGGCGTGCAAGAGCCAATGACCAGTTGGGGTTCGATGTTGCAAGAAGGCGCAATTTCTATGGAAGCCGCACCATGGCAGCTGCTCGTGCCGAGTTTCTTCTTGGTAACCACTTTGTTCTGTTTCAACTTTATCGGCGACGGCCTGCGCGATGCGCTTGACCCGAAAGACCGCTAAACCGCAACCAAAAGGATAATCAAAATGACAAAACAGTTACTGGTTGTAGAAAATCTGGACATCGATTTCGAACTGCATGAGAAAACTGTTCATGCCGTGCGTAATGTCAGCTTTAAAGTGGCAGAGGGCGAAACATTGGCTTTGGTCGGCGAGTCCGGTTCGGGCAAGTCTGTAACATCTATGTCCGTTATGCGCCTGCTGCCTGAGAAATTTGCCCGTTATGGCAAAGATTCGCGCATTACTTTTGACGGCATTTCCATTTTGGATGCAGATGAGAAAACCCTGCGTGATTTGCGCGGCAACCGCATCAGCGTGATTTTCCAAGAGCCGATGACTTCGCTCAATCCGTTTATGCGTATCGGTGCGCAGCTGATTGAAGCGGCGCGTGTGCACAATAAAAAGCTCGGCAAAAAAGAAGCAGGACAAAAAGCATTGGCATTGCTGGAACGTGTGGGCATCAAAGAAGCCGAGCGCCGCATGAAACAATATCCTCACGAGTTTTCCGGCGGTCAGTTGCAACGCATTATGATTGCCATGGCGCTTATTAATGAACCTGACCTGCTGATTGCCGACGAACCGACCACAGCTTTGGATGTGACCATTCAAGCCGAGATTCTTGATTTGCTCCACGATTTGCAACAGCAAATGGGCATGGCGATTATCTTCATTACCCACGATTTGGGTTTGGCGGAACACTATTCCAAAACCGTCTGCGTCATGCGTAATGGCGAAATTGTCGAGCGCGGCAAAATCAAAGAAGTATTTGCCCATCCGAAGCACGAATATACCGCCGAACTCATCAATGCCATTCCCAAAGGCATGAAAGAGCCGGAAGAAACCAGCGCCGGTGTGTTAATCGATGCCGACAATGTCAATGTTTCTTTCGTATTGAAGCAAAACTTTTTCGGCAAACCGCTCAAAACTTTTGACGCCGTCAAAGGCATCAGCCTCAAAATTAAAGAAGGCGAAACATTGGGCGTCGTCGGCGAGTCCGGTTCCGGCAAATCCACGCTGGGTAAAGCCGTCATGCAGATGCTGCCTTATACCGGCCATATCTCCTTTGAAGGCAAAGACCTGAAAAACTATACCGCCGAAGAAGCACGCCGTCTGAAATCGCAACGGCAAATTGTGTTCCAAGATCCGTTCGGTTCGCTTTCCCCACGCCTGACCGTTGGCGAAATTATTGGCGAAGGTTTGACGGTTCATCATCCTGAAATGACCAAAAAAGAACGTATCCAGCGTGTTTTGGAAGTCATGAAGGAAGTGTCCCTGCCGCTTGACGCGCTCAACCGTTATCCGCATGAATTCTCCGGCGGCCAGCGTCAACGTATCGCTATTGCACGCGCCGTTATCCTGCGCCCGAAATTCATTCTTTTGGACGAGCCGACCTCTGCGCTTGACCGCTCCGTACAATCCAAAGTGGTCGAGCTTTTGCGCGATTTGCAGAAGAAATACGGCCTGACTTATATGTTCATCAGTCATGATTTGTCTGTTGTGCGTGCCGTCAGCGACAATGTGATTGTGATGAAGCAGGGGGAAATGGTTGAGTACGGCAGCGCGGATCAGATTTTCCACCATCCGCAAAACGATTACACCAAACGTTTGATTAACGCCGCATTTGATTTGTAGAAAAGGAAAAGGCCGTCTGAAAAGAAGTTTTCAGACGGCCTTTTTAAGCGGAGGCTTTTTTCATCTAATTAGCGCTGCTATTGCCTATGCCTGTGCGGCATCCAATGCCTGTGCCAAGTCGGCAAGCAAATCGTCGATATGCTCGATACCCACGCTCAGGCGTACCATGTCGGGGCTGACGCCTGCTGCGGCGAGTTCTGCATCGTCAAGCTGGCGGTGGGTCGTTGTGGCAGGATGGGTAGCCAGCGATTTGGCATCGCCGATATTTACCAAGCGCAGGAAGAGTTGCAGTGCGTCGATAAATTTTGCACCGGCTTCGCGTCCGCCTTTAATGCCGAAACTCAGCAAACCGGAGGCTTTGCCGCCGTAGTCGCGGTCAATCAGAGCTTTATACGGACTGTCGGGCAGGGCAGGATAGTTCACCCATTCGACCTGCGGATGTTTCTTTAAGAATTCGGCTACTTTTAGGGCGTTTTCGCAATGACGTTCCATACGCAGGGCTAGGGTTTCTAAACCTTGCAGCAGTAAAAATGCGCTGTGCGGAGACAGGGCGGCACCGGTATTGCGCAGCGGGACGACGCGGGCACGGGCGATGTAGGCGGCCGCACCAAAATGTTCGCAGTAGTTTACGCCGTGGTAAGACGGATCAGGCCGATTGAAGGTTTTTTCAAAACGCGGATTGCCTGCCCATTGGAATTTACCGCCATCAATAATGGCACCGCCAATCGTTGTGCCGTGGCCGCCGATGTATTTGGTCAGGGATTGGATAACGATGTCGGCGCCGTGTTCGATCGGGCGGAATAATGTGGGCGTAGCGACGGTATTATCTACCATTAAAGGCAGACCTTGAGCGTGTGCGGCTTGGGCGAATGCTGGAATATCGACAACATTGATGGCGGGATTGCCGATAGATTCGCAATACACCAGTTTGGTGCGGCTGTCGGTATTGGCGGCGATTTCTTCTGGCTTGGCCGGATCAATAAAGCGTACTTCTATGCCTTGGCGCGGCAGGCTGTGGGCAAAGAAATTGTATGTGCCGCCGTAGAGGGTTTTGGTTGCAATGATGTTGTCGCCTGCTTCAACCAGGGTTTGAACGGCATAGGTAATTGCAGCCATACCGCTGGCGACAGCCAATGCGGCGATACCGCCTTCCAAACGGGCAACGCGCTCTTCCAAAACGGCAGTGGTCGGATTCATCATACGGGTGTAGATATTGCCCGCTACATCAAGGTTGAACAAGTCTGCGCCGTGTTGCGTGTTGTCGAAAGTGTAGGAAGTGGTTTGGTAAATGGGGACAGCAGCGGATTTGGTAGTCGGTTCGGATTGATAGCCTGCATGCAGGGCAATGGTTTCCCGTTTCATTTAAATATCCTTGTAGCGATTAAATAATGATAAATAGAGGCCAGCAGATTAGGATTTGAAGGGCAAACTTTACATAACGGAAAAGTTCGGTATGTAGCAGCATACAGCCTTTCCTATAAGAAAGATTACCCTGAGCGACACGCAACTGACCCAAGAAGAACGATATCACATTCGAGACCTGTCCTACCACCATACCATCATCGAATGACACTCCATCACGACACCGTTTGCCGCAACCTCCTCCAATATAAAAGCAACGGCGGTACTCTGTGGCAACAGCTCGGAATATGCAGCAAATCCTACTGCAAATGATAAGGAAGCACACGGACCTGAGGAAAAATGTACAATCGCGTCGGCATAGGAAAAGCCCAGCATGGTTGAGCAAAAATTCCGCATTGGTAATGGGTCGGCTGATACCATTGATGGCAAAGATTAGAAAAGCGAAGACCTTTGCAAAAATCCCCCCCAAAATTCCTAAATGTCTAGGTAGGACTTTAGGGATTTGGGGGAGTTTTAAAGGGATTAGGCCGTCTGAAACTGTGTTATAGAAAGTTTCAGACGGCCTTTACGGGATTCTTTGGATTTGAAAATAAAAAAAGACTTGAATCATCAAGTCTCGCATTTCATTTTTACTAGATAAAAAAATATCAAGAATGGCGGAAGCGGTGAGATTCGAACTCACGGAGGGCTATCAACCCTCGACGGTTTTCAAGACCGTTGCATTAAACCGCTCTGCCACGCTTCCATTCTTGAAGCCGTAATATTAATGGAACTTACGGCCTTTGCCAAGAGGTATTTTAGAAAAAATATCTAGGATTCTGTTTTTATTTGGATTGTTCTTCACGCATGAATACCCATTCGGCTTCGTTTGAAGCTGCCTCATTGAATGAATAGCCCTCGTAGTCGAAATTTTTGAGCATTTCAGGCTCGGTAATGCCGTGTTCTGCCGCGTAGCGTACCATCAAACCGCGCGCACGTTTGGCGTAGAAGCTGATGATTTTGTATTTGCCGTTTTTCTCATCTTTAAAAATCGGTGTAATCAGGCGTGCGTTGAGTTTTTGGGTGTTGACGGATTTGAAATATTCTTGTGAGGCGAGGTTGATTAAAACGTCGCTGTCTGCCTGCTTCAGCGTTTGGTTGAGCAGGTCGGTAATTTTATCGCCCCAAAATTCGTAGAGGTTTTTGCCGTGCGAGTTGGCAAAGGCTGTGCCCATTTCCAAGCGGTAGGGCTGCATCAAGTCGAGCGGGCGCAGTACGCCATATAGGCCGGAAAGTAGGCGGACGTGTTGTTGCAGGTAGTCGATTTGTTCCGGTTTGAATGTATCGGCGGCGATACCTTCATAGACGTCACCGTTGAACATAAATACGGCTTGTTTGGCGTTTTCAGGCGTAAACGGCGTGTGCCATACGGCATTGCGTTCGGCATTGAGCAGGGCGATTTTGTCGGAAACATGCATCAGCTCGGCGATTTGTTGAGGGGCAAGCTGGCGCAACTCCTGCATCAGGATTTCTGCTTCGGGCAGAAGGTCGGGCTGGGTAAAGCTGCTGACGGGGGAAGGGTCTTTTTCGTTGAGGTTTTTGGCTGGGGATAAGACAAAAAACATGATAATTTCGGCTTTGAAATGAATAATGTGTGGGATTGTAGGTTTAAAATTGAGGAAGAACAAGACGGGCTAAACGCATTAATTGAATGCTTTTATTGAAACGTATTTCTGTTGAAAGTAAAATTCGAAGCTTCCACCTGATTCTGACATTTCTACTTGAGGAGAATATCATGTCTAAAACCATTATCCATACCGACAAAGCCCCTGCCGCGATTGGCGCATACAGCCAAGCAGTCCGCGCAGGCGATACAGTTTATATGAGCGGTCAGATTCCTTTGGATCCGGCTACGATGACCGTGGTCGGCAATGGCGACTTCCGCGCCGAAGCAGTGCAAGTATTTAAAAACCTGCAAGCCGTAGCCGAAGCAGCCGGCGGTTCTTTAAACGATATCGTCAAACTCAATGCTTATTTGACTGATTTGGCCAACTTTGCCGTGTTCAATGAAGTGATGGCTGAATTTATCGAACAACCTTTCCCTGCACGTGCGGCAGTTGGCGTGGCCAGCCTGCCTAAAGGCGTTCAGGTTGAAGCAGAAGCAGTATTGGTTTTAAATGCATAAATGATGTTTTCAGACGGCCTGGGCTGGGCTTGAGGCCGTCTGAAAAGAATAACAACGGAAAACAATAATAATGGCACATTACGCAATCGGAGACATTCAAGGCTGTTTTGACGAGCTGACTTTGTTGCTTGCCAAAATCGGCTTTAATCATGGTACGGACACCCTTTGGCTGGTCGGCGATATTGTCAATCGCGGTCCGAAGTCATTGGAAACCCTGAAATTTGCCAAAGAGCATGACAGCAGCGTGCAAATGGTTTTGGGTAATCATGATTTACATCTTTTGGCAGTCGGTTGCGGTGAAGGAACGCTCAAGCGTAGTGATACGGTTGAGCCGATTTTGACCCATCCCGATAGTCATGCCATGCTTGACTGGCTGCGTCATCAACCGCTTTTGGTACGCGGCGACAGGCATGTGATGGTGCATGCCGGTATTTTGCCGCAATGGTCTGTTAATAAAGCCGAAAGCCTTGCCCGTGAAGCTGAGGATGAATTGCAAGGTAAAAAGTACAGGAAATTTTTTGGCAAAATGTACGGCAACAAGCCGACCGAGTGGACGGACGATTTGACAGGCTATGAGCGCCTACGCATGATTATCAACGTCTTTACCCGTATGCGTGCGCTGACGTACAAAGGCGAATTGGATTACGAATATAAATCCACTTTGAAAAAAATGCCGCTTTACCTGCGCCCTTGGTTTAAAGCACCCGATAGGCAGAATTTGGATTATATTACCGTGTTCGGACATTGGTCGTCATTGGGTTACGTTAATACCGATCAGGTTATTGCTTTGGATACCGGCGCGTTGTGGGGCGGAGAGCTGACAGCGGTCAATTTGGATACCAACGAAGTGATACAGGTACCATCCTTGGGCGGATTGGATTGGAAAACGGCATTGAAATAGTTTGGATAAAATAAAAAGGCCGTCTGAAATGTTTCAGACGGCCTTTTGTATTGGTTAATCCAAAGAAGGCAGGAGTTTGTCCGGATTCATAATGCCATAAGGGTCAAGCTGATTTTTGATGGCATGCATCAGAACGAGTTCTGCCTGCGTACGCACACGGGGCAGCCAATGTTTTTTGATTATGCCTACGCCGTGTTCTGCGGCAATCGTACCGTGGCAGGTAAGGATGTTTTCATAAACAATGGTATTGACGGCGTCTTCGTATTGGTAGGCTTCATTGCTCAATACATTGGGCAGGAATGTATTGTAATGCAGGCTGCCGTCGCCTAAATGTCCGAAGCAAACAATTTGTATGCCGGGAAAGCGGGTTTCCAAGGCAGGGGCGCATTGGCGGACAAAGGCGGCCACTTGGGCGATAGGGACGGCGATGTCGTGTTTGATGCTGGTGCCGAGTTTGCGTTGGGAAGCAGAAATATTTTCACGCAAGGTCCATAAGTCGGAGCGCTCTTGCTCGGATTGCGCCAAGATACTGTTTTCCCATCCGTTTTGATAGAGAAATTCGGCAAGCTTTTCATCCAGTCCGGCATCGGGAACGGAATCTGCAAGTTCAATCAAAATATGCCATTCCGCATCGGCGGGCTTTTTGAGTTGGCTGAATTCCGAAGATAAATCGAGGGCAAAGCGACTGATCAGCTCGAAGCTGGTCAAGCGCTCGGCAAAATGACCTTGCACCGCAGTCAAAAGCGAGACGGCGGATTCAATATCGTCTAAACCTACCCATGCGGTCGCTTTGGTTTTGGGCTGGGCAAAGAGTTTGAGTGTGGCTGCGGTAATGATGCCCAATGTTCCTTCGCTGCCGATAAAAAGATGGCGCAAGTCGTAGCCGGTCGTGTTTTTGTGCAGGGGCTGAAGGTGGGAAACCAGTTCGCCGTTTGGTAAAACGACTTCCAAACCCAATACCAAATCACGCATGCTGCCGTAACGCAAGACATTCAAACCGCCGGCATTACAGGCGATATTGCCGCCGATTTGGCAAGAGCCTTCGCTAGCAAGGCTGAGCGGAAACAGTCGTCCGGCTTCGGCTGCCGCCTTTTGAGCATTCTGCAAAATCATGCCTGCTTCAACCGTCATGCTGTTGTCGGCAAGGTTGATATCGCGGATGCGGTTGAGCTTGGAGAGATTGAGCAGTACGCCTTCGGTGGTTACTGTTGCACCGCATAATCCGGTATTGCCGCCTTGCGGGGTGACGCGGATGCGGTTTTCAAAACAGAAACGCATGATTTTCTGCACGCTTTCGACAGAGTTCGGCTGTAAGACAATATCCGGCGAAGAAACAAAGCGGCGGCGTTGGTCGTTTAACAAGGCCGGAGTGGCTTCGATGATTTCAGAAGCGGAAAGAAACTCAGTAAAACGGTCGTGAAGGTGCATGGCAGTCAGGCGGAAAAGTCGGGAAGGGGAGTGTGAGGAATGTAAAAAAGCAGGATACGCAATGGTATCCTGCTTTTCTTAATATTCAAAAGAATATTATTTAGCAGCTTCAGAAGCAGCGGCTTCGGTAGCAGATGCAGCAGCTTCAGTAGCAGAAGCAGCGGCTTCAGTAGCTTCGGAAGCAGCAGAAGCGGCAGCTTCAGTAGCAGATGCAGCAGCTTCAGTAGCAGATGCAGCGGCTTCGGAAGCAGCAGAAGCGGCAGTTTCAGCAGCTTTATCAGCACCGCCACAAGCGGCCAAAGCTAAAGACAACAAAGCAGCAGCGAACAGAGATTTTTTCATTTTTAAGAACCTTTTTTAAATCGATTTAAACTAAAAATAGCCGTCAGACGGCCTATACAGTAGAAATTCATTGCTGAATTTTTCAATATTATGCCCCACGAGATAGGTCAATGCAACGTTGCGTAACCGTTTGCCGGCTAAAATCAATACGAAAATAGTGAAAATAATGTAAATCATATTGGCGCGCGAAAAATCATCTAAAAATATTCATTATTAATGAAGATTTTAAAAATACATTATATTCAATTAGTTGTGTATTTTTATTTGTTATAGGTTTTAAGGGTTTGGAATGTTTTTGCGTTTAGGGAAATTTTTGTAATTTAGCAACTTTGTGTTGTGAAAAAGCAACTTTTATGGATTGGGATCATTCAATTTTGTTTTTTATATGGACTTTTTCGGTTTTGTTGTGTTTGCTAAAAGTATTTGTTTAAGGTAAACCGATTGTTTAGTTACAGCTGTGATAGAATAGCCTGAACTTGACTTTATAAATATTGATTAAGGACGACATGATGTCTATTGTTAAAAATTCCGTAGTTTCCCTGCATTATGAAATGTACGATGCAAACAACCAGTTGTTGGACAAAACCGAAGAGCCGATTGCTTACTTGCATGGCGGTTATGACGGTATTTTCCCTTTGGTGGAAGAAGCGTTGCACGGCAAAAATGTAGGCGATACCGTCGAAGTGGCTTTGTCGCCCGATGATGCTTTCGGCGAGCAAGATCCTGAGTTGGTGCGCATTGAAGATGTAAGCGTATTTCCTGTTGAAGTTGAAGTCGGCATGATGTTTGAAGCCGATGATCCGGAAACAGGCGATGTATTGATTTATCGTGTAACCGATGTTGCCGACGGTAAAGCCGTAGTAGACGGCAACCATCCTTTGGCCGGTATGAAAGTATTGTTCAAAGCGACCGTTGAAGGTGTACGCGATGCGACTGAGGAAGAAATTGCCCACGGTCACGTACATGGCCCGCATGGTCATCATCACCACTAATCAGGCTTGAAACATGATAAAGGCCGTCTGAACAGGAGTGAAACCTTCTTTTTCAGACGGCCTTTAAGTTTTTACAAGACAGATAAATAGGAAATTTTGGCTCAGGTCAAATCAAGCGGGGAAATATGGATTTTGTTAGAGACTACAATGAATTACATGTAACGGTGCGACAAAATCTGTATTAAGATTCAGATATTGGTAAAACAGGCAGAATGCAATGAGTGAAACATTGGAGCAGCAGGCTGTAGAGGCCGGTATTGATTTAGGCTACCACGACATCAACGGTACATATCATGCGACCAAACCTGAAGTTTTGGAATCGATCGTTGCTATTTTGGACAAAAGCAAACCGGATTCAGACGGCCTTTATCTGAATACGATGGTCGCGCATGAAAACGGTGAAGAATCTTTACAGATGCCGTCTAAATTTCATGGTGCGGAAGCGGTCGTATTGATTAATGAGGCGGATGAGTGCCAGACCTTGACTTTGTATCCGGGCGACAACGATACGCTTTGGATTAAGCTGCCCCAACTGACTTGCGGTTATTACACTTTATCGGCCGAGACCGACGGTAAATGTTGCCTTGTACGTCTGATTGTTGCGCCTGAATCGGTTTATCAACCCAAACTGCTTGCCAATGGCGGACGGATGAATGGTTTGACCATGCATTTGTACAGCCTGCGTTCCGAGCGCAACTGGGGCATAGGCGACTTTACCGATTTGCTGAACCTGATGAAATATGCTGCAGAGAAAAAGCTGGATTTTGTCGGTATCAACCCTTTGCATGCCTTGTTTACCAGCAAGCCTGCCTTTGCCAGCCCGTATAGCCCTTCTTCGCGCGAATGGCTCAATCCGATTTACTTGGATATCGAGAAAGTCGGGGCGTTTACTTATAACGAACAACTGAAAAACTGGTTGGCACAACCAAAAATCCGTCAGCGTATCGCCGCTTTGCGTGTTACGGAAACGGTGACTTATACGGCGGTTTGGGCATGTAAGCGTGATGCGCTGCAGATGGCGTTTAACGCGTTTGAACAAGATACTTGCGAGGCTGCGGTAAATGAACGTGCTGCATTTGAAGCATTTGTATTAGAAAAAGGCAAGGCTTTGCAGGGCTTCGGTTTGTTTGAGGCTTTGGACCAGTATTACAGCCGTCCCGGACAAGTGGGTTGGCAGTCATGGCCGTCTGAATTTCATCAACCTGATGGCGAAGCAGTAGAAAAATTTGCGCTTAGTCATGAGCGTGAAATCCGTTTTTATATGTGGCTGCAATGGCTTTGTGCGAAGCAGTTGCAAGAAGTCAACCAAGCCGCTGCCGAATACGGTGTCAAACTCGGTATTTACGGCGATTTGGCGGTCGGCGTGGCGCGAGGCAGCGCGGATACTTGGTTAAACCGTCAAGATTATTGTATGGACGTATCGGTCGGTGCGCCGCCCGATCCTTTGGGGCCGACAGGGCAGAATTGGAATTTGCCGCCGCTTAATCCGTCGATGTTGAAACATACGGGCTATGAAAAGTTTGCCCATCTGTTGCGCGAAAACATGCGCCTGTATGGCGTGTTGCGGATTGACCATGTGATGGCATTGTGTCGTTTGTGGTGGGTTTTAAACGATAAAACAGCAGATTTCGGCGCATATGTGCATTACGATGCCGAAGTGACTTTCGCCATTTTGGCATTGGAAAGCCAGCGCAACCGTTGCGTCATCATCGGCGAGGATTTGGGAACGGTACCCGATCAAGCGCGTTATCTGCTCAATCGCTATCAAGTGTTCTCCTACAAAGTGATGTATTTCAGCAAGGGCTGGAACGGTTTCCAATTACCTGAAGAATACCCCGAGCAGGCGATTACGGTCATCAGTACCCACGATGTTGCGCCTTTGGCAGGTTATTGGATAGGCAAAGATTTGGATACGATGTTCAAGCTCGGTACTTTGCCTGATGTAGCCGCTTTTCAGACGGCCTTGGACGAGCGCGAACACGATAAAGCCGATTTGCTGGATAAATTGAAAGAAACCGGCTGTCTGGGTGCAGACGTACAAATGCCGGCAAAAGCCGATGAAATCTTGCTGGGGGCTTTGCATAAATACGGCGCATTGAGCCGCAGCAAACTTTACGCCGTACAACTGGAAAACCTGCTGGGCGTCATCGACAATCTGAATGTCCCGGGTGTAACCGAAGGCTATCCGAACTGGGCGCAAAAAATGCCGGTTTCTTTGGAAGATTTCCTACAACACCGCCTCATGGGCGGCCAACTTGCCATTATTGACGAGGTACGCATGAAAACAAACAGCCAAATCAAGGCTTATCATGAACTTGACCAAATCGAGCGCGATACGGTCGAAAGCCTGTTTCTTGCCACCCACAGCGATTTGTTCGCTTATCTGGGACGACACCGCCTTGCAGAGGGCGATGAAGTAGTACGCGTTTTGATTCCCGGCGCAGTAAGCGTGGATATCGTGAACCGCCGCAGCGGCGAACTCATCGTGCCGTCTGAAAAAATTGATGAACGCGGTTTCTTTGTGGCCGTTTTGCCTGATGATGCGCCCGATTACGCTTTGAGTATCCGTTATACCGAAGATTCCGAGCCAGTGATTGAAGAAGACCCTTATCATTTCAGCTCTGCGTTGCAAGACATGGATTCCTGGCTGTTGGCCGAAGGCAAACACCTGCGTCCTTATGAGACTTTAGGCGCACATTTTGCCGAGTTGGACGGCGTGAAGGGCGTACGCTTTGCCGTATGGGCGCCCAATGCGCAACGCGTTTCCGTCATCGGCGAATTTAATAACTGGGATGGCCGCCGCCATGTGATGCGTTTCCATCGCGACAACGGCATTTGGGACATCTTTATTCCTGCAGTCAAACTCAATGCCCTCTACAAATTTGAAATCCGCGATGCCAACGGTAATGTACGTGAAAAAGCCGACCCGTATGCTTTCGGTGCGGAACTGCGTCCAACCACGGCATCTATCGTGCGCGGCTTGCCTGACGAAGTGGAAGAACCTGCTTTCCGCGCCTGTGCCAACGCCATTGATGCGCCTATCAGCATTTATGAAGTGCATTTGGGCTCGTGGAAACGCAATCCGGAAAACAATTTTTGGCTGACTTATGAAGAGTTGGCCAAAGAGCTGGTGGCATACGTCAAAGACATGGGCTTTACCCATATCGAGTTTTTGCCTGTTTCCGAATATCCGTTTGACGGCTCATGGGGCTATCAGGCAACCGGTTTGTATGCGCCGACCAGCCGTTTCGGTTCGCCGGAAGAATTGCGTGCATTGATTAAAGCCGCGCACGACGCAGGCATCAGCGTTATCCTCGACTGGGTGGTCGGCCATTTCCCGACCGACGATCACGGCTTGGCCAAATTTGACGGCACCGCGCTGTACGAACACGCCGACCCGCGCGAAGGCTACCACCAAGACTGGAACACCTTGATTTACAACTTCGGCAGAAACGAAGTGAAAAACTTCCTGCAAGGCAATGCTTTGTATTGGATAGAACGTTTCGGCTTTGACGGTATCCGCGTTGATGCGGTTGCTTCGATGATTTACCGCAACTATTCGCGCAAAGACGGCGAGTGGATTCCGAACCAATACGGCGGCCATGAAAACCTCGAAGCCATCGCTTTCCTGCGTGATACCAACACCATGTTGAAAGAGGAGGTTCCAGCTGCGACTGAAATTGCCGAAGAATCTACTTCATTCGCTAACGTCACCCGTCAAGAAGGTTTGAACTTCAGCTTCAAATGGAATATGGGCTGGATGAACGATACGTTGCGTTACATGATGGAAGACCCCATCAACCGCAAATATCACCACAACAAAATGACTTTCGGCATGATGTACCAGTACAGCGAAAACTTTGTCCTGCCGCTTTCACACGATGAAGTCGTGCACGGCAAACGTTCGCTGCTCGGACGTATGCCCGGCGACTGCTGGCAACAATTTGCCAACCTGCGCGCCTACTACGGCTTTATGTACGGCTTCCCCGGCAAAAAACTCTTGTTTATGGGCAACGAGTTTGCACAAGGCCGCGAGTGGAACTACAACGAAGGACTGGATTGGTTCTTGCTGGAGCAAGATGGCGGCTGGCACAAAGGCGTACAAGACTTCGTACGCGAATTGAACCATGTCTATAAAGACAACGCGCCGCTTTACCAATTAGACCAATGGTCTGAAGGCTTTGAGTGGCTGGTTGCAGATGACGGCGACAATTCCGTATTCGTCTTCGAGCGCCGCGACCGTGAAGGCAACCGCGTTATTGTGATCAGCAACTTCACGCCTGTGGTACGCGAAGGCTACCGTTTCGGCGTGAATTCTGCCGGCGAATACCGCGAAATCCTCAATTCAGACGACCTGCATTACAAAGGCAGCGGCGTTTCTACCGGCGCAACGGTGGAGACAGAAGAAGTTTGGTCGCATGGCAAACCAAATTCCTTGTCTGTTACCGTACCGCCTTTGGCAACCGTTTACCTGTATCAGGCGGCACTCAAAGACGAAGCGTAAATCAACTTTGAGGGTGGGTATCATGCCTGCCTAATCAGCTGAAAATTAAAAGATAGTGATATCAATATGACTCAAGGCCGTCTGAAAGATTTTCAGACGGCCTTATATTGGACACGAAACCAAATACATACCAAGGAATCATTCTATGACTGCCAAATCATGGCATATCGAGGAAGGCAAGCCTTATCCCATGGGCGCGACCCTGACAAGCAAGGGCGCGAATTTCACCTTGTTTTCCATCAATGCCGAAAAGGTCGAATTGTGTCTGTTTGATAAGGATAAAGAAACCCGTTTGGAGATGCCTTCGCGGCGCGGTTCGGTATTTTACGGATTTGTGCCGGACGTTAAGGCAGGGCAGCGATACGGTTTTCGCGTGTATGGACGTGAAAACGCAGAATACGGCTCATGTTTTAATCCCAACAAATTGCTGATTGACCCGTATTCCAAAAAAATTGACGGCAAACCAAGCTACCGTACCGCCGAAGAAATGGCATGGTTCAGACCGGAAGATGAACGCGACAATGCCGCCGTTGCGCCGAAAAGCGTCGTGATCGGACGCAGTCGATTCAATTGGGCCAAAGATTGCCGTCCGGAAATACCGTGGGGCAAAACCGTTATTTATGAAGCCCATGTCAAAGGGTTTACCAAGCAATTCCCCGATTTGAAATATGCAGGCACTTATAAGGCCTTGTGCGATAAACGGGTTTTGGCCTATTTGCAAGAGTTGGGGGTAACAACGGTCGAGCTGCTGCCGATTCATTATCATCTGGACGAATACCATCTTCAGCAGATGGGCTTGAGCAATTATTGGGGCTACAACACTTATTCTCATTTTGCCGTCGAGCCGTCTTATGCCGACAATCCCGAGCGTGCGGCGGCGGAGTTTAAACAAGCGGTCAAAGCCCTGCATCAGGCAGGTTTGGAAGTGATTTTGGATGTCGTGTACAACCACACGGCAGAACAGGACGACAAAGGCCCGATGCTGTGTCAGCGCGGTATCGACAACACCTTATGGTATTGGCACACCCCTTACGGCAATTATGAAAACTGGTCGGGTTGCGGCAATACGCTCAATATTGTCCGGCGCGACGTTACCCGTTGGGCGGCAGACAGCCTGCGCTATTGGGCTGAAGAGTTTCATGTTGACGGCTTCCGTTTCGATTTGGGAACCGTATTGGGACGCGAACCCGATTTCCAATCGTACGGCCGTTTTTTTCAAGTCCTGTATCAAGACCCGGTTTTGGCCGGTTTGAAACTGATTGTCGAAGCATGGGACATCGGCGAGGGCGGTTATCACTTGGGCAATTTCCCTCAACCTTTTGCCGAATGGAACGGTCGTTTCCGCGATGATATGCGCGCGTTTTGGTCATGGGAAAGCGGCAATTTGGGTGCATTTGCCGAACGTTTGGCCGGGTCGTCCGATATTTTCAACCACAGTGGCCGCCATCCGTCCGCCAGCATCAACTTCATCACTGCACACGACGGCTTCACCCTGCGCGATTTGGTCAGCTATAACGAAAAACACAACGAAGCCAACGGCGAAAACAACCGCGACGGGCATAATGAAAACATCAGCTACAACCACGGCGTAGAAGGCGAAACCGATGATGAAGAAGTTTTGCTCAACCGCGAATACACTTCCAAAGCGCTGCTTGCCTCCTTGTTTTTATCCAACGGTACGCCCATGCTTTTGGCGGGCGATGAGTTTGGCAACAGTCAGCAAGGCAACAACAACAGCTACTGCCAAGATAATCCGATTACATGGTTGGATTGGCAAAATGAGTCTCATATGTTGCAGAATTACACTCAAGAGCTGATACGCGTACGAAGTCAAATCAAGCTGCTGACAGATGATTGCTGGTGGCAAAAAGAACGTGTGCAATGGCTCAATGCCGATAGCAGCCCGATGACCGAATATTGTTGGCACAACAGGGGCAGCAAGGCGATTCAGGTTGTTTTGGATGATGAATGGCTGCTGTTGGTCAATGCCAAACGTAGTCGTCAGTTATTTAACCTGCCTCAAGGCAATTGGGAAATTTCTTGCGTACCATCTGAGAAATTTAATTACGAAGAATCAGGAAAATGTGTTGTTGAGCATATGGGGATTTGGATTTTACATAAAACAAATTAAATGAGAATTAAACTATTGGTTGATTAATTCTTTGATATTTTGTCAGTATTTTATGATTTGCAGCTTGGTGGTATAAATTGAAAATGCCAATAAGATGATGAATGGTTTAATTGTTAATTGAATGTTTTATAAAGAAAAATATATCCTTTTTTTGAATCTTTCCGCTATAATCTCCTTAGTTTGTAACAAATCTACGCACCATTCCTTTCAGACGGCCTGTTGCCGTTGTCAGACCGTCTGAAAACCGAGTTTCGTTGTTTTTAATAAAACCATCAGGCGCGTTGTCCAGTGCCTCACGCTAGAGAAAGGCTTCCATGGCTAAGAAAAAACTCCCCATCTCCGGTTACGATTATGTAATGCCTAAACCGGACGCCGAAACCATCCGCAAGTCCATCGTTTACAAGCTGATTTTCATCTTGGGCGTAGATCCGAAGGAGGCAACTTCACACCAATGGCTCAACGCCGCCATGCTTGCCGCGCGTGACCTGATTGCGGAAGATTTCCTCAAAACACGCCGCGCCCACATTGATAACAGTAAACGCATGGTTTATTACCTGTCTATGGAATTCCTGCTCGGCCGTTCGTTTGTCAACGCGCTGATTAACGAAGGCGTTTACGCCGAATTTGAAGAAGCCTTCAAGCAACTGGGCAAAGAATTTGCCGATGTCTGCGAACAAGAAGAAGATCCGGGTTTGGGTAACGGCGGTTTGGGCCGTCTGGCCGCCTGCTTCCTCGACTCTTTGGCAACCCTGCGCATTCCGGCCATGGGCTACGGCATCCGTTACCAATACGGTATGTTCAAACAAGAAATCGTGGATGGCCAACAAGTTGAAAAACCCGATTTGTGGCTCGACCAAGATTTGGCATGGCAGTTTGCCCGTCCGAACAAACAATATTCCGTCCGTTTCGGCGGTCAAGTATTGAACTTGGGCGACAAAAAAGAATGGCAGCCGAGCGAAGAAATTTCCGCTTGGGCATACGACGAAATTATTCCGGGCTATGGCGGCGAATGTGCCAACCCATTGCGTTTGTGGACTGCACACGCAGGCAACCTGTTTGACCTTGCCGACTTCAACCGAGGCGACTATGCCTCTGCTGTTCGCGCACAAAACAGCGACGAAAACATCTCACGCGTTCTGTATCCGAACGACTCTACCGATTCCGGCCGCGAATTGCGCCTGAAGCAAGAATACTTCTTGGTTTCCGCTTCCGTTCAAGACATCGTTGCCCGTCACAAATGCCGTTTCCCAAGCATCCGCACTTTGGCAGACGAAGTCGCCATCCACTTGAACGATACCCATCCGGTGCTCGCCATTCCAGAATTGATGCGCATCCTGATTGACGAAGAGGGCATCGCATGGACTGAAGCATGGAATATGTGCTGTAAGATTTTCTCTTACACCAACCACACATTGATGAGCGAAGCCTTGGAAACTTGGCAGGTTGACCTGATGGGCCGTCTGCTGCCGCGCCACTTGGACATCATCTTTGAAATCAACGCCTACTTCCTCAATGCCTTACGCGCCATTGGCAACTTCGACGACGACTTTGTCCGCCGCGTATCCATCATTGATGAAACCCACGGCCGTCGCGTCCGCATGGCATGGCTGGCGGTTATCGGTTCGCACAAAGTCAACGGCGTGGCAAAAATCCACTCCGATTTGATGACCACATCCATCTTCGCCGACTTTGCCAAAGTGTTCCCAGAACGCTTTACCAACGTAACCAACGGCGTAACCCCGCGCCGCTGGATCAACATCGCCAACCCGGGCCTGACCAAATTCTTGGACAAACATCTGGGCGACGAAGACTGGCGTCTGCATTTGGACAACTTGACCAAGCTCAACGACAAAGTGGACGATGCCTCCGTACAGGCAGAATTCGGCGAAGTGAAAAAAGCCGCCAAAGAGCGCCTTGCTAAATACATTGAAACCGAGCTGGGCATCAAAGTTAATACCGATGCACTTTTCGATATCCAAATCAAACGTATCCACGAGTACAAACGTCAAGCATTGAACGTGATGCACATCGTCGACCGCTACAACAAAATCCTGGAAAACCCAGATTTCGATTGGCAGCCGCGCGTGTTCATCTTTGCCGGTAAAGCCGCATCCGCTTATTACATGGCGAAGAAAATCATCCGACTGATTAATGACGTCGCCAAAGTTATCAACAACGACACCCGTATCCGCGACTTGATTAAAGTTGTGTTCATCCCGAACTACAGCGTCAGCCTCGCCCAAATCATCATCCCAGCCGCTGATTTGCACGAACAAATCTCACTGGCGGGTACAGAAGCATCCGGTACCAGCAACATGAAATTCGCCCTTAACGGCGCGCTCTGCATGGGTACACTGGACGGCGCGAACGTTGAGATTTTGGAAAAAGTCGGCGCGGACAACTGCTATATCTTTGGTAACACCGTCGAGCAAGTCGAAGAAATCCGCCGCAATGGTTACGACCCGTTGAGCTATATCGAGCGAGACAGCGATCTACGCCGCGTCGTCAACCAAATCAGCCAAGGCACTTTCTCTCCGGAAGAGCCAAACCGCTACAACGACGTGTTGCAACCATACGGCGACTTCTATCAACTGATGGCCGATTTCCGCAGCTACATCGACACGCAATACAAAGCGGACGAACACTACCGCAACGTATCCGCATGGCGCAAATCAGCCTTGATCAACATCGCCAACATGGGCTTCTTCTCATCCGACCGCTCCATCGCCGACTACTGCCGCGATATTTGGTACATCAAACCATTGAGCGAAAAAGAACTGCCCAGCAAAAATTAAGCGTTGAGCAGATAGCGAAAGCCGATACATCGGAAAGGTGTATCGGCTTTTTTATATTCGCAGTTTTTGAGTTGGATAACAAACTTAAAAGGCCGTCTGAAAACTTTCAGACGGCCTTTTGTTTCATTTGCTTTGAGAGTTAATCAAGCAAGATTATTTTTCAGCTTCTTCAAAGCCGACGACTTCGAGGCCGAAGCCGGTGAGGCCGGTGAAGGATGACGGCTGGCCGAGGACGCGCAGTTTTTTGACGTTGAGGCCGGCGAGGATTTGTGCGCCTATGCCGTAGCTTTTGCTGTCCCATTTGTAGGCTTGGTTGGCGCCTTTGGGTAGGGTGCGGTCGAGCAGGGTGGCGCCGTCTTCAGTGCGGTGCAGGAGGATGACTACGCCACTTTCGGCTTGTTGGATGCGCTCAAGGGCTTTGGGCAGCGACCATGAGTGGCGCGGGTTGGTTTGGATGAAGTCCATGACGCTGAAGGGTTCGTGGACGCGGACGAGGGTTTCTTCTTCGGCGGAAGGTGTGCCTTTGACGAGGGCGAGGTGGGTTTCGCCGGAGAGTTTGTCGACGTAAACGTGTTGTTGGAACTCGCCCCATGGGGTTTGTACGGGTGAGTTGCCCATGTCTTCAAGCAGGCTTTCGGTACGGCTGCGGTATTCGATGAGGTCGGTAATGGTGCCGATTTTGAGATTGTGTTCTTCGGCGAACTTCATCAGTTCGGGCATACGCGCCATGGTGCCGTCGTCGTTGATGATTTCGCAGATGACGGCGGCGGGAATCAGGCCGTTCATTTGTGCCAGATCGACGCCGGCTTCTGTGTGTCCGGCGCGGACGAGTACGCCGCCTTTTTGGGCGCGGAGAGGGAAGATGTGGCCGGGTTGGACGATGTCTTCGGGTTTGGCGG
This sequence comes from Neisseria sp. P0006.S009, assembly GCF_051962915.1. Lineage (NCBI taxonomy): Bacteria > Pseudomonadati > Pseudomonadota > Betaproteobacteria > Neisseriales > Neisseriaceae > Neisseria > Neisseria sp. P0006.S009. The sequence goes on along the minus strand of NZ_JBQCUV010000001.1, from coordinate 522,696 downwards.
ATGGGGAAACGGCGGTTTGAATGGTCAGGGCGCGGTCGGCGGCGGAAATGCCGGTGGTGATGCCGTGGGCGGCTTCGATGGAGACGGTGAAGTTGGTGCCGTATTGTGCGCCATTTTTTTGGGTCATCATAGGCAGGCCGAGTTTTTCGACCATTTCGCCGTCCATCGGCAGGCAGACCAGGCCACGTGCGTTTTTGATCATGAAGTTGATGGCTTCGGGGGTAACGAATTGGGCGGCCATCAGCAAGTCGCCTTCGTTTTCGCGGTCTTCGGCATCGGTGATGATGACCATTTTGCCGGCTTTGATGTCTGCTAGGATTTCGGGAATGGTGGAGATGTGGGACATGGTATTTCTTTCTTGGCTGATGGTGGGGGCGTGGCGGTCTTGGTGGTCTTGATCCAGCCACATGTCAGGCATATTGGCTGCCTGCTCGATTTTTCGGGCTTTTTTCTCGCCGAAAGATTTGTTTTTCAGCAGGGCGGACAGCTCGCCTTGGTTGATGGAGATGGCTTGGGCAAACTTGGTCTGCTGGCCGTTGTGGTGTTGTGTTATCCATTGCCGCAGGTTGTGGCGGCGCAGGTCGGTGGTATTCATGATGAGATGAAATTGAATTGTGTGTAATGGATTGTAGTCTTGTCTTTACCAAAAGGCAAACTTTGTTTGTTGAGATTTTTTATTACTTTTTGGTAATGAAATTTATTGTTTCAGACGGCCTGGGTATGGCTTGAAATTGACGGTTTTGGGAGAATATGGGGAATGTTTTGATGATTATTTTAATGGGGAATGTTTGAAATGAAAATGTTTGGGCGCGGATTGGTCGTGCTGGTGTTGTGTGCGTTGACGGCTGCAGGCGGCTGGTTTTATGCCCTGCATGGTCAGAACGAAGAACATCAGGTTTTGTCCCGTGAGGGGGTTTTGATGCAGATTAAGCAGATGAACCGCTTGGAAAGTACGGCATTTTATATCGATACGATTATCCGTACGGAGAAAAAAGGGGATTGGCGCAGGCTGTGGCAGGATTCGCAAAGCGGTATTTTTATTGTGCGCGGCAAGGTGTTGGCCGGTTTGGATTTGGACAAGTTAGGCGCGGACAATGTCAATATTGTGGACGACAAGGTATTAATCAGTCTGCCGGCGGTGGAAATCTTGAGCGTGGATTTGGAAAATATCGAAGTGTACGATATTCAGACCGGCTCGTTTAATTTGCTGCCTATGGATAAGTCTGTATTCAAGACGGTGCAGGAAGAGGCGAAACGGCAGGTATTGCAAAGCGCATGTAGGGCTGAGATTTTGGAACATGCCAACCGTCAGGCGCAAATGCAGTTGGAAAACCTGTTTGCATTGACGCAGACGAAGGTATCCGTCTATCCGGCTGCGGTAGGGAAGTGCGGTTAATATGCGTTATCTTGACCGATTGATTGAACATTGTATACAAGCAAAAAAGCTTGTACCTGACCGTACCTTTGAATTTACAACGTTGGAACAATTGCCCAGTCATGGATGCTTTATTTATGTTATCCAACAGATTGAAGGCGACATTAATACAACTTTTCAGCAATTTCAAAATTTTCGCTTACTTAAAACACATGCCTGCGCAAAATTAAATCGCCCAAGTCAGGTTCTATACGTAGGGTCTTCACGTCACAGTATTCGGAATAGATTGGCACAGCATTTGGGCTTCGGGCATAAAAGTACCTATGCATTGCATTTAAATCAATGGTATCAAGGCCAATATAAAATAACGATTCATCAATATGCCGATACACTTCCCGCTGATGTGCTGCAATTGATTGAAGACGATCTTGCTGATCAATTACAGCCGGCATTTGGTAAATCAGGTACCAACAATAAATAGCACGCATATGAGTGTAGAACATGTAATAGCAAAGATTGACAGGGTTTGGCTCAATTGTTATTTTGCCGCCATTCTCCCATTTTGCTGTATTGTTCATGCCAATAGATTGCTTGAAAAGATAAGGCCGTCTGAAAAATTTTCAGACGGCCTTTGTTTCATTAAGCCATTATCCGCGTCGTAAAACGGCGGTATTGATGTATTTTTGAATACCGGTGGCAATGGCTTGGGCGCATTGTTGGCGGAAGGATTCGCTGCCGAGCAGCCGCTCTTCGGTAGGGTTGGAGAGGAAGGCGGTTTCCACCAAAATGGACGGAACATCCGGCGCGCGGAGGACGGCGAAGTTGGCCTCGTCAACGCGGCCTTTGTGCAGTTGGTTGAGTTTGCCCAATTCGGTCAAGACGGAATGACCGAGCTTGCGGCTGTCGCGCAGGGTTGCGGTTTGGGTCATGTCCAAAATCGTGTTGTCGACGTTGCGGTTGCCGCTGGATTGTACACCGCCGATGGCGTCGGCGTTGTTTTGGGTTTGGGCAAGGAATTTTGCCGCCGAGCTGGTCGCGCCTTTGGTATTGAGCATATATACGCCGGTACCGCGTGCGGACGGGCTGGTAAAGGCATCGGCGTGGATGGATACGAATACGTCGGCATTGCGTGCACGACCTTTGGCAACGCGTACGCCCAATGGGATAAAGATGTCTTCGTTGCGCGTCATGAATACGTTGTAACCCAAGGCTTCGAGGCGTTTTTTGGTTTCGCGTGCGATGGAGAGTACGACGTTTTTCTCTTTGAGGCCGCTCGGTCCGATGGCACCGGGGTCTTCGCCGCCGTGGCCGGGGTCGAGCATGATCACGGGACGGCGGTTGCCGCCGCTGCCGCGGTTGCTTTTAGGGGCTGGGGTGTCGTATGCGGTGTTGGTATTGGGACGTTGTTTAGGGACGCTGCCGTTGAGCAAGGCCATCATCGGGTCGTTGGCATCTGCGCCGTGCGGATAGAGGTCGATAACCAGGCGGTTTCTGAAGTTGCCGACGGGGGTGAGTGCAAAGACTTGCGGATGGGTGCTTTGTTTGAGGTCGATGACGATACGCACGGTGCTGGGCGTATTTTGACCGGCGCGGATGCTGCGGATGAAAGGGTCGTCAGACAGCACTTTGCTGGAAATGCCTTGCAGGACGCTGTTGATTTCCGCACCTTGGATATCTACGACCAACCGTCTGGGGTTGTCCAACATAAAATGTTGGTATTTCATCGGGTGGTTGCTCTCAAGGGTAACGCGTGTGTAGGCGTTCGCCGGCCAGATGCGGACGGCAAGGAATTGCGCAGGAGAGGCCGGTTTGGCCAATGCAGCCCCCACGGGTGTGAGGGTGAGAAATAGTCCTGTGCCTTGACGGAGAATGTGTCTTCTAGTTAATTTGACCATGATTCTAAACTTTTTCGGCCTTGGTTTGTGTGGGCGGAAAAGGTGCAGGTTCTGCCCTTATCGGTGTACGTCAATGTAATGGTAATGTCTGCCGGAGGCGTGAATTCCCCGCCTTGCTGCGGCCATTCGATGAGGCAGACGCTGTCGGGCGCAAACAATTCGTCCAAACCGGCATCCTCCCATTCCTCGGGCATAGTAAAGCGGTAGAGGTCGAAATGGTGGAGGGTGAATGTATCCAGCGGATAAGATTCGACAATGGTGTAAGTCGGGCTTTTGACTGCGCCCGTATGCCCCAGTCCGCGCAAAATCCCGCGTGTCAGCGTGGTTTTGCCTGCACCCAGTCCGCCTTCAAGATAGATGGTCAGCGGAGCGGAAAGCTGCTTGCTCCATTCTTCACCCAGTTTCAGGGTTGCTTCTTCATCGGGCAGGAAACGGGTGTGCAGTCCGTTTGAGTGCATGGAATAGGCCTTGTCGTTCAAAAGGCTTAATTATGATGGAATTGGCGGCGTTTGCAAACCTGATAGACGATAAAGTTAGATAAAGATAGTGTTGAGGCCGTCTGAAAACGGAATTCAGACGGCCTTTAATGTTAAAATGAAAATATCCCTCACAAAATTGCGAGACAGCTTATGCCTTTATCCATAGACGAACAATTATTGCCGCACCGCAATGCCATCGACAGCATCGATGCGGAAATCCTCCGTTTGCTCAATGAGCGCGCCGGTCATGCGCATGCTATCGGCGAATTGAAAGGGACAGGCGCGGTGTACCGTCCTGAACGGGAAGTGACCGTTTTGCGCCGGATTCAGGATTTGAACCGCGGCCCTTTGCCTGATGAATCAGTTACTCGGCTGTTTCGCGAGATTATGAGCGAATGTTTGGCGGTGGAGCGTCCGCTGACGATTGCCTATTTGGGCCCGAAGGGGACATTTACCCAGCAAGCTGCCATCAAACATTTCGGCCACGCCGCACACACCATGGCGTGTACCACCATCGACAACTGCTTCAAACAAGTTGAAACGCGCCAAGCCGATTATTTGGTGGCGCCGGTAGAAAATTCGACCGAAGGCTCAGTGGGGCGCACTTTGGACTTGCTGGCCGTAACCGCTTTGAAAGCCTGCGGCGAAGTGGTTGTCCGCATTCATCACAACCTGTTGCGTAAAGACAGCCACGAAATCGGCGGCATTACCAAAGTTTTCGCCCATGCCCAAGCCTTGGCGCAATGCAACGACTGGCTCGGCCGCAACCTGCCCAATGCCGAACGTATCGCCGTAGCCAGCAATGCAGAAGCAGCGCGTTTGGTTGCCGAATCAGATAGCCCGAATGTGGCCGCCATTGCCGGACGTATTGCCGCGGAAATTTATCAGTTGAGCTTTGCCGCCGAGTGTATCGAAGACGAACCGAACAACACCACGCGCTTCTTGGTGATGGGCCATCAAGAAACCGGCCGCAGCGGCAACGATAAAACCTCTTTGGTCGTATCCGCGCCCAACCGTGCCGGTGCCGTTACTGCTTTGTTGCAACCTTTCACCGAGTTGGGCATTTCCATGACCAAATTTGAAAGCCGCCCAAGCAAATCGGTTTTGTGGGAATACCTGTTCTTCATCGATATCGAAGGCCACCAAAGCGATGAAAATGTCCAAAAAGCCTTGCAGCTTTTGGGCGAACGCGCTTCCTTCGTGAAAGTTGTCGGCTCTTATCCGACCGTTGTTTTGTAAGGATTATTGGGTATAAAAGGCCGTCTGAAAAGTTTTCAGACGGCCTAAATCATGTTCTCAATAGTTGCCATTTATGCAACATTATTGGCAGATTGATGTCAGTAAGTTTGCATGATTGGAAATGAACCTTCTATAATCCGAACGTTTTTAATATTTTCATGCAAAGAAAGGAGCAAGCCATGACACGCAATACTTCAATCCGCTCAATCACATTCTTTGCAGCCCAAGCGTCGGTCTGACTTTCGGATAACGCTTTTCGCATTCCATGTCGCCCGCTTCGGGCTGCTTTCCCTACGATTATCGGCTAGAAACCAGGCCGTCTGAACATTTCGCAGACGGTGGATACCTATTGTCATCAGTTGTCGGTTTCTATCCGTTTTAAAGAAAGCATAAACACATGGGCAATTATCCCCATCATATTCAAATTATTGCCGATTCAAATACATGGATTGAAGGCAACGCTGTCGCACAGCTCGAAACCACCGCCCGATTACCGCATATGCTACGCGTTGCCGGAATGCCGGATTTACATGCAGGGCGCGGTTATCCGGTTGGTGCAGCATTTTTCAGCGACCGTCATTTTTATCCTGCCCTGATTGGGAACGACATCGGTTGCGGCATGGCGTTTTGGCAGACCAATTTACGCGCAGCCAAACTCAAACCGGCCAAGCTCGCTAAACAGCTCGGCAACATCGATACGCCACTAGACAAAGACGAACAGGTCGATTTGTTAGACGACGTTGTCGATATGCGCCAATTTTCAGACGGCCTTGCCGTCGGTACGATTGGCGGCGGCAACCATTTTGCCGAGTTGCAAACCGTTGACACCGTTTATCGCACCGATTTGCTTCCGCCCGATTTTGATGAAAACCATTTGCAACTGTTGGTGCATAGCGGTTCGCGCGGATTGGGCCAGCAGATTTTGCAACGCCATATTGCCGCCTTCGGACATCAAGGTTTGGCGGAAGAGGGCAAAGCGGCGGCGACCTATCTTGCCGAACACCAAACAGCCCTTGAATTTGCCAGCCTTAACCGCCGTTTGATTGCGGCCAGAATGCTCGATCGTTGGCGCGCAGAAGGAACATGCCTGCTTGATGTCCACCATAATTTTTTGGAGCAAACCGAGATTGACGGCATAACCGGTTGGCTGCACCGAAAAGGCGCAACGCCCACTGATAAAGGCTTGGTCATGATACCCGGCTCGCGCGGCGATTACAGCTATCTGGTTCAACCTGCCGAAGATTGCCAAATTTCGTTGAATACCTTGGCTCATGGCGCAGGTCGGAAGTGGCAGCGCGGCGAATGCAAAGGCAGGCTGTCGCACAAATATACTGCCGACAGCCTGCGCCAGACCGAATTTGGCAGCGTGGTTGTCTGTCAGGACAAAGCTTTGATTTTTGAAGAAGCGCCGCAGGCTTATAAAAGCATCGACAGCGTTATTGCTGCCATGAAAAACGTAGGTTTGATTGAATTGGTCGCGCGGTTTAAACCTGTTTTGACTTATAAAACCGGCGGCGAGTGTGGAGCGTAAAGATGAAACAGAATACACCAGCGGTTTATCTGCAAATTTCCACCGCGCAAGGGCCGGCAGAGTGCCGTATATTTGCCCGTTTCGTCTTGGGCGAATTGCTTATTGAAGCCCAAGCAAAAGGCATTGATGCCGAACTTGTTACCGAAACCGCCGATAAGCACGGCATTTTGTCGGCGACGCTCAAGTTGGAAGGGCAGAAAGCCGAAAGTTTGGCGCAAACTTGGCAGGGGACGCTCCAATGGGTATGCCCCAGCCCCGTCCGCCCGAAACATCCGCGCAAAAATTGGTATATAGGCGTTTTCCGCTTGCCCGATATGCCGCAGATGTATGAAATGCCGTCTGAAAACGGAATCGAGTTTCAAACCTGCCGTTCGGGCGGTAAAGGCGGGCAACACGTCAATAAAACCGAGAGTGCCGTCCACGCCACCCATAAAGAAAGCGGCATTTCCGTGCGGGTCGAGAGCGAACGCAGCCAGCATGCCAATAAAAAATTGGCGGTAATGTTATTGGCGCAAAAGCTGGCGAAACATCATGCCGGACAGGCTGGAAATTTTGCGCAGGAGCAGCACGCGCAACTCTATCAAGTTGAGCGCGGCAATCCGAAAAGAACGTTTGTCGGTACTGCTTTTAAGGAGAAATAATTTATCTGCTGAATAAGGAGGTATTTAAAACATAAACCAAAGGCCGTCTGAAAATTTTCAGACGGCCTTTTATCGGTTTATCGATTAGCGTTCGCTTAACGCTTGTTTCATACGCGTAATCGGCTTGATCAGGTATTGGAAGATGGTTTTCTCGCCGGTTTTGATGTCCACCGTTGCAACCATGCCCGGAATAATCGGCATAGGTTTGCCGTTTTTGTCTTTCAGGGAGTTGTTTTCGGTTTGGACGAGAACGCGGTAATAGACTTGGTTCGGATCAAGTTTCAGGTCGTTGGCACGGTTTTGCATGGAGTTGCTGACGGTATCGGCGCCAACAAGAGTAACTTTGCCTTCCAAGCCACCGTAGATGGAGTAGTCGTATGCGCTGACTTTAACCAATGCAGGTTGGCCTGCGCGGATAAAGGCAATGTCTTGCGGGCGGATATAGGCTTCGACCAGCAGTTTGTCGTCAACCGGGACAATTTGCATGATGTCTTCGCCTGCGTTCACAACGCCGCCGATGGTGGTGACTTTTATGCCTTTGACGATACCGCGCATAGGTGCGCGGATTTGCGAGCGTTCAACCGGGTCGGCGCGCATGGCAACGTTTTCTTTGGATTGCGCCAGCTCGGATTCGGCTTGCAAAAGTTCGTTGTTGGCATCGGCTTTGTAGCGGTTGCGGCGCTCGGAAATTTGAGTGGCCAAGTCGGCAGACTCACGGCGCATTCTTAAGAGTTCGACTTCGGAAACCACACCTTCGGCAACCATGGGGGCGGTAATAGCGATTTCGCGGTCAAGCGCAGCCTTGCTTTGGGAAAGGCCGCTGACGGCGTCGGTCATGGCTTGACGGCGTGCTTTGTAGGCGGCGATTTCGCGACGGCGAAGCTCGGGACCCACGCTGTCAGGGAAGGAGAGCTTGGTGCCGTAGGCTTCGGCTTTAAGGCGGGCAACAGTGGCTTCGAGGTTTTCGACTTTGGCTTCGCTTTCACGCAAAACGGCGGAGCTGCGCGTGTCGTCGAGTTTCATCAGAATCTGATCTTTCTCGACCATATCGCCTTCTTTAACCATGATTTCGGTTACGATGCCGGGGTCGAGGCTTTGAATCACTTGCTCACGGCTACTGGGAATGATATTGCCGTTGCCGCGGGTCACTTCTTCGACCGGGCTGTTGTAAGCCCAAATAACGAAGACAACCAGGAAAATGAAGAAAAGGATGATGACCCAAAATTGACCGCTGTGTTTTTCTTTTTGAAGGGCGGCGTTGAGGTCGTTGATGAGGTGTAGGTCTTTGGATTTGACGTTGTTTTCGCGGCTCATAATCGTGTGTCTTTATTGTGTTTGGTGGATTTTAACCATTAGGGCAGGCCGTCTGAAAGGGTAAGTAGGTTTTCAGACGGCCTTTTGCTTTATTGTGCTGCCGATTGAGGGGCGGCGGCTTGTTGTTGCTGTTTGGCGTTGACAGCTTGTTGCTGTTGTTTGACGTTAGCTGCTTTGGCCTGTTCGTTTTGCATGAGTTTTTGCAATACCAGGTCACGCGGGCCGTCCATTACGACTTTACCATTGTCCATGACAATGATGCGGTTGACGATTTGCAGCACTTGCGGACGGTGGGTTACCAAAAGCATGGTGCGGTTGCGACCCCATTGGGCGATGGCATTGAGCGCCATGCGTTCAGTAGCTTGGTCCAGGCTGGTGGTTGGCTCGTCCAGCAGGACGACTTTCGGATTGCGCAAGGTCATGCGCGCCAGGGCGATGATTTGTTTTTGACCGCCGGACAAGCCCAAGCCGTCTTCACCCAAAGGCATATCCAAACCGCGCGGATGGTTGCGGATGATTTTGTCAAGGCCGAAGCGGTTGAGCGCAATCAGCAGGTCTTGGTCGGTAGAATAACTGCCGGTACGTGCCAAGTCCATGTTTTCGCGTAATGTGCCGAGGAACAGGCGTGGCGATTGGCTCAAAAGTAGGACTTGGTCGCGCAGGAAGTTGGGGTCAAGCTGGCGCATATCGACGCCGTCAAGGGTAACGTTGCCTTTTTCGGTATCGTACAGGCCGCTGGCCAGTTTGAGCATGGTGCTTTTACCGCTGCCGATACGGCCCAAAATGCCGACTTTTTCCCCCGGTTTGATGGTCAGGTGCAAATCTTCGACGGCGCTGTTGTTGTCAGCTTGATATTTGAACGATACGTTTTCAAAGGTAATATTGCCTTGAACGTTGTCCAAAGTAATGTATTTGCGTTCCGGATTGCGCTCGATAGGTCGGGTAACGATGTCGTTTACGCCTTTGAGGGCAAGTTTGGCCTGCTGGAAGCGGGTAGCCAAACCGGCGATTTGTGCCAACGGCGCCAAAGCGCGGCCGGACAGAATCACGGAGGCAATCAATGCACCCATGGTGATGCGTTCCGCATGGTTGTCGGCGTGAATCAAATAGGTACCGACGACGACCAAGAAGACGGTATTGAGCTGCTGCATGGCAACGGCGAAGTTGACCATGAAGTTGCTGGTGTCCTTGACTTTGATGGAAGAAGCAGAAGTTTTGGCGGTGTATTCATCCCAACGTTGTTGCGCCCAAGATGTGGCGTTGTTGGTTTTCAGGGTTTCGATGCCTTCGATGGCTTCAACGGCAAGGCCGGAGCGTTGCGAACCTTCTTTCATCGATTCATTGATGTGGCGAGAGAGCGGGCGTTGTACGACAAAACCGACAATCACGACAATCGGAATGATGGTCAGGGGAACGAGTGCCAGTTTGCCGCCAACCATGGAAATTACGAAGATAAACAGCAACAGGAAAGGCAAGTCGACAATGGTCAACAAGCTGGCACTGGTCATGAACTCGCGCACGGCTTCAAATTCGCGCAAATTACTGGCGTATGAACCGGAAGAAGCAGGACGGTCTGCCAGACGCAATGCCATCACTCGGCGGAACAGGGCGGAGCTGATGATCAGGTCGGCTTTTTTACCGGCAATATCGGTCAAATGACCGCGAATCATCTTGGCGGCAAACTCAAACAAAATCGCCAAGACCACGCCGATGCTCAATACCCACAAGGTTTCATAGGCTTGGTTGGGAATAACGCGGTCGTACACGTTCATCACATACAGGGAGCTGACGAGCGCAAGGAAGTTGATGATGATGGTGGCCAAGATGACTTGGTAGTAGTAGCTGCGGAAACGCCAAATGACTTTCCAAAACCATGCTTTGGGCAAATGGTATTCAGGCAGCTCCGAGCGCATATCGGTAGCCATTTTGGGTTTGATAAACCAGCAGTAGCCCAAATACAGGCCGGAGAGCTGCTCGTGGCTGAGTTCCTGTTCCAAACCGTCGACTTGGCGGATATGGTATTTGCGCTCTTGGCCGGAGCCTTCGATTTGGGTGATAACTGCCGCCTCTTCGTTGTGCAGGATAATCATGACCGGCACGGCGAGCGAGGGGATGTCTTCCAGATTGCGTTTGGATAAGGTGTTTTCAAAGCCGTGGCTGCGCAGGACTTCGACCAGTGAGTGATAGTTGACCTTGAGCTTTTTGTCGCGTACGACTTCGGCGGACAAAGCGGCTTCGGATACGGGCGCACCCAAAAGGCGGGTCACTAAAACGATGTGTTCAATGATGGCTTTCATATTTTTCGCGTAATGTTTTTGGTTTAACCGGCGGATATGGCTTTATTTTTGTGCCAAACCGACCCAAGCGGAGATTTTGGCCTGGGTATTTAAATAGTCGAGCGCCGCATCGCGGAAATCGTTGCGGGCGGCAACATAATCCTGCTCGATGGAGGATAACTCGCTGTATGCGCTCAAAACGTCGGTCAGCGTACGTCGGGCGATTTTAAACTGCAATTCGTACACTTTGATGACTTCTTTTTGGGCGGCGATGTGTTGCGCCGTCAGCGCGGTACGCTGTTCGCTTTCCTGCATATCGATGGCCGATGTTTGAACGCGTTCGTTCATGTCGCGCAGGATTTGTTCGGACTTGGCTTCTGCGGCAATCAATGATTTGGCATTGCGCTCTACATTGTGTCGTGCGGCAATATCCAACACATTCCATGCAACGTTTAAATAAAGCTGTCTGGTGTTGCGTGTCGCACTGCCTTCCAAATTGAGGGCAGGCAGGCGTTCGGCTTTGGAGGTGTCCAAATCGGCACGGACGCTGTCGCGCTCGGCTAATTGCGCCTGATAGGACGGATTGTTGTTGCGGTTGGGGTTGTTGAAGCGTTCGCTGATGGATTTTGCCGTGTCGTTTTTAAACGGATCTTCCAAATCGTTGGCAGTCAGCTGGCGCGAGGTATAGCGGGACAGGCGGCTCAGGGCCAAATCCATGGTGCGGCGTTGTTGGGCAATGATGTTGGCCACTTGCAGTTGGCGAGCGCGCGCTTCAATCAGCTCGGAACGGCGGCCGGCATCATATTTGACGATGGTGTCCAAGTCTTTTAAGAGGTTGTTGTGGCGCGCCAAAGTCTGTTCGTTGAGGATCAGGGTTTCTTTTGCACGCAATGCGCTCAGGTAGAGGCGGCCGATATCGCTGCCCAGCTGCTCTTGGCTTTCGGTGTATTTGTGTTGATAGTATTCTTCGCGGCTGCGGTCGCGGCGGACGGCGGCTTCAATCGCACCCCATGAGTAGATGTTCACGCTGCCGCGCACGCCGATACCGTCATCCATGTCGTTGCTGTTGTATTTATTGTGTTGCGCCAGCACTTTCGTGCCGGTCAGGGTAACGACAGGATAATGGCGCGCACGTGTGGCTTTGGTCGTGCTTTGCGCTGCTTCTTGAGTGGCTTTGGCTTCACGCACAATCGGGTCGCTGATTAAAGCGTCCCTGAGGATGTCTTGCAGGCTGTATGCAGAGGCCGTCTGAAACGGTAACAGACAGCAGGCGACGGCAACGGCCGATGACAATAAACGGGGCTTTGTGGGGGAAGAATAAATATGCGACATGATTTTTAACCAAATAATTTATATATTATCGTTGTCTGTATCGGGTATCGCCTGAGGCATGACCGGGCGAATTTTGAACGAGAACACATACATTTACAAAGCATAAAGCATTTTTTCCAGCTTTTCACAATATTCTGATGAAAGGTCGAGATACAGGCCTTAAAGTATATTATTGCAAAGCGCGACTATCGTATCTAATGATTTTAATGTAAAAAATCTATCAAAAAGGCCGTCTGAAAGGATTTCAGACGGCCTTTTTCAACCTTAATCCTTACGCTGCAATACAGCGGCAAAGAAGCCGTCGGTTTGGTGTTCTCCGGAGTTGAGGCGCAGGTATTTTCCGGTATCCAAATCAACCTTCAGGCTTTGCAGAAGTTCGGCGCAGTTGACGAGTTCAAACTCGGGATGCTCGGACAGGAAACGTTCGACTTGCAGCTCGTTTTCTTCCGGCAACACGCTGCAGGTGGCGTACACCAAGCGGCTTTGCGGTTTTACCAGTTTGGAGGCGGCATCGAGGATGCTGTGTTGCTGTTCCAAAAGGTTGGCCACGGTCTCGGCAGATTGGCGGTATTTGAGGTCGGGATTGCGGCGTAAAGTACCCAAACCGGAGCAGGGCGCGTCCACCAACACACGGTCGGCTTTGCCTGCCAGTCGGGCGATACGGGTATCGTGTTCGCTGCTGATGCGTTCGGGGTGGATATTGGTCAGTCCGGCACGGGTCATGCGCGGTTTGAGGTTGGCAAGGCGTTTTTCGGCGATATCGAAGGCGTAGATTCTACCTTTATTGGCCATTTGCGCGCCGATAGCCAAGGTTTTACCGCCGGCACCGGCACAGAAATCAACAATGATTTCGCCGCGTTTTGCACCCACCAATAAGGCAAGCAGCTGGCTGCCTTCGTCTTGGACTTCCAGCGTGCCGTCTAAAAACAGTTCGTGTTTGTTAAGCGCGATTTTGTTTTTCAGGCGGATGCCCCAAGGCGAATAAGGCGTTGCCTCTGCATCGGCACTTTCGGCTTGCAACAATGGCAGCACTTTATCGCGTTTTCCTTTCAAGGTATTGACGCGGATGTCGAGCGGGGCAGGTTGGTTGATGCTGCGGCCGAAGGCGAGGATTTCTTCTTCGCTCCAATGCTGTTGCAGTTGTTCCACCAGCCATTGCGGCAATTCTGCGGCGGTATTCAGGTCGTCTGAAAACTCGGTTTTACGGGCTTTCAAATTGCCGAGGAACGCTGTTTCTTCTTCATCAAGAAGGTCTTTGATTTGGCTGATGTTGGTACTTCTGCCGAGAACCAGCGCGGCGAGAGCGGCCTTGCGCGGCTGCGCGTGAGGACGACGCAGGGCGGTACTGATTTTTTGATAGTGGCGCAGCGCGGCAAAGGCAGTTTCAGCGATTTCGTGGCGGTCTTGGCGGCCGAGTTTTTTGTGTTCGCGGAAATAGGCGGAGAGGACAGCATCGGAAGGCTGTTTGAAAGTCAGCATTTCAGCCAAAACTTTGGCGGTATGGTCGAGTTGTGCGGCGTTCATAATGTAATGGGTTCTCTTAAAGCTGGTAAATGGTTTCAGACGGCCTTCATGATGCGTTCGATTTCATGCCAAAAGCCGTCCGGCCGTAATTCCAAAACGGCAATCAAGCCTTGGTCGATACGGCGGATTTCAGTTTCGTTTAATGTTTCGGTTTCGGCAACACGCGCAGGTGCAAGATAGGCCATGCGGTCGAGCAGATGGTAGCGGACTTCTTGGCGTTCAACCCCGTATTCCGCCCAATCTTGAATATAGATGCCGCGCCAGCCGTATGGATTAAGCGGCGGCTCAAAAGCATGGAAACCTTGTGGAAAAAAGCCGATGCCACGCACGATGGAAGCAGGGAGCGGATTTTCCGGCAGGCCTTGTGTGGCTAAGGTCGCTTTGCCTTGCGGCGTATGCAGCAGCTGGGATTGCTGCACCAGTTTGGCGGCTTTGTCCGTCAGCGTATCTTTAGGATTGAGGCCGCGCAGGTTCTGCACTTGGTCTCCGCCGTAGTATTTACACGCCAGCTCGATATGGTAGGGCTGTTGGTTGAGGGAAACGACAAAATCAGCGGCGCCTAAAGTTTGGCCGTCTGAAAAAACGGGCAGATTGTATGCGTGCAGTTTGGCGTGCGGCGCGTTGGTAAACCAGAAAGCCAGCAGCTCTTCGGCATAAATGCCGAGACGGTGGCCGAACGGGGCGCGTTGGGCAAGGTAATCCGTCAGCGGAGCGGGATCGGCGTCCAATGCCAACAGGTAGCGGAAACCGTGTTCCCCCAATAGTTCGCGCACGCTCAATTCGCAACCGCTTTGCCACAAAGGCGGCGCAGTCAGCAGCGAGGCGAGGTCGCGGACAGGTTGGCTGGTGAGTTTCCACCATAATGCGTCTAGGGCGTAATTCATGCTTATCCGAATATCAGTCATGCCGTCTGAAAAGCTGGAAACGTTTTCAGACGGCCTTAATTAGTCTTTTTTATGGATACGGTGGCTGACGGTATTGAAAAAACCGCGCAGGATGTCGATGTCTTCGGTTTGCGTGTTGGCGCGTCCGAACAGGCTCTGCATACGGCGCATCAGGCGCTCGCCGTTGCGGCGGTTGAAAAAGCCGATGTCGTTCATCACGCTTTCCATGTGGGCGACCATGCCTTTGATTTGCTCGTGGGTCGCGGCGTGGTCTTCCTGTTGCAGATGGGTCATGGGCGAATCAGTTTGGCTGAAGATTTCGTAGCACACGACCTGCACGGCTTGGGCAAGGTTGAGCGAGAAATAGTCGGGATTGCCGTTGATGGTCATCAGTCGGTTGCAGGCTTGGACTTCTTCGATGCTCAAGCCGAAAGTTTCGTTGCCGAAAACCAGCGCCACTTTCTCGCTGCGGTTGGCGGCCTGTAGTAATTCAGGCACCAAATCGCGCGGCGTTTGCAGCGGCGCGGTGATTTCGCGGCGGCGGCTGGTCAGGGCGCAGGCAATGGTGGTGTCGGCAAGGGCTTCGTCCAAAGAGGCGGCAATGGTGGCATTTTCCAAAACGTCTACCGCTCCGGAAGCGAGGATGAAGCTTTCTTCCGGTAATTTAAACGATTGCGGATGCTCCGGGTCGAACACGGGCGGATTTTCCGTCATCGGCGTTGCCATCAGATTGGGGGCGACGATGGTCAATTTGTGCAGGCCCATTGTTTTCATGGCGCGGGCGGCGGAGCCGATATTGGCAGGATGGCTGGTACGCGTGAGGATGATGCGGATGTTGTCCAGATAAGCGGGCAGGGCGGGTTTTTCGGAAGTCATGTTTTGTTTTCTGTTTGTACGGGAATCAGGTATAATGCGCCATCTTTTTGTTTTCAGACGGCCTTTTTCCATGCCGTCTGAAATGTTCTTTAACAGCATCGGAAACGATTAACAGCCTCTTGTGTGCCATGTTCGGCGCATTAGGGCGTATTTTACCTGAATTAGGAAGAAAACCATGAATCCGTTTTTAAATACCGCTTTCAAAGCCGCCCGTAAAGCAGGGCAAATGATGATTCGCGCCGCCGGCAATCTGGATGCCGTCAAAGTAGACAGCAAAGCATTCAACGACTTCGTTTCCGATGTTGACCGCAGCTCCGAGATGATTTTGGTGGAAGCGCTTAAAGAAGCCTATCCGCATCACAAAATCACTTGCGAAGAAGGCGGCTCCCACGGTAAAGCCACCGCCGAGTACGAATGGATTATCGACCCGCTCGACGGCACAACCAATTTCCTCCACGGCCATCCCCAATACGCCATCTCTATGGCACTCCTGCACAAAGGCGTGTTGCAAGAAGCTTTGGTGTACGCACCTGAGCGCAACGACGTATACATGGCTTCCCGCGGCAAAGGCGCGTTGCTCAACGACCGCCGCATCCGCGTTTCCAACCGCATCGAATTGAACCGCTGCCTGATCGGTACCGGCTTCCCTGTTGTCGATCAAAGCATGATGGACAAGTATCTGGCAATTTTAAAAGATTTCTTGTCAAAAACCGCCGGCGGCCGTCGTGAAGGCGCGGCTTCTTTGGATTTGTGTGCCGTTGCGGCCGGCCGTTTGGACGGTTTCTTCGAGTTCAACCTCAAACCTTGGGATATTGCCGCCGGTGCATTGATTGTCCAAGAAGCAGGCGGCATCGTTACCGATATGTCCGGCAATGAAGGCTGGCTGGAAAGCGGCGACATCGTTGCGGCCAACCCTAAAGTATTGGCGCAAATGCTGAAAATTATTTCTGATCACCAATAAGCGTTTATAGGGAACGGTCTGTATTTATCTTTGCAGGCTAGAGTTTCAACAATCGGTAAAAGGCCGTCTGAAACCTGAAATAGGGTTTCAGACGGCCTTTTGTTTTGTTGTTAACGGATTCGGATAAAAGCTGAAAATATGGCTTTTAAAGGCAGCGTTTTTTAATTTTGTCTGTATTTTCTATTGCTACGCAGTTATGATGTGGATACGTTTGGCTGAAATAATGCCGCATGCAATCATAAAAATAGAAAGCAGAGGAGAATAATGAAACGAGATTTTGAAGCAGTAAAACGCATTGTCATTAAGA
Source organism: Neisseria sp. P0006.S009 (assembly GCF_051962915.1). Taxonomy (NCBI): domain Bacteria; kingdom Pseudomonadati; phylum Pseudomonadota; class Betaproteobacteria; order Neisseriales; family Neisseriaceae; genus Neisseria; species Neisseria sp. P0006.S009. Next base: position 506,062 of record NZ_JBQCUV010000001.1, on the reverse strand, counting down.
TTGGAACCAGTTCTTTGGTGTTGCCAAACGGCAAAATCAATTTGGCAAAAATCGACCAACTGGCCTTTGTCATTTCCAGCTTGGTCAGTAAGGGCAAAGAAATTGTGCTGGTGTCTTCCGGCGCGATGGGCTTCGGGCTGAATGTCCTCAATATGGAAAAACGTCCGGTGGAAATGGCGCAGCAGCAGGCTGTTTCCAGCGTCGGCCAAGTGGCCATGATGAGCCTTTACTCGCAGATTTTTTCCCATTATCGGATGACGGTATCGCAAATCCTGCTGACGCGTGATGTGGTCGAATATCCGGAAAGTTTGGCAAATGTTACCAATGCTTTTGAATCCCTACTTTCCATCGGCGTCATCCCTATTGTCAATGAGAACGATGCGGTCAGCGTGGACGAGATGGACCATGCGACCAAGTTTGGCGATAACGACCGTTTGTCGGCAGTTGTGGCGAAAATCGTTAAAGCCGATTTGCTGATTATGTTGTCCGATATCGACGGTTTGTTTGATAAAAATCCGAGTGTTCACGCCGATGCCAAGCTGCGCAGCCATGTGGCCGATATTACCGAGGAAATTATTGCTTCTGCCGGCGGATCGGGCAGTAAATTTGGTACGGGCGGCATGCTCAGTAAGATTAAGAGCGCGCAGATGATGTTTGAACATCACGGCCAGATGGTGTTGATGAACAGCGCCAATCCGCGCGATATTCTTCAGGTTTTAGATGGCGCGCCTATCGGAACTTGGTTTGCACAAGAGAAATAGGGAGGTTTGATGAGCTATATCGAACAGTTGGGCAAGAATGCTCAAAAAGCCAGTAAAACGTTAATCAGCCTGGGCAGCGTGGAAAAAAACAATCTGCTGCGTCAGGTTGCGGCAGCATTGGTTGAACAGGCTGAGATGATTTTGGCGGAAAATGCCCGCGATTTGGCCGCTGCAAAAGAAAACGGCATTTCGGACATTATGCTCGACAGGTTGCGCTTGAATCACGAACGCATCAAGGGCATTGCGGAAGGCGTTGAGCAGGTTGCCGATTTGCAGGACCCGATTGGGCAGGTTGTCCGCGGTTATACCAATCTGGACGGCTTGAAGATTGTTCAAAAACGCGTGCCTTTGGGCGTGGTTGCCATGATTTTTGAAAGTCGCCCGAATGTTTCGGTCGATGCGTTTTCTCTGGCCTTTAAAACCGGCAATGCCATTATTTTGCGCGGCGGTCGCGATGCCATCCATTCCAACACCGCATTGATTGCCGTCATCAGGCAGACTTTGGTAAAAGCGGGAATGGATGCCGATGTGGTGCAGCTGGTTGAAGATACCAGTCATGCCGCTGCCGAGGAATTGATGCAGGCAGTCGATTATATTGATGTGCTGATTCCGCGCGGCGGTGCGCGCTTGATTCAGACGGTGAAAGAGAAATCGAAAGTTCCCGTCATTGAAACCGGAGTCGGTAATTGCCATATTTATGTGGACGACAGTGCCGATTTGGAGATGGCAGTCGATATCGTCGTGAACGCCAAAACGCAGCGTCCGAGCGTGTGCAATGCAGCTGAATCTTTGGTTGTTCATGAAAAGATAGCGGAGGCGTTTTTGCCCAAACTGGAAGAAGCCGTTGCCAAAGTACATCCGGTCGAATTTAGAGCCGATCAGGAAGTATTGCGTATGTTTAAAAATGCTGTTTTGGCAACCGAAGAAGATTACAGTACCGAGTTTCTTGACTATATTATGTCGGTCAAAATAGTGAAAACAGTGGAAGAAGCCGTCGATTGGATTAACGGCCACACGACGCATCACTCGGAAGCGATTGTGACCCAAAGCATTGCCCATGCCGAGTTTTTCCAAGAAAGTATTGATGCGGCGGCGGTTTATGTCAATGCGTCCACTCGGTTTACCGACGGCTTTGTTTTCGGATTGGGCGCGGAAATCGGGATTTCCACCCAAAAAATGCACGCCCGCGGCCCGATGGGTTTGGAAGCGCTGACTTCGACCAAGTTCTACATCAACGGCAACGGTCAGATCCGACGTTGAGAAACGCCCCCCAATTCCATCAATTTGCGTATAATGGCGGGAAATTTGATTTTCCCCGAACAACCGATTTAGTAAAAGGAATACACATGTCCTCTATCCACGATCAAATCAAAGAAGTCGTAACCACCCACCGCGTCGTATTGTTCATGAAAGGCACGAAGCAGTTCCCACAATGCGGCTTCTCTTCCCGTGCCGTACAAATCCTGAATGCGGCAGGTTGTACCGACTATGTAACCGTCAACGTATTGGAAAATGATGCCGTACGCCAAGGCATTAAAGAATACAGCGACTGGCCGACTATTCCTCAACTGTACGTTAACGGCGAATTTGTCGGCGGCTCCGACATTTTGATGGAAATGTACGAAGCCGGCGAACTGCAAGAATTGCTGAAAGCTTAATCATCTACAATATTCCGTAATGTAAAATTGTTGACAAAGGCCGTCTGAAACCCTGATTCAGACGGCCTTTCGCATGAATACGCACTTTGCGCGCCATGCGAAAAAAAGTATAATCCCCCTCCATCAACGCAATTCGGAAAATCAACATGAACGTTACCGTTATCAACCACCCTTTAGTCCGCCACAAACTCACGCTGATGCGTGAAGCGGATTGCAGCACTTACAAATTCCGCACGCTTACCACCGAGTTGGCACGTCTGATGGCATATGAGGCCAGCCGTGATTTTGAAATTGAAAAATACATTATTGACGGCTGGTGCGGCTCTATTGAAGGCGACCGCATCAAAGGCAAAACGCTGACCGTCGTCCCGATTTTGCGTGCCGGTTTGGGTATGCTCGACGGCGTACTCGACCTGATTCCGACTGCCAAAATCAGCGTTGTCGGCTTGCAGCGCGATGAAGAAACTTTGAAACCGGTTTCTTATTTTGAAAAATTTGTTGACAGCATGGACGAACGTCCCGCGCTGATTATCGACCCAATGTTGGCGACCGGTGGCTCTATGGTTGCCACTATCGACCTTTTGAAAGCTAAAGGTTGCCGTAACATCAAAGCATTGGTATTGGTTGCCGCTCCGGAAGGCGTGAAAGCCGTCAATGACGCGCATCCTGATGTAACCATCTACACTGCCGCGCTCGACAGCCACTTGAACGAACACGGCTACATCATCCCCGGTTTGGGCGATGCCGGCGATAAGATTTTCGGTACACGTTAATTGAAATGTTTAAGGCCGTCTGAAAAGTGTCAAACCTAAACTTTCAGACGGCCTTGTTATATGGTTTGCTTTAAAACCCACATCAGAAAGGACAATCATGAGCTTCCAAGACAATCTGGCTGCCATGCCTGCCATCGACCATTTGAGCGGCTTGGATATTCTGGATAAAGAGGGCAATGTGGTTCATCACATTCCCAATGCGCCCGGCAAACAAGGCTCGCTCAAGCTTTACCATGCTTTGGCGCAAGAGTTTGACGGCAAGCTGGACGCAGCGGCGGCAGAACACGGCCTGGCATGGTTTGCCGAACATGTTGCCGATGCCGAAGCCAATCCGGGCAAACATCCGAATATTGATTTACTGTTTAAAGTGAAGGCTGACAATATCAGCCTGACTTTGAAACCATTGGCTGCTTAATGAATACAAAAAAAGGCCGTCTGAAAACAATTTTCAGACGGCCTTTTTATATGCTTAAAACCTTAAGCGATAGAAGCTTCAACGAATGCAGTCAGTTGGCCTTTAGCCAATGCGCCGACTTTAGTTGCAACGTTTTTGCCGTTTTTGAACACCATCAGGGTAGGGATGCTGCGAACGCCGAATTTGGCAGGAGTGACTTCATTTTCGTCGATATTGATTTTAACGACTTTCAGACGGCCTTGGAATTCGGAGGCAATGTCGTCCAAGATTGGGGCGATCATTCTGCAAGGGCCGCACCATGGTGCCCAGAAGTCCAGCAATACAGGTACGTCGGATTTCAAAACGTCTTGTTCGAAGCTGGCATCGCTGGCGTGGATAATCAATTCGCTGCTCATGTTTGTTTCCTTTTAAATCGGGATTAATGAATACGTTGTTCAGAATAGTGGCAGACAGGGAAAATTTCAAGTACCGCCGCCCGATAATAGTTTTTTTGAAATGCGTCTATCGTAATCCTTAAAGATTCAGACGGTCTCTTGAACCATGTGGCCGGAGTGGGCAATCAAATGGCGTGTGTAGTCGCTGCTTGGATTGGCAAACACGTTTTCGCATTCTCCTTCTTCAACGATTTTGCCGTCTTTCAACACCATCACACGGTGGGAAATGGCGCGGATGACGGCGAGGTCGTGGCTGATGATGATGAAGGCGAGGCCGTATTCTTTTTGCAGGCCGCTGAGCAATTCAAGGATTTGTTGTTGCCATTGGACATCAAGCGCGCTGGTTGGTTCGTCCAAAACGAGGATTTTCGGGCGGACAATGATGGCGCGGGCGATGGCGAGGCGTTGGCGCTGGCCGCCGGAGAATGCGTGCGGATAGCGTTCGAGTGCATCTTCGGGCAGGCCGACTTGTTTGAGGACTTCTTGAACGCGGCGGCGCATTTCTTCGCGCGGCATTTCAGGTTCGTGTACGCGCAAGGCTTCGGAAACGGTATCAAAGACGTTCATGCGCGGATTGAATGCGCCGAACGGGTCTTGGAACACCATTTGGATTTCGCGGCGCAGTTCATGTCGCCATGGCTCGCCGTTGATGTTCAGGCTGCCTTCGGAATCGATAAGGTGCATAACGGCTTTGGCCAGCGTGGTTTTGCCGCAGCCACTTTCGCCGATAATGCCCAATGTTTCCCCCGATTTGAGATCGAAAGAAACGGGGTTGAGAATGGTTTTGTCGCGTTTTTTAAACCAGCCGTCTGATTCTTTGACGGAAAAAGCGATTTGTTCGGCCTTAAGGACGGTGGCAGGATTTTCAGGCAATGGGGCCACTCGGCGCGTTGTGCCGGCGTTGAGCAACATTTTGGTATATTCGTGCTGAGGATTGGCGAAGACTTCGGCTGCTTTGCCGGTTTCGAGAATGCGGCCGTCACGCATAACGGCGACATCGTCGGCAAAACGGCGCACAAGGTTTAAGTCGTGCGTAATGTAGAGCATGGTCATGCCGTGTTCTTCCTGCAGGCGTGAGAGCAGGTCGAGAATTTGGGCTTGGACGGCAACGTCCAAAGCGGTGGTCGGTTCGTCGGCAATCAGGAGCTTGGGCTGGGCTGATACGGCCATGGCAATCATAGCGCGTTGGCGTTGGCCGCCGGAAAGTTGGAAAGGATAGGCCTGGGCTTTTTGCTCGGGCTGGTGAATGCCGGTTTCATCCAGGAGTTCGATAGCGCGCGCCCATGCCTGTTTTTTATCCAAACCCAAATGCAGGGACAGGACTTCGGCGATTTGTTCGCCGACACGCATAACGGGGTTGAGGGCGGTCATAGGTTCTTGAAACACCATGCCGATTTCGCAGCCGCGCAGTTTTTGCAGAGCGCGTTCGGGCTGGGTCAGCAGATCGGTTCCGCAATATTTCAGACTGCCTTCAAAGGTAACCATCGGATTCAGGCGCATAATGCCTTGCGACAATACGGTTTTGCCGCTGCCGCTCTCGCCGACCAATGCCAGTTTGCGGCCGGGTTGCAAGGTCAGGTTGATATCGTGCAGGACTTGCTTGCTCGGAAAGGAGCCGTTTAGGTTTTCGATTTCGAGTATAGGTGTCGTCATGGTCGTGGCCGTCTGAAAAGTTTGTTGATGACAGGTTTTCAGACGGCCTGCATGAATCAAGGGGCCGTCTGAAACAGCGGTTTAGTCTTGAAACTGTTCTTTGAGTTTGCGTTTTAACACTTTGCCGGTGGCATTGCGCGGCAGCTCGTCTTGGAAGATGATTTGTTTGGGGATTTTAAAGTTTGCCAACAGGCCGCGCAGGTGGCTGCGGATTTCGGCTTCTTCCAGTTTCATGCCTTCTTTGAGTTGGATAAAGGCAATGATTTCTTCATCGGCGTATTGGTCTTTCACGCCGATTACGGCGGCGGCTTCCACGGCTTCGAGTTTGTAGATGGCTTCTTCGATTTCGCGCGGATAGACGTTTTGGCCTTTGGAGATAATCAGGTCTTTTTTGCGGTCAACGATGAAGATAAAGCCGTCTTCGTCTATGGTGACGAAGTCGCCGGTTTTCAGCCAACCGTTGACAATGGTTTCATCTGTGGCATCAGGCATATTGAGGTAGCCTTGCATGACCGAGCCGCCTTTGATGATGAGTTCGCCCACTTCGCCACGCGGCACTTCGATCAATTCGTCATCGACGGCTTTCACGGTCAAACCGGGCAGGGCGACGCCGACGCTGGCGGTTTTTTGGCGCTCAGGCGTATTGACGGCAACTACGGGCGAGCATTCGCTCAAGCCGTAGCCTTCCAGCAATTTGGCACGCGGGAATTTGGCTTTGAAGTCGTCAATGGTTTGTCCGGCCAAAGGCGCCCCGCCGCTGATAAACAGACGGACGCGGTTGAACCATCTGAAATACCAAGGAATTTTGGCTTTGCTCATGGCAGTGTAAATAGCCGGTACGCCGAGGAAAATGGTAGCGCGTTTGAGTAAAACCTGTTTCAACACGTTGGAGAACGGGAAGACGGATTTGACCAAAATAATCGAGCAAGCTTGAGATATCGGCAGCAAAACCATGGCGGTCAGCGTAAAGCTGTGGAACATGGGCAAGAAGACGACGAAGCGGTCTTTGCTTGAAATTTGGAAAATTTGTTCGATGCCCGAAAGGTTGGAAAACAGGTTGCTGTAACTGATTAATGCGCCTTTTGGGTGGCCAGTTGTGCCGGATGTATAGATAATGTGCGCCAAATCGTTGACGGACGGCTGACGGCTCAGATTCGGCTTGCCGGGGAATGTACGCGCGGCATCGAAATAGCTGTCATCGCCACTGGCGGCGTTGGTTTCACCAATCCAGATGATTTTATTGACTTTGGTTTTGGTTTTGATGTTTTTGAGTTCTTTGGCCAACGGCGCGGAGGCGAACATAAAGCGTGCGCCGCAGTCATTGAGGATATAGGAAAATTCTTCGCTTTTCAAAAAGACGTTGAGTGGGACGGCTACCGCGCCGATGGAAGTAATGGCGAAATAGGCGGCAATAAATTCGGGAGAGTTGGAAACGACAAGGGCGACCCTGTCGCCATATTGTACGCCTTGGTGTTGCAGATAGGCGGCGACGGTTTCTACTTCGCGTTTGAGGGAGGAATAGCTGATTTTTTCTTTGTCGTTGAAAATGACCGTGCCTTTACCGTTTTTTTGGCAGGCTGCAGTCAGCATAGCGTAAAAATTAGGGTGGGTGTGCATTTCGGAGTTTGTGTCCATATTGTGTCGATTGATGTACGGTTTCGATGAACCGTTTATTTCGAAGGATAGGTTTTACATCCTATCGGTAAAATAAGCAAGAGGCCGTCTGAAAATACTTTCAGACGGCCTTGAGCTTTGCTGGGCTTAGGAAAGCAATATTTTGAATTTAAACTTATTTATTGTGTTGATGAGAATATTCGCATTCTTCAAAAGTCTGCCGTTCGGAAGATAGCGCAAGCCAATTGCGTTTCTGTCTCAAGCCATTTTGAGTTTACTGCCGTGTTTGAGGCAGAACCCGGATAACGGGTAGGCAGAGCAGATGATAGAAGCTCTAGGCTTAACCGTTGTTCAGACGGCCATCGGGTACTTTCTTAAACAGGCGATAGAAATTGTCGCTGGTGTTTTGTGCCAATGTTTCCAAGCTCTCGCCGCGCAGATTGGCTAAGAACTCAGCCGTATAGCGGACGTAGGACGGCTCGTTTTGTTTGCCGCGCTTGGGAACCGGCGCGAGGAAGGGCGCATCGGTTTCTACCAAGATTCTGTCGGCAGGGACGTATTTGGCGGCTTCCTGTATCAGCGGTGCATTTTTAAACGTTACAATGCCGGAGAAGGAGATATACATGCCCAAATCCAAAGCGGCTTTGGCAAAAGCGACGTCTTCAGAGAAGCAGTGAATCACGCCGGAATTAGTGTGGCACTCTTTCAAAATCCGCAATGTGTCTTCGGCCGCATCGCGCGTGTGGACGATAACGGGTAGGCCGCTTTCGTTGGCGGCTTGGATATGGTCGGCAAAGCGTTGATGCTGCCATGACAAATCGCCTTTGCACCAGTAATAGTCCAAACCGGTTTCGCCGATACCGACGATTTTGGGATGTTTGGCCGCTTCTACCATTTCGGCAATGGTAAATTCTTCTGCTTCTTGGCTGTCGGGATGTATGCCGATGGTGCAGTAAATGTGGTCGTTTGCCTGAGCAATGTCGAAGACTTCGGCAAAACTTTGTTTGCTGACGCTGATGGCAAGCGCCTGTTTGACGCTTTGCGCTTCCATATTGGCAAAGACTTCGGGTAGGCGGTCTTTTAAGCCGTCAAAGTTGAGATGGCAATGTGAATCGATTAAATACATGGTATTACAGGGTAAAAGTAGTGCGGTCGCTGCGCAGGCGCGGGCCAAGCTCGGCTTCGATCAGGTTTTTTGCCTGCAGACAGCTTTCGTGTTCGGAGAATGCAAGGCCTACGCCTTTTGGGCGATGGGCCGAGGTGCGCGCCGGATTGATCCAAACGACTTTGGTTGGCAGGAAGCGTTTGGGGTAGTCGGCGATTTCTACGGCCAAGAGGATGTCTTCGCCTAGGGAAAATACGTCATCGGTCGGTACAAACAGGCCGCCGTGTTCTAAAAACGGCATATAGCAGTTGTACAGTAGATTGGGGTCTTTGAGTTGCAAAGCCAACATCTTCGCCGGAATGTCTTTTTTATTCATCATTTATTACCTGTTAGGGTTTGTTTTGCCAAAAATCTAAATATTCGATAAGCAGATACTCAAGCTGCATTTTAACACTCAAGGTATGGTATCCGTAAGGGTTGAGCGCGTTCAGACGGCCCAATAGGGCAAACAGCTTGCGTGAATCGGTTTTAGAGGCCGTCTGAAGCAGGGCTTGGGCATGGTGCGGATAATAAAGCGGCGCCATGCTTTGTTGTGCCAAGCCGACATCCATCAGCCACTTTTGCAGCCAGTCGATGAAAACGGCCAGCGGTTGTTTTTGTTTGTCGAACGCGGCGGCGTAGTCGAGTATGGCCAACAGGCGCGGGGCAGCCAGCAGCGTCAGCAATTCTTCGCGCAATGCGTCCAATTCGGGAGTCGGTGTGAATAAAGGCGCGCCGCTGTGGAATGCCAACAAGGCTTCGGCATTTTCCACGCCCTGTTGGCGCAGGTATGCCGCAGCCTGCTCATGGGTAGGCGAGGGTAGCACCATCTGGCGGCAACGGCTTTTGATGGTAGGCAGGAGTTTGTCGCGCGCATGGGTAACGAGCAGGAAAACGACGTGTTGCGGCGGCTCTTCCAGAGCTTTCAACAAACCGTTTGCCGCCTGTGTGTTCATGCTTTCAGCCGGATGCACCAATACCACGCGCAGTCCGCCGCGGACAGCGGTCAGGTAAATGTTTTCCACAATATCGCGCACGGCATCGATTTTGATTTGCAGGAGTTTGCGTCCTGTTGCCTCGCCTTCGGGAATTTCCGGCGTGAGTTCGTAAAAGTCGGGATGCGTGTTTTGGCTGAACAAATGGCACGAAGCACACTCGCCGCAGGGTTCATGGCCGGACTTGGGCGATTCGCACAGCAATGCCTGCGCGACAAAGCGGGCAAATTCGGTTTTGCCGGTATTTTCTTTGCCAGTAAACAGCCAGGCGTTGGGACGGTTTTGCCAATGGGCGGCGAGCTGTTGCCATTGGGTTTCATGCCATGGGTAAATCATATCGTTTGGGAACTATTAGGTAGGTAGTTATTATACTCTCAGGCCGTCTGAAAAAGGTTTCAGACGGCCTTTAATAAACTGCCTAAAAATTAACCAAATATCGTTTTTCTTTTAAATATCAATGATTAAGCTTACTTATTCACAGCCTTTGCACACGCTTGTTTGGGAAAAATGTGCATTTTGTTTGGCGGTAAAGTTGTGCTTAAAATTTAGGCAGTCCTGTTTTTTAATGTTAAATCAGACAGTAATCTGATTTATGCACAGGCTGTCCACGCGATTGAACAGTGAAAATGTGCATGGTGGGGATACATTTCAGACAGCCTTATTTGCTGATTTTCAATAAAGCGGTCAAATCACCGATAAATTTTGGTTCCCGTTTGATGAGGTAAACAATCAACGGAAAATTACCCACGGCAACAATCAAATACAGCAGCGTGATGCTGTTGAATAACATCAGCAAAACCGCGCTCAAAATGGCAGCCGACACCATAAACACGCCGTTGATGATGTTGTTGGCAGCAACAGCATGGGCGCGGAAGGTTTCGCTGCTGGCAGTTTGCAGCCAAGTGTAGAGCGGTACGGAGAAGAAACCGCCGAAAAAGCCGATGGCCGACATCACGAGCATAATCGGATACGCCTTTGCTTGCGATAAAAACCAAATAATGCCGTTTAATTCGGTAAAGCGTTGGCCTTGGGTCAGCCACACCAGCAATAATCCACAGACCGTCAGCCCCAGAGTGCCGATGGTAACCAAGCCCAAAATCAGGCGCTCATGGCTGAGTTTGGCGCATAACACCGAGCCGATGGCGATACCGATGGAGAACAGCGCCAACATCAAGTTGAACACATTATCGTTGCCGCCCAAATGGATTTGCGTGAACGTCGGTAGTTGGGTGGTATAAACCGAGCCGATAAACCAAAACCATGAAATACCGATGATGGACGTGAATACGGGACGATTGGCCGCCGCTTCACGAATCAGTGAATTCGTGCCTTTGATGATGTTCCATTCGATTTTTGTGTCCGGCATTTTAGCGGGTACAGACGGCATAAACAGGCTGGTCATCGTGCCGCCGATAGCGACCAATAACACCAAACCGCCAACAATATACGGCGGAACACCTGCGACTGCGGTACCCAAAATCTGGCCGAGCAAAATGGCGATAAACGTACCTGATTCAATCAGGCTGTTGCCCATAATCAGCTCTTTGTCGTTGAGGTAATCGGGCAGAATGGCGTATTTCAGCGGGCCGAACAAGGTCGATTGCGTGCCCATGCAAAACAGGCAGATTAAAAGCAAAGGCGCGGATTGGATGTAGAAGCCATACGCCGCCACTGCCATGATGATGATTTCCAACAGCTTGATCCAGCGTGCCAAAACTGCTTTATCGAATTTGTTGCTCAGCTGTCCTGACAGCGCGGAAAACAGGAAGTAGGGCAGGATAAACAGCATTGCGCCCAAGTTCAGCATTTGGCTGGGTGGCAGAAAGTCGTTTTTACCCAAACCGTAAAAACTGATCATCACGAATAATGCGGTTTTGAACATATTATCGTTCAACGCGCCCAAAAACTGCGTCCCAAAGAGCGGCGCAAAACGGCGGGTCGTGTGGAAATTCAGATTGTCTTTTTTAAGGCTCATCGTTTGGATTCTTTGTCTTCGTCTTTTTCGATCAGTTTTTCAGTGGAGTCGTCGTCCATCAAAATGCGGTGCGCAGGTCCTTCAAGGTCGTCAAATTGTCCGTTTTTACCCGACCACCAGAAAAACCAACCGATGATAAAGGCCAAAATAATGCTGATGGGGACAAGGATAAACATACTTTCCATTACATCGCTCCGGTCAAATCGGTCAGGATAAAGGTTTTACCGCTGATGGTCAGGTATTCGTTGCGCAACGCACCGATATTTTTATCGTCAAAAAACAATTCGATACGGTCTTTGACCACGCGCCAGTATTGTGGGATATCGGTTTGCTCAAAAGGCGACAATACCGCTGCTTCGGCTGCGTCTTCGCTTTGCAGCTTGATTGCGAAGCGTCCGCTTTGCGGCGGATTTTGCGATTCATCATCTGCCAACATAATAAAAAATCCGGCGTGTTCGCCGTCTTGAGTGTGGATACTGAAATAATGCATATCGGGAAATCTTCAAAACCGCCGTCATTTTTTCAGACGGCCTAAAATAAAATTCCGTCCATTTTACATCAAATATTAAGTCAAGCAGCCGATTACATTTTTTGTTAGAATACGACGTTTACTTTGTTAATCTGTTCAGACCGCTACCCACTACGTCCCACAAGGGGTGCAACCCAGCCGGAGCAGCAGTAAGGCCCCGACAAAAAATGCCGTCTGAAACCTCAAGGAGCATAAAATGACACAAAAATTAATCTTGGTTTTGAACTGCGGCAGCTCTTCTCTCAAAGGTGCCGTATTGGATAACGACAGCGGCGAAGTATTGCTGAGCTGCCTGGCAGAAAAACTCAATCTGCCTGATGCCTACATCACCTTTAAATTCAACGGCGAAAAACATAAAGTCGACCTGTCTGCCAAGCCTGACCACACCGGCGCAGTTGAAGCCCTGATGGAAGAACTCAAAGCCCACGGTCTCGACAGCCGCATCGGCGCCATCGGTCACCGCGTCGTCAGCGGCGGCGAACTGTACAGCGAATCCATCCTCGTTGACGACGAAGTTATCGCTGGCATCGAAAAATGTATCCCGCTCGCTCCCTTGCACAACCCTGCGCACCTCTTGGGTCTGCGTGCCGCACAAAGCATCTTCAAAGGTCTGCCTAACGTTGTCGTATTCGACACCGCCTTCCACCAAACCATGCCGGAACATGCCTACACCTACGCTATTCCACATGAACTGTATGAAAAATACGGCTTGCGTCGTTACGGCGCGCACGGTACCAGCTACCGCTACGTTTCCGATGAAACCGCCCGTTTCCTCGGCAAAGACAAAAAAGACCTGCGCATGGTGATTGCCCACTTGGGTAACGGCGCATCTATTACCGCCGTCGCCAACGGCGAATCACGCGATACCAGCATGGGCCTGACCCCGCTGGAAGGTTTGGTAATGGGTACCCGCAGCGGCGACATCGATCCCGCAGTGTTCAGCTTCTTGGCTGAAAATGCCAACATGACCATCGCCCAAATCACCGAAATGCTGAACAAAAAATCAGGTCTGCTCGGTATTTCAGGTTTGTCCAATGACTGCCGTACCATCGAAGAAGAAGCTGCCAACGGCCACGCAGGTGCCAAACTGGCTCTAGAAATCTTCATCTACCGCTTGGCTAAATACATTGGCAGCATGACAGTAGCGGCAGGCGGTTTGGACGCATTGGTCTTCACCGGCGGTATCGGTGAAAACTCCGACATCATCCGCGAACGCGTATTGGGTTACTTGGGCTTCCTCGGTCTGCACATTGACCAAAAAGCCAACCTGAAAGCCCGCTTCGGCAATGCCGGTGTGATTACCACTACCGACAGCAAAGCTGTTGCCGTTGTGATTCCTACCAATGAAGAATTGATGATTGCACACGATACTGCCCGTCTGAGCGGCCTGTAATCCGTCATTATTGAAAACCTGCCCGAAAGGGCAGGTTTTTTGTTGTGTATAGATGAAGAAAATTTTGAGAATATATTGAGAAAAGCCGGTAAACATTACGTTTGCCGGCTTTTCCGTTTGATCCACTCGCAGTTTCTGCGAATTCTCTTTTAAGTATTTTTCATAGGGTTGCATGAATGCTATTTCTTACCGTTCTTAATACCCTCACTCAACACCTGTTGAAAACGCTCGTAATCACAAAAGCCCTTTTCATCTTTTTCACAGCCTTTGAGCGTTAAAGCTGTTTGGTTTGGTGGTGTCGCTAAACTTAATGGCGTGGTGTTAATCAGCTGTTCGGTAGATTGATACACATAATCCAACTTAAATTTGAGCTTACCACTTGGTTTGTGCTTCCATACTTCAAATAGCAGCTTGCCACCGATTGGGATATTTTCCAATGAACCATCTAATTCATAAGGCTCAACACCTAATGCAGCCAGCAGAGCGACGATATTAGAATCGTGTCCAACCAATAAGTTAATTTTATTTTCGCTATTTAGCTGCTGCTGAATAAATGCCAATAACGGATATGATGCATTTTGTGCTAACGCTTCATTGTTTTTAAATAAAGTGCGGTAATATTCGTTTTTAATTTCGTTAATTGCGCGCCATTTTTCTTGGCTATCCACACGACCGTTTGCAATTTCAGAATCAGGCTTACCCACATAATGTGCGAGCAATAATGCACTGACAATTTTCTTCCCGGTGCTGATAGAACCAGTAATCTTGACCGACTTGCCGTCTTTGATACTGTATTCACCGACTTTTCCACCTAAATCACATTCGCCTTTTTGCAAGCAGTTTGGTGAATTTTTATAATCGATGATTTCACTCAATAGCGCATAATTTGGCGCTAATTTTTGCTGTAAAGCGGTTAAATCAACGTTATTTTTTGCAGATTCAATCAAAGCTTGGCTTGGATTGTGCGCCTGCGTGTTAAAAATTGGATCTTTTTCTGAACCAATTTCACCGTGATGTTGCAGTTGAACATTACAGCCTGCAAAAGCTCCCGCCACAATGGCCTGACCTGTTGCAATGGTGCGTTGCACTCCATTCGCATAAGCGAAAATACCTTCACCCGATGCACAACGATCTGTCGTTAATAATCCTTTATCCGCAAGCCATTGTCCTAAATATTGGCCGAAATAGGTTTCTAGCACTGTCCCTTTTGCCGTGAGATAACCAGATGGCACATCCCATTTTGCCCACGCATACGGGGAATATTTCGCCATTTCTTGCGGATCTTTTTCCACTGGTGAACGCAATCCGTGTCGGCTGAAAATCAATACTTTCTCTAATTCATAATCAGAACTTGAGGAAGTTTGACCATTTTCTGTTGCAAACGCACTACTTGCTAAAGCTGAGCCAAGCAAAAGTGCGGTGAATTTTAGGGTTATTTTTTTCATATTCGATACCTAATCATTTAATGTTGAAATTGAGCTATAAAAATTCAAGGCATATTTGGTGCCGTAAACTAACACCATAAATACTGCAACAATATTGACTACCGCTTAATCAGTGCAATATTAAGATACTGATAGATAGGTTTAGAACTTATAACTGATGGTAAACAGCAAAGTCCTGCCTCGTGCGTAGTTGTTCAAAACGGAGCGTGTCGTACCGCCATATTTGCCATTGCATAAACCGTTGGCATCGCATTCGACTTCCTCATCATCTAAACCGCCTTTTCTTTCAAATACGCTGAAATAGCGCTGGGTTGCGGCATCATTTGCGGCATCCAAAGGATCGACATAGCGTTTATTGAACGCATTTTGAATGTCGAAACGAAGGATAAGGTTTTTCTTAGGTTCATAATTGGCATAGAAATCAAAAATCATCGGCTGTCTGTTGATGCTTTCTGTTTTTTTGATCACCCTTCTGCCCATTTGGTGTGAAGAGTAGGTATTGGCACCGGTTGTCCCGTCAACAAATTCCTCCTCAGTCGTCGCCCGTGTACTTTTGCCGTAATAGCGCATAATGCCGCCGATGGTCAATTTGTTGCCTAACCATCGGGACCCTAATTCAAATCGGCCATAATCTCGGGGTAAGCGTGAAATTTTGCTTAAGCCGTAGCCCTGTTTGATTTGGTCTTCTTTAGAAGAATTGCGGGGCGATTCGCTGGCATCGCTATAGTTGGTCGGCTGGTTGGTTTTTTGATAGGCGTAAGACAGGGTTGTAAAAAAGCGGCCGAAATCATAGTTCATTTCCACTTCCAAACCATTTTTATGGACAGGTTTGGCATAGTTTCGATGCTGGATAGAGTATTGCAGGCCGGTGCTGGTTACCCAGCTGGGTGCTTTATCCAAATCCCACCATTTGCCATAAACATTGTGGATATAGTTGTTGATCCTGCTGCGATAGGCGACCAGTTTGAAACCCAATACATCGTCCGGCTTGAAAATCCCTTTTTTGAAGGTATTGAAGCCTATTTGGTAAGTATTGGCCTGTTCCGGCTTGAGGGCTGTATTGACGCCCGAGTCGCCGATTTGTGAAAAATACATTTCTTGAATATTCGGCATTCTATGCGTACGCGAATAGCTGATAAACGGCATAAAATAGTCGTTGACATTGATGTTTAATGCCACCGAATGGTTTACCGCATGCTTTTTACCGGATTTGGTATAAACCGGTTCGTAAAGGTCGCAGCTTGGCGTGCAATGCTGTTTATAAATTTCAGAATCTTCTCCAAATGCTTTTTTAAAGTCTTCTTGGGTATTGAAGTAGTCGGTATATTCGCCTTTGTAGCGGTAGTTGACCATATTGGCGCTGTAATTCAATTGATAAATGCCTTTTTTCAAGGAAGTATCAAAATAGAACGTATTGAATTTTTGCTGGCCTGAAGGTTGCAATATCGTTGATTTTTGGGGAAATATTCCTTTGTCGCCTTTGAAGCGGCCTAAAAAGCTGTACAGGCCGGCATCTTGATCAGGGCCGTCGTAAAACAGGCTCAGCTCTTCCGGAAAGCGGTTTTTACTGTATTGGTTTTTAAAGAAATTGAAACCGACGGTGGCTTTTAAATCTGTTTTGTTGGGAAGTTTGAAAGAAAAGCTGTTGTTGATATCCAAAAGATTGGCTGTGTTTTTGGTTTCCAAATAATCAAGCAGCCCCCATCCTGAAAAACGTGAGTTTTTCGGATATTTTTGTTTTCCCAAATTATGGGCGGCCAACACGTTTAAATCGACATAATCGCCAATGTTTAAGTTGTAATTGGCTTGGTAGTTGCGGTTTTCTACTTTGCGGCTGCCGATACGGTTGTTCATGGTACGAAGCTGAAGATCCAGCTTGTTGTTGTCGTTTTCGTATTCCACTTTGACCAAATGGCTGTTTGAGCGTTGTTGCAGGCTGGTCGGGTCGATTGGGGTCAGATCCCATTGCGGTGCCAAATTCTCTTTCCAGCTTCTTTCCAAGTCATCGACATAATCTCTTTGTAAAACTTCAGGATCGTTATATTTTTTGGAGAAAGGGTAGTCCCAATAGCTTTTACCGACTGCGTTACGCTTGGAAAAATCGCGAACCCAGAGATTTTGTTCGTGGTCGAATTTCAATAGGTTGCTCTCAAAATATTCTTGTTTTTTACGGTCCAAATATTCCTCGCCAAAATTGCCGATACGCTGACCGCCGCCGCCCACTTTATAGTTTTGCTCGACATTACGGTGGCTGTAACCATATAACGCACCAACGCGTGCACCGCTGTCAAGCCATTTTTGTACAGCTCCGGTTGCCATAAAGTTGCTTTTGGTGCTGTTTGTGCCGGTCAATCCTTTGGTCAAGAGGCCGAAGGTATTGTTTCCGTGTACCACATCGTCTACCCGTAAAGTACGGAAATTGGCTGTACCGGATAAGGTATTGATGCCGTTGGCACCCGAGAAACTGCCTTTGGTTACATCCACACCGGCAATAAAATTGGGATCCAGTGCCGTACCGAATTGCGAGGAGCTGCCGCTGCGTCCGGCATCGGCAGAAGTGGAATAGAAGGTTTGGGTTACGCCGTCAACCATCGTATTGACGCGTCCCAAACCGCTATCGCCACGAATATTGACCGCCAATACCCCCGATCCCTTGTCTTGTTGGGTGAAGACGCCGGGCATGCTCCGAACGATGGTATCGATGTTTTCGCTGGATTGATAAACGCGTTCACGCGAACTTTTGGCTTGGCCTTCGGTAAAAACTTTTTTCTCTTTGGCAATGTGTTTGCCTTTGACTTGAATTTCATCAAGCTCTTGAGTTGAAACCTCTTCTTCTGCGTGTGCGATACTTGTTATAGCCAGTAAAGATAATGTTAGTAGATTTAATTTGAAATTCGGATTCATGATAGTTACCTCAGAAACGAAGCTGCTACTGTATAACATATTATTAAACTTTACAAATATTTTGATAATGGTTTTTATTTGTTAAAAAATAAAGTAAAATTTTGTTTTAGAAGATAATCCAAGCGCATATGAGTGGTCTGGCTGAAAAGATAAAGCAGGTCTGAATTTGAATTGGGTTGGTCGAGAAGAAGGGAGATTTAATTGAATTTAAATAGCCGGAAGAAGAAAATTTGATTGCGATATGTGAACTGGGCCGTTGGTTTCAAATGAAACCGGTAAAAAACATGAAATGCAAAATATAAAGTTAATATAGAAAGATTTGAAGTCAGTTGAAGAAAAGGCCGTCTGAAAATGATATTTCAGACGGCCTTTATTGCTTTGAGCCTTATTCCGGACCGCGGAATGTGTCGTGGCAGGATTTGCAGGTTGCACCGGTTTCGCCGTAAGCGGCTTTGATTTCTTCGAGCTTGCCGGTTTGGGCGGCGGCGTTGAGTTTCTCAACCGCAGCGACGAATTTTTCTTCTTCGGCTTTGAATGTGGCTGTGTCTGTCCAGATGGCAGGCAGGGCGCGGCCGTTGCCTTGAGGGTCGGATTCAAACAGGGTGAACGGTTTTTTGCTGTTTTCAGCAAAAGTGGCTGCAGCTTGTTTGAATTTCTCAACGTCGTAAGGCTCTTCGTCTTTGACCATTTTGCCCATGCGGGTAAACTCAGGCATCATGGTTTTGAATGCGGCAGTGCGGTCTTCGGAAATAGGGCCTTTAGGCTGGGAAGGTGCGCCGCTGCCGCTGCAGGCGGAAAGGGTAAGCGCCACTATTGCCAAAGCAACAGGGAGAAAACGGGTTTTCATATGGAGTGTGTCCTATTGTAATGATATGATTATCGTTAAATTTAAAATCAGCTGGCCAAACTCTCAGGCCGTCTGATAAGGCGTTATCATACCTTAAACCCAAATCTGAAACGAGTACAGAAAGGAAACGATATGGCAATTTTGATTACCGGGGCATCGGCAGGATTCGGCGCGGCAATGTGCCGTACTTTTGTTGCGGCAGGCTATCATGTCATTGGTGCAGCACGGCGCGAAGACAAATTGCAGCAGTTGGCAGAGGAATTGGGCGAGCAGTTTTACCTTTTGGAAATGGATGTTTCTCGCACTGAGTCGATTCAAAACGCTTTGAACAGCCTGCCCGAGCATTTATCCGAAATCGATTGCCTGATCAACAATGCAGGTTTGGCTTTGGGTTTGGATACTGCCGATAAAGCCGATTTTGGCGATTGGGAAACCATGATTCAAACCAATATCATCGGCCTGACTTTTCTGACCCGCCAGATTTTGCCGCAAATGGTTGCGCGCAAACAGGGCTACATCATCAATTTGGGTTCTATTGCCGGCAGTTATGCTTATCCCGGCAGTAATGTCTATGGCGCGACCAAGGCTTTTGTGCGCCAATTTAGCATGAATCTGCGCGCCGAATTGGCAGACAAAAATATCCGTATTACCAATATCGAACCGGGCCTGTGCGGCGATACCGAGTTTTCCAACGTCCGTTTCAAAGGCGACGACCAGCGTGCGGCCGAGGTTTATGAGAATGTCGAGTTTATCCAGCCGCAAGATATTGCCGATACCGCTTTATGGCTCTACCAGCGTCCTGCGCGGATGAACGTCAATTCCATCGAAATCATGCCGGTTGCCCAGACCTTTGCAGGCATGAAAGTTTACCGTGACGCGCCTGCTCCGGCGAAGGAAGAAACGTTTGAAAAACAAAGCATGTCTTTGTTTGGAAAAATTAAATCTTGGTTTAAGTAATCGGCATCAGGCCGTCTGAACGTTTCAGACGGCCTCTTTGTTATCTGAAATTGAGTAAACACGCTATAATGTAATTTTTTATTAACAAGGCCGTCTGAAAGGCTGTTTCAGTTATGAACGCAATCAAACAAAAAATCTTAGAACAAGCGCAGCGCGATGGCGTGCAGGTAACCGCATTGCGTGAGCAAGTGCTTGATATTGTTTTGAAACAAAGCGGCGTGATTAAAGCCTACAACGTTCTGTCGCAGATGCAGCAGCAAAGCGAGGGTGTGGTTGCGCCGCCGACGGCCTACCGCGCCCTTGATTTTTGGGCGGAACAGGGAGTTTTGCACAAAGTGGCGGCGGTCAACGGCTATATTTTGTGCAGCCACGCGCAGCACGAGTGCAACGACCATTGCCACGACCACGAAGAAACAGAGGCGCACCACAGCGCGTTTATTTTGGTTTGCACCGAATGCGGTACGGCGGATGAGCAGACCTTGAGCCAAGAATGGGCGGCCTTGCGTGCAGGCGTGGCTGAAACCGGTTTCTCATTAAAAGAAGAACATGTTGTTTTAACAGGAATTTGTAAAAAATGTCAGAAGTAAAAAAGACCAAAGTCCACCTGATTTCAGGCTTTCTCGGAACAGGCAAAACCACCGCACTCAAAAGTCTGATGGCGCAAAAAGACCCGAATGAAAAATGGGTCATCATCGTCAACGAATTTGGCGAAATCGGCATTGACGGCGCCGTCTTGAGCGACAACGGCATTCCCGTGGTAGAAATCGCCGGCGGCTGTTTGTGCTGTACCGCCGGCGCGCAAATGGGGACGACCGTACAAAAAATGCTGCGCGATGCCCAACCCGACCGCTTGATGATTGAAGCCAGCGGCCTGGCACACGCCGCCAGCGTTATCGACGAACTGAAAGCCAAGCCGCTCGACAGCATGCTGGAAATCGGCGCCGTCTTTACCGTTGTCGATCCGCGCCAGTTTATTAATCCCGATTACGCGCAACAGGCTTTGTATAAAGACCAAATCGGCATTTGCGACGTATTGGTCGCCAGCAAAACCGACTTGTGCACGCCGGAGCAACTGGCCGAATTTCATGATAAAGCGGCCAAACTGTTCCCGCCCAAAGCCAAAGTGGTTGAAGTCCAAAATGCGCAACTCGACATCCAGTGGCTTGATATTCCCGTGGTCGAAAAATCGCGCTACCGCCTCAAAGCCCTGCCGGACAACACCATGGGCTTCCAGTCTCAAGGCTTTACTTTCCCTGCCGGGCGCGATTTCGACGGCGAAAAATTGACCGATTTCTTCAACGACCTGCCTAAATTGACAGACGGCCTCGTCCGCGCTAAAGGCGTGTTCCAAGTGCTCGGTACTTGGGTATGGCTCAACTGGGTGGACGGACAATGGGGCGCAAATCAGGTTTCATGGCGCCGCGACTCGCGCTTCGAGCTGATTGCCAAATCCTTTGACGCGGATTTGATTGAGAAAAAATTGCTGGAGGCTTTGGAGAAGTAAATCATCGTCCAAACGCTTATTAATCCGTTACGATAACGCCGTCTGAAGCAAGCGGTTTCAGACGGCCTTCAAATCAAAAAAATAGAGGAACACTTAACCATGTGGCGTTATATCTTTCATCGTTTGCTCCTTTTGATTCCCACGCTGTTGGGGATTTTGGCGATTACTTTCGCCGTGATTCAGTTTGTTCCCGGCGGCCCGGTGGAGCAGATGGTTCAGCAGCTGACGCAGGGCGCGGTTGGCGGCGAAACGGCGGGACACAGTATGCCCGGAACTTTGGCCAAAAACGGCAACCGCATCAGTGCGGAAGATTTGGCCGCGCTGAATGCTTTATACGGTTTCGACAAGCCGCCTTTGACGCGTTTTGCCGATATGGTATGGAAATTCGCCCGTTTCGATTTGGGCGAGAGCTTTTTCCATCACCAAACTGTGTTTGAATTGGTGAAAGAAAAAATGCCGGTATCGATGAGTTTGGGTTTGTGGACGTTTTTCCTGACTTATTTGATATGTATTCCGTTGGGTATTGCCAAGGCGGTCAGGGATGGCAGCCGTTTCGATACGATTACGGGTATGATCATTTTGGTCGGCTATACCGTACCGCCGTTTGTCTTGGGCTTGGTGTTGCTGGTGTTGTTTGGCGGCGGCAGCTTTTTTGCCTGGTTTCCGCAGGGTGGCTTGGTCGGCGATGATTTTGATACGCTCTCTTGGGCAGGTAAAGTCAAAGATTATTTGTGGCATATGGCTTTGCCGATTACCGCTTCGGTGGCAGGCAACTTGGCGGTGATGACCGTATTGACGAAAAACGTGTTCCTTGAAGAAATCCGCCGTCAATATGTTTATACCGCGCGAGCTAAGGGCTTGCCTGAGAAACAGATTTTGTGGAAGCATATTTTCCGCAATGCCATGATTCCTCTGATTACCGGTTTCCCGGCCGCATTTATCGGCGCATTCTTTACCGGAAGCCTGCTGATTGAAACGTTGTTCTCGCTGGATGGTTTGGGTTTGCTGTCTTATGAGGCAGTGATGAAACGCGATTATCCTGTCGTAATGGGTACGCTGTATGTGTTCACGCTGATGGGGTTGTTGGCTAAATTGGTGTCGGATATTTCTTATTCATGGGTCGATCCGCGCATTCACTTTGGCGGACAGAAATAAGGCCGTCTGAAAATATCTTCAATCCATTATTAAAGAATGTTTCGAACCATGAAAAAGAAAAAATCTACTTCAAACCCTACTTGGCAAGCCTTTAAGCAGCATAAGCGCGGTTGGTTGGCTTTGCGGATTTTGGCCGTTTTGTTTGTCGTCACTTTGCTTGCTCCTTTGTGGAGCAACGACAAACCTTTGTGGATACGCTATCAGGGCGAGTATTTCTTCCCCTTGGTAAACGAATATAACGAAACCACATTTGGCGGCGATTTCGATACGCCTGCGGATTATCTGGATCCGCTTATCCGCCACAACATTACCTCAGACGGCAATTTTGCCCTTTACCTGCCCAATCCTTACGATGCCGATACCTTGAACGATTTTGATACGGCACCCGATCCGGCCAAACCGTCCGAACGGCATATCTTGGGAACGGACGACCGCGGCCGCGACCTGTTGGCGCGCTTGGTTTACGGTTTCCGCGATTCGCTGCTGTTTGCCTTGGTGTTGACTGTGGTGACTACCGTAATCGGCGTGGTTGCAGGCGCGGTACAGGGTTATTTTGGCGGTAAAACCGACCTTCTGATGCAGCGTTTTATCGAGGTTTGGGGCGGTATGCCGGAGTTGTACCTCTTGATTATCCTGTCTTCGTTCTTTAATCCGGGGCTGTTGATTTTGCTGGTGTTGCTGTCGCTTTTCGGCTGGATGGGCTTGTCCGACTATGTCCGCGCCGAGTTTTTGAAAAACCGTCAGACCGATTATGTTTTGGCGGCGCGCGCGATGGGCGTGAGCAATCGTGAAATCATGTGGCGCCACATCCTGCCCAACAGCTTGACGCCGGTATTGGCCTTCCTGCCTTTCCGTATTTCCGGTGCGGTACTCGCCCTGACCAGTTTGGACTTCTTGGGCTTGGGCGTACCTGCCTCACAGGCAAGTTTGGGCGAGTTGTTGGCGCAAGGCAAAGACAACTTGGACGCGTGGTGGATCGGCTTGTCTGCCGTTGCTACGCTGACGGTGATGCTGCTTTTGCTGGTCATGATTGGCGAAGGTTTGCGTCAGGCATTTGACGTACGCGCACGCAGTTAATTGCTTTTCTAAAGTGTGAAGAGGATGGGCGGAAAAGCTTATCCTGTATTCTTAGGGCCGTCTGAAAAGTTTCAGACGGCCTCATCCATTCGTTTGAATCATTAAAAACCATGAATCAAGAAATCACATTTCTTACTCTTTTTCTGCTCGGCTTTTTTGGTGGAACACATTGTGTCGGCATGTGCGGCGGATTGAGCAGCGCATTCGCTTTACAGCTGCCGCCACATTTAAACCGAATCGGGCTGATTGTATTGTTGAACTTGGGGCGCATCAGCAGCTATGTCGTCATTGGTCTGTTGGTCGGCTTGGTCGGGCAGGTCGGCATTTCCTTGGACGATACGCGCGCGGTTCAAAATGGTTTGTATATTGCCGCCAATGTTTTGCTGCTGTTGCTCGGTCTGTATCTTGCCGGTATTTCAACTGCTGCAACCAAAATCGAAGGCATCGGCAAACCGATATGGAAACGCCTGAATCCTTTGCTGAACAAATTGCTGCCTATTAAATCGGTACCTGCCTGTTTCGGCGTGGGCGTGCTTTGGGGTTGGCTGCCTTGCGGTTTGGTGTACAGCGCGTCTTTGTATGCTTTGGGCAGCGGCAATGCCTTGCACGGCGGGCTGTATATGCTGGCGTTTGCATTGGGGACATTGCCGAACCTGCTTGCGATGGGTATATTTGCAGCGCAGTTGAAAACCTTTCTGCAAAAACGCATGGTTCGTTTGTGCGCCGGATTATTGGTGGCAGGATGGGCGATATGGCGCTTGGCCGTATTTGCGATGGGGCAAATCGGGTAAGGTAAAAAGGTTTTATTTAGTTTGTTTTATTGCCATTAAAAAGGCCGTCTGAAAGATTTTCAGACAGCCTTTTTCACAAGAAAGATTAGTGTATCAAATTCCAAGCCATCTTGGCGGCAATCAGCAGCAACATAATGCCGAAAGCAATTTTGAGTTTTCGGGCGGGCAGCTTGTGCGCCGTTTTTACGCCGAGCGGAGCAAAGAGGATGGTGGCAACGCTCAATATGGCCACGGCCGGAAGATAGATAAAGCCTACCGTGCCTTCAGGCAGGTTGGCAATATGCAAACCGTTGGCAAAATAGCCGATGGTGCCGGCAATCGCAATCGGCCATGCTAAACCTGAAGATGTGCCAATGGCGCGGTGCGCCGGAAAGTTGCAATACAGTAGAAATGGAACGGATAGCGAACCGCCGCCGATACCGACCCAACTCGAAGCCGCCCCAAAAAGCGTGCCGACGGCTGTCAGGCCGGGGAGGGCAGGCAGGGTGCGTGAAGGTTTGGGTTTGGAATCGCGTAGGGTTTTGAGTGCGATAAAGGCAAGAAATGCAATGAAGAAAACCTGCAAAGCCAGCGTCGGCATATATTTTGCCGACACCGCGCCGAGGAGTACGCCAAGTATCATGCCCGGCGTCATTCGGCGGACGGTCGCCCAATCGATGGCGTGTTTTTTATGCTGGGCATACATGCTGGAGAAGGTGGTAAACACCATTACGGCAAAGGAAGTGCCGATGGCAAGATGCTGGGCATAGGGGTGGCCGCCTATGCCTTGC
This sequence comes from Neisseria sp. P0006.S009, assembly GCF_051962915.1. Lineage (NCBI taxonomy): Bacteria > Pseudomonadati > Pseudomonadota > Betaproteobacteria > Neisseriales > Neisseriaceae > Neisseria > Neisseria sp. P0006.S009. The sequence goes on along the minus strand of NZ_JBQCUV010000001.1, from coordinate 481,268 downwards.
AGCTGCAACGCCCATAAGACAACGGGGACAATCAACGTGCCGCCGCCTACGCCGAATAGTCCGGCAATAAAGCCCGCCGCGCTGCCGACGGCGAGCAGGGCAAAGATGATGTCCCAAGACCACATTTCAGACGGCCTTGTCGTGTTTGTGTGCTTTATGGCGTTTTTTAAACCAACGGATGATTGCCATCACATAACCGGACAGGCTGTAACCGAGGAAAAATAGGAAGAGGACGAGCGAAGGCTCCCAATTGATCAAAAGCAGAATCAATACGGCCAACACCATGCCCATAAACGGCACTTGGCGGCGGATATTGATTTCTTTGAAGCTCCAAAACGGAATCTGCACAATCATGGAAATGCCGGCAAACAGGGTGATACCCAATGCCCACCAATGCACGTTGGGGAAACGCTCGACGCTGTGGTTGACCCAAATCAGGCCGACAATCAACGCAGCGGCGGTCGGGCTTGGAACGCCGATAAACCAACGTTTATCGACTTTGCCGATAAGTGTGTTGAACAGTGCCAAACGCAGGGCGGCGCAGGCGCAGTAGATAAAGGCGACGGAATAGCCGATTTTGCCAAACTGCCAAAGTTGCCATTTGTAGGCAATCAGGGCAGGCGCCACGCCGAAACTGACCATATCGGCAAGGCTGTCGAGCTGTTCGCCGAACGCGCTTTGGCTGTTGGTCAGCCGCGCAACGCGTCCGTCCATGCCGTCGAGCAGCATGGAAAGGAAAACTGCAATCGCCGCCGTTTCATAACGTCCGTGCATGGACTGGGTAATGGCGAAGAAGGCGCAAAACAGTGCGGCGATGGTAAAGGAATTGGGCAGCAGGTAAATGCTGTTTTTGCGGATGGAGTTGCGTGGAGGAGTCGGATTTTCTGTATTTTGTGAGTTGTCCATAATGTTTCCGTATATGCTGCGTATGCAGATGAGGCATTATACCGCATTGGCAGGTTAAGGATTTTTAAAAGGCAGACATAGTTTCACTTCAATCGCATCAAGTTTCAGACGGCCTTTATTTTGTCAGTCAAACAACTCGCCCTGCGCCTGCTCTTTGGTCACGCGTACGTCGGTTTCGCCGTCGGCAAAAGTGATGTGCAGTTTTTGACCTTGCTTCAACGTATCGGCATTGCGGATGACTTGTCCGCGAGTGTTTTTGACGACCGAGAAGCCGCGTTCCAGGATATGCTGCGGCGAGACGGCTTCGAGCAATGCAGCTTGGGCTATCAGGCTTTGACGGCGGTAGGTAAGCAGCTGGCGGAAGGAATGCGACAGGGCCGTCTGAAAACGGTCAATATTGTTTTTGTAAACGGAAACATCAGGACGGCAATGTTTCAGAGTTTGGGTTTGGCGTTCAAAACGGGCGGTGTGGGCGCGGAGGTTTTGCGTCATCGAGTAAGACAGCATTTGCGCCAGCTTGCTGATTGAAGCGCGCTGCTCGTCAAGTTTTTGGCGCGGATGACGGATTTGCCGTGCGAGCCAGTCGAGTTTTTGGCTGGCATCGAAATAGCGTTGTTCCAAAACGGTTTTCAGACGGCCTTGCGCTTGGGCGAGGCGGTGTAACGATTCTTGGCGGTTGGGGCTGACCAATTCTGCCGCGCCGGTTGGCGTGGGTGCGCGCACGTCGGCGACGAAATCGGCGAGTGTGAAATCGGTTTCGTGTCCCACGCCGCTGACAACGGGAATTGCGCAGGCTTCGATGGCGCGCACAACCGGCTCTTCATTAAACGCCCACAAGTCTTCAATGCTGCCGCCGCCACGACAGACAATCAATACGTCACATTCGGCGCGTTGCGAAGCTGTTTTAATCGTTTGGGCAATTTGTAACTCGCTGCCTGTGCCTTGAACGGGCGTCGGATAAACAATAACGGGAATTTCGGGCGCGCGGCGGTTTAAGGTGGTCACGACATCGCGCAATGCTGCCGCTGCCAGGCTGGTGACGATGCCGATACATTGCGGGTGGGTAGGCAACGGTTTTTTGCGTTCCGCCGCAAATGCGCCTTCCGCCTGCAACTGAGCTTTCAATCGTTCATAGGCTTCGTAAAGCTGCCCCAAGCCTTTGAGCCGTACTTCGTTTACGGTAATCTGAAATTCGCCCCGCGCTTCGTAAATACTGATTTTCCCTGATACTTCGATATGGTCGCCTTCTTTCAAAGGCTTCGCCAAACGTATGGCTGCACCCTTAAACATTGCGCAACGCACCTGCGCGCGGCTGTCTTTGAGCGAGAAATAATAATGTCCGCTGGCGGCACGGGTCAGGTTGGATACTTCGCCAGTAATCCACAAGCCTGCGAGATGGTCTTCCAGCAAGGCTTTGGCGAGGGCATTGAGCTCGGATACGGAAATGGAGGAGGGCGCGAAAAGTTCGGACATTGCGAAACAGAAAAAATTTTGGAAAGCTGAATTATAAGGGTTTTAGAGCGATTCGTTGTATTCGTTTTCATGAAACTTGCGCCCTTTGTTTTAATATTATCAAAGCCGCATGTTCAGACGGCCTTGTCTAGGCAGGCTTGTGTTATATTATCGTTTGATTTTTGCTTCAAAAGCCGTGCGTATGCCCAAACTCCACCAGATTATCGAACGCCATTGGCAATCCCCCAATCCGTTTTTGACTTTGCTGTTAAAACCATTGTCCAGGCTGTTTGCCAAAATTGCGGCGAAACGGCGCGATGATTTTGTTTCAGGCCGTCTGAAAAGCGAAAAATTGCCTGTGCCAGTGGTGGTGGTCGGTAATATCCATGCAGGCGGAACAGGAAAAACGCCGATAGTCGCCGCGTTGGTGTCGGGTTTGCAGGAAAAGGGCGTTAAGGTCGGTATCATCAGCCGAGGTTACGGGCGCAAGAGCAAAGCAGTTCATGTATTGAATACAGCCAGTAGTACGGCAGATGCAGGCGACGAGCCTTTATTGCTGTTTCGCCAAACCGGTGCGCCGACGGCGGTAGGCAGCAGTCGTGCAGAAGCAGGCAGGGCATTGCTTGCAGCGCATCCGGAGCTTGAATTGATTGTGGCCGACGACGGCTTGCAACATTATGCCTTGCAACGCGATATGGAAATTGCTGTATTTCCGGCGGCGGATACTGGTCGGACGGATTTGGATTCACTGCCCAACGGCAGTTTGCGTGAACCTTTGTCTCGGTTGGCTTCCGTTGATGCGGTTGTCGTCAGCGGGGGGCAAGCAGATACGGCATTCAGGCCGTCTGAAAATATGTTTGCCAGCCATATTGAAACAGGGCAGATTTACTGTTTGAACAGGCCGTCTGAAAAATTGGATTTAGAAGGCTTGGGAAATCAAACCGTCGCCGCCGTCGCGGGTATTGCCAAGCCGGAGCGTTTTTTCGATTCGTTGCGGAATATGGGCATTACCTTGAATCAAACCGTTGCCTTGCCCGACCATGCCGACATCGCAGCGGCGGACTTGCCCAATGCGGATGTGGTCATTATTACGGAAAAGGATGCGGTCAAGTTTTCAGACGGCCTTAATCTGAATCATGTATGGGTATTGCCTGTTTGTGCGATAATCGAACCTAATTTGGCGGCGTTCGTGTTGGAGCAGCTGGAAGATTCCTAATAGGTCTCCTGAAATTAATGGATGCTTTGTTGTGATTCGCCTTTAATAATAAGGAAATTTATGAACCTGAAAAAATTGCTGCTCACTATTGTTGCCATTTCCCCTAAGCCTTAAAAAGGAGAAAAAATGAAATTGAAAACTTTATTGTTGCCTTTTGCTGCTTTGGCCTTGTGTGCCAATGCGTTTGCCGCTACACCGAGCGATGAGTCGCTGGAGCGTTTATATCAAGTACAGAAGGCAGATTTAATATTTGATCAAGTTTTTCAAGATTCTGAAAAAATGGTCATGAGTTTTCCGCAAGTAAAAGAAATGTTAGCAAATGCTCCAGAGAGTAAGCAACGTCAGCTGAAAGCAGTGATGAGCAAATATTTGCGTCAGATGTATGCTGAGATTCGAACGCCTGCAGTATATGCAGAGTTGCGCCAAATAACATTGAACGGTATGAAAACTGTTTATACACAAAAAGAAGTAGATGCTATGATTGATTTTTATAGTAGTCCCGAAGGGCAATCTATTTTAAATAAAACATCGCGTTATATGGAAGCTTCCGTAGTGCCTGTTATGACATTAATACATAAAAAAACCGAAAGATTCAGCCAAAAAAATCTTCCTAAGTTGGAGAAGGATTTTTATCAAATAATGTGTAGTGGGAAAAATCCTGCTCCTGCTTGCCCTAAGGCATCAAATAAGTAGAATGAATAAATATAAAATGGCGGCTGATGTTGTCGATACAAAAAAGGCCGTCTGAAAACGAGTGCAGCAAGTTTCGCTAAAACCATCAAACCCGAAAGTAACCCCATGGAAAAAAAATTCTTAGACATCCTTGTTTGTCCTGTGACCAAAGGCAAACTCGAATACCATCAAGACAAACAGGAATTGTGGAGCCGTCAGGCGAAGCTGGCTTATCCGATTCGTGGCGGCATCCCTTATATGTTGGAAAACGAAGCGCGCCCGTTAAGCGAAGAGGAACTGAAAGCATGACCGAATTTGTCGTATTAATTCCGGCGCGGTTGGATTCTTCACGTCTGCCGGGAAAGGCTTTAGCCGATATTCACGGTAAACCGATGGTTGTGCGTGTCGCCGAACAGGCGGCGAAAAGCAAGGCCGCGCGTGTTGTCGTTGCTACCGACCATCCCGATATTCAGACGGCCTGTCAGGCGCATGGTGTCGAAGTGGTCATGACTTCCAATCAACACGAAAGCGGTACAACGCGTCTTGCCGAAGCGGCCAATACGCTGAAACTGCCGCAGCATCTGATTGTTGTGAACGTACAAGGCGACGAGCCTTTAATCGATCCCGAACTCATCAACCGTACGGCTGAAGTTTTGGTTGAAAACAATGTGCAAATGGCGACGGCCGCCCACGAATTGCACGATTTTGACGAGTTTATGAATCCTAACGTTGTCAAAGCCATCCTCGACAAAAACCGCAACGCCATCTATTTCAGCCGCGCCCCGATTCCTTTTCCGCGCGACGCCATGCGCGCCGAAAAACGCGAATTGCCTTCCGAAACAGCTGTTTTGCGCCATATCGGCATTTATGCCTATCGTGCAGGTTTCTTGCAACGCTATTCGGAAATGGATGTTTCTCCTTTGGAAACCATCGAATCGCTGGAACAGTTGCGCGTCCTGTGGCACGGTTATCCGATTGCTGTTGAAATCACCCAAGAAGCGCCTGCTGCAGGTGTGGATACGCAGGAAGATTTGGACAGAGTGCGTGTTGCGTTTAAAGCTTAAGGCCGTCTGAAAGGAAAAGACATGAATGATTTCCGCCATTTGAGCCGTGAAGAACAAAAATTGCTTGCCGACGTGGCGAAGCTGGTAAGAGAAGACGAGCAAGAATTCAACTATGACATGCTGAAAATAGAAGCGCCGGAGCAGGCCAGCGGCGAGTTTTGGTTCCGCATGGCAGAAATGCTCAGCACTTTGCCGCCCAACCAGTCGTTGGACTTGCGTATGAACGGCGGACGCTTGACCGTTGCCGTATCGATTTTGTCGGTATTGCTGCAAGACAATCCGGATGTTCCGCAGCTTTGGGCACAAAAAATCATTGCGCTCAACTATTTGGCTCATGGTCATCAAACCCGTGCAATCGGTCTGGCGCAGCAGCCTGACAAAGCGGCCGAAGCCAATGAGGAAGAATATTTGGCGAAAGCCTTATCGCAAAACTTGCTTTCCACTTTGAAAGATGCGATAGAGCGATTCCCCGAAGACTCATGGTTTATCGAAATGCGCGACGATGCATGGAAGCATTTCGGCCCGAAAGAGGCCGTCTGAAGTTTTGAACGATAAACACAAGCCGTGTAAAATTATCTGAACATTAAATCCGTCAACCAAAAGGACTCATCATGAAAGTATTATTGTTGGGCGCACCAGGCGCCGGCAAAGGCACACAGGCTCAATTCATCACTGCTGCATTCGGCATTCCTCAAATCTCTACCGGCGACATGCTCCGCGCTGCCATCAAAGCAGGCACTCCGCTGGGTTTGGAAGCAAAAAAAATCATTGATGAAGGCGGTTTGGTACGCGACGACATCATTATCGGCATGGTTAAAGAGCGCATTGCCCAAGACGACTGCAAAAACGGTTTCCTGTTTGACGGTTTCCCACGCACATTGGCACAAGCCGAAGCCATGGTTGAAGCTGGTGTGGATTTGGATGCCGTGGTTGAAATCGATGTACCTGACAGCGTGATTGTCGACCGCATGAGCGGCCGCCGTGTGCATTTGGCTTCCGGCCGTACTTACCACGTTACCTACAATCCGCCTAAAGTCGAAGGCAAAGACGACGTAACCGGCGAAGATTTGATTCAACGCGACGACGATAAAGAAGAAACCGTGAAAAAACGCCTTGCCGTTTACCACGAGCAAACCGAAGTTTTGGTTGATTTCTACAGCAAACTGGAAGGCGAACACGCGCCGAAATACATCAAAGTTGACGGCACCCAAGCAGTAGAAGCCGTGAAAGCCGAAGTATTGAAAGGTTTGGGCAAATAAGTTTTGCCAAAGTAAAATCATGAGGCCGTCTGAAAAATACTTTCAGACGGCCTTTTCATATTATTGTATGTGGATCAACTGAATTTTTGTTCCAGTTCTTTTGCAAGAGTCCATCCTGCTGCTTCAAGTAATGCAACAGAAATAGTTGGTGCAACAACGCTGCCTAAGCCTGGAATTAATTTTGACAATTCTTTTGCTATTGTTTTTATGGGTTGTTTTAACATGGTATTTTTAATTGCAGCTATAGCCATTGCCTTGGCAGCCGCTTCGGTCATATTACCACCAAAAACAGCACAAAGGCTTGTGCACATAGTAGTCATTGTAACCATATCTGTAGCGATACCAAGTCCTGGTACGGGTATGGCGTTGCCTGCGGCAGCAGCAATTGCATGAGAATGAATAATTTTATGGCATTTTGATTCTTGGTCCGGTGTCATGGTTTTCTCACAATAGGTAAAGTATAAAATCATTAAATACTACGTTATTCGTAGTAAATAATCAAGAAAAATATACGAAATTCGTAACTTTGATTTTTAGGATAGAAGTTATGAGTTTACAAGAAATTTTTACAAGGCGATTTAAGGAAGCGAGAAAAGCAAAAAATTTGACGCAGGAGAAGCTGGGACTGGCGATAGGATTAGATGAGTTTGTGGCGAGTACGCGTATTAATCGCTATGAGAAAGGAAATCATCAGCCTGATTTAAATACTTTGCAGAAAATTGCTGAAGTATTGGAAGTTCCACCAGCCTTTTTTTTCAGTGATGATGAATTTTCTGTAAAAATTTTAGATTTATATAAGAATAATTAAGGTGTGTTGTGATGAAGCCGTCTGAAAAAATATTTTCAGACGGCCTTTGTGTACAAAAGCTGTTAAAATCGAAGCTATAACCGTTTATCCGCAGGCATCTTATGAATCCCTTGATCTCCGACTTCCAAACTCAGCAACAACGTACTCCCGTCATCGTCGCCCTTGATTTTGCCAACGAAAAAGATACGCTCGGATTTGTCCGCAATCTTGACCCGGCATTGTGTCAAATCAAAATCGGCAAAGAGCTGTTTACCGCAACCGGCCGTAATTTGGCAGAAAGCTTAATCAATCAAGGTTTCAAACTTTTCCTCGATTTGAAATACCACGATATTCCCCATACAGTCGCTCAAGCGTGCAAAGTTGCCGCCGATATGGGCGTTTGGATGGTCGATATGCACGCCTCCGGTGGCCGCCGTATGATGGAAGCCGCAGCAGAAGCCGTTGCCGGATATCAAACCAAGCCGCTTTTGATCGGCGTAACCGTGTTGACCAGCATGGAACAAAGCGACTTGGCAGAAATCGGTTTGAACATCGCCCCTGAAGAACAAGTCATCCGCTTGGCGAAACTGGCGCAAAGTTCAGGCTTGGACGGCGTGGTATGTTCCGCTCAAGAAGCCGCACCATTGCGCCGCGAATTGGGACAGGATTTTGTCTTGGTAACACCGGGCATCCGCTTGGACGTTGCCGGCAATAATGACGACCAACGCCGTATTATGACACCGGCTGAAGCCTTGGCTGCAGGTTCAACCTATTTGGTAATGGGCCGCCCGGTAACCAAAGCTGCCGATCCGGTAGCCGTATTGCGTGAAGTGAACCGCGTGGTAAACCTTGAAGCAAACTGATTTTCAGGCGACCTTACAGGTTGAGGTCGTCTGAAAAAAACATAACGGAGGCAATATGCCCACCAAGTTCCAACAAGAAACTCTCAAATCCCGTTTTGCACAAGCCAAAGTCTTGGTTGTCGGCGATGTGATGCTCGACCGCTATTGGTTTGGCGACGTGTCCCGTATTTCGCCCGAAGCGCCCGTGCCGGTGGCGAAAATCGGACGTATCGACCAACGCGCGGGTGGTGCGGCAAACGTTGCGCGCAATATCGCCTCATTGGGTGGCAAAGTAGGGCTGTTGTCCGTAACTGGCGATGATGAAGCTGCAGATGCACTGGATGCGTTGATGGTGCAAGACGGTGTTTCTTCCTATCTGATGCGCGACAAACAAATTGCGACTACTGTCAAACTGCGAGTTGTTGCTCGCAACCAGCAGCTTATCCGACTTGATTTTGAAGAGCAGCCTCATCGTGAGGTATTGGAACAAATCAAACATCAATATCGAGAAGTGTTGCCTGAATACGATGCCATTATTTTTTCAGATTACGGCAAGGGCGGTTTGTCGCATATTTCCGATATGATCGATTGGGCGAAACAGGCCGGTAAACCCGTTTTAATCGACCCGAAAGGCGATGATTACGAAAAATATGCCGGCGCTACGCTGATTACGCCTAACCGTGCAGAATTGAAAGAAGTGGTGGGCAGCTGGAAAAACGAAAACGATTTGACCGAAAAAGCCCAAAATCTGCGCCGTCATCTCGACTTGACCGCGATTTTGCTGACCCGAAGCGAAGAGGGTATGACCCTGTTCAATGAGGGCAAGCCGATTTATCAGCCTACAAGGGCTCAAGAAGTCTATGATGTATCCGGTGCGGGCGATACCGTTATTGCCGGAATGGGCTTGGGTTTGGCGGCAGGCTATACCATGCCTGAAGCGATGCACCTTGCTAATACGGCAGCGGGCGTTGTCGTGGCAAAACTTGGTACGGCGGTTTGCTCGTTTGCAGAGTTGAATAAGGCATTGGAAGAGCAATAATGATTGTTTCAGACGGCCTTAAAATTCTAAATGCCGTCTGAAAATAGAGTTGGAAAATAATCCAGACAGAAAAGTTTTTATTTTCAGACGGCATGATTACTTCAAGGCCGTCTGAAAAATCAAAATAAAGGAAACTCATTATGACCATTATCGTAACAGGCGCAGCCGGCTTTATCGGCAGCAACATCGTCAAAGCACTTAACCAGCGCGGTATTACCGACATTGTTGCCGTCGACAATCTGAGCAAAGGTGAAAAATTTAAAAACCTTGTCGAGTGTGAAATTGCCCACTATCTTGATAAACACGAATTTATCCGCCAAGTGCGCGGCCATCTTTTGCCTTACGACAATATTGAAGCGGTTTTCCATCAAGGCGCATGTTCCGACACCATGAATCATGACGGCCTTTATATGATGGACAACAACTATCAGTACACGCTCGACCTCTTAGATTGGTGTCAGGACGAACGTATTCCGTTCCTCTATGCTTCCAGTGCCGCCGTGTACGGCAAAGGTGAAATCTTCCGCGAAGAGCGCGAACTGGAAAAACCACTCAATGTGTACGGCTACTCTAAATTCTTGTTTGACCAAGTATTGCGCCGCCGTATGAAAGAAGGTTTGACCGCCCAAGTCGTCGGCTTCCGTTACTTCAATGTTTACGGGCAACAAGAGCAACACAAAGGCCGTATGGCATCCGTCGCCTTCCATCATTTCCACCAATACCGAGAACACGGCTATGTTAACCTGTTTGGCGCTAATGACGGCTACGGCAACGGCGAACAAACCCGCGATTTTGTCAGCGTAGAAGACGTCGCCAAAGTTAACCTTTACTTCTTCGATCATCCTGAGCTTTCAGGTATCTTTAACCTCGGTACAGGCCGCAGCCAACAGTTTAACGAACTTGCCGCCGCCACCGTCAACGCCTGCCGTGCAGCCGAAGGCAAGCCTGAAATGAGTTTGAAAGAGTTGGTTGAAGAAGAACTTATTCGCTATATCCCATTCCCCGATGCACTTAAAGGCAAATATCAGAGCTTCACTCAAGCGGACATCACCAAGCTGCGCGAAGCCGGGTATAAAGAAGAATTCTTGGATGTAAAACAAGGCGTCAGCCGTTACGTGAAATGGATGCTGGAGAACTTGGTTTAAGTCCTTCTGATTTGAATGATAAGGCCGTCTGAAAAAGGATTTTCAGACGGCCTTATCATTTTGTGAAATTTTAAAATGAGACCTTTGTAAAATTTCTTTTCCTCCCAATAGCCGAAATTCAAACACAAATTTTCGGCTGTTTTCGCCCCTAATTGTTCCTGATTCTACCCAAATACCCCCTTAATCCACCTTGGATACCTGATTAATCAGGCATCCGGGCCACCTTTTAGGCGGCAACAGGCACATTTAGCCTGTTAGCCGCTTTCAACAGATTCAAACACATTGCCTTCAGATGGCTTTGCGCACTCACTTTAATTAGACCGAAATAGGCTACCCGGGTGTAGCGGGACTTACGGTGCAGCGTACCGAAGCTTTGTTCGACCACATAATGGGTCTTCGATAGATGTCGGTTACGTTTGGTTTGCGCTTCCGACAGTGGATGTTTGCGGTGGACTTTACGCATAATACCATCCTGTAACCGATGCTCTTCCAGATATTGCCAGTTTTCCTCACTGTCATAGTCTGAGGCCTTTGCACGAGCTTGTCACATTTGACACAAATGGCGCAAGTTAGACACAAATAAGGCACAAACAAAAAAGACAGCCTTACAAATAAGCTGTCAATTAGAAATTCAGAATCTTAGATTCTTCAATAAATTCAGATATTTATTGGTGCCCGGAGCCGGAATCGAACCGGCACGGCCGGTTTAGGGCCGACGGATTTTAAGTCCGTTGTGTCTACCTATTTCACCACCCGGGCGTAGACAGTAAATTGAGAAATTGGAGGCGGGGGCGCGGATTTGAACCGGCCTGTATAAGGGTTGCACCCCTTATAGCATAAACACTCTGCCACCCCGCCATAAAAGGGATGGAGGCGAGAGTCGGAATCGAACCGGCGTAGACGGATTTGCAATCCGCTGCATAACCACTTTGCTATCTCGCCAAAACTACGTTTGAGTGTTGTAGTATGAAACTGGAGCGGGAAACGAGTCTCGAACTCGCGACCTCAACCTTGGCAAGGTTGCGCTCTACCAACTGAGCTATTCCCGCATATTCGGATGCATAATTTGATGGAGCGGGAAACGAGTCTCGAACTCGCGACCTCAACCTTGGCAAGGTTGCGCTCTACCAACTGAGCTATTCCCGCATTTGAGTGCATCTGAAATTAAACTGGAGCGGGAAACGAGTCTCGAACTCGCGACCTCAACCTTGGCAAGGTTGCGCTCTACCAACTGAGCTATTCCCGCA